>NZ_JYMS01000025.1:0-127639 GCF_000938285.1 Bradyrhizobium sp. LTSP857 | reverse complement strand
CTGCGGCGTACTGGATGCCCCGGTCAAGCCGGGGCATGACGGAGAAAATCAACTCAATACGCGTTCTCGTTCTTGGTCAGCAGCGAGATCGGCGTCTTCAGGAGAATGTAGAGGTCGAACAGCACCGACCAGTTCTCGATGTAATAGAGGTCGAACTCGACGCGCTTCTGGATCTTCTCTTCATTGTCGATTTCGCCGCGCCAGCCATTGATCTGGGCCCAGCCGGTGATGCCGGGTTTGACGCGGTGGCGGGCGAAATAGCCGTCGACGGCCTCGTCGAACAGCCGGCTCTGGAGCTTGCCCTGCACGGCGTGCGGGCGCGGGCCGACCAGGGAGAGATTGCTGGAGAACAGCACGTTGAAGAGCTGCGGCAGCTCGTCGAGGCTGGTCTTGCGGATGAAGCGGCCGACGCGGGTGACGCGCGGATCGTTCTTGGTCACGACCTTCGACGCGGTCGGGTCGGCCTGGTGGTGGTACATCGAGCGGAACTTGTAGACGTCGATGCGCTCATTGTTGAAACCGAACCGCTTCTGCCGGAACAGCACGGGACCGGGACTGTCGAGCCTCACTGCCAATGCCACCAGTGCCATCACCGGAAGCGCGGCGAGCAGCGCGAGGCCACCGACGATGCGGTCGAACAGCCATTTCATCACCAGATCCCAGTCGGTGATCGGCGCCTCGAACACGTCGAGCGTCGGCACCTCGCCGAGATAGGAATAGGAGCGGGGACGGAAGCGCAGCTTGTTGGTGTGCGCGGAGAGGCGGATGTCGACCGGTAGCACCCAGAGCTTCTTCAGCATCTCCAGGATGCGCGTCTCCGCCGAGATCGGCAAAGCGAACAGCACGAGATCGACGCGGGTGCGGCGGGCGAATTCGACGATGTCGTCGACCTTGCCGAGCTTGCGCGCGCCGGCGCAGGTGTCGAGCGCGCGACTGTCGTTGCGGTCGTCGAACACGCCGAGCACGTGGATGTCGGAATCCTCCTGCGCGTTGAGCGCCTCGACCAGCTTCTCGCCGTTGAGGTCGGAGCCGACGATGATGGTGCGGCGGTCGAGCCGGCCCTGGCGCGCCCAGTTGCGCACGAGCGAGCGGAGGATAAGGCGCTCGGCGACCAGCGCCGCGAGGCCAAGGAAATAGAACGCGGCAAGCCACAGCCGCGAGATATCGCTGCCGAACTTTGCGAAGAAAGAAATGCCGATGAACAGCAGGAAGACGAACGACCAGGACGAGATCATCCGCGTCATCTGCCGAAGCTGCCCGCGGAACAGCTGAACCTGGTAGATGTCGGCGGCCTGAAAGCAGACCACGGCGGCGACCGCGACGGCGATGACCTCCGCCGGATAAACCCAGCTGAAGCCGGACAGCGGCATGACATAGCCGACAAACAGGGCGATGCCGACGAGGCTCAGCAGCACGAAGTCGGCAGCGCGCACGACGCCGGTGATCACGATCGGCGAATAGGCACGGGCGACCTTCTGGTTGACGACATCGAGCGCAGCCGGCGTCAGCCGGCGGCGGCGTTCGACGAAGGCTGTTTCAGCCGGCTTGGCCGCGGCGCTGGTCGCGGCATCGAGCATCGAGCGTGCGTTGAGCGGTTCCACGGGCGTCCACGTCCATTCCAACAGCCCAGGGCCACGGCTGTACGTCCCGGGCGGGCATCCCCCAGGCTCATCGGATAACGGACAAATCGGAAGATTCTCTAAAGCGGCCTTAAGGATGGTTAATGATTTGCAAATGCGGCGCGGTAACCCGCGAGCACGCCGTCGACCATGGCCTGCTGGGAGAAGTGCGCCGATATCCGCTCGCGGAGCGATGCCGCACGCTGCGCTGTTCCTTGCGGGTTTTCGAGCGCGGCTGCGATCGCCTCGGCCATGGCCTCGGCGTTGCTCGCTGCGAACAGCGCCGGGCTCTCGCTGCCAAAGATCTCGGGGATGCCGCCGACGCGCGCCGCGATCATGGGGATGCCGGCCGCACCCGCCTCGATCACGACATAAGGCATGGAATCGCCGCGCGAGGGCACGACCAGGAGCCGCCCCTTGGAAAAGCCGTAGCGTGCCTTGACGTGGCCGATGAAGCGGATCGCGCCGCCAAGGCCGAGCTTCTCCACTTGCGCCTTCAGCGCGGCGGTCTCTTCGCCATCGCCGCCGAGCGTCAGCGTGACCTTCTTGCCGCCCGCGTGCAGTCGCGCTACCGCATCGACCAGCAGGTCGGCGCCCTTGATGTGCCGGAACTCGCCGACATAGGCGAGGTCGGTGGCATCATCGGCGATGATGACGGGTTCGAATTCTTCGGGCGTTACGCCGTTGAAGACGCAATGCACCACGCCCTTGGGCGTGCCGACGATGCGCTGATAGGTGTCGCGGGCAAAGGCGCTCTCGAACAGGAACAAGTCGGTCGCATCCATCAGCGTCCGCTCGAGCCGCGCGTAAAACTCGCCCTTCAGGGTGTTGAGCGGGTAGTGCAGCGAGCCGCCATGCGGGGTGTAGATGCGGATGGTGTCGTCGGCGCGCCGCCGCATGCGGACGAAGGCGCCGGCCTTGGCGCCGTGGCCGTGCATGACGTCGGGCTTGAGCTTGCCGATCAGGCGCCGCATCCGAAGCCACACCATAAAGTCTTCCGGTGATGGTTCGCGGCGGATCGCGATCCGATGCACGCCGAGCTTCAGCCTTGGCGCGAGCTCAGCCAGCGCCTTGTCGGCGCGCTCGCCGCCGGTGAGGCTGTCAGCGAGAATTCCGACATGATGGCCGCGATCGACCTGGCCGTTGGCGAGGTCAAGGATATGACGAATGATGCCGCCGACCGGAGCGCGAACGGCGTGGAGGATGCGAAGCGGCTGGTCGGGAGAGGGGGGCATGATTAAAACCAGCGCTCGACGGCGAATGCCGAACAAAGTTCTCGAAATATCGAGATAGATTAAGAGCCCTCGTGGTTAACAAACGATGACGAGCGCGCATGCGCCGGTCGCGGGATGCCGCGATTAACCCAGCGGCAACCTTAATGGAGTGTAATCGCCCCGGTTGAGGTAGATCAGTGGCGTTGCCCTGCGGGAGTGTTCGATGCGTTTAGCGTTCTGGCGTGCCGGCAAGGATAAGGCGGTCGTCGAGCGGGCTGTGTCGAAGCCTAAAGCCGAAGCCAGGCCTGAGATCAAGCCCAAGGTTGAAGCCAAACCGGCGCCCGTTGCCGTGAAGCAGGCGCCTGCCGAATCCGGTGACATCGACCTGCACGCGCTCGGCGGCGCGCTCGCGCGCAAGCGCCGCTGGATCATCGTGCCGACCGTGCTAGCCCTCGTTGCGTCCGTCGCCATCGTCAATCTCATCACGCCGCGCTACAAATCCGAATCGCGCATCCTGATCGACGGCCGCGAAAACGTATTCCTGCGGCCGAGCAGTGACCGCAGCACCGAGGAGCGACAGGCGCTCGACCCCGAGGCCGTGACGAGCCAGGTCCAGCTCGTGCTGTCGCGTGATCTCGCGCGCGAGATCATCAGGAAGAACAAGCTTGCGGAGCGGCCGGAATTCGATCCGGTGCTGCAAGGCGTCTCGCCGCTGAAATCGCTTGCGGCACTGGTCGGCATCGGCCGCGATCCGTTCTCGATGACGCCGGAAGAGCGCGTGCTCGACGCCTATTACGATCGCCTCCAGGCCTATGCCGTCGACAAGTCGCGCGTGATCGTGGTCGAATTCCAGTCGGCCGATCCCGAGCTTGCCGTGCAGGTCGCCAATTCGATTGCCGACGGCTATCTCGTGCTCCAGCAGAACGCACGCCAGGACCAGGCGCGCAACGCCAGCCAGTGGCTTTCGGGCGAAATCGAGAGTCTGCGCAAGAAGGTGTCTGACGCCGAGGCCAAGGTCGAGGATTTCCGTTCCAAATCGTCTCTCTTCGTCGGCACCAACAACACCACCCTGTCGAACCAGCAGATGGGTGAGGTCAATACCCAGCTCAACAACGCGCGCTCGATGAAGGCGGACGCGGAATCCAGGGCGCGGCTGATCAAGGAGATGCTCCAGAGCGGCAAGCCGATCGAGGCGTCCGAGGTCGTGAACTCCGAATTGATGCGGCGGCTGTCGGAGCAGCGCGTGACGCTGCGGGCGCAGCTCGCCGAACAATCGTCCACGCTGCTTGGCAATCACCCGCGGATCAAGGAGCTGAAGGCGCAGCTCGGCGATCTCGACAACCAAATTCGCGACGAGGCGGCCAAGATTTCGCGCTCGCTCGAGAGCGACGCGCGGATCGCCGGCGGCCGGGTCGATAATCTGACCACGAGCCTCGATCAGCTCAAGAAGCAGGCGACCTCGACCAACGGTCAGGACGTCCAGCTCCGCGCGCTCGAGCGCGAGGCCAAGGCGCAGCGCGACCTGCTTGAGACGTATCTTGGGAAGTACCGCGAGGCCAGCACCCGGGAGAGCATCGATACCGCGCCGACGGAAGGCCGCATCATTTCGCGCGCTATCGTCTCGAACACGCCGGCCTATCCGAAGAAGCTGCCGATTGTGCTGATCGCGACGCTGGCGACGCTGCTGCTCTCGTCCGGTCTCGTCGTCACCGGCGAACTCCTGCGCCAGACCGCGCCGCGCGCCGTTGCCGCGCTGATTCCTGCGGCGGCAGTGGTTCGTCATGAACCCGTCGTCGATCCCGTGGTCGCCGAGCACGCCCCGCTACAGCCGGAGATGACGGCCGATGCCGTTGTCAGCGAATTCGCGGAGATCGGGCAATTGGCCGAGAACCTGCGCGCCGCGGGTGCTGCGGCAAAGAAGATCACGGTGCTCGGCACCGCATCGGGCGATGCCATCACGCTGTCGACGCTGACGCTCGCCCGCCATCTGGCGCGCGATGCCCGCGTCGTCGTGGTCGATCTCGCCGGATCTTCGCCGACGATTGCCGCAGTGTCCGCCGATCCGATGGCTCCCGGCCTGGCCGAGCTGATGCAGGGCGAGGCTTCGTTTGCGCAAGTGATCACCAAGGACAGGCTCTCGCGGCTGCAACTGGTTGCGGCGGGCCGTCCAGGCTTCGACCGCAGTCTGCTTCAGTCGCCGCGGGTTACGCTCGCGATCGACGCGCTGCTTCGCGCCTACGACCACGTGCTGATCGATGCCGGTAGTGCCTCCGATCTGCCGGCGGAACTGCTGACGGCGAATGCCCGTGCCGTCGTGGTGCCCGATGCGTCGATGGAGCCGGATGCGCGCGCGCTGATGTGCGAGCAGCTGAGAGCGGTTGGTTTCAGCGAGGTGACGATGCTCAGCAGGCCGGTGCAGCCATCGGATGCCGGCGAGCCCGCACCGCGCGTGGTGGCGGCGTAGGCTGATCTACCCGAACGCCTGGCGCAGCCTTCGTGCCAGGTCGAACAGCATCTGGTTCTGCTTCACCAGCCGCTTGCCGTGGTTGAGCGAGGACATCGCCATCGCCGCGAGCTTGCCGCGCGGGGTCAGGGGTACGAAGCTGTCAAAAATGTCCTCGTCATCCTTGCAGAACATCCGCTTGTACTCGTCCGAGCCGATGCCGAGGTCGAGCGAGCGATAGCCGCGCTCGGCGTAACGGTCGATGATGTTGCGCATCAGGATCAGGCCGGGGCTGTAGCGCGCATGCTCCGACAGCGTGTAGGTGTTGAACATCATCGAGAAACGCTGGCCGTCGGCGACGCCGGCGAAGATCGCGATGACTTCGTCGTCGCATTCGAGCGCGTGGACATCGATGACGCGGCCTTCGCCGCGCGTCGAAAGGCATGCGCTGCGGATGAACTGTTCGACGCCCGGCTCAGCAAACACGTTCGGCAGCTTCTGTTCGGCCATCCGCGCCGGCTTGATGCGGAAGAACCAGTCGAGCAGGCGGGTGACGTCCGCATCGGTGGTGGCGAGGTGATAGCGATAGCCGGCGAGTGCCTGGAGCTTCTTCTCCTTGCTCTTGAGGCGGCGGCGGAAGGAATTGCTGATCCGGGACGCCGGCGGGCCACCGGGCTCCATCACCAGCAGCGGGCAGCCGTTGATCGCGCTCTGCCTCGGCAGCAGCGCGAACGGGTTCTGCTGGTCGTGCCAGCGCTTGGGCTGTTGCATCAGCGAGAGCACGTCGACATGCCCGCGCAACGGCGCAACCAGCGCGTCGAGATCAGCGACGGCCGCCTGCGCGGCGAACTCCGCGTTCCACAGCCCCATGTTGAAGGTCGTATGCTTGCCGCCCATGAAGCAGGCGGTGCGCACGCCATGACTTTGGCGGAGCGACAGCGGCAGCAGCGCGAGCGGCTTTTGCTCGGCATCTCGGGCAATCACGATGAAGGGCAGGGCGCCTTCGTGGCTCCCAACCAGCCGTTGCCAGGGGCTCAACATATCGAACCGCTGATAGGGCGTGGAGAGATGGCCGGGTTCTTCCAAGGCACGCCAGACCGGCTCGGCCAGGCCGAGATCGGCGACGATGTCGACATGCGCAATGCGGCTCGCTTTCGACCGCGCTGGCGCTTCTGCCGTCCGGCTTTGCATCGCCGTAGCCATGGTCATTCGCGAAACCTGTCGAGAAATCGAAAAATGCGTATTTCGGCTTGTGGCCGACCTTTGCAAAGAAAGGTCAACAAAGGGTAATGACAATAAGCGAGGGAACAGGCCGCCGGCCTACGCGAAGGTGGGATATTGGCATCCGACGACAGATGGCTGGAGCGGTTGCGGCTTGAACTGGCCTGGTTCACCGGCCAGCCGTTGCTGCGCAGCCGCGGCGAGGGCGCCATCCTGCGCTTCGAGCGGGTGCGGCCACGGCGGAGCGGTGCGTTCCAGCCGTTGCGCGAAAACGAGATCACGCCGCAATTCCTCGATCGCACCATTCGCGCGCTGAAGCGCTGGCAGTATGATTTTTTGGGCATGGACGACGTCTGCCGGCGCGCGGTGACGCTGCCGGAGAAACGGCGCTTCGTGGCGCTCACCTTCGACGGCGCTGCCAAGGACCTCATCAGCTTTGCCTATCCGGTCTTGGCGCGCCACGCGGTTCCGTTCACTGTCTACGTTCCGACCGCCTTTCCCGATGGCGTCGGCGAAGCGTGGTGGCTCGGGCTCGAACGGGTGATTGCGCGCGAGAGCCGCCTCAGCCTGATGATGGGTGACAGGGAGCAGCGCTTCACCGTCACAGGCAATGCCGAGAAGCAGGCGCTGTTCTCGTTCGTCGAGGGCTGGTTGCGCTCGCTGACGCCGGCGCAGCTGTCGGCCGCGATCGCCGATCTCTGCACCCGCTACCGGATCGATCTCGCCACGCTCTCGCGCGAGGCGTCGATGAATTGGGAGGATCTGGCGAAGCTCGCAGCCGATCCGCTGGTGACGATCGGCAATGCGACCGTGAACTATCCCGTTCTCGCCAACATGAAGGACACGGCTGCGCTGCGCGAGATCACGATGGGCAAGGCGGTCGCGGAAGCGGCCTTCGGCCGCGAGATACGGCATCTGGCGTTCCCGTTCGGCGATCGCGCCTCGTTCCGGCGCACCCACGTCGTGATGGCGGAGGAGGCGGGCTTTGCCAGCGCGGTGTCGACACTGCCGGGCATCGTGGATGCGGAGGGGCGCACCAATCTGCGCGCGCTGCCGCGGATTTCCTGGGACGGCCGGGTACGCTCGCTGCGCATGATGCGCGTGCTGGTGTCCGGAATTGCGTTTCCGCCGGTGAAACCGACCGGCGCCGTTACGAACTAGATTTGGCGCGGTCGGGCCGCTGCATCCAGCTCACGATCGGCATCGCCGGCAGCACCCAACCCATGCCGACGACCACGTAATAGATCGCTTGCCGCCAGCCGGACTCCGCGATCCACGGCATCTGCGCCGCCGCCATGCCGAGCAGGGCCCAGACGGTGGCCAGCACCAGGAGCAGGATGGCGCCGAGGAACTTGCGGGTGCGGATCGTCATGGCGGAATATTGCGGCTTTCGCGTAACTTGCGCTGCGGGAGCGGGGGACTATAAGGGGCACGCAGTCCGGTTCAAGCCTTGGTTTCGACCCCTGACATGACGACGAATTCCGCCTTGACCAAGCCGCATCGCGCCGTGCGCTGGTGGCTGATTTCCGTAGCCGCTTTGATCGCGCTGATGGTGCTGGTCGGAGGTGCAACGCGCCTGACGGAATCCGGTCTCTCGATCGTCGAATGGAAGCCGGTCACCGGCAGCATGCCGCCGCTTTCAGAGGCGCAGTGGACCGACGCCTTCGAGGCCTACAAGAAGATCCCGCAATATCGCGAGCTCAACGCCGGCATGAGCCTGTCCGAGTTCAAGGAGATCTTCTGGTGGGAATGGAGCCACCGGCTGCTCGGCCGTTTCATCGGCGTCGCCTATCTGCTGCCATTCCTGTTCTTCCTGTGGCGCGGCGGCTTGTCCGGTGAATTGAAGCGGCGGCTGTGGTTTCTGTTCGCACTCGGCGGGCTCCAGGGCGCGGTCGGCTGGTGGATGGTGGCTTCGGGCCTCTCCGAGCGCGTCGAGGTGTCGCAATATCGGCTGGCGACGCATCTGGTGCTTGCGCTGCTGATCTTCGCCGGCATCGTCTGGACGGTGCGGCGGCTTGCAGACCGGCCGCAGATCGCAGCGCCCGCGCGGCTGCGGTTGACTAGCGGGTTGCTTCTCGTCGTGACCTTCGTCCAGATCTATTTTGGCGCGCTGGTTGCGGGCCTGCGCGCGGGGCGCGCTTACAACACCTGGCCTCAGATCGACGGCGCGTTCATTCCGCCCGCGGACCGGCTGTGGTTCGAGACGCCGTGGTGGCGCAACATGTTCGACAATGTGCTGACCGTGCAGTTCGAGCACCGCATGACGGCCTATGCGCTGTTCGCGCTCGCGGCGCTGCATGCGTTCGATGCGGTGCGGTCTCGCGCGGGTTCAGCGGCCGGTGGTGCGTTGTGGCTGTTCGCGGCTGTAAGCCTGCAAGCGGTGCTTGGCATCCTCACGCTGCTCAACCAGGTGCCGATTGACCTCGCGCTTTCGCACCAGGCGGTCGCGATCGTGGTGTTGACGCTTGCGGTGATGCAGGCGGAGCGGCTGGCTCTACGGCAAAGCGCGCAAGCGAATCCTCGCGCGGTTCCGGTTGGTCAGGCCGGCTAGCAATAGCCGTAGATGCCGCACGAGTACGGCAGTCGCCAGAAATAATCGACCTGCTTGCCGCCGTAATACGAGCCCTGATAGTCGTAGTCCCAGGGGCGGCCGTAATTGCCCGGCAGCGTATGCGAGCCCGGCAGCAGCGGCGTGCCCGGCAGGTTGCGAATGTAGCTGCCGATGCCATAGGCCGGTGAGATCAGCGCGTCCGGATCGGTTTCGACATAGACTTTTGGCGGCTCTTGCTGAGTGGCGGCNCCCGCCGTTTCGGCGTGGCCGGCAGATCGGCGGCGAGCGCGCTTGAAACCGTCAGCATCGCCGCAAGGGCAGGCACCATCCAGCGCAGCATCGTCGGCTCCGAATCAAAAGGGCGATCCAAGGACGATGTATGCAGCAGATATGGTTAATGACTGTTAACCGGGGCGCGTTCCGGGGCAAGCTTTCGTGTGCCCCGGACGGCAGGGAATACTAGGCCGCCAGCGCCTGTTCCAGATCCGCGATCAGGTCTTCCTTGTCCTCGATGCCGATCGAGAGCCGCACCACGTCGGGACCGGCGCCGGATTTGACCTTGGCGGCGTCGTCGAGCTGGCTGTGCGTGGTCGAGGCGGGATGGATGACGAGCGAGCGAGTGTCGCCGACATTGGCCAGATGCGAGAACAGCTGCAATTTCGACACCAGGCTGACGCCTGCGTCATAGCCGCCCTTCAGGCTGAAAGTGAACACCGCGCCCGCGCCCTTCGGCGCATATTTGCGTGCGAGCTGGTTGTACTTGTCGCTGGCAAGGCCCGAATAATTCACCGCGGCCACCGCCGGATGACCGGCGAGGAATTCGGCCACCGCCTTGGCGTTGTCGCAGTGCTTCTGCATCCGCAGCGGCAGCGTCTCGATACCGGTGAGGATCATGAAGGCATTGAAGGGCGATAGCGCCGGGCCGAGATCGCGCAGGCCGAGTACGCGGCAGGCGATCGCGAAGGCGAAATTGCCAAAGGTCTCCTGGAGGCGGATGCCGTGATATTCCGGCCGCGGCTCGGAGAGCATCGGATATTTGCCGCCCGTCGACCAATCGAAGGTGCCGGCATCGACGATGATGCCGCCGAGCGAATTGCCGTGGCCGCCCAAAAATTTCGTCAGCGAGTGCACGACGATGTCGGCGCCGTGGTCGATCGGGCGGATCAGATAGGGTGAGGCCAGCGTGTTGTCGACGATCAGCGGCACGCCCGCCTTGCGCGCCACCGTCGAGATCGCCTCGATGTCGGTGATGCTGCCGGCGGGATTGGCGATGGACTCGATGAAGATCGCCTTGGTGCGCGGCGTCACCGCGCGCTCGAAGCTTGCGACATCATCCGGATCGGCCCACACCACGTTCCAGCCAAAGCTCTTGAACGCGTGCGCGAACTGGTTGATCGAACCGCCATAGAGTTTTCGTGCGGCGATGAATTCGTCGCCGGGTTGCATCAGTTGCTGCAACACCACGACCTGCGCGGCATGGCCCGAGGCAACCGCGAGCGCGGCGGTGCCGCCTTCAAGCGCGGCGACGCGCTCTTCCAGCACGGCATTGGTCGGGTTGCCGATGCGGGTATAGATGTTGCCGAACGACTGCAATCCGAACAGCGAAGCGGCGTGGTCGGCGTCGTTGAAGACGAAAGACGTCGTTTGATAAATCGGAGTCGCGCGCGCACCGGTGGTGGGATCGGGCTGTGCACCGGCATGCACGGCGAGGGTTGAAAATCCCGGAAGGCGATCGCTCATTGAGGGCGTCCTGTTCTTGTGGTCTGAAATCGCGCGGCATGCTGATCGTCACAGCGCCCGCCGTCAAGCTGCGGCTTCACATCGTGCTACGCATTGTCGCGTGCGCGAAATCGATCCTTCGCAATTGCGTCAGCTTCGCTCGGTCTTGTTTTTGGCGGCGCGATCCGAGGCCGCGGTCTCGCCACCGCCGACACTCATCCGATTGAGGGATAGCCGCATGCCCTGCGTCGGTGCCGGCGGGCGCTTGGAACTCAGCGTGCGCGAATTCACACCCATCCAGGAAATCTCGGACGACAAGCGGCCATATTCGATTTTTGGGCACCGGTTCATCACCACCTTGATGCCGGCCGCTTCGGCCTTTTCTGCCGCCGCATCGTCACGCGCCCCCAGTTGCATCCAGATCACCTTCGGCAGCGGATCGAGCGTCAGGGCTTCCTCGACCACGGGCATGATGTGGCTGGAGTTGCGGAAGATGTCGATCATGTCGATGGGACGGGCGATATCGGAGAGCGATGCGACGAATGGCTTTCCGAGCAGGTCCTTGCCGACATGGCCCGGATTGACCGGGATCATGTCGTAGCCGCGCTGCGCCAGATATTTGAACGCAAAATAGCTCGGCCGCACATTTTGCGGCGAGGCGCCGACCATTGCGATCGACTTCACGCTGTTGAGGATGCCGCGGATGTAATTGTCGGGATAGGAGTCGTGGTTCATCTGTCGTCTTTTCTTGTTGTCATTGCGAGCGAAGCGAAGCAATCCAGACTGTCACCGCGGAGGAATCCTGGATTGCTTCGCTTCGCTCGCAATGACGGGAGTCACTCATCCCGCCATGTCGGCGTGCGCTTCTCGATGAAGGCGCCGATGCCTTCCTCGGCGTCGCGCGCCATCATGTTCTCGGTCATCACCTCTGCCGCATAGCGATAGGCATCGGCAAGGCTCATCTCGGCCTGGCGGTAGAATGCTTCCTTGCCGAGCTTGATGGTGTAGGCCGATTTCAGCGCGACCTGCTGCGCGAGCTCAATCGCGGCGTCGCGCTCGGTGCCGGCGGCGACCACGCGATTGACGAGGCCGATCTCACGGGCACGTGCGGCCGAGACCGGTTCGCCCGTCAGCAGCATCTCCATCGCCTGCTTGCGCGGCACGTTGCGCGACAACGCCACCATCGGTGTCGAGCAGAACAGGCCGATGTCGACGCCGGGCGTGGCAAAACTCGCCGCTTCTGAGGCGATCGCGAGGTCGCAGCTCGCCACGAGCTGGCAGCCGGCCGCGGTCGCGATGCCCTGGACGGCCGCAACCACGGGTTTTGGCAGATGCACGATCGCCTGCATCATCGCGCTGCAAGCGTTCATCATCTCAGCAAAGAAGGCGCGGCCGCGATCGGGATCGCTGCGGCGTGCCGTTAGCTCCTTCATGTCGTGGCCGGCGGAGAAGGCGGGGCCATTAGCCGCGATCACCACGCCGCGGATCGCCTTGTCGTCGCGGATCTCATTGAGCTCGGCATGCAGGCTTGCGATCATCGCCTCCGACAGGCTGTTGCGGGCGGCCGGGCGGTTGAGCGTCAGGACCGCGATGCTGCCGATTGTCTCGCGCAACAGGATTGGCGGTTGCGGGGAGGGGGCGCGGGCTGCCTGGGCGGACATTGAAGCGTTTCCGGTTGGATTATTGCACTTGGATGACGCAGATGGATGATGCAGATAACCTAATGTAACAGGCGACGTGAAGCGAGGGTGAGGCGTGGTATGGCGTTAGCGAAAATGAGCGTGGCGGAGCTCGAGCAGTTTCTCCGCGACGAGTTTCCCCAGGCCTTCAGCGGCGACGACATCACGATCGAGAGCGCGGATGGCCAGACCTGCCTCCTGCGCCAGCGCTACGGCGAAAAGATGCTGCGGCCCGGCGGAACCGTGTCGGGCCCAACGCTGATGGCACTGGCCGATTTCGCGATGTACGTGGTGCTGCTGTCGGCGATCGGGCCGATCGGGCTCGCGGTCACCACCAATCTCAACATCAATTTCCTGCGCAAGGGCCAGCCCGGGCAGGACGTGCTGGCGGAGGCGCGGCTTCTCAAGCTCGGCAAGCGCCTGGCGGTCGGGGAGGTGAACCTGTTGTCCGGGACCTCGCCCGATCCGATCGCTCATGTCACATCGACCTATTCCATTCCAAATGTTTGAGCTTTTTGCGGGTATTATAGCACCATAATTTTAAGATACTGATTTCGCTTGTATATTTTACGCTCTGGGGCATTGACCGTTACGCGCCACTTCTTTAGAAAACCGCGCAGTCCGGTGCGGTGTTCGCGCCGATATCTCCCCGTCCACGGAAACTCCGATATGAAAACCTTTTCGGCAAAGCCGGCTGAGGTGACGAAGAAGTGGGTGCTGATCGACGCCAAGGGTCTGGTCGTCGGCCGCCTCGCCACCATCGTCGCCATGCGCCTGCGCGGCAAGCATCTCCCGACCTACACGCCTCACGTTGATTGCGGCGACAACATCATCATCATCAACGCGCAGCATGCGGTCCTCACCGGTCGCAAGCGCGAGCAGAAGACCTATTACAAGCACACCGGCTATGTCGGCCACGTCAAGGAGCGCACCGCGCGCCAGATCCTCGAAGGCAAGCATCCCGAGCGCGTGCTCGAGAAGGCCGTCGAGCGCATGATCCCCCGTGGTCCGCTCGGTCGCGTCCAGATGGGCAACCTCCGCGTTTACGGCGGCGCCGATCATCCGCACGAGGCCCAGACGCCCGAGAAGATCGACATCGCCAAGTTGAACCGCAAGAACACGAGGGCCGCATAACCATGGCCGAATCCATTCAGTCGCTCGACCAGCTCTCGCAGCTCAAGACCGCGGCGCCCGATGCGCCCAAGCACGAGAAGAAGGTCGACAAGTTCAACCGCGCCTACGCCACCGGCAAGCGCAAGGACGCGGTCGCCCGCGTCTGGATCAAGCCGGGTGCCGGCAAGGTCACGGTCAACGCGCGCGAGGTCGAGGTCTATTTCGCTCGTCCCGTGCTGCGCATGATGATCGAGCAGCCGTTCTCCGTGGCCGCGCGTTCCGGCCAGTACGACGTGATCTGCACCGTTGCCGGCGGCGGTCTGTCCGGCCAGGCTGGCGCCGTCCGTCACGGCATCTCCAAGGCGCTGACCTATTTCGAGCCGGAGCTGCGTACCGTGCTCAAGAAGGGCGGCTTCCTCACCCGCGACTCGCGCGTGGTCGAGCGCAAGAAGTACGGCAAGGCCAAGGCCCGCCGGTCCTTCCAGTTCTCGAAGCGTTAATCGCTTCGGTCACATTCGCCGCGAAAGCGGCTTCAATGAAATGCAAAAGGGCGCTGATTTCAGCGCCCTTTTTGTTGTTCGTTTGTACGCAAATTGATGACGAGTTTCCCGAAAACTTGGCCTCGCGTGAAAACCTCAATGGAACTCGCCGGACATAGCGTCGCATCTGGAAGGGCGCGCAAGTCGGATGTGCCGATCGCGTAACTGCTATGTTCAAGAGGGGGCCGACATGATGTCGCTCGATAGCATCACGCTCTATTTGGTCGCCACCATGGTTGCCGCATTGCTCGGCGCCATGATGGTATTTTTCGGCAGGCAGGAGAACAGTCCCGCGCTGAAATGGTGGGGCACCGCATATCTCCTTGGCGCAGCGTCTGTCGCGCTATGGACGGCGACCGGCGACAAGCTCGGCCCGCACCTTTATCTCGCGCTGAATGCGGTGGGCTTCGTCGCCTGCGGTATGGTTTGGAATGCGGCGCGCGTCTTCCACGGCCGCAAGCCGAACTGGCCCGGTCTCGTGCTCGGCGCGCTCGCCTGGGCCGCGACCGTGACGCTGCTTGATCCTGCCGCGTCCATGCTGCGCATGATCATCGGCGCCGGCATCGTCTCGGTCTACGCGGCGCTGACCGCGAGCGAGCTCTGGGTCGAGCGGCGCAAGAGCCTGCAACGGCGCTGGCCGGCCTTCGTGGTGCCGGTGATGCACGGCTGCGTGCTGATGCTGCCGATCCTGCTCGGCAGCTTCCTGCGCCCGAACGATGCCGGCTTCTCCGGCAGCGTCTGGGTCACCGTGTTCGCGGTCGAGCTCGTGCTTTATGCAGTCGGCACCGTGTTCGTGATCTTCATGCTGGTGTCGGAGCGCACCGTCACCGCGCACCGCACGGCCGCATCCACCGATCCCCTGACCGGCATGCTCAACCGACGCGGCTTCTCCGAGGCCTGCGCGCGGATGATCGAGCGCGAGGCCAAGGGCGGCCGTCCGGTTACCGTGATGATCTTCGACATCGACCACTTCAAGTCGATCAACGATCGCTTCGGCCATCCCGCCGGTGACGAGATGCTGAAATTGTTCTCGACCGTCGTCGTCAGCAATCTGCGCATCTCGGACCTGTCGGGCCGCATCGGCGGCGAAGAGTTCGCGGCCTTGTTGCCGTGCTCGCTGGAGGAAGGCGTGCTGGTCGCCGAGCGCGTGCGCGAGGCGTTCGAGACCTCCGGCGTCGTGGTCGAGGAAGGCGCGGTCGACACCACCGTCAGCATCGGCGTGTCCGGCGGGCCGGCCGGCACCGAGCTCGAGGTGCTGCTGGCTTCGGCCGACACCGCGCTCTATCAGGCCAAGCGCGGCGGCCGCAACCGCGTCGAGGCGGCGGAGGAGCTGCCGCTGTCGCTGGAGAACTGGCGCCGCCAGAGCGCCGCGCGGATCGGTGTGCCCAAGACACCATCCAAGGCAGAGCCGGTCACGGCCTGAGACGCAAGAGGCCTTCAAGGGGCCTTGCGGTAATCCTCTGTTTACCATTCGGTTCCTACCATTGCGGTCATGGAATCGATCCGTCGACAGAACCCGCAGGCTACCCTGATGTCGCTCGAAGCCGCTGCGGCCTCGGCACGCGGCGGTTTCGCCTGTTTGTTCTCGACCGCGGACGAATACGAGACCGCTGTCATCACCGAGCGCCGCGCGCAGGGGCGCTACACGCAGAGCCGCAGCTATTGGCCGCTCGCGCTGTTTGTCGGTTGCGCGCTCGTCATCGCTGGCATGGTCCTGCTGTTCGCCTGAGAGCGCCGCGTTTTAGGCCGGCCAGGGCGCCGTTCAGGCGCCTTTTTCTTTGTCCCCGGCTGCGGTAGACACGCCCATCAAACAAGAAGGGTGGAAACGATGGTCACCGAGATCGCGCAAATCGACATCAAGCCGGGCAGCGAGAAGGATTTTGAGGCGGCTGTCGCCAAGGCCAAGGCCGCCTTCGGCCGCTCCAAGGGCTTTCACGGCTTCGAGCTGCACAAGTCGATCGAGAAGCCGCAGCGCTACCGGCTGATGGTGAAGTGGGAGACGCTGGAAAATCACACCGTTGATTTCCGCGGCTCGGAGAACTTTGCCGAATGGCGCGGCCTCGTCGGCCAGTATTTTGCCTCGCCCCCCGAGGTCGAGCACACCGAGACCGTGCTGGCGACCTGAGGGCTATCAGGCTACCTCGGCCAGCGGTGGCGCTTCATACGTCTTGAAATGGTCGATCACGACCTTGGCGATGGCGACCAATGGCAGCGCCAGCGCCAGGCCCCAGATTCCGAAGACGACGCCGAGCAGGATCTGGAACGCGAACAGCGTGGCCGGCGGAATGTCCAGCGCCTGGCGCTGGAGGACCGGCGTCAGCACGTAGCTCTCCATGGCGTGCACGCCGAGGAACAGGATGAACGCGGAGAGCGTCGGGATCCAGCCCGAGGCGAGGCTCGCCAGCACCACGATGACGCCGGCGATGATGGCGCCGACGGTCGGGATGAAAGCGAGCAATCCGGCCTGGATTCCCAGGATGAACGAGCCTGGGATGCCGATGATGGCGAGCCCGATCCACGTCACCACGCCGACCGCGAGCATGACGATGATCTGCGCGATCAGCCAGCGCTCCAGCGTTTCGCCGATGCGGTCGATGATGAGAGCGGCGCGGGTGCGATGCCGGGCCGGCGCGAGGAACAACAGGCCGTCGTGATAGATGCCGGGCTGGGCGGCAAAGGCCAGCCCCAGAAACAGCACGATGAAGACGTTGCCGACGGCGCTGATCGCGCCGAACAGCAGCTTGAAGGTCTGGCTCACGATCGCGCCGCCGCTGGAGGCCAGCGCACCGGCACCCGGCAACTGGCCATGCGCGGCAGGGCTCGGCGAGGGCGCCGGTTCTGCGTTGGTGGAGGCGGCGGGCGCGGCGTTGCCGAGATCGAAGAAGCTGGTGTCGATGCCGCGGCTGTCGAGGAAGGATTTGACGTGTGCAATCTGCGATTTGATGGTGTTGCTGAGCAGCGAAGCCTGCTCGGCGATGGTGGCACCGCCGAGATAGGCGACGCCCGCGAGCATCAGGGCCAGCGCGACACAGACGATCGCAAGTCGCGCCGGATGCGGCAGGTGAACGCGACGGCCCAGTGCATTGGTCAGCGCGTTGAGCCCGACGCCCAGCAGCATCCCGGCGAAGATCAGGAGCAGGGTGGCGGCAAAATACCAGGTGAAGACCAGCATGGCGCTGAACAGCACGACGCCGATGCCCCCAACCGAAATTGCCCAAGCCTGATCCCGAGCCAGATCGGTGCGGGTCCGGGGCCGTTCATCTACGGGATTCGTCACTTCATTTCCTTTTCGGAGGGCGGGAGCCACTCTTTCGTGAAATCCTGCGGGGGAGCAAGCCGCCGGTTTGACGCGTCCGCGACCTCCTGGAGCCAACGCCGGCCAGGTGAAGGAGTGCCATCGTTGCCCCCCGATGGCCATTTGCGCGAAATAGCATTGCCGTCCCGCGATCCCTTCTGTTGAATTTGTTCCGTCCGAGGGGCATGTTTGGAGAATCTTCTTACGGGGGAGGTCTGAACGGGAGATGAGAAAGCCGGTCGTCGGCGTGATCGGGAACGCCCATCGCGTCGAAAATCGATTTCAGGTCCAGATGGTCGGCGAGCGTAATCTGCGCGCCGTGGCCGAGGTTTCCGGCGGCCTGCCGGTGATGTTCGCGGGCTCGCCCGACATCACCGATATCGGCGCGCTGCTCGATGCCGTCGACGGCATCGTGCTCACCGGTGCTCGCGCCAACGTCCATCCGACCCGCTTCAACGTCGATCCCTGCGAAAAGCACGAGCCCTATGACATCCACCGCGACGAGGTCGCGCTGGCGCTGTCGGTGGCCTGCGTTGCCCGCGGCATTCCGCTGTTCGGCATCTGCCGCGGCCTTCAGGAGATGAACGTCGCCTTCGGCGGCTCGCTGCATCCCGAAATCCGCGAAATCCCGGGCCGCATCAACCACCGCATGCCGCGGCTCGAGAATGGCGAGATCCATCCCGATCCGACCGTGGTATTCGCCGACCGCCACGACGTCGACCTCACGCCCGGCGGAGCGTTCGCAAGGCTGCTCGGCTGCGAGAAGATCAGGGTCAATTCGCTGCACGGCCAGGGTATCCTGGACCCCGGCAAGCGCGTGCTGATCGAAGGTGTCGCCGAAGACGGTACCATCGAGGCGATCCGCATCGCCGAGGCCCCGACCTTCGCGCTCGGCGTCCAATGGCACGCCGAATACGATCCACAGCAAAATCCCATCAACCGAAAGCTGTTCGAGGCGTTCGGCGAAGCTCTGACCGAGCGGCAGCGCGCGATCGCGTAGGCGGCCCATCCTACGACGACCCCGAAAACGAAAAGGCGCCCCTCGCGGAGCGCCTTTTGCTTGTCGCGTAAAGTTCGGAGGCCTTAGCCCGAATAGTACATGTCGAACTCGACCGGGTGCGGGGTCATTTCGAAGCGGGCGACTTCGGTCATCTTCAGCTCGATGTAAGCGTCGATGAAGTCGTCGTCGAACACGCCGCCGGCCTTGAGGAAGGCGCGGTCCTTGTCGAGGTTTTCGAGCGCCTCGCGCAAGCTGCCGCACACCGTCGGGATCAGCTTCAACTCTTCCTTCGGCAGATCGTAGAGGTCCTTGTCCATCGCCGGACCCGGATCGATCTTGTTCTTGATGCCGTCGAGACCAGCCATCAGCATCGCTGCGAAGCCGAGATAGGGATTGGCGAGCGGATCGGGGAAGCGCACCTCGACACGCTTGGCCTTCGGGTTCGCCGTGTAGGGGATGCGGCAGGAGGCCGAGCGGTTACGCGCGGAGTAGGCGAGCAGCACGGGGGCCTCATAGCCCGGGACCAGACGCTTGTAGGAGTTGGTCGACGGGTTGGTGAAGGCGTTGATCGCCTTGGCATGCTTGATGATGCCGCCGATGTAGTTGAGGCAGGTCTCCGAGAGGTCGGCATATTTGTTGCCGGCGAACACCGGCTTGCCGTCCTTCCAGATCGACTGATGCACGTGCATGCCCGAGCCGTTGTCGCCATAGACCGGCTTCGGCATGAAGGTGGCGGTCTTGCCGTAGATGTGCGCGACCTGGTGGATGCAGTATTTGTAGATCTGCAAATGGTCGGCCATCAGAGTCAGCGTGTCGAACTTCATGCCGAGCTCGTGCTGGGCGGAAGCGACCTCGTGGTGATGCTTCTCGACCTTGACGCCCATCTTGGCCATGGCGCCGAGCATCTCCGAGCGCATGTCCTGCACGGAGTCCTGCGGCGGAACGGGGAAGTAGCCACCCTTGGTGCGGATGCGGTGGCCGAGATTGCCGCCCTCATATTCGGTGTCGGTGTTGCTCGGCAGCTCCGAGGAGTCGAGCCGGAAGCCGGTGTTGTAGGGGCCGGAGGAGAAGCGCACGTCGTCGAACACGAAGAACTCGGCCTCGGGGCCGACGAAGACGGTGTCGCCCACGCCCATCGACTTCACCATGGCTTCCGCCTTCTTGGCGATGCCGCGGGGGTCGCGGTTGTAGGGCTCGCCCGTGGTCGGCTCGAGCACGTCGCAGGTGATGACCATGGTGGTCTCGGCGAAGAACGGGTCGATCGTCGCGGTCACCGGATCGGGCATCAGGCACATGTCGGACTCGTTGATCGCCTTCCAGCCGGCGATCGAGGAGCCGTCGAACATCGTCCCTTCGGCGAAAATGTCGTCATCGATCATGCTGACGTCGAACGTCACATGCTGCCACTTGCCGCGCGGATCGGTGAAGCGCAGGTCGACGTATTTGACGTCGTTGTCCTTGATCGATTTCAGGACGTCTTTGGCGGTCTTCATGCATACCCCTTTTGGCTCTGCGGGTCGGTTTCCAGATGAGCAAAATTATTCTCGCTTTCGGCGAGTTTTGCGCGACCGCATAAACGAAATCAGGCCGCCGAAGCAGCCTTATTTCTTCTCAGAGTGTCGCAAAGGGCGGGATAGCACCCGGCTCAGATAGCGTCCAGCCCGGATTCGCCGGTTCGGATGCGGATCGCCTCTTCGATATTGGAGACGAAAATCTTGCCGTCACCGATGCGCCCGGTCTGCGCGGCGCGGCGGATCGCGTCGATGGCGCGCTCGACCAGGTCGTCGCCGATCACGATCTCGATCTTCACTTTGGGCAGGAAGTCGACGATGTATTCTGCGCCGCGGTAGAGCTCGGCATGACCCTTCTGGCGGCCAAAACCCTTGGCTTCGGTGACGGTGATGCCTTGCAGGCCGACTTCCTGAAGCGCTTCCTTCACCTCGTCGAGCTTGAACGGCTTGATGATGGCTTCGATTTTCTTCACTGCGCGCCTCCCGGCCTTTCGAACAAATAGCAACGTCTTCGTCAGGATGCGCTTTTCTCACGCACGGACTTGTCTTCGCTGTCCCGGGTCGCCTGACCGGCCCGGCGACGGCCGGCCACACCTAGATAATGCCAGTGAGCACGACGAACCGAAGCGGCTTCCTCGAAAGCAGGGTCTATGCCAAGTTGCAAATGCCCTGATTATTGGAGCGTTATCAGCCTTTTAACGAGCATCTCTGATAGGTGGAGCCGACCGGCCCAAAATAGCGAAGACTACGAAATAGGCAAACGGTCAATGCGTGTGCAGGTCGCCGTTCCCTGTATGGATCGGCACGGAAGATGCCTGTTGAAGAGGCGTTTGTACTAGGGAAGTGGCATGGAAGTTCTGACCAACGCTGAAATGCAGCGGGCCGACCAGCTCTCGATCGCGGCCGGCACGCCCGGCTTCAAGCTGATGATGAGCGCGGGCCAGGCGGTCGCGGAAGCTGCGAACGCGCTGGTGGAGGAGGGGCCGATCCTGATCGTGGCTGGACCCGGCAACAATGGCGGCGACGGTTTTGTCGCAGCCGCCGAGCTCGCTGCCCAGGGCCGCGAGGTCTCGGTGATCCTGATGTGCGAGCGCGACCAGCTCCAGGGCGACGCGGCCTCCGCCGCGCGCGGCTGGAAGCATCCGGTGCTGCCGTTCAATCCGCAGGCGATCGGCAAGCCCGCGCTGATCATCGATGCGCTGTTTGGCGCCGGCCTGAGCCGTCCGGTCGACGGCGAAGCGCGTGCGATGATCGAGGCGGTCAACACCAACGGCGCGCCGGTGCTTGCGGTTGACCTGCCGAGCGGCATCAACGGCACCAGCGCGGCCGTGCTCGGCGTGGCGGTGAATGCCACCGAGACCGTCACCTTCTTCCGCAAGAAGCCGGCGCATCTTCTGTTGCCGGGCCGGATGCATTGCGGCCGCGTGCGTGTTGCCGATATCGGCATCGAGAGCCAGGTGCTCGATGAGATCAGGCCGCAGATCTTCGAGAACGATCCGGATTTCTGGGGCGCAGCCTTTCCGGTGCCGCGCATCGACGGCCATAAATACGCGCGAGGCCACGTGCTGGCGGTCTCCGGTGATGCAGCCGCGACCGGTGCGGCGAGGCTCGCCGCGCGCGGCGCGTTGCGCGCCGGTGCGGGTCTGGTGACGCTGGCGAGCCCACGCGATGCGCTAGCGATCAATGCGGCCGCGCTGACGGCTGTGATGGTTCGTCCCGTCGATACCGCGGTCGAGTTCGCCGAACTGCTCGGCGACAAGCGCTACAACACCTGCATGATCGGCCCCGGGACAGGCATCGGCGATCGCACTTGCGACTTCGTCCACACGGCGCTTAACGCGCAGCGGCATCTGGTGCTCGATGCGGATGGGCTGACGAGCTTTGCCGCGAACCCCGAGCGCTTGTTTGAATCGATCAAGTCGTCGCAGGACAATGCGGTGGTGCTGACGCCGCACGAGGGCGAGTTCCCGCGCCTGTTCTCGGACCTCAGCAACAAATATCCGGGCCGCTCAAAGCTCGAGCGCGTGCGCGCCGCGGCTGAGCGCTCCGGCGCGGTCGTGCTCCTGAAGGGCCCTGACACCACGATCGCAGCCCCCGACGGCCGCGCCACCATCGCCGCCAACGCGCCGCCTTGGCTCGCCACCGCCGGCGCCGGCGACGTGCTCGCCGGCATCATCGCAGGGCTGTTGGCGCAAGGCGTGCCGGCATTCGAGGCCGCCAGCATCGGCGTCTGGATGCATGGCGAGGCGGCTAACGAAGCCGGCCCCGGATTGATCGCGGAAGACCTGACCGAGACGCTGCCGGCCGTGCACCGGCGGGTTTATGGTGTGCTGGGGGTGGAATACTGAGCGCTCACTCCACCGCGTACCAGCGCACCAGCCGCGGCGCGGCCCAGTCGGTCACGACGGATTCGATCAGCCATCGTCCCGGTGAAGTGGCCGCGAAGGCGATCCGCTGGATCTGGCCGGGCTCGATTGCGAGCGTGTCGAGCCAGTAGGGCTTCCAGCCATCGTCGAGGCGGTCGAGCAGGCGGAAATGGTGGCCGTGCAGGTGGAAGACGTTGGTGACCGGCCCTGGGTTCTTCACGGCCAGCACGACAGTGCGGCCGGTCTTGGCGCGAAAGGCCGGTTCGGAGGCGGTGGAGAAGGTTCCAGACCGGGTCCAACCGACGTCGGGGGCGCCGAGCGCGACATCGAACCGCAGGGCACCTCTCAGATCGAGCTTCTCGGGTAGGCCGTTCGAAGGGAGCGGCTGCGGCGGTACCAGCGGCGCAGGTCGCTCCCGTGCGCCGGAGACGACAAGGCGCCCGATCGAGCGTGCTTCCTTGCCGTCATGCAGAACGAACGCCGCCGAGGTGGCCGTATCCACAAAGGCGTCGGCACGGGCGCCCGGGGCCAACACCAGGGCGCCATTGCGGGCCGGGAAGGGCTCGGCCGGCTGTCCGTCCAGGGCCATCACCCGGACCTCGTGGCTTTCCAATTTGATCGCCAGAACAGAACGTTGGGAGCCGTTGATGAAGCGCAGCCGCAGCCGCTCATTGGCCGCGGCTGAGAGTTCGAATGAAGTCTGTCCGTTCAGGGTAAAGAGCGGGGTCGTATCCTTGGGGTCACGGCCCGGCGGAAGCGCGGTTCCGTCCGGCCGCAGGCGCCATTCCTCGATCAGCAGGACCTCGTCACGGTCGGTGGCGACGCGGCTGGTCTCCTCGGCGATGATCGGAAGTGGCCGCGCGGGCTGCTTGAGGCCATCCTCGAAGAGGCGGAAGTCCGCGAGGAGAGTTCCGGCGTTTGGTATTGAAATAAGTGATGTTTCAGTCGCGTCAGGCGCGATGGGCGCGCGGCCCCGCAGCGGGTCGGCCGCCGCCGCGCCATTGGTGCCGTACCAGACTGGCGCAAGTGGCACAGGTAGGTCGTTCCGAAATACCACTTCGCAACGGTCGCCGCGCTTGAGATGGACGCCCCTGGTATGGCTTACGGCGGCCAGCTCCCAGATTGGTGTAGCCGGCTGACCCGGCCTGAGACCCAGCATTGCCGGTCTTGCCAGAAGGGCGAGCTGGGCGGTCGCGGCCGGTGCCGTGGCGCCGCCGCCAAGCAGGCCCGCGGCCGAGGCCGCCAGGCCGGCCAAAACCTCACGTCGGGACGGGCCAAAAATCCGCGGTTTCATGGCTCGATCCGGACCACGCCGCGCTGGATAAGTCCAGCCGCCACGCCTACTTCAGGTGGGCGTCCACACGGCCATTTTTTTGCTGCGAACAGGCGGGCACATGCTATAAGCCCGCCGCCCGCGGCATCGCGGCCGGTCTTGATGCAAATTTACGCGGGCGTGGCGGAACTGGTAGACGCGCTGGATTTAGGTTCCAGTGACGAAAGTTGTGGGGGTTCGAGTCCCTCCGCCCGCACCAAGCGCTTTCAGCGTTTGCACGGATTACTGACGGGCCTGCCCCTTGCGGATGTTTTTCCGTTTGGGGCCGGGTCCGGTGAACCCACCGGCGCAGGGGGCATTGGCCTCGCGCGCCGGATCGATTGATGACAGCGTCCCGACGCATGCGTGCCGGGACCGAACGAGAAGAAGATTGGACGCCATGCAGGTCACAGAAACCCTCTCGGAAGGATTGAAGCACGAGTTCAAGATCAGCGTTCCCGCGTCTGATCTCGACGCCAAGGCTGGCGCCAAGCTCGTCGACCTCAAGGACAAGGTCCGTATCAACGGCTTCCGTCCCGGCAAGGTGCCGGTCGGCCACCTGAAGAAGGTCTATGGCCGTTCGGTGATGGCCGAGACCATCGACCAGACCATTCGTGACACCAACACGCAGCTGTTCTCCGAGCGCGGCTTCCGCCTCGCGACCGAGCCGAAGATCACGATGCCGACCGAGCAGGCCGAGGTCGAGGAGCTGCTCAACGGCAAGTCCGATCTGACCTACACGGTCGCGATCGAGGTGGTGCCGGCAATCGCGCTCGCAGACTTCAAGGCCTTCCAGGTCGAGAAGCCCGTTGCTGACGTCTCCGACACCGATGTCGACGAGGCGATCAAGCGCATCGCCGATTCGAACCGCGGCTACGCGGCGAAGGATGAGGGAGCGAAGGCCGAATCCGGCGATCGCGTCACCATCAACTTCAAGGGCACCATCAACGGCGAAGTCTTCGAGGGCGGTACCGGCGAAGGCATCCAGGTCGTGATCGGCTCCAACACCTTCATCCCCGGCTTCGAGGAGCAGCTCACCGGCATCGGCGCAGGCGAGACCCGGACGCTGAAGGTGGCGTTCCCCAAGAACTACATGAACGACAAGCTCGCCGGCCAGCCGGCCGAGTTCGAGACCACCGCGACGACGATCGAGGCGCCGCAGGACCTCACGATCGACGACGAGTTCGCCAAGACGCTTGGCCTGGAATCGCTCGACAAGCTCAAGGAAGCCGCGCGCGAGCGGCTGGCCGCCGAGTTTGCGGGCACGACGCGCCAGCGCGTCAAGCGCGCGCTGCTCGACCAGCTCGACGAGGCGCATCGCTTCGAGGCACCGCCGTCGCTCGTCGACGAGGAGTTCAATCTGATGTGGAACTCGGTCAAGGCCGAGATGGACTCCGCGGCCAAGACCTTTGCCGACGAGGACACCACTGAAGACGCCGCCAAGGAAGAGTACCGCAAGATCGCCGACCGCCGCGTGCGCCTCGGCCTCGTGCTCTCGGAGATCGGCGAGAAGAACAAGATCACCGTGACCGACGACGAGGTCGGCCGCGCCGTGATCGAGCGCGCCCGCTCGATGCCGGGCCGCGAGAAGGAAGTCTGGGACTATTACCGCAGCAACGCCCAAGCGTTGGCCCAGCTTCGTGCTCCGATCTATGAGGACAAGGTCGTCGACTTCATCCTCGAGCTCGCCAACGTGACCGAAAAGAAGGTCTCGCGCGAGGAGCTCTACAAGGACGACGAGGCGGAAAAGACCGCCGCCTGAAGGCTTTGAGAAAGCCTTCTATTAAGGATGATCAGTGGAGGGGGCCAAGCTAGCCAGGTGGCCGGCTGGGCCTCTTTGCACGAATCAGCTTCAACTGCCGCGTGGACTAAGCCTTAATTCGATCCGCACTTGTCTGGCGCGAATTGGGCTATATCTGTCGCTCCACCCTTTACCCAACTTCCTGCATCACGGGACGTCCATCAGCCTTCCGGCCAAGATACTGGCAGCCAAGAGTGGCGATGTCCGCGTCCGAAAAACCTAGGTGACTCATGCGCGATCCGGTTGAAACCTACATGAACCTCGTGCCCATGGTGGTCGAGCAGACCAACCGTGGCGAGCGCGCCTACGACATCTTCTCGCGCCTGTTGAAGGAGCGCATCATCTTCCTGACCGGGCCGGTCGAGGACGGCATGTCGACGCTGATCGTCGCGCAGCTCCTGTTCCTTGAGGCGGAAAATCCGAAGAAGGAAATCTCGATGTACATCAACTCGCCGGGCGGCGTGGTGACGTCGGGCCTCGCCATCTACGACACCATGCAGTTCATTCGCCCGCCGGTCTCGACGCTGTGCACGGGGCAGGCGGCCTCGATGGGTTCGCTGCTGCTCGCCGCTGGCGAGAAGGACATGCGCTTCTCGCTGCCGAACGCGCGCATCATGGTGCATCAGCCCTCAGGCGGCTTCCAGGGCCAGGCCACCGACATCATGCTTCATGCGCAGGAAATCCTGAACCTGAAGAAGCGGCTCAACGAGATCTACGTCAAGCACACCGGCCAGACCTACAAGGCGATCGAGGACGCGCTGGAACGCGACAAGTTCCTCACCGCGGCCGACGCCAAGGAGTTTGGTCTGGTCGACAAGGTCATCGACAAGCGCGCCGAGGAGCCGGCGGCGAAGCCCCAGTAACGCGACCGGGGCAGCAACATCGATTCCTGGAATATCTCTTGGGGATTCTCTGGGATCGTCAGGGCGACGTTGACGTTAACGGCGCACTTCGCGCGGGCGCAAAATGCAATTTTGCGCCCTGCGACAGGCAGAAAGTTCCGCTTTCGTGCTTGTTTTTCGTGGCAATCCAGCAACGCCGGGGTGATTTCGGTCACTTCGCCCGTGCCAAGACCTGAAATCACGGTATTGTCACGGGTAGCCGGCGGCCTCCCGATTAGCGAATTCTTGATAGTCGGGTGACAGCATGGTTGGCTACGATTGATCGGCTAAGATCGCGGAGAATCGAGTGACCGTGATTCGCACGGGATGTAACGCGTAGGGTCTTTTTTGGTACGGAATTTGCTCTATTTGAGTCCTATGCCGGACGATGTGTCGGGATGGGGCGATCGAGCGGACGAGACGAACCGCGGACGGAGACATGAATGAGTAAGGTCGGCACGAGCGACTCCAAGAACACGCTATATTGCTCGTTCTGCGGCAAGAGCCAGCACGAAGTCCGCAAACTGATCGCGGGTCCCACGGTCTTCATCTGCGACGAGTGCGTCGAGCTCTGCATGGACATCATCCGCGAGGAGAACAAATCCTCGCTGGTCAAGTCGCGCGACGGCATTCCGACGCCGAAGGAAATCTGCAAGGTGCTGGATGACTACGTCATCGGCCAGAGCCATGCGAAGAAGGTCCTGTCGGTCGCGGTGCACAATCACTACAAGCGCCTCAACCACCAGACCAAGCACAACGACGTCGAACTCGCGAAGTCGAACATCCTGCTGATCGGTCCGACCGGCTCGGGCAAGACGCTGCTCGCGCAGACTCTCGCCCGCATCCTGGACGTGCCGTTCACGATGGCCGATGCGACCACGCTGACCGAAGCCGGCTATGTCGGCGAGGACGTCGAGAACATCATCCTGAAGCTGCTCCAGTCCGCCGACTACAACGTCGAGCGCGCCCAGCGCGGCATCGTCTATATCGACGAAATCGACAAGATCAGCCGCAAGTCCGACAACCCCTCGATCACGCGCGACGTGTCGGGTGAGGGCGTGCAGCAGGCGCTGTTGAAGATCATGGAAGGCACGGTGGCTTCGGTCCCGCCGCAGGGCGGCCGCAAGCATCCGCAGCAGGAGTTCCTGCAAGTGGATACCACCAACATCCTGTTCATCTGCGGTGGTGCGTTCTCGGGCCTGGAGAAGATCATCTCGGCGCGTGGACGTTCGACCTCGATCGGTTTCGCCGCCCAGGTGCTGGCGCCGGAAGACCGCCGCACCGGCGAAATCTTCCGTCACGTCGAGCCCGAGGATCTCCTGAAGTACGGCCTGATCCCCGAATTCGTCGGCCGTCTGCCGGTCGTGGCGACGCTCGAGGATCTCGACGAAGCTTCGCTCAAGAAGATCCTGGTCGAGCCGAAGAATGCGCTGGTGAAACAGTACCAGCGTCTGTTCGAGATGGAGAACATCGAGCTGACCTTCGCCGACGAGGCGCTTGGCGCGGTTGCCCGCAGGGCGATCGAGCGCAAGACCGGCGCGCGCGGATTGCGCTCCATCCTTGAGGCGATCCTGCTCGAAACCATGTTCGACCTGCCGGGCCTCGAAGGTGTGGAAGAAGTCGTGATTTCCCGCGAAGTCGTGGAAGGCACGGCGCGTCCGCTCTACATCTACGCCGATCGGTCCGATCGCGCCGTCGAGAACGCCAGCGCCTAAATTGCGGCGCTGGAACGCTCCAATCGTCCCATCAAGTCAAGGCTGCGGAATGTACCTCCGCAGCCGGTGTTGCGTCGCTTATCCGCGTGCGTAAGCGCCTGATGGCGCGCGTCTTTCAATGACTTGACACCCCCCGGGTCGATAGCCACCTAATGTCGGCGGCGAGCGAAAATTCTCTTCAAGATTCGCCTCAGTTCCGATCCGGCAAGCCCGGTCCAACCTGCGAATGGTAGGCCGGTTTTGTGGATCAATTCGGCACCTTGTGGCGGTTGCGCATGAGAAGCGGACTGCGTGCGAGGGGGTAAAGCAAAAGGAAAAGGCCATGACTAATCCCAAACCCCGGCCAACCATTGTCCATGGCGAGACGCACGCTTATCCCGTGTTGCCGCTGCGCGATATCGTCGTCTTTCCGCACATGATCGTTCCGCTCTTCGTCGGTCGCGAGAAGTCGATCCGCGCGCTCGAAGAGGTGATGAAGAACGACGCGCTGATCATGCTCGCGACGCAGAAGAACGCGTCCGACGATGATCCGGCGCCCGATTCCATTTACGAGACCGGTACGCTTGCCAGCGTGCTCCAGCTCTTGAAGCTTCCCGACGGCACCGTGAAGGTGCTGGTCGAAGGGCTCGAGCGTGCGCGCGTGGAGAAGTACACCGATCGCGCCGAGTATTACGAAGCCACCGCAATTGCGCTCGCCGACACCGATGCGAAGTCGGTCGAGGCGGAAGCACTGTCGCGCTCCGTCGTGTCCGATTTCGAGAGCTATGTGAAGCTCAACAAGAAGATCTCGGCCGAGGTCGTCGGCGTCGTGCAGGCGATCACCGATTTCGCCAAGCTCGCCGACACTGTCGCGTCGCATCTCGCCGTCAAGATCGCGGATCGCCAGGGCATCCTGGAGACGCTGTCGGTCACGCAGCGCCTGGAGAAGGTGCTGGGCCTGATGGAGAGCGAGATCTCGGTGCTCCAAGTCGAGAAGCGCATCCGCTCGCGCGTCAAGCGCCAGATGGAGAAGACCCAGCGCGAGTACTATCTCAACGAGCAGATGAAGGCGATCCAGAAGGAGCTCGGCGACGACGACGGTCGCGACGAGCTCGCCGATCTCGAAGAGAAGATCTCCAAGACCAAGCTCTCCAAGGAAGCCCGCGAGAAGGCGCAGCACGAACTGAAGAAGTTGCGCCAGATGTCGCCGATGTCCGCGGAAGCGACCGTCGTGCGCAACTATCTGGATTGGCTGCTGTCGATCCCGTGGAACAAGAAGTCCAAGGTGAAGAAGGATCTGGAAGCCGCGCAGGCGGTTCTGGATGCCGATCACTACGGGCTCGAGAAGGTCAAGGACCGCATCGTCGAGTATCTCGCGGTTCAGACCCGTGCCAACAAGCTGACCGGACCGATCCTGTGCCTGGTCGGCCCTCCCGGCGTCGGCAAGACCTCGCTTGGCAAGTCGATCGCGAAGGCGACGGGACGCGAGTTCGTGCGCGTCTCGCTCGGCGGCGTGCGCGACGAGGCCGAGATCCGCGGTCACCGCCGCACCTATATCGGCTCGATGCCCGGCAAGATCATCCAGTCGATGCGGAAGGCCAAGTCGTCCAATCCGCTGTTCCTGCTGGACGAGATCGACAAGATGGGCGCCGATTTCCGCGGCGATCCGTCCTCGGCGCTGCTCGAGGTTCTTGATCCCGAGCAGAACGCGACCTTCAACGACCACTATCTCGAGGTCGACTACGATCTGTCCAACGTGATGTTCATCACGACCGCGAATACGCTCAATATTCCGGGCCCGCTGATGGACCGCATGGAGATCATCCGGATCGCGGGCTACACCGAGAACGAGAAGGTGGAGATCGCGCGCAAGCATCTGATCCCGAACGCGGTGACCAAGCACGGCCTGGACTCCAAGGAGTTCTCGATCGACGACGACGCGTTGCTGCTTTTGATCCGCCGCTACACCCGCGAAGCGGGCGTGCGTAATCTGGAGCGTGAGCTTTCGACACTCGCCCGCAAGGTGGTGAAGGAGCTGATGATCTCCAAGAAGAAGTCGGTCAAGATCACCGAGAAGACCCTCGAAGAGCTTCTGGGCGTGCCGAAGTATCGCTACGGCGAGATCGAGAGCGAGCCGCAGATCGGCATTGTCACCGGCCTTGCCTGGACCGATGTCGGCGGCGAGCTGCTGACCATCGAAGGCGTCATGATGCCCGGCAAGGGCAAGATGACGGTCACGGGCAATCTACGCGACGTGATGAAGGAATCGATCTCGGCGGCGGCGTCCTATGTCCGCTCGCGCGCGATCGTCTACGGCATCGAGCCGCCGCTGTTCGATCGCCGCGACATCCACGTGCACGTGCCGGAAGGCGCAACGCCGAAGGACGGTCCGTCCGCGGGCGTGGCAATGGCCACCGCGATCATCTCGGTCATGACCGGCATTCCGGTTCGCCACGATGTCGCGATGACCGGCGAGATCACGCTGCGCGGCCGCGTGCTGCCGATCGGCGGCCTGAAGGAGAAGCTGCTCGCCGCTGCCCGCGGCGGCATCAAGACGGTGTTGATCCCCGAGGACAACGCCAAGGATCTCACGGAGATTTCCGATGCGATCAAGGGTGGCATGGAGATCATCCCGGTCTCGCGTCTGGACGACGTCGTCGCCCGCGCGCTGGTCAAGAAGCCGGTGCCGATCGTCTGGGAAGAGGACACCAAGGTGACGGTGAAGCCGGATGGCGATGAAGCCGCCGGCGGTCTGACCGCTCACTGATGAGATCGCACGCGACATGATAAAGCGGCGCCTTCGGGCGCCGTTTTTGTTTTGAGGCAGTTCTTGTCTGGAGAACAGGGCCATGCAGATCGACGGGCAATGCCATTGCGGGAAGATCAGCTACGCCGCCGAGATCGACCCTGAGACGGTCTCGGTGTGCCATTGCCGGGACTGCCAGGCTCTGACGGGCTCGCCGTTCCGGGTGACGGCGATCTGTACAGGTGCCGCGATCCGGCTGACGGGCGGGAGGCCAAAGGTCTACGGCAAGCGTGGCGACAATGGCCGGATGCGCTTCCAGCATTTTTGCGGCGACTGCGGTTCCCCGCTGTTCACCAGCGGCGAGGGCGAGCAGGCCGACGATTGGGGCATCCGCTGGGGCAGTATCAACCAGCGCGACGCTTTGCGTCCCGCGAGGCAGATCTGGTGCCAGTCGGCGGCGGTCTGGATCGACGCGATGCCGGTGCTGCCGGGGAGGCCACAGGATTGACGTTCCGGACTTGCCCCTCAGGGGCGGGTAGGGATAAAGAGGCGGCGAGGGGCGGTTAGCTCAGCTGGTTAGAGCATCTCGTTTACACCGAGAGGGTCCGCGGTTCGAATCCGTGACCGCCCACCAGCGCCTTGTCCAACGGAGCCTTGAGGCTCAGTTGCAGACTTCGATCGGCGATCCATTGTCGCGACACGGCGTAGTAGACGACGGCCACCTCGGCCTCGCGCGCCTCTGTCAGCATTTGATCAGGCTTTGTTCGCATCGCACGAGAAGCCCTACAGCAGGCCCCACCGCAGGGTCTTCTTTCCTCGCAGCGGGAAGGCTGTCATCGAATCGAGGAATTATGTCGGCGCCACCTTCGCGATCGAGAAGGTGACGACCGTGCTCGCCGCCGCTGCGCAGCGCTTCGACGTGTAACTCCCGCCTGATGTCAGGCTGTCTTGGTGAACATCGTCAGGACACCGTCGGCGATGTTGATCGCGACGACTTGTGACGAGTTCAAGCCTTTGGCCTTGAGTACGGACGCTGCCTGCGGCGTGGCGTCGATAGACTTCCGAAGCGACTGGATGTCTTGATCGCTTGTCTGCGCCACGATTTCATCGACTTTTGCTCGCACCGCCGGCTGCAATTCCTTGACATCGACAACCTGTATGCTCCGTATCACTGTTTTGGACTGATCGGACGAGGACTCTGCGCCGGGTTGCGAAGATGCTCCCTGTGCATGCACGAAAGCCGGCGTTCCGAGGGAGAGAGCTGCAACGATGACGGATGCTGTGAAGCTGCGCATGGTCATGCCTTTCCAGTTTGAGGAATGGGGAAAGCTATCGACCAAATCTGGTTGGCATCTGATTCTGATGTGGCCGTTCGGTGAAACCAATGCGGCGCACGCGCGGCGCCGGCTCTGGTGATGTTCCGTCAACCGTCGATCTTGCCCTGAAGTCGACGCGATGAACGAGACAGGATGCAGTCATATGACGTGTCGTCTGGACAATATTGGAGAGGAATGAATAATGGGCAGCACTACCGGCCACGAACCCAATGCCGACCAGATCGCCTATTGGAACGGACCCAGCGGACAGCGCTGGGCCGACCGCCACGCGGCGCAGGAGAGGCTGCTCGGACCGATCGCCGACGTTCTGATCGATCGCGCCAAGCCGAAGCCGGGCGAGCGTGTGATCGATGTCGGCTGCGGCTCCGGCGCGACGACGGTCGCGTTTGCGAAGGCGGTGGCGCCGAACGGATTTGCGCTCGGCCTCGATGTCTCCGACCCCATGCTGTCGCAGGCGCGCGCGATGGCGCCAAAGGGCCTGCCGCTCGATTTCGTGCTGGCGGATGCGACGGTCCATCCGTTCGAGCCGGCGAGCTTTGATCTCCTGGCCTCGCGCTTTGGCGTCATGTTCTTCGCCGATCCGATTGCCTCCTTCACCAACCTCCGTCGTGCGCTCAAGCCGTCGGGACGGCTGGCGTTTGCCTGCTGGCGCGAGCCGAAGGAAAATCCCTGGATGATGACGCCGCTGATGGCGGTCTACAAACACGTCCCCAAGATGCCGCCGGTCGGACCGGAGGAGCCGGGCCCGTTCGCCTTCGCATCCGAAGAGCGTGTGATGCGCATCCTCAAAGGCGCCGGCTTCGTCGACGTCGCGATGGAGCCGCACAATCTCGCGATGGATATCGCGATCGGCGGCGGCCTTGATGCCGCCGTCGACGGCTCGCTCCAGATCGGCCCCGCCAGCCGCGCGCTGCAAGGCCATCCGCCGGAGACCCATGAGGCCGCCAAAGCCTCGATCCGCGAGACGCTCGCGCCATTCCTCAAGGGGCAGTCGGTCGCGTTGCAAGGCGCGATCTGGATCGTGACGGCGAAGGCGGCGTAAGGGCGATTGCTGTGGTGTAAGTCGGTACCACACGCTCAGTGTCGTCCCGGCGAAGGCCGGGACCCATAACCACAGGGAGTGGTTGTGGCGCACAGCAGGTAACTCCGAGTCTTCGCCAAACCACTCCCTGTGGTTATGGGTCCCGGATCTACGCGCGCTTTGTGCGCGCTTGTCCGGGACGACAGCGGAGATTGAGACTAGGTGTTAACGAGCCGTCACACCACATCATCCGGCGCCAGCGCGCAGCCATTGTCGGGATGCGTCTCGACTTGAAGCGTGGTGTGGCCGATGCGGAAGGAGGTCTTCAGCAGATGCGCCGTCTCCATCAGGAATGCATCGCCGGCGGAGCCTGCGGGCATGACGAGGTGGCAGGTCAGCGCCGTCTCCGTGGTTGAGATCGGCCAGACATGGAGATCGTGGATCCCTGAGACGCCGGGGCGCGCCAACAGAAACGTCTTGATCGCGTCGAGGTCGGTGCCGCGCGGCGCTGCCGCCATCGACATGTCGATGGAGCCGCGGAGCAGACTGGTCGTGCTCCAGAGGATGGCGGCGCAGATGACGAGGCTGGTGACGGGATCGAGCCAGAGCCAGCCGGTCCAGATGATCAGCGCCGCCGAGACCACGACGCCGAGCGAGACCGCGGCATCGGCCGCCATATGCAGATAGGCGCCTTCGATGTTGATGTCGTCCTTGCGTCCGCGTGCGAACAGCATGGCGGTGAAGCCGTTGACGAGGATACCGATGCCGGCGACCACCATCACTGTGACGCCCGCGATCGGCTCCGGCTCGCGCAGGCGCAGGATCGCTTCCCAGCCGATCGCGCCGGTCGCGACCAGCAGGAACACCGCGTTGGCCAGCGCCGCCAAAATGGTGGAGGCGCGCAGGCCATAGGTGAAGCGGCCGCTTGGCGCGCGCCGGGCCGCGATCGATGCGCCCCAGGCCACGATCAGGCCGAGCACGTCGCTGAGATTATGGCCGGCGTCCGCCAGCAGCGCGGTGGAGTTGCCGAGATAGCCGTAAACGGCTTCCGCCACGACCAGTGCGGTGTTGAGCGTAATGCCGATCGCGAACGCCTTGCCGAAACTGGCGGGCGCATGGACATGCGCGTGGCCAGAACCATGACCATGACTGTGGTCGTGACTATGATCATGCGCGTGGTCGGCATGGTCATGACCGTGATGGTCGTGGCTGCCCAATTCTATCGCTCCCCGGAAGCTGCCAAATCAGGCGCCATTGTAGGCGTTTCGCGCGCGCCGTCACGTCGGAACAGCACGTAGAGCGCCGGCAGCACCAGCAGCGTCAGCACCGTCGAGGAGATGATGCCGCCGATCACGACGGTCGCGAGCGGCCGCTGTACCTCGGCGCCGGCGCCGGTCGCGAGCGCCATCGGCACGAAGCCGAGGGAGGCGACCAGCGCGGTCATCAGCACCGGCCGCAGCCGCGTCAACGCGCCCTCGCGCACGGCATCGGCAACGGGCCGCCCCTCGCGGCGCAGCCGCTCGATGAAGGCGATGATGACGAGGCCGTTGAGCACGGCCACGCCCGACAGCGCGATGAAGCCGACACCGGCGCTGATGGATAAGGGAATGCCGCGCAGCAGCAGCGCTGCGACGCCGCCGGTCAAGGCCAGCGGCACGCCGGAGAACACCAGAGCCGCATCCGCCACCGATCCCATGCCCATGAACAGCAGCAGAAACACCAGCGCGAGCGCCACCGGCACGACGATCGTCAACCGCTTGGTCGCGGAGACCAGTTGCTCGAACTGTCCGCCCCAGCCGATCCAGTAGCCCGGCGGCAGCTTGACCTTCTCCGCGACGGCGGCCTGCGTCTCGGCGACGAAGGAGCGCAGGTCGCGCCCACGGACGTTCGCCATCACCACCACGCGGCGCTTGCCGTTCTCGCGGCTGATCTGGTTGGGGCCGGGCGCGATCTCGATCGTCGCAACGGAGGACAGCGGGACGTAGCGGAGCGCCGTGCCCGACGCACCCGGCCACCCGGTCTTTGTGACGGCCGCAACATCCTCGCCCCGCGGCAGTGGGATCGGCAGCGATTTGATCGCGTCCGGGTTGGCCCGCAGGCTTTCCGGCAGGCGCACCACGATGTCAAAGCGGCGGTCGCCTTCGAACAGCTTTCCGGCCGGCTTGCCACCGATCGCGATCTCGACCAGGTTTTGCACCTCGCTGAGACTGAGGCCGTAGCGCGACAGCGCCTGGCGGTCGAGCTTGACGGTGAGGATCGGCAGGCCCGCAATCTGCTCGGTCTTGACGTCGGCGGCGCCCTCGATGCCGCGCACGACGCCGTTGACCTGCTGCGCGATGCCCGCGAGCAATTCGAGATCGTCGCCGAAGATCTTGACGCCGACGTCGCTGCGGATGCCGGCGATGAGCTCGTTAAAGCGCATCTGGATCGGCTGGGTCATGCCATAGGCCGTGCCGGGCAGGGTGTTGGCGGCACGCTCGATGTCTTCGATCACCTCGTCCTTTGGCTTCTTCGGGTCGGGCCATTCCTCACGCGGCTTCAACGTCACAAAGGTGTCGGCCACATTCGGCGGCATCGGATCGTTGGCGATCTCGGCGGTGCCCATCTTGGAGAAGATCGTCGCCACCTCCGGAACCTGCTTGACCGCCTTCTCCAGCCGGATCTGCATGTCGGCGCTCTGGGTCAGGCTGGTGCCAGGAATCCGGATGGTCTCGATGGTGATGTCGCCTTCGTCGAGGCTCGGGATGAATTCGCCGCCCATGCGTGTTGCTGCGAACAGGCTGCCGGCGACGATGAGGACGGCGCCGAACACCACGCTCCGGCGGTAGCGGATGGTGCGGTCGAGCAGCGGCACGTAGAGCCGCCTGGCCGCCCGCATGAAGATGTTCTCGGTCTCCGAGACCTTGCCGGTGACGAAGATCGCGATCGCGGCCGGAACGAAAGTCACGGACAGCAGCGCTGCGCCGGCGAGCGCCATCAGCACGGTGAGTGCCATCGGCGTGAACATCTTGCCTTCGGTGCCGGTCAGGGTCAGCACCGGCAGATAGACCACCGCGATGATGAGCGTGCCGAACAGGCTCGGCTTGATAACCTCGCTGGCGCCCGCGCGAATGGTCTGGAGCCGCTCCTCCAGCGACAGCAGACGTCCGCGCCGGTTCTGCTCGGCGGCGAGCAGCCGGAGGCAATTCTCGACGATGATGACCGCGCCGTCGACAATGATGCCGAAGTCGATCGCGCCGAGACTCATCAAATTGGCGCTGACCTTGCTTTCGACCATGCCTGATATCGTAAACAACATCGAGAGGGGAATGAGGCAGGTGGTAATCAGCGCAGCGCGGATGTTGCCGAGGATCAGGAACAGGACTGCGATCACCAGTGCTGCGCCTTCGACGAGGTTCTTTTCGACGGTCTGGATGGTCGCTTCCACCAGATGCGTACGGTCGTAGACCGCGCGCGCGATCACGCCTTCGGGCAGCGATTTCGCGATCTCGTTGAGCCGCGCCGCCACGCGCTGGGCCACGGTGCGGCTGTTCTCGCCGATCAGCAGCATGGTGGTGCCGAGCACGGTCTCCTTGCCGTTGGCCGACGCCGCGCCCATGCGGAGCTCGTGCCCCTCCTGCACGTCAGCGACGTCACGGATATGCACCGGCACGCCGCCGCGTGAGCCGATCACGATGTCCTTGATCTCGTCGATATTGGCGACCTGGCCGGGGACACGGACGAGATATTGCTCGCCATTGCGTTCGATATAGCCGGCGCCGACATTGGCGTTGTTGGCGGTCAGCGCGGTCATGATGTCGCGGAAGCCGAGGCGGTAGGCCATCAGCCGGCCGGGGATCGGCAGCACGTGAATTTGCCGCTCATAGCCGCCGATCGAGTTGACTTCGATCACGCCGGGAATGGTGCGCAGTTGCGGCTTGATGATCCAGTCCTGGATGGTGCGTAGTTCCGTCGGCGTGAACTCGAGGCCGGTCGGCGATTTCGCGCCTGGTTTGGCTTCGACCGAGTAGACGTAGATCTCGCCGAGACCGGTCGAGACCGGCCCCATCGCGACTTCGACGCCGGCCGGTAACTGCTCGCGTCCCTGCTGGATGCGCTCGTTGACGAGCTGGCGTGCGAAATAGATATCGGTGCCGTCCTGGAACACGACGGTGACCTGGCTCAGGCCGTAGCGCGAGATCGAGCGGGTGTAGTCGAGCCTGGGCAGGCCGCCCATCGCGGTCTCGATCGGGAAGGTGATGCGCTGCTCGGATTCGAGCGGCGACAGGCCGGGCGCACGCGTGTTGATCTGGACCTGCACGTTGGTGACATCAGGCACAGCGTCGATCGGCAGCCGCGTGAAGTTCCAGGCGCCGAAAGTGCCGACCGCGAGCACGATGAGGATCACCAGCCAACGCTGGCGGATTGAGAAAGAGAGGAGAGCATCAATCATGATCGGCGTCTCCCTTGCCCATCTCCGCCTTCACGACGAAGCTGTTCTCGGCGACGTAGCGTTCGCCTGCCGAAAGGCCTGCGCGGATCTCCACGAATTTTGAATCGGAATCGCCGAGTTCGACGGGTCGAGCCTCGATCTTGTCGTCGTCTTCGCGGACGAATACGACGGTCTTGTTCTCCAGCATCTGGATCGCCCCTGTGCGTACCGCCACTGCAACGGTGCGCTTTCCGAGTACAAGTCGCGCGGTCGCGAACAGGCCCGGACGGAGCCTTCCGTCCGTGTTGGGCAGCACGACACGCGCGAGCGCGGTCTGGGTCTCGCTCGAGCCCACGGGGGCGATATAGGAAATCGCTCCCTTGATCTCGGCGCGGCCGTCGTCTGGGTCGATCAGCACCTCGTCGCCCAGGCGAACGCGCCTCAGGTCCTGCCGGTAGATCGACAGATCGACCCAGATGGTCGAGAGGTCGGCAACGACGAAGGCTGGCTTCTGTTCGGAAACGTATTCGCCGAGCGAAATCTGGCGCTCGATGATGGTGCCGCCGATCGGCGCCTTGAGGTCATAGGCGGTCAGGCTCTGGTTGCTCTCGATCGAGGCAAGCAGATCACCCTTGGCGACGTTGTCGCCGATACGCCTCAGGATCGATTTGGCAACGCCGGGAAAGCGCGGCGTCACCTGCACCACGGCCTCCTGGTTGGCGCGCAAAATGCCGTTGAAGGCGAGCGTGTCGTTCAGCGTGACGCTCTCCGCCTCGGCCAACGCGATGCCGGCGGCAGCGAGCTTGACGTCGCTGATCCGGATTCGGTCTGCCCCGTGTTCGTCCTGCTCGACATGATCATTCGGCTTGTCCGGCTTCTTGTCCGCGGCCTGCTGGGCGGGCGCGACCGTGGCCGGTGCGAGCAGGGAATAGGCGTAAGCGCCGAACGCGGCGGCGATGACTGCCACGACGATGGTGGAGGATGTCTTCATCGTGCGCCCTCCCCGGCGAGCGAGAAGGGATTGCCGACGAGGCCCTCAATGGTCGCAACGCCCGCGTGAAAGTTTTGCAGCGCCTCCTGCTCGCGCAGACGCGCTTGCGCGACGCTCGCCTGGGCGTCGAGCACCTCGAGCAGCGTGAAACGGCCCTGGCCGTAGCCTTGCGAGATCGCGTCCGCAGCTTCAGCCGCCTTGGGGATCGCGATCTCGCGCAGCACGGCAAGCTCACGCAGCGAGCCCTGGAGCGAGTCGTAGGCACGGCCGGCGACCACGATCAGCGTGTTGCGGTTGGCCTCGCGCTCGGCCCTGGTCTTGGCGAGGCTCTCCTGCGCCGAGAGGATGTTGCCCTGGTTCTGGTCGAACACGGGAATTGGGACCGAGACGGTGAGGCGCACCGCGTCGTCATTGGTCTCGTTGAAATGGCGCCAGCCGGCGGCGATCCGAACGTCAGGATAAGGCTTGAGCCGCGCAAGCAGCAGCTCGGCATTGCGCTGGGCATAGACGGCGGTCCAGCGCACCAATTGCGGATTGGCATCGATGGCGGCGATCACCGACTGGAACGTCGGCGGCCGTCCCATGGTATCGAGCCGGCCAGAGACCTCGCCGAATTTCGGCGTCGGCTCGCCCATCAGCACCGCAAGCTCGCGCCGGGCGCTGGCGAGCGTTGCCTTGAAGCGCTCGCGGTCGGCTTTCACCAGCGCAGAGGCGACCTCGGCGCGGCCGGTTTCGGCCGGCGAGGACGCGCCTGCCTCGACGCGGCGGCGCAGCAGCGGCGTCAGCCGGTCGATCGCGGTGATCTGCTCGTCGAAGATCTGGATGCGCCGCTGCGCACCGAGCACGCTCAGGAAGGCAATCGCTGTCTCCGACAGCACTTCGAGCCGGATCGCCTTGCGCTGGATCGCGGCGACTTCGATGCCGGCCGCGCCTGCGGCGATCCGGGCGTCGCGCTTGCCGAACAGCTCAAAGGCCTGGCTGATCTGGAGCGTGGTCTCGGCCGATCTGGTGCCGCGATAGATGCCGGAGCCGAGCGAATTGTCCTGCTCGTAGGACAGTTCCGGATTGAGCAGCGCGCCGGCCTGGATGCGCTGGCCCGTGGCGATGCCGACGTCGCGCTCCGCCGCCGTCAGCCGCGGGCTTGCGGCCAGCGCGCGCGCGAGCGCAGCGCGCATGGTCAGTGTCTGGGCTTCGGACGGCAGCGCAAAGGATGGGCTAATGAGAATAGCCATCGCGCACGCCATGCGCGCGGCTGTTCGCCTGCAAAACATGAGTAGGACCTGTGAAGGAGAATCGATGGGCGCACGCGGCGCCCGGTTGATCCGTTCAGGTCAGACGTTTGGGAGGCGGGGAGTCAGTATCGGGCACGACCCCCGCAAGCACTGTCAGGCGAGGCGGATTCGACGCGGCGACAAGCTCCGACATTGCGTCAGGCAGCAGTAGTTGCGCGAAGACCACCGAGAAACAGCCATGGCAGTGATGGGCCGCCAGCGTCTTGCTATCTGAACTGTCTGCATCTCCAGAAGACGGCCCAGACGCCGCAGCGATCTCCAACTGGCCGAACGGATTGGTCACGTCCAGGCATTGGCAGGTATGTAATACGCCCGACAGCAGATAGGTGATTGCGAGGCACGCAGCCAACAGCCCGCGCCGGTTGCGCAGGCGAAACAGTCGGAACGGGCGGCGGATCGCAGTCACGAAGTCACTCTCGTTGCGTGCCGGGTCGTAGCACGGGACCCGGAACTGTGTCGATCTGCAATAATGTTACGTGTGCGGAACTCATCGTCGCAGCCGCGCGTGGTCATGCGACAGCCACGGGCCCGCAACATGCAGGGGCTACGAGTTCATTCGGCGGCCTCCGAAACCTGCTCCGGCACGACTGCCCCATCGCCTGAACGCAGCCCAAAGCCCTTCACTAGCCCGAAGATCGCGGGGATCACGATCAGCGTCAGCAGCGTCGACGAGATCATGCCGCCAATCATGGGCACGGCGATGCGCTGCATGATCTCCGATCCCGTTCCGCTGCTCCACATGATCGGGAGCAGGCCGGCCATGATCGCAACCACCGTCATCATCTTCGGACGGACGCGTTCGACGGCGCCTTCCATGATGGCCCTGTCGAGATCGTTGCGGGTCAGGGCGCGGCCTGCGCACGCGCAGCGCGCCTTGGCCTCGGAGAGCGCCTGGTTGAGATAGATCAGCATCACCACGCCGGTTTCGGCTGCGACACCTGCGAGCGCGATGAAGCCGACGGCCACCGCGACCGACAGGTTGAAGCCGAGCCACCACATCAGCCACAGCCCGCCGACGAGGGCGAAGGGCAGGGACAGCATCACGATCGCGGTCTCGGTGACCGAGCGAAAGTTGAGATAGAGCAGCAGGAAGATGATCAGCAGCGTGACCGGCACAACGATCTTCAGGCGCGCCGTGGCGCGTTCCAGATATTCGTACTGTCCACTCCAGACCACATAATAACCCGGCGGGAACTGCATGCTCGCCTGCACTGCTTGCTGCGCATCGGCGACGTAGCCGCCGAGATCGCGGTCGCGGATGTCGACATAGATGTAGGTCGCCAGTTGCCCGTTCTCGGTCCGGATCGAGGTCGGCCCGCGCGCCGGCGTCACGCTTGCGACTTCGCCGAGGGGGACGGCGCCGCCGCCCGGCATCGGCACCAGGATGTCGCTGGCGATCGCCTTGGGATTGTCGCGGAGGTCGCGGGGATAGCGCATGTTGACGGTGAAGCGTTGCCGGCCCTCGACTGTCGTCGTCACCGTCTGGCCGCCGAGCGCGGTGGCGATCGTGTCCTGAACGTCCTGCACCATGATGCCGTAGCGCGACAACGCCTCGCGATCCGGCGTGATCTCGAGAAAGTAGCCGCCGAGGCTCCGCTCGGCATAGGCCGAGGAGGTGCCGGGCACCGCCTTGAGCACCTGCTCGATCTGCCGGGCCAGCTTGTCGATTCCGGCAAGATCGGGGCCCATGACCTTGACGCCGACGGGCGTGCGGATTCCGGTCGAGAGCATGTCGATGCGCGCCTTGATCGGCATGGTCCAGGCGTTGGAGACGCCGGGAAACTGGAGCGCCTTGTCCATCTCGGCGATCAGGCTGTCGATCGTCACGCCCGGGCGCCATTCGTCCTTCGGCTTGAGGTCGACGATGGTCTCAAACATCTCAGACGGCGCCGGATCGGTCGCGGTGGCCGCACGACCGGCCTTGCCGTAGACCGACGCAACTTCCGGAAAGGTGCGGATGATGCGGTCCTGGGTCTGCATCAGCTCGGCCGCCTTGGTCACGGAGATGCCGGGCAAGGTCGTCGGCATGTAAAGCAGGGTGCCTTCGTTGAGGTTCGGCATGAACTCCGAGCCGAGCTGACGCGCCGGCCAGATCGACACCACAAGCACACCGAGCGCCAGCACGATCACGAGGAATCGCGCCCGCAGCACGCCGGCGATCACCGGCCGGTAGATCCAGATCAGCAAGCGGTTGAGCGGGTTCTTGTGCTCCGGGATGATCTTGCCGCGAACGAAGATCACCATCAGTGCCGGCACCAGCGTGATCGACAGCAGCGCCGCCGCCGCCATCGCAAAGGTCTTGGTGAAGGCGAGCGGGCTGAACAGCCGGCCCTCCTGCGATTCCAGCGTGAAGATCGGCATGAACGAGACGGTGATGATCAGCAGGCTGAAGAACAGCGCTGGGCCGACCTCGGTGGCGGCCTCGATCAGGATCGCCACCCGCGAACGGCCGGGCCCGACGCGTTCGAGATGCTTGTGCGCGTTCTCGATCATGACGATGGCAGCGTCGATCATGGCGCCGATCGCAATCGCGATGCCGCCGAGACTCATGATGTTGGAGCCGATCCCGAGCAGCTTCATCGCCCCGAACGCCATCAGCACGCCGACCGGGAGCATCAGGATGGCGACCAGCGCGCTGCGGACGTGGAGCAGGAACACGATGCAGACCAGCGCCACCACGATGCTCTCCTCGAGCAGCGTGTGCCTGAGCGTGTCGATCGCAGCCTTGATGAGGTTCGAGCGGTCGTAGACCGGAACGATCTCGACCGATTTCGGCAGGCTGGTTGCGATCTCCTTGAAGCGCTTCTTGACGTTCTCGATGACGTCGAGCGCGTTCATGCCGAAGCGCTGGAGCACGATACCGCTTGCCACCTCGCCCTCGCCGTTGAGCTCGGCGATGCCGCGCCGCTCGTCGGGCCCGAGCTCGACACGGGCGACGTCGCGCAGCTTGACCGGCGTTCCGTTGTCGGTCTTCAGCACGATGTTGCCGAGATCGTCGATGCTCTTGAGATAGCCCTTGCCGCGGATGACATACTCGAATTCTGAGAGCTCGACGGTGCGGCCGCCGACGTCGGCATTGCTGGCGCGGATGGCGTCGCGCATCTTCGCCATGGTGATGCCGAGATCGCGCATGCGCTGCGGATCGAGGATGACGTTGTACTGCCTGACGAAGCCGCCGACGCTGGCGATCTCTGCAACGCCCTCCGCCCTGGCGAGGGCGAACTTCAGGTTCCAGTCCTGGATCGTCCTGGTCTCCGCAAGGTTCAACTCCTTGGACGTCACCGCATATTGGTAGACCCAGCCGACGCCGGTAGCGTCCGGGCCGATCGTCGGCGTGACGCCGGCGGGGAGCCGCGCGGCAGCGCCATTGAGAAATTCAAGCACGCGCGAGCGGGCCCAGTAGATGTCGGTGCCGTCCTCGAAGATGACGTAGACGAAGGAGACGCCGAAAAAGGAGAAGCCGCGCACCACCTTCGACTTCGGCACCGTCAGCATGGCGGTGGCGAGGGGATAGGTGACCTGGTCCTCGATCACCTGCGGCGCCTGTCCCTGATATTCGGTGTAGACGATGACCTGGGTGTCGGAGAGATCGGGAATGGCGTCCAGCGGCAAATGGAGCAACGCATAGAGGCCGGCGGCGGCCGCGAAGCCGGTGCCGAACAGCACCAGCAGCAGGTTGCGTGCCGACCAGGCGATGATGCGCGCGATCATGGCTTGGCTCCAATCGTCTTGTCGCTGGCGCTATTAGTTCCTTGCGCGTGACCGGATTCAGAGAACCCCTTGAGTGCGGCTTTCAGGTTGCTTTCGGCGTCGATCAGGAAGTTGGCGGAGGTGACGACCGCTTCTCCCTCGGCAAGACCCTGTCGGATCTCGACGTAACCGCCGCCGCGCCGGCCGAGTTTGACCTCGCGTGTTTCGAAGCGGCCCTGGCCTTTGTCGATGAGAACGGCCTGCCGGCTGCCGGTGTCGAGCACCGCGCTCTCGGCAACCGTGACGACCGATGTCGGATTGCCGGTATCGATCTCGGCATCGACATACATGTCGGGAAGCAGTGCAGAATCGGCGTTGGCGAGCTCAATTCGCACCCGAGCGGTGCGCGTCTCCTTGTTCACCTGCGGATAGATGACACTGATCCGGCCGTCAAAATCCCGGCCGGGATAGCTGCGCGCCCGTATCGTCACGGGTTGGCCGACGGCGATACTGCCGAGGTCGCGCTCGGCGACGTCGACCGTGGCCCACACCACCGCGATGTCGGCGATACGAAACAGCACGTCTCCGGGCTGGGCGCGCATGCCTTCGATCGCGTTGCGCTGGAGCACGATACCGGCACGCGGGGACGACCATTGGATTGTGATCGGTACCGAATGACTTTTCTCCATCTCGGCGATGATGGGTTCGGGGACGTCGAGATTGACGAGCCGCTGCCGGGAGCCCCGGCCATAGGGCTCGATGCCTGCGGTCGCCTTCGAGGTGATGGTCGCGAGATACTCGGCCGCCGCGGACGACACCGCCGGACTATAGATATCCATCAGCGGCTGCCCTTTTGCCACGCGGCTGCCAGTGGTGACGTCTGCGACCTTCTGCACAAAGCTTTCGGCGCGCATGGCGACCACCGAGATGCGCCGCTCGTCGAGCTGGATCGTGCCGGGCGCGCGTACCAGCGTCCGGAGCCGGCGCAATTCGGCCGGCTCGGATTTGACCCCGGTACGCTGGATCTTGCCGGGCGACAGCCGGACCGAGCCGTCGTCGCTGTCCTCGCCTTCGTAGACGGGGATGTAGTCCATCCCCATCGAATCCTTCTTCGGTGCCGGCGACGTATCGGGCAGGCCCATCGGGTTGCGGTAATATTTGATCTTGCGATCGCCCTTGGTCTCGGCCGCGTTCATCTCCGACGGCGAGCCCGGCTCATCGAAGCTGATATCGGCGCTCGCGGGGACACCGCGATAGTCTCGGTCGTCCGGCGTTTTCTTTGGCGTCGACGAATAGAACGGCTTGCCGTCCGGGTCCTGATAGTAGATCGGGGCATTTATGTCCGCTGCGTTCGCAGTGGATATAAATTCGCTGACGTCCGGCTGTCGCGACATGGCGCCGGCGGCGAATAGCGCGACACCTGCCGCTGCGATCATCGCAGCGGCAGTGCTCACAAGGCTGGCGCGGTTCATTTCTCGGCCGTGACGACGAGTTTGTTTTCGACCGTCTCGGTTTCGCCCTGCACCTTGGCGCCGAGCGAGAGCTGCCAGCGCCCGGCCATGCCGAAGGTCGCCTTGAAACGATAGGTGCCGGGTTCGGTGCCCGGCATCGGCGTGACCTTGGTGGTCATCTCCTGCATGCCGTCCGGCGCCATGTCGAGCCGGCTGGCGAAGATCACCGCATCCGGCACCGCCTTGCCCGTGGTCTTGTCGACCAGTCGCACTGTCAAGATGCGATCGGCTCCGGCCTTGATGGTCGGTTGAACGAGCTGGAATTCGTAGTTCTTGATTTCGGCATGCGCGGTGCCCGCAACGGCAGCACCGATCAGCGCGGCCATAGCGGCGCGCGCGACGTTGGACGTCTTCATGATTTCAATTCCTCGATGGGTCTGATGGGGCCGCCAGGACTGCACGCCACAGGGCGTGACGCGCGGCAAGACGGCAGGCAGCGATGCGCGCGTCGGCTCCGACGCGCACATTCATCAGGCGCGTCAGCGCCGGTCAGACCAGGGTTCGAGGCGGATGGTCGGGAGGCTTGGCGCCGAGCCCGTCGATCAGGCGATCATCGCTCAGCGTGAGCGAATTGTGCTGGGCGTGGCGCTCGATCAGGGCCATGGCGCCGGACGGGGCGGGCAGGGAGATGCTGAGCAGGCACAGCGCCACGAACGGGCACGACCCGCAATCCTTGATCCCGGTTTGGTCCGGGCAGCAGGGCATGTCGTCAGCCATGGCCTGAGTGCCATCCGACAGGGCTTGCAGGTCACCGGACATTCCCGGCATATCGTGCGAGGCGCCCGAAGCAGGTCCGGCAAGCGCAGGGGTTGCCAGCGGTGCGAGCAGAAGCCCGGACGCGACCAGCAGCACCACCACAGCGTTGGCGAACCGTTTCAGAAGCATCGATTATTGTCGCACGTTACCGCGGAACCCGCAAATTGGCTCACTATCACGATTTGGCCATGGACGGGACATCACCGGCTTTCTCTGGGGGAGAGATCGTTAACGACAATCAAATCACCAGCGCGCCAGGCGTTCTGTCCCGCACGCGCATCTGGCGGACGGTGCGCCGCGCTAAAAGCCTCGTGACGGTGCGATCGAGGATTTGGGGCCGCCCACATAGCGTGTGGCCGAAGCGTCAATGTCGCGCGGTGCGGACATCGCGGGCGAGATGGCCGTTCCAGCTGCGGCGAAAGCATCGTGCGCTGGATGTTGGGTGGTGCGGGCATGATACGACCCGGAGCCGACCTCATTCGGCCAGTATCGTTGATCGGAAATCGTCGTGCCTGCATTGGCAGTTGCCGACGCCATCAGCGATGCGAGGACGGAAAACGCAAGAACGGGCTTGGTGAACCGCGTAGACATTGTTGGCTCCTTGTTCGTCGAAGCGCGCTCCGCGCGGCCTCTGAAAACGAGTTCGGAGCTTTTCGTCATCGGGTTACATCCTCACGCCAAGGTGAAGCGAGGCGCGAAACCACCGCGATGGTCCCGATCGCGGCGGTTAATAAGTTGTCCATGCGAGGGAAATCAATCCCGCCTTGCAATGAGAGCAGCCAGCGCCTTCAGGCCACGATGGATGCTGATCTTCACGTTCGATTCCGACATGCCATAACGTGTGGCGGTCTCGGACACGGTTTTGCCCTCGAGCTTCACGGACTCGATCGCGAGCCGCATCTGTGTTGGAAGCCGGTCGAGCAATGTGGCCATATCGCGCGTGCATTCGCGGGCAACGTGATCATCGGCGGCTATCAGGTCGTGATATTCGTCGATTGGCACCTCGCGTACCGATGCCCTACCACGGCGAAGGTGGTCGATGAGCTTGTAGCGCGCGATGGCGTGAAGCCAGGGTGTGAACAGCGCATCGGGATCGTAGGTGTGACGCTTGAGGTGAATGGCCAGCAGGGTTTCCTGCACCAGATCTTCCGCTTCCTCGACGCCGCGCCCGGCCATCGTCAGTTTGCGCTTATGGTAGGCGCGCAGGCGCGGAGCTAGCCTGGAGAGAAGCGTGCGGTAGGCGGCCGGGTCGCCACAATGGCTGCGCAACACCAAGGCCTTGAACTCGGTTTCCTGGGATTGCGTCATGCCTTGTCGACCTCCAGGCGGAGGTGTGTTCCACGGCAGTGACGGCACGCGACGTTCAACGTCGTCATGACGTAGTTCCTCGATAGTGTCTGATGGGGACGGCACGAGACGGCGCGCGCTGCCTTCAGCCGCGCGTCTCCAGTCCGGCGCGGATGCGCCGATCAGACGAGGGTTCGAGGGGGATGGTCCGGCGGATTAGCGCCCAGTCCGTCGATCAGGAGGTCATCGTTTACGGCGGGCGCACGCTGCAACGGATTACGGACGATCAACGATGCAATGCCGGAAGGGGCTGGCAGAGAGATGCTGAGCAGGCACAGCGCAAGGACAGGGCAGGACTGGCAATCCTTGCTCTGATCTGGACAGCAGGGCATGTCGGTGGACATCGTCGGCATGGCCGCATCCGTCATGCCGGAGACGGGCGCGGCAAGCACAGGCGTTGCCAGCGGCGCGAGCAGGAGCCCGGACGCGACCAGCAGCATCACCACAGCATTGGCGAACCGTTTCAGGAGCATGTGTCCTTGTCGCATGCCGGGACGGAACCCGTAAACCGGGCCGCCATCACAATTTGGCCAGCGAGACGCGAAAAGGCCCCAGCCCGGGGCTGACCGGCTGAGGCCTTTGTGCTCACAATCTCTATCCTTGGGACTTGGATCGCCAACGTGCCTTGTGCTGGATCGTTCCATGGACAGAAGCGATTATTTTGCGCCCGGCTCGTTTTCTAGGATCGGGGGGCATCGGGAGAGAGCCATGACCAATTCCGACCGACGGACTCATTGGGAAAACGTATATGAGACCAAGAGCGAGCGCGAGGTCAGCTGGTTTCAGGAAAACCCGGCGCCCTCGCTCGACCTCATTGCTCTCACGGGTGCCACCAAGTCGTCCGCGATCGTAGATATTGGAGGAGGCGCATCGCGGCTGGTCGACGCGCTGCTGGCCATGGGACACCGGGATGTCACGGTGCTCGATCTGTCGACCGCGGCACTCGCGGCGGCGCGTGAGCGACTTGGTCGCGATGCCGATTGGGTGAAATGGATTGTCGCAGACGTCACCGCGTGGCGTCCGGCGACGACGTACGATGTATGGCACGACCGGGCAGCTTTCCACTTTCTCAACACGTCCGAGGAGCAAGCCGCTTACATCGAACGGCTTCGGCATGGACTGAAGGTCGGTGGATACGCGATCATTGGCACGTTCGCGCTCGACGGACCTGAGAAGTGCAGCGGCTTGCCGGTGACGCGACATAGTGCCGACACGATCGGCGTGTTGCTCGGTTCCGCGTTCATACTGAAGGACACCCGCCGACACCAGCACAAGACGCCGTGGGAGTCGGTCCAGAACTTTCAGTTCAGTACCTTCCTCAGACTAGAATAGTCGGCGCGCTTCAGTTCGGTGGCTTTGGAGTACGCATTGGCCTTATTCGCCGCAATCTACGAGCAGCAATCGCCGGCCTGGATCGGTGGACAGGGCACCGATCCGAAAGAGCAGAATACGCAGCAATCGCCGGCGTTCGGTTTCAGTCGCTTGCCGCAGCCCTTGCAGTCATAAAAAAATTGGCAGGCATCCGTCGGCATGGCCTCGTGCGCTCGATGGCCGCATTCCGGATAGGTCAGCGTCGATTCCAACTGCATTCGCGATGAACCCCAAGTCGCCACGGCACCTGCCTTCATTCGTCGTCGGCTCGGGAGAACCTGCCGGGCAGCCCTAAGCCTTCTCCTCCCAGATCATCGCAAGGTGCACGATCGTCTGCACCGCCTTTTCCATGTCCTGCCGGCTGACCCATTCCAGACGCGAATGAAACGCGTGCTCGCCGGCAAAGATGTTGGGGCAGGGCAGGCCCATGAATGAGAGGCGCGAGCCGTCGGTGCCGCCGCGGATGGCGGTGCGCATCGGGCGCAAGCCAGCGCGGCGGATCGCCTCGATGGCGTATTCGAGGATGTGCGGGTGGCGGTCGATCACCTGCTTCATGTTGCGGTACTGCTCCCGCACCTCGAACTTGTAGGTCGAGCGTGGATAGTCCTTCATCACGTCCTTGACGATGCCCTCGAGCAGGATCTCCTTCTCCTTCAATCCCTCCTCGGTGAAGTCGCGCACGATGAAGGCGAGCGTCGCCTGCTCCAGCGCGCCCTCGATGCCGACCGGATGCAGAAAGCCTTGCTTGCCTGACGTCGTCTCCGGCGAGCAACCTTCTTTTGGCAGCCGCTCGACGATCGCGGCCGCGATCTTGATCGCGTGCTCCATCTTGCCCTTGGCGTAGCCGGGATGCGCGCTGACGCCGGTGATGGTGATGGTGGCGCCGTCGGCCGAGAAGGTCTCGTCCTCGACGCTGCCGGCACTCTCACCGTCCATGGTGTAGCCGAAATCGGCGCCCAGCTTCTTGATGTCGACATTGTCGACGCCGCGGCCGATTTCCTCGTCGGGCGTGAACAGGATCTTGATGGTGCCGTGCTTCACATCCGGATTGTTGATGATGAAATGCGCGGCATCCATGATCTCGGCGACACCGGCCTTGTTGTCGGCGCCCAGCAGCGTGGTGCCGTCGGTGGTGATGATGTCGTTGCCGATCTGGTTCTTCAGCGCGGGATGTTCAGTGAAGCGGATCACCTGGTTGGTGTCGCCCGGCAGCGTGATGTCACCACCGCGATAGTTCTTCACCACCTGCGGCTTGACGTTCTTGCCGGTGACGTCGGGTGAGGTGTCCATGTGCGAGCAGAAGCAGATCACCGGCACCTTCTTAGGTGTGTTGGCCGGGATCGTTCCATAGACGTAGCCGTAATCGTCGAGATGGGCGTCGGCGATGCCGATGGCCTTCAGCTCGGTGACGAGCACGCGGCCGAGATCCTTCTGCTTCTCGGTCGAGGGCGAGGCCGGGGATTCCGGATCGGACTGGGTGTCGATGGTGACGTAGCGCAGGAAGCGCTCGGTCACGGTGTGCGTGAAGGTGAGGGAGGACATTTCTGGTCAAACCGCCGGGGCTTTGGGGAGCAGGTCTTGGGAAGCAGGCGGTATACCAGAAAAGCGGGCCGCGTTGCGGCCGGAACGGCGCCGGATCAGGCTTAACGAAACGTTAGTGGCTAGATCGCCTCTTTCAGTTCCTTGACCGGCCGGAACGCGACCTTCTTGCTGGCCTTGATGTGGATGGGCTCGCCGGTGGCGGGGTTGCGGCCGGTGCGGGCGGCGCGCTTGCGGACCTGGAGGATGCCGAGACCGACGATGCGGACGCGGTCGCCCTTCTTGAGGTGCTTGGTGATCAGCTCGACCATGTCGGTGAGGACGGCCTCGGCGCGCTTCTTGGAGAGATCCTGGCTCTCCGCGATGTCGGCCGCAAGGTGTTTGAGCGTGACGGTGACTGGACTGGGTGCCTTCTTCGCCATGCTGTCTGGCCTTCCTCGGTTGTCTCGCGGAAGCTCGCAGGGCTCCCAAACTGCCAAGTTCCCGCAGGCCTAGACGATTCGGGATGGGACTGACTACGTCAGCTGTGAGGCGGGGGGATTTTCGCGTGATCTTTCAGGCGATTCCGGGCGTTCCCGCCGGTCCCGGACGAGCGGAACGACCGACGTCTGGCGCGACGCCGTCAATCAGCCTGAGAGTTTTCTGCTAAGTTTTTGAAGATGTTGCCAAAAATGGCGCGAGAGACGGGGCTCGAACCCGCGACCTCCGGCGTGACAGGCCGGCGCTCTAACCAACTGAGCTACTCCCGCGTGGCTCGCTGAACGCGCGCGGAACGAGGGGGGACTTAAAGGGGGGACATGGTGAAGTCAAGGACGTTGCATTCACGGGGATCAAACGCCGAGCGGAGCAGGGCAGGACCGTATTGCCACGGCCAGGACGGCTGCCTCGGGGCTCCGAATCAATCAATAGTGTTACAAGCTCCACAGGCAATTTCCGGGGACAATTGGCTTGACCGTCGGCTCGCGCGCCTTCCAGAACGCAAGGCTCCAGAAGAAATTCAAGAAGGACGCGGAGGCCGCGCTGGCGGCGGCCTACCAGGCCTACAGCAACGGCCGGCATGCCGAGGTCGAGGCGATCTGCCGCCAGATCCTCCAGGTCCTCCCCGATCATTTCGACACGCTGCATCTGTTCGGGGTGTTTCTCAGCGACGTCAAAAGACCAGAGGAGGCCGAGCCGGTGCTTCGCGCCGCGGTGGCCGCCAGCCCGCGCTCGGCCAACGCCTATTGCGACCTCGGCACCGTCTTGTTCGAGCTCAAGCGCTATGAGGACGCGCGGACCATTCAGGAGAAGGGTGTCGCGCTCAATCCGAATTTTCCGATGGCGCTGACCAACCTCGGCAATACCCAGATGCATCTCGGGCTGCCGCGGGAGGCGATCGAGCTCCATGACCGGGCCATCAAGCTGAAGCCCGATTACGCCGACGCCTACTGCAATCGCGGGATGGCCGAACTGGCGCTCGAGTTGGCGGCGCAGGCCCTCCAAAGCTTCGAACGTGCCTTGTCATTCCAGCGGACGCATCAGGAGGCGATGGCCGGCCGCGGCATCGCGTTGCTCGAACTCCGGAACTATGAGGCAGCCGAAATCGCGTTCAACGCGGCCCTTGCGCTCAGGCCGGGCAATGAGAAGGTCTTGGCACATCGCGGACGGCTTCATCTGCGGCTTCATCGCCTTGCTCAGGCAAATGCGGATGTTGACGCGGCGCTTGCGTTGGCGCCCACGCTTGAATTGGCACTGCGAACCAAGGCGGCCGTCAGCCTCATCATGCACAACGCGACCCAGGCGATGGTGGCCTGCAAGAAGCTGCTTGAGCTGAATCCAGAGTCCATGATCGCAATCAACCTGATGGGGGTGTGCTTTGCGAGCCACGGCGACATTGCGGCGGCCATCGCGCATTACGACCGAGCGCTGGAGATCCATCCGGCTTACGAGGACGCGATAGGCAACAAGATCTTTGCGCTGGATTTCCTGCCGGGCGCGGACTTCGCAATGCTCCAGGCGGCGCGCAAAGGCTGGTGGGATGCGATCGGGGCGATGCAACCGCGGCGGAGCCTCGCGCCGCGGCTGCTCGATCCGGACAGGCGGGTGGTGGTGGGTTATGTCTCCGGCGACTTCCGGCGGCATTCGGCGGCCTTCATCTTCATGCCGGTGCTGCGCCACCGCGATCGTACCGATTTCGAGATTGTCTGTTATTCCAACTCGCCGTTGCAGGATGAGGTCACCGACGAGTTTCGCGCATTCGCGGATCGCTGGGTCGATGCGGTGCCGCTGTCCGACGAGCAATTGGCGGATCGCATCGAGGCCGACGAGGTCGATATTCTCGTCGACCTCTCGGGGCATTCGTCCGGCAATCGCCTGGGGGTCTTTGCGCGCAAGCCTGCGCCGATCCAGGTATCGGCCTGGGGTGCGCCGACCGGCACGGGCCTGAAGACCATGGACTATCTCCTGGCGGATCCGGTCACGATCCCGCACGCGGTGCGCGATGTCTTCGCTGAAAAGATCCACGACTTGCCGTGCATTCTGACGATAACGGCCCCGTCGTCGGACCTGTACCGGCCCGACCTGCCAATGTTGCGCAACGGCTATGTCACCTTCGGCACCTTCAACAGGATCGACAAGATTTCCGATGAGGTGCTGGCGGTGTGGTCGAGGCTGCTGCGTACGTTGCCGGGATCGAAAATCGTCATCAAGCACGGAGCGCTTGCGGATACCGGTCTGCGTGACCGCCTGGTCGCCCGTTTCGTGGAACAAGGCATCGCCGACGAGAGCGTGGTGTGCCTGGGGCCGAGTTCGCGCGACGAGCATATGGCCGAGTACGCGAACATCGACATCTCGCTCGACCCGTTCCCGCAGAACGGTGGCGCCGGCACCTGGGAATCCCTTCACATGGGCGTGCCGGTGGTCGCCAAGCTCGGCCATTCAACCTCGGGCCGGGCGGCGGGCGGTATTCTCAAGGCCATCGGCCTGGACGACTGGGTCGCGGAAGATGATGAGGACTACATCGCGATCGCAAAGCGGTTTGCAGAGGCTCCCACCGAGCTGGCTGCGCTGCGCAAGGATCTGCCGGCACGGATCGCGGCGTCCGCCGCGGGCAACGGCGAGATCTATACTCGCCACGTCGAGGCGGCCTACCGCCAATTCTGGCGCGACTATTGCGCCTCGCAGGCCCACTGATTTGATTCCAAGCCTGTTAATTCAAAGGCTTGGCTCGCAGCCTTAAGCCTCTGCTCGAAAGCAAAAGGCCGCCCTGGGGCGGCCGTTTCGTCTCAAACCGGACCTTTTCCGCGATTAGCGGATTTCCGAGGTCCCCGAGCTCGTGATCACCACCGGCTTGCCGGCCTTGAGCACGTGGGTGGACTGGGCGGTCTGGCTGTAATCGGCGTTGGTGCGGGCTGCGATCCCGAAGGCGGCCACTGCGATACCGGCCACCAGTGCCACCACCACGATCTTCATGTGGGTACCGCGATCAGCAGAGTGAATTGAATGGTTCATCTGAGCCTCCCGACGGGCTTTGCCCCCGTCTGTTGGCTCTTTTTCTAGAGACCATCTGTTTCCGGATGGTTTCGCGGGTTCCGCAAAATGGTTTCATTAATGCGCCCGGTTGGTTTCGCCAGGCTGGCGGCCTCAGGCGGCGGCCCGGCCGATATCGGCCCGGATCGACCGCGCCGCCCAGACGAACAGGAGGGCGCCGAGCGAGGTCGTGACCGCCGCCGAGAGCAGGGAATAGCGCACGGCGTCGGCTCCAAAACTGCCCTTCAGGGCGTCGTTGACCACGCCCACGGCGAGCGGGCCGACACCCTGGCCGAAGCAGGTCGCGGTCAGCGCAATCAGCGCCGAGGCCAGCGCCCGCATGCTCGGCTTTGCCACGGTCTGCGCGATCGCGAAGATCGGCCCGAGGTGGAAGCCGACCAGGAACGAGGTCAGCGCCAGCATCGCCACCATCATCGCGAAATCCTGCGTCAGCATGCACAGCGCAAACACCGGGCCGGCGAGGCCTGAGGTGATCGCCGGCGCCCATAGCTTCCAGCGGTCGTCGCGGCGGCTGATATTGGCCACCACGAAGCCGCCGAGCAGGGTGCCGGCCATGCCGGCGAGCCCCTTGAAGGTGCCGGCATAGCTGCCGATTTCGGCGCTCGACAGATGATGCACGCGGGCGAGGAACGGCGGGATCCAGGCTGCGGTTGCGTAATTGGTGTAGGTCGTCAGGCAGAAGCCGACCAGCACGATGATGAAACTCTGCTGCGAGGCCAGGAAGCGCAGTGTTGGGCCGAGCGGTTCGGGCACGAAGCTCTCCTGCATCGCGCCGCGCTTCGGCTCGGAGACCGTCAGCCACAGGATGAGAGCGAGCAGGATGCCGGGCAGGCCCGCGACATAGAACGCCATCCGCCAGCCATAGTGCTGGTTGACATAGCCACCGACGAAATAGCCGAGGAAAACGCCGAGATAGGTGCCGACGGCGTAGATGCCGAGCGCGCGCGGGCGCTCGTTCTTGGCAAAGAGATCGGCGACGATCGACTGCGAGGCGGGCGAGCCGGCGGATTCGCCGATGCCGACGCCGATTCTGGCGAACGCCAGCGCGGTGACGCTCGACGCCATGCCGCACAGCGCCGTCATCGCGCTCCAGAACGCGAACGCCATCGCCACGATGTTGCGGCGGTTGAGCCGGTCGGCCACGCGCGCGATGGGGATGCCGAGCAGGGAATAGAACAGCGCGAAGCCGAAGCCGGCGAGCAGGCCCATCATGGTGTCGCTGAGCTGGAACTCTTTCTTGATCGGCTCGATCAGGACATTGAAGATCGTGCGGTCGAGGAAGTTCAGTGCGTAGATGATGGTGAGCAGCCCAAGCACGTAATAGCGCCGCGCCGACGGCGTTGCCGCGGCGGTTGTTTGCACCGGCACCTGTGACGTCACATCGACCATCGCTTCCCCCAATGTGTCTTTGTTGTTGTCGTTGGTCCAGCCCTTGTGCGGGCTGTCAGCCTTCGCGGATATAGTTCCCCGCTTCGAACTCGACCGGCTGCGCGCCTGCGTCAAATGATACGCTGATTGGGTCGTGGCCCGCTTCCATCGCATCGAGCTGCTCGCTGAGCATGCGCCGGATCATCAGGATGCCGCGGTCGCTCTGGCCAAAATGCTCCTCGGAATGGATGGTCGTCGCGCCCTGGCCGACCTGGGCCTCGTAGTCGCCGGGGAATTGCTGGTGCTCGGCCTCCGTCATGTCCCACCAGAACTTGCCGTTGAACTTCGAGCGCATGCGGCCGATGTCGCCGGAATTCTTGACGCGGCCGGCGACGTAGATGCGAAAAGACGTGTCGTCGATCGGCAGCGTCCAGCCGATCGACTCGACACGGGCAAACTGCGCCACGCGCGGGTTCGGCACCACGCGCAAGGTGGGCAGCGCCGCTTCAGTGACGCGGTAAAACACCTTGCCGTCGTCCTGCTTGCGGATCGAGCGCACGGCGATCCCGCGCGGTGTCTTGTCGAACGTCACCTCCGGCATCGAGGCCATCATGTTGGTGAATTGCGGCCCTGAGAACGAGCCATGCAGCACCGGCACGTGATAGGGATCGACCACGTTCTCGAAATGCTGGAGCCAGTTGCAGGGGATGATCGCCGGCCCGCCGCCGCCGATCGAGGAATCGTCGGCCTCGACGAACTCGCCGTCGTCCATGTTTTCCAGGCATTCGTAAGCCGGCAGCACCGGACGTTTCTCGGCCGGGCCCATATAGGCGAAGATCAGCCCGTAGCGCTCCTCGACCGGATACCAGGGCTGACGCACCTTGTCCTTGAATGGACCGCCATCGGGCTCGCAAGGCTGCTCCAGGCAGTGGCCCTCGGTGTCGAACTTCCAGCCGTGATAGCAGCAGCGGATGCCGTCTTCCTCGACCTTGCCGTAATAGAGCGTGGTGCCGCGATGGCAGCAACGGGCGTGCAACAGGCCGACCCGGCCATGCTTGTCGCGGAACAGGATCAGGTCCTCACCGAGTGTGCGCACCTTCTTCGGCGTGTCGGTGGCATCACGCGTGAGCCCGACCGGATGCCAGTAGCGGCGGAGCAGTTCGCCCATCGGCGTGCCGCGCACGACCGAGGTGAGTTCGGTGCGCGTATGCGCCGGCTTCATCGCATAGGCGGTGCCGAGATCGCGATCCCGCTGGGTGATGTTCATGCTGATCCTCCCGCCGCAGGTCTTGGGTGACCCGAGTCATCTTCATCTGTTGACCCAGTGAAGGGTAGATAGATGACATTGTCAACGATTTTCAAAATGCCTCTTAATTGCATTTGGATGCTGCAGTGCGCGGGCTTGGCACACCACGGCTTTCTTGGCACAGGTGAGACATGAGCGAGACACAGAGCAGGGACGGGCGCGCATCGCCCGAGGCCGACGACAGCGGGGCGCCCGCACCGATCACCGTGATGCTGTCGTCGCGGCTGATGGTGCTTGCCAATCTGCTCAAGCGCGGCGCCATCCTGCGCTACAAGCGGCTCGCCGGATTGTCCTCGGTCGAATTCGGCCTCGTCGCCTCGCTCGGCCGGCGTCCGCCGATGAGCGTGGCGCGACTCGCCGAAGCGGTCGGCCAGGACAAGGGACAGATCAGCCGCGCGCTCGCTGAGCTCGTCTCGCGCAAGCTGATCGTGAAATCGGCCAACCCCAAAGACAGCCGCGAAGTGCTGGTGTCGCTGACGCCGGCAGGACTCGCCGCGCATGATGCGATCGTCGCCGGTGCGCAGGAGCGCAATCGACGGCTGCTGGAACATCTGAGCAAGGACGAGTTCGACACCTTGCTCGCACAGATCGAGCGTCTCACTGCGACAGCGGAAGAGATGCTCGAGGCCGAGAAAGCGCCGCGCTGATCTCTCAGCAATCTTTGGACATGTTGGATCGCTTCTAAGAGCGTCTCTAAGAAGCTTTCAATTAGGGAAATCGCGCGCCCTCACATAAGCGTCACCGCAAACGCATGCCGTCACGGGACTGGCGGCATGACGCATCAAGCATGCAGCTTTGGGGTGGCGCGTTGAACAGTCTTGGAATGCTGCGGTCAGCCGTGTTGGCGACCGCGTCCGCTTGGGTTTTGATGCCGCAGGCGTCGCTCGCGCAATCGTCGGCGCAAAGCGGCGCGCAGAGCCTGCCGTCGGTGACCGTCACCGCGCCGGAACAGCGCCGCCGCGCGGCGACGACTGCTCCGCGCCGCGCGCAGCGTTCAACGGCCGTGGCCAACAACCGGAAACCGCAGCCGCAACGCAATGTCGGCTTCGTCGAGACTGCGCGCGGCCCCGTCCACGGCTACGTCGCCAACCGCAGTTCGTCCGGCACCAAGACCAACACGCCGATCATGGAGACGCCGCAGGCGGTCTCGGTGATCGGTGCGGAGCAGATCCGCGACCAGAAGCCGAATAAGCTCGACGAGGTCCTGCGCTACACCGCCGGCGTGCGCGCCGGCACCTTCGGCGCTGATACGCGCAACGACTGGTGGCTGATCCGCGGCTTCAAGTCCGATGACATCGGGCTGTTCCTCGACGGCATGCAGCTGTTCTACACGTCCTATGCGAGCTGGAAGCTCCAGCCGCCGAACATGGAGCGGGTCGAGGTGCTGCGCGGCCCGTCGGCCGTGCTCTATGGCGGATCGAGCCCGAGCGGCATCGTCAACGTCATCAGCAAGATGCCGCCGACCGAGCCGGTCCGCTACATCGAGACCGGCGTCAACAATTTCGGCAATGCCTATGTCGGCTTCGATGTCGGTGGTCCCGTCGCGACGCAGCCCCAGGACGGCAAGCTGTTCTACCGCGTCGTCGGCCAGGTTCAGAACGGCAACACACAGGTCAACTTCACGCCGGACAACAACTACTTCATCGCACCGTCGTTCACCTGGAAGCCGGATGCCGACACGACCTTCACCGTGCTGGCCTCGGCCTCGAAGCAGGATACCCGCGGCATCAACTTCCTGCCCTATCAGGGCACAGTGACCAGCGCGCCGTTCGGCAAGATCCCGACCAGCTTCTTCGTCGGCGATCCCAATGTCGACAAGTTCACGCGCGAGCAGGAGATGCTCGGCTATCAGTTCGAGCGCAATCTCACTGACGATCTGACGTTCCGGCAGAACGCGCGGTTTGCGCATGTCGACGTTACCTATCGCGGCTTCGTCGGCAATGGTTGGGACAACATCAATACGGCCACGATGGGTCGCTATAATTGGTATGCGAAGAACACCGCCAACCAGGCCGATCTCGACAACCAGTTAGAGTACCGCTTCGGCACCGGCCCGGTGAAGCACACGATGCTGTTCGGGGTTGATTTGAAGGGGTACCAAATCGACGACTATCAGGCGTTCAACTTCGGCACTGTGCCTTCGATCAACGTCTTCAATCCCGCCTATGGTCTCGACATTCCGATCACGGGCGCGCCGTTCCGCAACTTCCAGATCACGCAGAAGCAGGCCGGCACCTACGTCCAGGACCAGATGAAGCTCGGCAACTTCACGCTGGTCTTGAGCGGCCGCAATGATTGGGTCGAGACGTCGCAGGTCGCGCGCGACACCGGCGCAAATATTGCCCAACGCGACGACAGCAAGTTCAGCGGGCGCGCCGGCCTGATCTACAATTTTGACAACGGCATCGCGCCCTATATCTCCTATGCCACGAGCTACAACCCGATCATCGGCCTCAACGCGCAGAACCAGCTGTTCCTGCCGGAGACGGGCAAGCAGGCCGAGATCGGCGTCAAGGTCGCGCCCAAGGGATTTGACGGCTATTTCACCGCTTCGGTGTTCGACCTGAAGCGCCAGAATGTGGCGACGACCGATCCGTCGAATGCACTGTTGCAAAACCAGACCGGCGAGGTGACCTCGCGCGGCATCGAGCTCGAGGCGGTGGCCAATGCGACCAAGGAGCTGAAGCTGATCGGCTCGTTCACCGCTTACCACCTCTTCACCAGCAAGGATCTCGATCCAACCCTGATCGGCAAGACGCCGACCAACACGCCGGAGATGCTGATCTCGGGCTGGGCCGACTACACCTTCAAGGACGGGCCGCTCGAAGGATTTGGGTTCGGCGGCGGCGTTCGTTACGTCGGCTCGTCCTGGGCCGACACGGCCAACACGCTGGAAGTTCCCGCGGTGGTGCTCGGCGATCTCGCGGTCCACTACGAATGGCAGAACTGGCGCACGGCCATCAACGTGATCAATCTGACCGACAAGATCTATGTCGCGAGCTGCGCCTCGGCCTCGTCCTGCTTCTATGGCGATCGCCGGCGCGTCACCGCCAGCGTGTCCTACAAATGGTAGGCGCAGGCGAGGGGAGGGTTTTGTGAAGGCGCGCACGGTCAGGCTCTGGTCCGTGGTCCACACCTGGACCAGCCTGATCTCGACCGTATTCCTGCTTTTGCTCTGCCTGACCGGCCTGCCGCTGATCTTCCATCACGAGATCGATGAGCTCCTGGGCTACGCCCCCCAGCCCGAAGCTCATGCGAGCGCGGCGCGCGCGACGCCCCAAGTCGTCGCTGACGCCGCGCTCGCCGCCGATCCCGGTCGCGTCCTGCAATACGTTTCCTGGGACAAGGACGAGCCCGGGATCGTGATCGCCTTCACCAACACCGCCCCCGACGGCGCACCCGACAATGCCACCTTGCGCGCCTTCGATGCGGTCTCGGCCAAGCTGCTCGGGCCGGTCGGTGTCGGGCCGATGCTGATCGTGCTCAAGCTGCACACCGACATGTTCGCAGGCCAGGCCGGAAAGCTGTTTCTTGGCGGGATGGGCCTGCTGTTCGCCGTCGCGATCGTCTCCGGCGTGGTGCTCTACTGGCCGTTCACTCGCCGCCTGCGCTTTGCGACCATCCGCGATCATGCCTCGCGCCGCGTGCGCTGGCTGGACTGGCATAATCTGATCGGGGTGGTGACGGTGGCCTGGGCGCTGGTGGTCGGGCTGACCGGCGTCGTCAACACCTGGGCCGAGCTGATGCTGAACCAGTGGAAGGCGACCGAGCTTGCCAGCATGGTCGCGCCCTATGCCGGCAAGCCGCCGCCATCGCATCTCGCCTCGCTCGATGACGTCGTGGCGCGCGCCAGACAGGCGGCCCCGGAGATGGAGATTGCCTTCATCGCGTTTCCGGGCACGCCGTTCACGTCCTCGCACCATTTCGCAGCCTTCATGCGCGGCGACACCGCGCTGACGGCGCGGCTGTTGAAGCCGGTTCTGCTCGACGGCGAAACCGGGGAGGTCGCCGACAGTCGGGCACTGCCGCTGTATCTCCAGGCGCTCTTCATCTCGCAGCCGTTGCATTTCGGCGACTATGGCGGGATGCCGCTGAAAGTGATCTGGGCTGCGCTCGACATGCTCACGATCGTTGTGATCGGCAGCGGCCTCTATCTCTGGCTGGCCCGGCGGCGCAAGCGTGCACCCGCCCGCACTGACGCATTCGCGAAACGAGCCCCGGTCCCGTCGTGATGCATGGCTCGTCCGGCCCTTCGCACCTGTGGATACGTGTCTTTGCTGCACCTATCCTGCTGGCGGCTGCGACCATCACCGGCCTGCTGGCCGCGCTGCTCTGGGGCACGGTCGGCCAGTATGTCGCCTGGGTGACGGTGGGGGCGCCCGTGCTTGTCGTTCTCGGGGTCTGGCTGCGCCGCAGCAAGAAAGCATAATCGTCCAAGACGTGTGGCCGCCTGCGGGAGAATGCTCCCGCGGAGCGTATGATCGGCGGTGGGGAGGCTGAGGGGCCGCCCTTGCTGGCTTGGCCGATCTGCTCCATACCAGCGCGGGGCGATTCCGGGATTTCCACCGTTTCGGGGGCGGCAAAGGGCCTAAAAAGAGCGTGTCTTGCGCCCATTGGTGCACTGCGCTAAGGCTCAGAACAATTCCAAACTGGACGAATCCGCGGCTGTCCCGAGGCTGCGGGAAAAAGGGCTCGCCAATGAGCGGCATTCTACAGAACTATCTTCCACTCGTCGTCTTCATAGGGGTAGCGGGCCTCATCGGCCTGGTGCTGCTGATCGCCCCCTTCATCGTGGCGTTCCAGCAGCCGGACCCGGAAAAACTCTCGGCGTATGAGTGCGGCTTCAACGCCTTCGACGACGCCCGCATGAAGTTCGATGTCCGCTTCTATCTGGTCGCCATCCTCTTCATCATCTTCGACCTCGAGGTGGCGTTCCTGTTTCCCTGGGCGGTCGCGTTCGGCAAGCTTGGCGCGACCGGCTTCTGGTCCATGCTGGTGTTCCTCGCCGTGCTGACGGTGGGCTTCGCCTATGAATGGAAGAAAGGCGCACTCGAATGGGATTGAACCCTGCACCATCGGCTGGCCCCATCGTAACGCCGGCCCCCAAGGGCATCCTGGATCCGTCGACCGGCAAGCCGGTCGGGGCCAATGATCCGTTCTTCCTCGAGGTCAATTCCGAGCTGTCCGACAAGGGCTTCTTCGTGGCTGCGACCGACGACCTCATCACCTGGGCGCGCACCGGCTCGCTGATGTGGATGACCTTCGGTCTCGCCTGCTGCGCCGTCGAGATGATGCAGGTGTCGATGCCGCGCTACGACGTCGAGCGCTTCGGCTTCGCGCCGCGTGCCTCGCCGCGCCAGTCCGACGTGATGATCGTCGCCGGCACGCTGACCAACAAGATGGCGCCTGCGCTGCGCAAGGTCTACGACCAGATGCCCGAGCCGCGCTACGTCATCTCGATGGGCTCCTGCGCCAACGGCGGCGGCTACTATCACTATTCCTACTCGGTCGTGCGCGGCTGTGACCGCATCGTGCCGATCGACATCTATGTGCCGGGCTGCCCGCCCACGGCGGAAGCGCTGCTCTACGGCGTGCTGCTGCTTCAGAAGAAGATCCGGCGCACTGGTACCATCGAACGCTAAGGTTTTACGTCATGGACGATGGCAAGCTCGACGCCCTGGGGCAAACGATCGTTAGCGCGCTTCCGGGTGCCGCCACCGGTCACACGGTGGCCTTCAACCAGCTCACTGTTGATGTCGAGGCCAGCAAGATCGTCGAGGTGGTCAAGTACCTCCGCGACGACCCAAATTGCCGCTTCATCAACTTCACCGACATCACGGCGGTGGATTATCCCGATCGCGAGAAGCGGTTCGACGTGATCTATCACTTCCTGTCCCCGGCGCTGAACACGCGGGTCCGGCTCAAGGCCCAGGCCGACGAGACCACGCAGGTGCCGTCGCTGATCGACGTGTTTCCCGGTGCCGACTGGTTCGAGCGCGAGGCCTATGATCTCTATGGCGTGATCTTCGTCGGCCATCCCGACATGCGCCGCCTGCTCACCGATTACGGCTTCGAGGGCCATCCGCTGCGCAAGGATTTCCCGACCACCGGCTTTCTCGAGGTTCGCTACGACGACCAGGAGAAGCGCGTGGTGTACGAGCCGGTCCGGCTCAACCAGGAATTCCGCAAGTTCGACTTTCTGTCGCCGTGGGAGGGGGCCGATTATCCGGTCCTTCCGGGGGATGAAAAAGCAGGGCCGAAGGTCTGATCATGAACGAGCAACCCGAAGTTCTTCGTAACTTCACGATCAATTTTGGTCCGCAGCATCCGGCGGCCCATGGTGTGTTGCGCCTCGTGCTGGAGCTCGACGGCGAAGTCGTGGCCCGCGTCGATCCCCATATCGGCCTGCTTCACCGCGGTACCGAAAAGCTGATCGAGCAGAAGACCTATCTGCAGGCGATCCCGTATTTCGACCGGCTCGACTACGTCGCGCCGATGAATCAGGAGCATGCCTTCTGCATGGCGGCCGAAAAGCTGCTCGGCATCGAGGTGCCGCGCCGCGGCCAGTTGATCCGCGTGCTCTATTGCGAGATCGGCCGCATCCTCTCGCACCTCCTCAACGTCACCACGCAGGCGATGGACGTCGGCGCGCTGACCCCGCCGCTGTGGGGTTTCGAAGAGCGCGAGAAGCTGATGGTGTTCTACGAGCGCGCCTCGGGCAGCCGCATGCACGCAGCCTTCTTCCGCGTCGGCGGCGTGCATCAGGACCTGCCGCAAAAGCTGGTCAACGACATCGAGGCCTGGTGCGATCCGTTCCTGAAAGTGGTCGAGGATCTCGATCGCCTGCTCACCGCCAACCGCATCTTCAAGCAGCGCAACGTCGATATCGGCGTGGTGCCGCTGAAGGAAGCCTGGGAGTGGGGTTTCTCGGGCGTGATGGTGCGCGGCTCGGGTGCGGCCTGGGATTTGCGCAAGTCGCAGCCCTATGAGTGCTACGCCGAGATGGATTTCGACATTCCGATCGGCAAGAACGGCGACTGCTACGACCGCTATCTGATCCGCATGGAAGAGATGCGCCAGTCCGTGCGCATCATGAAGCAGTGCATCCAGAAGCTGAACGCACCGGACGGGAAGGGCTCCGTTGTCGTCGAGGACAACAAGGTCGCGCCGCCGCGCCGTGGCGACATGAAGCGCTCGATGGAAGCGCTGATCCACCACTTCAAGCTCTACACCGAGGGCGTCCACGTGCCGGCCGGCGAGGTCTATGTCGCGGTCGAGGCGCCCAAGGGCGAGTTCGGCGTCTATCTCGTCTCCGACGGCAGCAACAAGCCCTACAAGTGCAAGATCCGCGCGCCGGGCTTTGCGCATCTGCAAGCGATGGATCACATCTGCCGCGGCCATCTGCTCGCCGACGTCTCGGCGATCTTGGGCTCGCTCGACATCGTGTTCGGAGAGGTCGATCGGTGATGGCGCAGGCGCCAATCCAGTTTGACCGTGCCTCGGGGGCCCTTGAAGGGGCCAACCTGTGGGAGCGGACGGCTGCCTTGGCGCTGGTGACGGGAGCGAAGATCTCGTCGCACTTCTCGCATATGGGCTACATCGCCTGCGCCAATTTGCTGGCGAAGACGCTGCCCAAGCGCAACATTGCGATCAAGCTCAATCCCGACGCTGCGTTTGAATTCCCCTATGGCGACGGCTATTGGAGCAAGCTGCTCGACCGCTCCTACAGCTATGAGGGCGAGCTCGAGCTGCTGTTCGCGGACTCCATCGACGTCGATTACACGCTGCTCGATTGCGGCGCCAATTACGGCTACTGGTCGGTGCTGGTATCGAGCAAGCCGTTCGGCGCGCACAAGGCGATCGCGATCGAGCCGTCAGGGCAGAACTATCCGAAGCTCGCCAACAATTCGCGGATCAACGGTAACCGCTTCGAGACCATGAAATGCGCGATCGGCGCATCGCGCGGTACTGCGCGGCTGTCCGGCACCAAGCATGAGGCCTTCAGCATCGCCGGCGATGTGTCTGATGGCGGTGAGGAGGTTCCGGTGCTCGCGCTGGACAACCTCATCGACGACGGCAAGGTCGCTCCGAACGGCAAATATCTGATCAAGCTCGACGTCGAGGGCGTCGAGATCGAGGCGATCAAGGGCGGCGCCCGTCTGCTTCAGGCCGACAGCGTCATCATGTGCGAGGAGCACGGCAGCGACCGCTCACACGCGGTGTCGCGCTACATCCTCGAACAGACCCCGATGAAGCTGATCGTGCTCGATCCGCGCAGCAACCGGCTTGAGACCGTCAGCGATCTGTCGATCCTCGACCGCATCAAGGTTTCGACCCACGTCGGCTACAACGTTTTCGGCACCGCAAGCGCATTCTGGCAGGACAGGATCAATGCCCTGAATGCGAAAACCACGCGCCGTATGCAGTGAGAGAATAAGAGATGTCCGTCCGCCGATTAGCGCCCCAGGAAGTCCAGCCCGCGAGCTTTGCGTTCACGGACGAGAACCTTGCGTTCGCGAAGCAGCAGATCGCGAAATATCCGGCCGGCCGGCAAGCCTCCGCTGTCATCGCGATCCTCTGGCGCGTCCAGGAACAGCACGACGGCTGGGTGTCGGAGGCCGCGATCCGCGTCGTCGCCGACATGCTCGACATGCCCTATATCCGCGTGCTCGAGGTCGCGACCTTCTACACGATGTTCCAGCTCGCCCCTGTCGGCAAGAAGGCCCACGTCCAGGTCTGCGGGACCACGCCGTGCCGCCTGCGCGGCGCCGAAGACCTCATCCATGTCTGCGAGAGCCGGATCCATCACGATCCCTTCCATCTCTCCAAGGACGGCAATTTCAGCTGGGAAGAGGTGGAATGCCTCGGTGCCTGCGTGAACGCGCCGATGGTGCTGATCGGCAAGGACACCTATGAGGACCTGACCAAGGAGACCTTCGGCAAGGTGCTCGACGGTTTTGCCTCCGGCAATCCGCCAAAGCCCGGTCCGCAGAACGGCCGCCAGTTCTCCGCGCCGGCCGGCGGACCGACCACGCTGAAGGAGAGCACCTGATGCGTGATCTCTCGTACCAGGCCATTTCAAGGAGCGAAGCCGTGAACAAATGGGGCTTCGTTGCCATGCATGCCGCGGGCGCGGCCGTCTTCATGTTCCTGCTTCAGCGCTTCGTGATGAGCGCGTCGCAGGAAACCAGTCTGCTCTGGGCGCTGACCTTCGCCGTCTGCGCCGCCGGGCTTGCCTACAAGCAAGCCAATCGTTGATCGGAAAGCACTGATATGCTCGAGGACAAGGACCGCATCTTCAAGAACCTCTACGGCCTCCACGATTGGGGGCTCGAGGGTGCGCGGCGCCGCGGCGCCTGGGATGGCACCAAGGGGATCATCGACAAGGGCCGCGACTGGATCATCAACGAGATGAAGGCCTCCGGCCTACGCGGCCGCGGCGGCGCCGGCTTCCCGACCGGTCTGAAGTGGTCCTTCATGCCGAAGGAGTCCACCGACGGTCGTCCCAGCTATCTTGTCGTCAACGCCGACGAGTCCGAGCCCGGCACCTGCAAGGATCGCGAGATCATGCGGCACGATCCGCATCTCCTGATCGAGGGCTGCCTGATCGCAAGCTGCGCGATGAACGCGCATGCCTGCTACATCTATGTCCGCGGCGAGTTCATCCGCGAGCGCGAGCATCTCCAGGCCGCGATCGACCAGGCCTATGAGGCTAAGCTGGTCGGCAAGGACAACGTCAATGGCTGGCCGTTCGACATCTACGTCGCGCACGGCGCCGGCGCCTATATCTGCGGCGAGGAAACCGCGCTGCTCGAAAGCCTCGAGGGCAAGAAGGGCCAACCGCGGCTGAAGCCGCCATTCCCGGCCAATGTCGGCCTGTACGGCTGCCCGACCACGGTCAACAACGTCGAGTCCATCGCGGTCGCGCCGGACATTCTCCGTCGTGGCGCTGCCTGGTTCGCCGGCATCGGCCGTCCGAACAATGTCGGCACCAAGCTGTTCTGCATCTCCGGCCATGTCGAGCGGCCCTGCAACGTCGAAGAAGCCATGGGCATCCCGTTCCGTGAGCTGATCGAGAAGCATTGCGGTGGCGTCCGCGGCGGCTGGGACAACCTCAAGGCCGTGATCCCCGGCGGCTCGTCGGTGCGCATGGTGCCGGCGGAGCAGATCATCGACACGCAGATGGATTTCGACAGCTTGAGCAAGCTGCGCTCGGGTCTCGGCACCGCGGCCGTGATCGTGATGGACAAGTCGACCGACTTGATCCGTGCGATCGCCCGCATCTCCTATTTCTACAAGCACGAGAGCTGCGGCCAGTGCACGCCGTGCCGCGAGGGCACGGGGTGGATGTGGCGCGTTCTCACCCGCATGGCCGATGGCCGCGCCCACAAGCGCGAGATCGACATGCTGCTCGAAGTCACCAAGCAGGTGGAAGGCCATACGATCTGCGCGCTCGGCGACGCAGCAGCCTGGCCGATCCAGGGGCTGATCGCGCATTTCCGTCACGAGATCGAAGCGCGCATCGACCAATATTCGCACAAGGCCGACATCGACGATGCCGGCGTCCGCGATCCCGTGAACATGGTCGCGGCGGAGTAGGAAGCATGACCAAGCTCATCATCGACGGCAAAGAGATCGATGTCCCCGCCGAATACACGCTGCTTCAGGCGTGCGAAGCCGCAGGCGCCGAGATTCCGCGCTTCTGCTATCACGAGCGGCTGTCGATCGCCGGCAATTGCCGGATGTGTCTCGTCGAAGTGAAGGGCGGCCCGAAGCCAGTCGCAAGCTGCGCCTGGGGCGTGCGCGATTGCCGTCCGGGTCCCAAGGGCGAGCCGCCGGAAATCTCCACGCGTTCGCCGATGGTGAAGAAGGCGCGCGAAGGCGTGATGGAGTTCCTTCTCATCAACCATCCGCTGGACTGCCCGATCTGCGACCAGGGCGGCGAGTGCGACCTCCAAGACCAGGCGATGGGCTATGGTGTCGACACCAGCCGCTTCGCCGAGAACAAGCGCGCGGTCGAGGACAAATATCTCGGCGCGCTGGTCAAGACCTCGATGAACCGCTGCATCCAGTGCACGCGCTGCGTCCGCTTCTCGGCGGAAGTCGCCGGCGCGCCCGAGATGGGGGCAACCGGCCGCGGCGAGGACATGGAGATCACGACCTATCTCCAGCACGCGCTGACGTCGGAACTCCAGGGCAATCTCGTCGATATCTGCCCGGTCGGCGCGCTGACCTCGAAGCCTTATGCTTTCGCGGCACGCCCCTGGGAGCTCGGCAAGACCCAGTCGATCGACGTGATGGACGGTGTGGGATCTGCGATCCGCGTCGACACCCGCGGCCGCGAGGTGATGCGCGTGCTGCCGCGCATCAACGAGGCCGTGAACGAGGAGTGGATCTCCGACAAGACCCGCCACGTCGTCGACGGCCTGCGCACTCAGCGTCTTGACCGGCCCTATATCCGTGAAGCCGGCAAGCTGCGCGCGGCGAGCTGGCCCGAGGCCTTCGCTGCGATCGCTGCCAAGGCGGCGCGCACCGACGGCAAGCGCATCGGCGCGGTCGCGGGCGATCTCGCCGGCGTCGAAGAGATGTTCGCGCTGAAGGATCTGCTCGCCAAGTTCGGCTCGGCCAATCTGGCGGTGCAGGGCGGTGACGCCTTCGATCCCGCGCTTGGCCGCGGCTCCTACATCTTCAATCCGACGCTGGTCGGCGTCGAGCAGGCCGATGCGCTGCTGATCATCGGCGCCAATCCGCGCAAGGAAGCGGCGGTGTTCAACGCCCGCATCCGCAAGCGCTGGCGCGCCGGCGGCTTCAAGGTCGGCGTGATCGGTGCCAAGGCCGACCTGACCTATGACTATGACCATCTCGGCGCGGGCAGCGAGACGCTCGGTGAGCTCGCGGCCGGCAAGCACTCCTTCATGGACGTGCTGAAGAACGCCAAGAACCCGATCATCCTGGTCGGCGCAGGCGCGGCCTCCCGTCACGACGGCGCCGCCATCCTTGCCGCGGCCGCCAAGCTTGCGCTCGACGTCGGTGCGGTGAAGGACGGCTGGAACGGCCTTGGCGTGCTGCACGAGACCGCCTCGCGCGTCGGCGCGCTCGATATCGGCTTTGTGGCCGGTCCTGGCGGGCTGAACGCAGCGCAGATGACGACCTTCGGCACGCTGGATCTGCTGTTCCTGCTCGGCGCCGACGAGATCAAGGCGCCGGACGGCACCTTCGTCGTCTATATCGGCACCCATGGTGACCGCGGCGCGCATCGCGCTGACGTGATCCTGCCGGCGGCCGCCTATACCGAGAAGTCCGCGATCTACGTCAACACCGAAGGCCGCGTGCAGATGACCGGCCGTGCCGCGTTCCCGCCGGGCGAAGCCCGCGAGGACTGGGCGATCGTGCGTGCGCTGTCGGAAGCGCTCGGCAAGAAGCTCGGCTACGACTCGCTCGCGGCGCTGCGCCAGGCGATCTTCAAGGCCGTGCCGCATCTGATCCGTCTCGATCAGATCGAGGCCGGCTCTGCCGACCAGATCAAGAAGCTCGCGGGCAAGGGCGGCTCGACGGAAAAGGCGCCGTTCAAGCCACTCGTCGAGGACTTCTATTTGACCAACCCAATCGCGCGTGCGTCTGCCGTGATGGCGGAATGCTCGCGGCTTGCCTCCGGGCAGATGCTGACCGCAGCGGAGTGAGCTGATGGAATTTTTCGCAAGCGCATTCTGGACGGGGTTCCTCTGGCCGCTGATCATCATGATCGCGGAGAGCGTCATGGTGCTCGTCATCCTCTTGGTCGCGATCGCCTACATCCTGCTCGCCGACCGCAAGATCTGGGCGGCGGTGCAGATTCGCCGCGGCCCGAACGTGGTCGGGCCCTGGGGCCTGTTCCAGTCCTTCGCCGATTTGCTGAAGTTCGTGCTGAAGGAGCCGATCATCCCGGCCGGCGCCAACAAGGGCGTCTTCCTGCTGGCCCCCCTGGTGTCCTGCGTGCTCGCGCTCACGGCCTGGGCGGTGATCCCGACCAATCTCGGCTGGGTGATCTCCGACATCAATGTCGGCGTCCTCTTCATCTTCGCGATCTCGTCGCTGTCGATCTACGGCATCATCATGGCCGGCTGGTCGTCGAATTCGAAATATCCGTTCCTGGCGGCCCTGCGCTCGGCCGCACAGATGGTGTCCTACGAAGTCTCGATCGGCTTCGTCATCATCACGGTGCTGCTCTGCGCCGGCACGTTGAACCTCTCGGCAGTCGTCGAGGCCCAGCATATCCGCGGCCTTGCCAGCCTGATTGGGCTGCCGCAGCTGACCATCCTGAACTGGTACGTCTGGCCGCTATTCCCGATGTTCGTGATCTTCTACGTCTCGGCGCTGGCGGAAACCAACCGTCCGCCCTTCGACCTCGTCGAAGCGGAATCCGAGCTCGTCGCCGGCTTCATGGTCGAATACGGCTCGACGCCGTATCTGCTGTTCATGCTCGGCGAGTATGTCGCGATCGTCACGATGTGCGCGCTGGCGACGATCCTGTTCCTCGGGGGCTGGCTGCCGCCGGTGGACCTGCCGCCCTTCAACTGGGTGCCGGGGATCATCTGGTTCTCGCTCAAAGTGTTCTTCATGTTCTTCCTGTTCGCGATGGCAAAGGCGATTGTGCCGCGCTACCGCTACGACCAACTGATGCGCCTCGGCTGGAAGGTGTTCCTGCCGTTGTCGCTGGCGATGGTGGTCGTGGTGGCCGGCGTGCTCCAGTTCGCCGGCATCGCGCCGAAGTGAGGGCCGTCATGGGTATCAACATCAACGCCACTGCACGCTCGCTCCTGCTGTCGGAATTCGTCTCGGCGTTCTTCCTCGCCATGCGCTATTTCTTCCAGCCGAAGCCGACGCTGAACTATCCGTTCGAGAAGGGACCGATCTCGCCGCGTTTCCGCGGTGAGCACGCTTTGCGCCGCTATCCCAACGGCGAAGAGCGCTGCATCGCCTGCAAGCTGTGCGAAGCCGTCTGCCCGGCGCAGGCCATCACCATCGAGGCCGGCCCGCGCCGCAACGACGGCACCCGCCGCACCGTGCGCTACGACATCGACATGGTGAAGTGCATCTATTGCGGCCTCTGCCAAGAGGCCTGTCCGGTCGACGCCATCGTCGAAGGCCCGAACTTCGAGTTCGCGACCGAGACCCGCGAGGAACTGTTCTATGACAAGGCCAAGCTGCTCGCCAACGGCGACCGCTGGGAACGCGAGATCGCAAAAGCGATCGAGCTCGACGCGCCGTACCGGTGAGATGAGAGCATGATCCTTCCCGCGCTGTTCTTCTATCTCTTCGCCGGCGTCTGCGTCGCTTCGGCGGTGATGGTGATTGTCTCGCGCAATCCCGTTCACTCCGTGCTGTACCTGATCCTCGCCTTCGTCAACGCCTCCGGCCTGTTCGTGCTGATGGGCGCCGAATTCCTGGCGATGATCCTGATCGTCGTCTATGTCGGCGCGGTCGCGGTGCTGTTTCTGTTCGTGATCATGATGCTCGACGTCGACTTCCTCGAGCTGCGCGAGGGCTTCATCGAATATCTGCCGGTCGGTCTGGTGATCGGCGGCATCTTCCTGTTCGAGCTGCTGCTCACCGTCGGCTTCTGGGTCATCAATCCCACTGTGAGCAAGACGATCACGGCGGCGATCCCGACCAATGTCAGCAATACCGAGGCGCTCGGGCTCGTGCTCTATACGAAGTACATCCACTACTTCCAGCTCTCGGGCATGGTGCTGCTGGTCGCGATGATCGGTGCCATCGTGCTGACCTTGCGCCACAAGGCGAGCGTCAAGCGGCAGGACATCAACGTTCAGAATGCGCGCACGCCGGAGATGGCGATGGCGATGCGCAAGGTCGCGTCGGGGCAGGGGCTCCAGGACAGCGACGCGGCGGAGTGGGTGAAATGACGATCGGGCTCGGACATTACCTGGCGGTCGGCGCGATCCTGTTCACGCTCGGGATCCTCGGCATCTTCCTGAACCGCAAGAACATCATCGTCATCCTGATGTCGATCGAGCTGATCCTGCTCTCGGTCAACATCAATCTGGTGGCGTTCTCGACCTTCCTCGGCGACATCGTCGGCCAGGTCTTCGCGCTGCTGGTCTTGACGGTCGCGGCTGCTGAAGCCGCGATCGGTCTCGCTATCCTGGTGGTCTATTTCCGCAACCGTGGCTCGATCGCGGTTGAGGACGTCAATCTGATGAAGGGCTGAGCTCAGTCATGGTCCAGGCAATTGTCTTTCTGCCTCTGCTGGGCGCCATTCTGGCTGGCCTGATCGCGCTGTTCGGCGCGCATGCCCGCAATCCCAGTGGCGACACGGTCGAGCATCACGATGACCACGGTCACGGCGACGCCCATGCGGCGGCGGCCCATGACGACCATGGCCACGACGATCACGCGCACGACGATCACGCCCACGGCCCGGTCGAGCCGGCCGCCACGGGTTCGCGCGGCGCCGAGCTGATCACCACGGCGTTGCTGTTCGTGGCGGCCGCGCTGTCCTGGATGACGCTGGTTGATGTCGGCTTCAATGGCCACGACGCCCGGATCCAGTTGCTGCCCTGGATCTTCTCCGGCGACTTGCAAGTCTACTGGACGCTGCGGGTCGACACGCTCACCGCCGTGATGCTGGTCGTGGTCACCACCGTGTCCTCGCTCGTGCACCTCTATTCCATCGGCTACATGGACGAGGATCCGAACCGGCCGCGCTTCTTCGGCTATCTCTCGCTGTTCACCTTCGCCATGCTGATGCTGGTGACGGCTGATAACCTCGTGCAGCTGTTCTTCGGCTGGGAAGGCGTGGGTCTCGCCAGCTATCTCCTGATCGGCTTCTGGTACCAGAAGCCGTCGGCGAATGCGGCGGCGATCAAGGCCTTCGTGGTCAACCGCGTCGGCGATTTCGGCTTCGCGCTCGGAATCTTCGCGATCTTCTACCTGACCAACTCGACCGATTTCGAGACCATCTTCCACCAGGCGCCCGGCCTGACCGGCAAGACCATCGACTTCCTCGGCTGGCATGCCGATGCGCTGACCCTGACCTGCCTGCTGCTGTTCATGGGCGCGATGGGCAAGTCGGCTCAGTTCCTGCTGCACACCTGGTTGCCGGACGCGATGGAAGGCCCGACGCCGGTGTCGGCGCTGATCCACGCCGCGACCATGGTCACCGCCGGCGTCTTCATGGTAGCGCGCCTGTCGCCGCTGTTCGAGCTTGCGCCGAACGCGCAGGCCGTCGTGATGTTCTTCGGCGCGACGACCGCGTTCTTCGCGGCGACCATCGGTCTCGTCCAGAACGACATCAAGCGCATCGTTGCGTACTCGACCTGTTCGCAGCTCGGCTACATGTTCGTGGCGATGGGGGCAGGGGCCTATTCGGTCGGCATGTTCCACCTCTTCACGCACGCCTTCTTCAAGGCGCTCTTGTTCTTGGGCTCCGGCTCGGTGATCTATGCGATGCACCACGAGCAGGACATCCGCAACATGGGCGGTCTCTGGCGCAAGATCCCCTATACGTTCGGGGTGATGACCGTGGGTACGCTGGCGCTGACCGGTTTCCCGCTGTTCGCCGGCTACTTCTCCAAGGATGCGATCATCGAGTCCGCCTACGCCTCGCACAATCCGTTCTCGATGTATGCCTATCTGCTGACGATCGCGGCCGCCGGCCTGACCTCGTTCTACTCATGGCGTCTGGTGTTCAAGACCTTCTTCGGTGAACCGCACAACCAGGAGCATTACGAGGCCGCGCACGAAAGCCCGATCTGGATGCTGATTCCGATCGGCGTTCTCGCGATCGGCTCGATCCTCGCCGGCTTCCCGTTCAAGGAGCTCTTCACCGGGCCTCATGGTGTGGAGGAGTTTTTCCGCGAGTCCGTGAAGATGAATCCGCATATCCTCGAGGATATGGAGCACATGCCGCCGCTGCTCGGGTGGCTGCCCTTCATCATGATGGCGCTGGGCTTCGTGGTGTCCTACACGTTCTACATCCGCAAGCCCTACCTCCCGGTCGAGCTCGCGAACACCCAGCCGATGCTGTACAAGTTCCTGCTCAACAAATGGTACTTCGACGAGCTCTACGACGTCATCTTCGTCCGTCCGGCGAAGTGGATCGGCTACCAGCTCTGGAAGAAGGGCGACGGCTTCATCATCGACGGCCTCGGACCCGACGGCATCTCGGCCCGCGTGCTGGACGTCACCCGCAACGTCGTGAAGATCCAGACCGGCTATCTCTATCACTACGCGTTTGCCATGCTGATCGGCGCCGCCGGCCTGATCACCTGGTTTATGTTCGGCTTTGGAGGCCAGTAAATGACGACCTGGCCCATCCTATCGGTCACGACCTTCCTGCCGCTGGTCGGCGCGCTGATCGTGTATCTCAGCCGCGGCGATGACGAGGCCGCCCGGCGCAACTCGCGCTGGATCGCGCTGTGGACCACCTTGATCACCTTCGCGGTGTCGGTGCTCCTGGTGATGCGTTTCGACCCGTCCAACGCCGACTTCCAGTTCGTCGAGAAGGCGGCCTGGCTTGCCACCGGCATCACCTACCACATGGGCGTCGACGGCATCTCGCTGCCGCTGGTGATCCTGACCACCGCGATCATGCCGTTCTGCATCGTCGCGAGCTGGAAGGCGATCACCAACCGCGTCCGCGAATACATGATGGCGTTCCTGATCCTGGAAACGCTGATGATCGGCACCTTCTCGGCGCTCGATCTCGTGCTGTTCTATCTGTTCTTCGAGGGCGGCCTGATCCCGATGTTCCTGATCATCGGCGTCTGGGGTGGTCCGCGCCGGGTCTACGCGTCCTTCAAGTTCTTCCTCTACACGCTGCTCGGCTCGGTGCTGATGCTGCTCGCCATCATGGCGCTGTACTGGAACGGCGGCACCACCGACATCCCGACCCTGATGCACACCGCGGTGCCGCGGTCGTTGCAGACCTGGGCCTGGCTTGCGTTCTTCGCTTCGTTCGCGGTGAAGATGCCGATGTGGCCGGTGCACACCTGGCTCCCCGACGCGCACGTCGAGGCGCCGACGGCGGGCTCGGTGGTGCTGGCCGCGATCCTCTTGAAGATGGGCGGCTACGGCTTCCTGCGTTTCTCGCTGCCGATGTTCCCGCTGGCCTCGCATGACTTCGCACCGCTGGTGTTCGTGCTCTCGGCCATCGCCATCATCTACACCTCACTGGTGGCCCTGATGCAGGAGGACATGAAGAAGCTGATTGCGTATTCCTCCGTCGCGCATATGGGCTTCGTCACCATGGGCATCTTCGCCGGCACCATGCAGGGCGTCGCCGGCGGCGTGTTCCAGATGATCTCGCATGGCATCGTCTCCGGCGCGCTGTTCCTCTGCGTCGGCATCGTCTACGACCGCATGCATACCCGCGAGATCGCGGCCTATGGCGGCCTTGTCAACCGGATGCCGCTTTACGCGCTGACCTTCATGATCTTCACCATGGCCAATGTCGGTCTGCCCGGCACCTCCGGCTTCGTCGGCGAGTTCATGACGTTGCTCGGCACCTTCAAGGTCTCGGTCCCGACTGCATTTTTCGCCACCTTCGGCGTGATCCTGTCGGCTTGCTATGCGCTGTGGCTCTACCGCAAGGTCGTGTTCGGGGCGCTGGTCAAGCCGTCGCTGATGAGCATGAAGGATCTCACCTTCCGTGAGTGCCTGACGCTGTTCCCGCTGATCGCACTGACGATCCTGTTCGGCATCTATCCGAAGCCGGTGCTCGACATGTCGGCGGCCTCGGTCCAGCAACTCGTCAACAATTACAACACCGCTGTGACGGCCGTGAAGGCCGCCGCACTGCTCCAGTGAGCGGGCAGGTCAGGATATCGCCATGAGCTTTTCGACTGCAGGTTATCAACTGGCGCCGGTGCTGCCCGAGCTTGTGCTCGCGGTCGGCGCCATGGCGCTTCTGATGCTCGGGGCCTATCGCGGGCAGGAGACCACCAAGACGGTCACGACGCTCGCGGTGCTGCTCCTGATCGTGGTCGGTGTGCTCGAATATATGCTGCCTGCGGGCAAGCAGGTCACCTTCGGCGGCAGCTTCATCGTCGATGATTTCGCGCGCTTCATGAAGATCCTGGCGCTGATCGGCTCGGCGGTGACGCTGGTGCTGTCGACCGAGTTCCTGTCGGATCCGTCTCGCCGGATCTTCGAATATGCGATCCTGGTGCTGCTCTCGACGCTCGGCATGATGGTGCTGATCTCGGCCGGCGATTTGATCTCGCTCTATCTCGGCCTCGAGCTGATGTCGCTCGCGCTCTACGTCGTGGCGGCCTCGAACCGCGACAACGCCAAGTCGACCGAAGCCGGCCTGAAGTATTTCGTGTTGGGCGCGCTGTCCTCGGGCATGTTGCTGTACGGCGCCTCGCTGATCTACGGCTTCACCGGCACGGTCAGCTTTGCCGGGATCGCAACGGCGGCGACGGCCGCGAATGTCGGCCTGGTGTTCGGCCTGGTCTTCCTGCTTGCCGGCCTCTGCTTCAAGGTCTCGGCCGTGCCGTTCCACATGTGGACGCCTGACGTCTACGAGGGCGCGCCGACGCCGGTCACCGCGTTCTTCGCTTCGGCCCCGAAGGTCGCCGCACTTGCCGTCTTCACCCGCGTCACGTTGACCGCGTTCCCCGGCATCGTCTCGCAGTGGCAGCAGATCCTGGTGTTCGTGGCGATTGCCTCGATGGTGCTCGGCTCCTTCGCCGCGATCGGCCAGAGCAATATCAAGCGCCTGATGGCCTATTCCTCGATCGGCCATATGGGCTTTGCCCTGGTGGGCCTTGCCTCCGGCACGGTCGAAGGCGCGCAGGGCGTGCTGATGTACATCGTGATCTATGTCGCGATGACGCTCGGCTCGTTCTCGGTCATTCTGTCGATGAAGCGCAACGGCCAGGCCGTCGAGCAGATCAGCGATTTCGCCGGCCTGTCGCGCACCAATCCGCTGCTCGCCTTCATGTTCGCGATGCTGCTGTTCTCGCTTGCCGGCATTCCGCCGCTCGCCGGCTTCTTCGCCAAATGGTACGTCTTCGTCGCCGCCATCAAGGCGAACCTGTTCACGCTCGCCGTGATCGGCGTGCTCTCCAGCGTCGTGGGCGCCTATTACTATCTCACCATCGTCAAGACGATGTATTTCGACGAGCCGGCCGGTCAGGTCGATCCGGTGCGCGTCGAGGTGAAGACGGTGCTGGCGGTCTTTGGCCTGTTCAACATCCTGTTTGCGCTGATCGCGGGTCCGGTGGTGAGCGTTGCCTCCGCCGCCGCCAAGTCGCTGTTCTAGGATGGGGTTCGCGCTCGGTCCTCGCGCCATTTCGGCGGGCTACAAGCTCGCAGCCCTCGAACGGACCGGCTCGACCAACACCGACGCGATCGAAAGCGCGCGTTCGGGCGAGCGCGGCCCGACCTGGTTCGTGACCTCCGAGCAGACCGCCGGCCGCGGCCGACGCCAGCGCGCCTGGATCTCGCCGCGGGGCAATCTGGCCGCCAGCGTGCTCGAGGTCGTGGACGTGGCCCCCGCGGTTGCCGCCACGATCGGCTTTGCCGCGGGGCTGGCGGAGGAGGCCGCCTTGGAGAAGGTCAGCCTCGAGGCCGCGCTGCGGCTTGGCCCTGAGAGGCCGCGATATGCCCTGAAATGGCCGAATGACGTCCTGGCCAACGGCAAGAAGCTGGTCGGCATTGGGCTGGAGGCCGAAGCCGTCGGCGATTGCCTTGCCATCGTCGTCGGTATCGGCACCAACATCGTCGCGGCTCCGGAAGGCACGCCGACGCCGGCGGTGTCGCTCGCAGCCCTCGGCGTCCAGATCAGCGCGGAAGAGCTGTTTTCGGCACTGACGGATTCCTGGGTGGAATTCCGCGGCATCTGGGACAATGGTCGCGGCTTCGCCGAGATCCGAAAACTGTGGCTGGAGCGCGCCGCTGGCCTCGGCGAGCGGGTTGCGATCAACACGGGAGCGACGACGCTGGAAGGCATTTTCGACACGATCGACGACACCGGTTGCCTGATCGTCCGCACCGCTGACGGCCGACGCCTGCCGGTGGCGGCCGGCGAGGTGTTCTTTGGTTCGGCCGCCTCCGTGGGAGCTGCGTGATGGCGAAGTCTGACGAACTGGTATTTGCACCGCTCGGCGGTGTTGGCGAGATCGGCATGAACCTGTCGATCTACGGCCTCGGCAACCGCCAGCAGCGGGCCTGGCTCGCGGTCGATCTCGGCGTTTCCTTCGGCGACGAGGAGCATCTGCCGGGCATCGATTTGATCATGCCCGACATCAGCTTCCTGGAGAAGGAACGCAAGAACCTGATGGGCCTGGTGCTGACCCATGCCCATGAGGACCATTTCGGCGCGATCATCGATCTCTGGCCGAGGCTGAAATGCCCGATCTATGCGACGCAATTCAGCGCCGCGCTGTTCGAAGCCAAATGCGCCGCTGAGCGCAATGCGCCAAAAATCCCGGTGACGGTGGTGCCGTCAGGCAGCCGCATCGATATCGGCCCGTTCAACGTCGAGTTCATCCCGGTCGCGCATTCGATTCCGGAATCGCATGCGCTCGCGATCCACACCGAGATCGGCACCGTGCTGCACACCGGCGACTGGAAGATCGATCCGACCCCGATCATCGGCCGCCCGACTGACGAAAAGCGGCTGCGCGAACTGGGCGACGAGGGCGTGATCGCCTTGATCGGCGATTCCACCAACGCCGTGCGCGACGGCCGCTCGCCGTCCGAATCCGAAGTCGCCAGGACCATCGCCGACCTGGTCAAGGCCGCCAAGGGCCGCGTCGCGGTGACGACCTTCGCCTCCAACGTCGCGCGCATCAAGGCGGTCGCCGACGCCGCCAAGGCCGCTGACCGCGAAGTCGTCGTGGTCGGACGCGCGATGGAGCGCGTGTCGCAGGTCGCGCGCGAGACCGGCTATCTCGACGGCGTCCAGAGCTTCCGCTCGACCGATGTCTACGGCCATCTGCCGCATGACAAGGTGCTGGCGCTCTGTACCGGCAGCCAGGGCGAGGCCCGCGCGGCGCTGGCGCGCATTGCCAATGACGACCATCCCGAGATCACCCTCAACCGCGGCGACTGCGTGATCTTCTCCTCGCGCACCATCCCGGGCAACGAGAAGGCGGTCGGCTCGATCATCAACAATCTGGTGCTCCAGGGAGTCGAGGTCATCACCGATCGCGACCATCTGGTCCACGTTTCCGGCCATCCGCGCCGCGACGAGTTGCGCGACATGATCGCCTGGGTCAGGCCACAGCTTCTGATCCCCGTCCATGGCGAGGCGCTGCATCTGCACGAGCACGCCAAGCTCGCGCGCGCCGCCGGCGTGCCGCGCGTGCTGGTCGTCCGCAATGGCGATCTCGTCAAGCTCGGCCCAGGCGATCCCGGCATCATCGGCCAGGTGCCCGCGGGTCGTCTCTACAAGGACGGCACGATATTGGAGGATTCCAAGTCGCGCGCGGTGTCCGAGCGGCGCCGGATGGCGTTTTCGGGCTGCGCCTTCGTGGCCATCGCCATGACCGAGCAGGGCGAGTTGGCCGACGATCCCGAGGTCGATCTCGTCGGCATCCCCGAGAAGAACCGGGCGGGCGAACCCCTCGACGATCTCGTTTTCGATGCCGTGGTCTCCACCATCGAGGGCCTGCCAAAGGCGCGCCGCCGTGATGCTGACGCGCTGGGCGAGTCGGTGCGACGCGCTGTCCGTGCCGTGATCAACGAACATTGGGGCAAAAAGCCCCCCTGTCTGGTACATGTCCTGACAGTCTAGTTGTTTAAGCATGATCTTTTCGGAAAACCGCTTCGCACTTTTCCGGATCATGCTTTGAGGGAGAAGAATATGCTGGGCCGGCTCAACCATGTGGCGATCGCCACAAAGGACGCCATCAAGGCTGCCAGGATCTACGGCGCGGCGTTCGGGGCGCAGATCTCGGAAGCCGTCGCGCTGCCCGAGCATGGCGTCACCACCGTGTTCGCGACGCTGCCCAACACCAAGATCGAATTCATCGAGCCGCTCGGCGAGACCTCGCCGATCGCAAAGTTCCTCGAGCGCAATGCCGACGGCGGCATCCACCACATCTGCTACGAGGTCGTCGACATCATCGTCTCGCGCGACACCTTGGTGAAGGAGGGCGCGCGCGTGCTCGGTGACGGCGTGCCGAAGATCGGCGCCCACGGCAAGCCGGTACTGTTCCTGCATCCGAAGGATTTTTCGGGCGCACTCGTCGAAATCGAGCAGGCATAGGGCCGAACCATGGCCATCCAGATATCGACCGCTCTCGCGATCTACTTCGTCATCTGGTGGATCGCGCTGTTCTTGACGCTGCCGTTCGGTGTCCGCAGCCAGCACGAGGACGGCGTCGGCGCGCCCGGCACAGACCCAGGCGCACCGATCCTCACCGGCATGAAGCGCAAGCTGATCTGGACCACGATCATCTCGGCGATCATCTATGGCCTCGCCATGGCGGCCTATCAGGCCGGCTATCTCTCGATCGAACGCCTATCGAAATTGATGGGAATGCCGTTCTAGATTTCTTGGCTCGATTTTCCTGATTGCGTATTGTTTAGGGGGGACGAATGACTTTTCAGAGGATCGTCATTGCGCTTCTGGTGCTGATCGTCGCCGGTCTTGGCGCCATCGGCTATGTCGAGTGGAAGATGGCCGTGCAGGTGCGGACGCTGAAGGCGTTCGTCGAGGGCTATGTCTTCAACGAGGCCGTGGCGGCCTGCGAGCGGGCGCCGAGCTCGACGCCGTTCAAATGGAACGGCGGCAGGAGCACCTCGGTGATCGGGCTGAATTCGGTCAAGCTCGACAAATACACCGTCAGCGCCAGCTACACGCTGGTGGCGGACAGCGTCTATTGCGATTACGATCCGATCAAAAGAAAGGCCGAGATCGGCTCGAGCTTCCTGGAGCGGGAGTAACGATCCGGCCATGCCTAGCATGGGATGGGATCGTCATGACCGGGGACCGGGCAGGGGACTATCGGATTCTGCATGAGGCGGCCTTGCGGGACTATCTCGCAGGCGTTCCGGATATCGCGGCGCTGCTCGGTGCCGAGCCGGCCTCCTGGTCGATCACCGAGGTCGGCGACGGCAATCTCAATCTCGTTTTCATCGTGAAGGGCGACCGCGGCGGCGTCGCCGTGAAGCAGGCGCTGCCTTACGTCCGTCTCGTCGGCGAGAGCTGGCCGCTGCCGCTGTCGCGGGCGCACTATGAATATCTGGCCCTGTCCCGGCAGGCCCAGCTCGCGCCCGGCCTGGTGCCGGCGCTGCTGCATCACAACAAGGCGCTGGCGCTGACTGTGATGGAGCTGATCGAGCCCCACATCATCATGCGCAGGGGGCTCGTTGCCGGAACGCACTATCCGCGCTTCGTCGGTGACATCACCACCTTCATGGCGCAGAATCTGTTCTTCACCTCAGACCTCGCGCTTTCCGCCGCGGAGAAGAAGGAGGGCATCGCGGCGTTTGCCGGCAACCATGCGCTCTGCAAGATCACCGAAGATCTGATCTTCACCGATCCCTACCGCATCGCCGAGCAGAACCGCTGGACCGCGCCGTATCTCGATGCGGTTGCCGCAGAGCTGCGCGAGGATATGGACCTGCATGTCGCGGTCTCCCGCCTCAAGCTGAAATTCATGGCGAGCCCGGAAGCGCTGCTCCATGGCGATCTCCACACCGGTTCGATCATGGTGACGGCAACCGAGACGCGCGTGATCGATCCCGAATTCGCGTTCTATGGCCCGATGGGGTTCGACGTCGGCGCCGTCATCGCCAATCTCTTGATGGCCTTCTTCGCTTCCGCCGGCCACGAGCGCTCGCCCGGCGAGCGGCGCGCGTTCGAGGGCTGGGTGCTGGAGACCGTGGAAACGGTGTGGAACGAGTTCGCTCGCAAATTCCTCGACCTTTGGCGGACCGATGCAAGGGGCGATGCCTATCCGGCCACCCTATTCGGCGGAGGGAAGGGCGGTGCGCGGCTGGAAGCCGAGCGGCAGGCCTATATGCAGCGGCTGTTCGCCGACACCGTCGGCTTTGCCGGTGCCAAGATCAACCGCCGCATCTTCGGCCTCGCCCACAATATCGACTTCGAGCTGATCGAAGACCCGCGCAGGCGGGCCGTCAGCGAAGCGCGCAGCGTCGGCCTCGCGCGCACGTTGATGGTGGATACGGCGGAGTTTCCCGACATCGCCAGCGTCACGGCCGCCGCCCGCGAGCTGCGCAGCTGGATGCCGGAGTTTACGGCCGACTAGGGCTGCGTACGCCTAAATTGGGGGCTCCGGATCGCCATCAACATGAAAAGAGGCGCTTGCGCTCGACATGCCGTGAATGCTCAAATCGCGGATCGGACGACTTCCGCATGGTTGGAGGACAAATGATCTTCAGGGTAATGGCGATCGTCGCGGGTTTGGGACTGGCGCTCGCCGGGTCAGCGGAGGCGCAGACACCGCACAAGGGCGGAACCATCCGCATGACGGCGCCCTATGGTTCGAGTTTCACTAGCCTGGACATTCACACCACCCAGCGCGCCCAGGACGAGATCTACGCCAAGGGTCTGCACCGGTCGCTCTACATCTGGGATTCTGCCGAAGGAAAGCCGGTTCCGGAATTGGCCAAGGAGGTCATCGTTTCCGGCGGTGGGCTCGTTTACACCTTCAAGCTGCGCGACGACGCCTATTTCCACAATGGCCGCAAGATGACGGCCGACGACGTCATCTGGTCCTATAATCGCATCATGGACGGCAGCAAGGCCTATCCCGGCGCGCGTTATGTCCGGATCATCGAGGGCGCGGCCGACGTCGAGAAGGGCAAAGCCAAGGACATCTCCGGCCTGAAGAAGATCGACGATTTCACCGTTGAGATGAAGCTGACCGAGAAGGTCGATCCGGGCTTCTACCTCTTCACCGCGCTGACCTCGATCTATCCCGCCGACGAGGCTGCCAAGGACAGCTTCATCCAGCATCCGATTGGCCTTGGGCCATTCAAGTTCGTCGAGCACGTGCCGGGATCGCGCATCGTGCTGGAGCGGTGGGACCGGTTCTACAAGCCCGGCAAGCCCTACGCTGACAAGCTCATTGTGTCGGTCATGGGTGAGGCCGCGGCACGCGATGTCGCCTTCCGCAACAAGGAGATCGACACTTCGGTGCTGGGACCTGCGCAATATGTCGCCTATCAGGCCGACCCCGACCTCAAGGGCACCATTGTCGAAGTCGCCGAGGTCTTCACGCGTTACATGGGGATGAATCCCGCCTTCAAGCCGTTCGCCGACAAGCGGGTCCGGCAGGCGATCAACTATGCGATCGATACCGATTTGATCATCAACAAGCTGGTCAAGGGCAAGGCCTACCGCGCCACCAGCTGGCTGCCGCTGACCTCTCCGCTCTACGACAAGACCATGAAGCCCTATCCCTTCGATCCCGCGAAGGCCAAGCAGCTGCTCGCGGACGCCGGCTATCCCAACGGCTTCGAATTCGAATGGACCACCAGCCAGAATGAAAGCTGGGGCTTGCCGATCGTCACGGCCGTCATTCCGATGCTGGACCGGGTGGGCATCAAGGCCAAAGTCAAGCAGGTCGAGGCCGCAGTGCTATCGGAGGTGGTTCGCAGCGGCGACTACCAGGCCTATGTCTATTCCCAGCAGACCGGCCCGGATCCCCAGGCCGCCCTCAAATGTTTCCATTCGGCGACGCCACAAACAGCCTGCAACTACATGAACTTCAAGAACGCCGACTTCGACAAGCTGATCGACGAAGCCGGGCAGACCGACGATTCCGCAAAGCGCGGCCAGCTGCTGCAAAAGGCCAATGCGCTGCTCTATGACGAGGCGCCGGTGTGGTTCTTCAACTACAACAAGGCGGTCATGGCCGTGCAGCCGTGGCTCAAGGGCGTTCAGTTGAACGCCACCGAGCTGACCCATCAGAACGTCGAAGACCTCTGGGTCGACGCGACCTCGCCCGCGAAGTGACACGCGCTCTCGCGCTCCCTCCGTCGTAGCAAACGATGGAGGGAGAGAGGACAAAGGCCGATGCTCTCCTTCCTGATCCGTCGTCTCCTGCAAACCATCCCAACCGTGCTTGCCGTCGTGCTGCTGGTGTTTGCGCTGTTCAGCGTCGTTCCCGGCAGCATCGTCTCGACCATGAGCGACGACAGCGATCCGCAGGTCGAGGCGCGCATGAAGAAGCAGCTCGGCCTCGACGAGCCCGTCTACATCCGCTTCGGCACCTATATCGCCAAGCTCGCGACCGGTGATTTCGGCACGTCGTTCCGGACCCGCGAGCCGGTCACGACCATGATCGCCAAGCGGGCATGGCCGACGCTGCAACTGATCTTCGCATCCATGGCGATTGCGGTCGTGGTCGGCGTGCCGCTCGGCTTCGTCGCCGCATTGCGGCCGGGCGGTCTTGTCGACAGCGCAGCGATGGTCCTGGCGGTGTCGGGCCTGTCATTGGCCAAGTTCTGGCTCGGGCTGCTGTTGATGTATCTGTTCGCTCTGAAACTCGGCTGGCTGCCGAGTTTTGGTTATGGCGATGGCGGAGGCAAATATCTGATCTTGCCTGCCGTGACACTCGGCGTCTCGCCGATGGCGCTGCTGGCCCGGACGACACGCGCCGCGGTGCTCGAGATCATGACCGCGGATTTCGTTCGCACGGCGCGCTCGAAGGGCATGAGCGAGACCCGGGTCGTGAAGTGGCATGTCATGCGCAATGCGCTCGTCCTCATTCTCACGACGGTCGGCCTGCAATTCGGCGCGCTGATGGGGCAGGCTGTTGTCGTCGAGAAATTGTTCTCCTGGCCGGGCATCGGCTCGCTGCTGGTCGACAGCGTGCTCCAGCGCGACATTCCCGCCGTCCAGGGCTCCATTCTCGTGGTGGTGCTGTTCTTTCTCGCGATCAATCTGCTGATCGACCTGCTCTACGGCGTAATCGATCCCAGGATCAGATACGCATGAAGCTCCGCGCCAATCTCATCATCGGCGGTGCCTTGTTCGCGCTTGCGATTGTCGTCGGCCTGCTCGCGCCCTGGCTCGCGCACACCGACCCTGTCCTGGACGCGAATCTGATGAATGCCGAAGAGCCGCCGAGCTGGACCTGGTGGTTCGGCACCGACGGGCAGGGCCGCGACATCTATTCGCGCGTCGTGTACGGCGCGCGCATCTCGCTGACGGTCGGTATCGTCTCGCAACTCATCAACAGCGTCATCGGCGTGGGATTGGGCCTGAGCGCCGGCTATTGGGGCGGCTGGTGGGACGATGTCGTCAACGGCCTGACCAATCTCATGCTCGCGATCCCCTCGCTGATCTTCGCGCTCGCCATCATGGCGGTGCTGGGACCTGGGCTGACCAGCCTGCTCATTGCGCTCGGCTTGACCAACTGGTCTTTCACCTGCCGGATCGCACGGGCCTCGGCGCTGTCGCTCAAGAGCCAGGGCTATGTGCAGGCGGCCACCGTGCTCGGCTATAGCGATCTGCGCATCATGATCACGCAGCTGTTGCCGAACATGCTCGGACCCATCATCGTCATCGGCACGCTTGGCATGGGCAGCGCGGTCCTGTCCGAAGCTGCCTTGTCGTTCCTCGGCCTCGGCGTCCGCCCGCCGTTTCCAAGCTGGGGCAGCATGTTGTCGGAAGCCCGCGACCAGATCACGACGGCGCCGTGGCTCTCAGTGTTTCCCGGCCTCGCCATCTTTCTCACGGTGCTCGGCCTCAATCTGCTCGGCGATGGCCTGCGTGACATTCTCGATCCCCAATCGCGGAGCCGGCGGTCATGACGGGCGCGCCGCTGATCGAAGTCGAGGATTTGCGCATCGATCTCGACAACGGATCGGGCAAGGTTCCCGCCGCGGAGGGCGTTTCATTCCGCATCGATCGCGGCGAAACGTTCGGCCTTGTCGGCGAATCCGGCTGCGGCAAGAGCATTTCGGCCCTCGCCTTGATCGGCCTGTTGCGCCAGCCGCTCTCGATTGGCGCCGGCGCCATCCGATTTGAGGGCCGTGAGATCCAGGGACTTTCAACGGCCGAGCAACGTGCGCTGCGCGGCAATCGCATTGCCATGATCTTCCAGGAGCCGATGACGGCGCTGAACCCGGTCTCGCCCGTGGGACGGCAGATCGCCGAGATGTTCGTGCTGCACAAGGGCAAGAGCTGGCGGGAGGCCAACCAACTGGCGGTCGAGGCGCTGGCGAGTGTTCGCGTCCCCGCACCCGAGCGCAGGGTGAAGGATTACCCGCACCAGCTTTCGGGCGGCATGCGCCAGCGCGTGATGATCGCCATCGCACTCGCATGTGGTCCGGACCTTCTGATTGCCGACGAGCCGACCACCGCGCTCGATGTCACCGTGCAGGCGGAAATCATCGAGCTGATGCGGAATCTATGCGCCGAGCGAGGAACGGCGATCCTGATGATCAGCCACGATCTCGGCCTGGTCGCCAATGTCTGCCGCCGCGTTGCCGTCATGTATGCCGGCCGCATTGTCGAAGAGCGCGGCTCGGCCGATATTTTTCGGGCACCCTCGCACCCCTATACGCAGGGCCTGGTCGCCTCGCTGCCGCGGCTGGGCAGCCGCGCAGCGCTTGGCCGCAACCGGCTCAAGGAGATCGCGGGCGTCGTCCCGGCCATTACGAATTTCCCCGATGGCTGCCGGTTCAATCCGCGCTGCGCGCAGGCGACCGATATTTGCAGGACCGTCGCGCCGACGGCGGATTTTCTGGAGGCTGGCGGCCTGGTGAGGTGTCACCACCATGCATGAGCCGCAAGACAGGTCGGGTGACGGGAAGCCGGACGACGATCTCATTCTCAGTGTCGAGGATCTCGCGGTCCATTTTCCGCTGGGCGGCGGTTTGCTGGGGCGCGGCCAGCGGGTGTTGCGGGCGGTCGATGGCGTCGATCTCAAGCTGAAGCGCGGCGAATGCCTCGGTCTCGTTGGCGAGTCCGGCTCCGGCAAGTCGACGGTGGCACTTTCGATCCTTGGTCTCCTGACGCCGACGCGCGGCCGCATCGTGCTGGACGGGCAGGTCGTGACGAGCAGGCAATCCGGCGATCGGAGGTCTCTGGCCCGCACCGTGCAGATGGTGTTCCAGGATCCCTATGCCTCGCTCAATCCGCGCCAGACCGTCCGTCGCACGCTTGAAGATCCGTTGCGTGTGCACGGAGTGACCGCGAAAAGCGAGATCGAGGACCGCGTTGCGACGATGCTGCGGCATGTGGGCCTGCGGCCCGAACAGGCCAACCTCTACCCGCATGAATTCTCGGGCGGCCAGCGCCAGCGCATCGGCATCGCGCGCGCCCTGATCCTCAACCCCAAAATCGTCATCTGCGACGAGCCCGTCTCGGCACTCGATGTCTCGATCCGCGCCCAGATCATCAATCTGCTGCTGGAATTGAAGGATACGCTCGGTCTCTCCTACATCATGATCAGCCACGATCTCGGCGTCGTCGAGCATATGAGCGACAGGGTCGCCGTGATGTATCTCGGCCGCATCGTCGAGAATGGCGACTGGCGCGAGATTTTTGAACGGCCGGCGCACCCCTATACGCAGGCCCTGATTGCCGCCATCCCCGATCCGCTGCACCATGCACCGTTAGCTACGACCGGCGGCGATCTTCCCAATCCGCTCAATCCGCCGAACGGATGTGCGTTCAGCCCACGCTGTCGGTATGCCGAGGACAAGTGTCGTCGCGAGCCGGGTCCGTCACTTGAAACGCGTCCCGACGGACATGCGGTGAGGTGTTGGCGCGCTGACGAGATTGTGGGGCAGGCGGCGTTGGCAGCTATCACAGGTCAAGTAGGTACCGGCGGACGATGATGTCTGTTGTTGTCTGGTCACGACAGCATGCCGGTTGACCGACGATCTCTATGTTGGAGGGTCGAACTATTTCGCTTCGCACGCCTCTGGCGCTTCTCATCATATCCATAGGTGCGATCGCCGCGGTGTGGTGGTGGCTGGCCATACCGATCAACTTGGCGCGCGCACCGATCGATCCGAATGCCAAACTGCAATGCATCTCCTACGCGCCCTTCCGCAACAACCAAACGTCGGAGTCGCCGACACCTGTGCCGCGGGACCAGATCGCGGAAGATCTCGCCCAGCTTGCCAAAATAACCGACTGTATCCGTACCTATGCGACTGATCTTGGTCTCGATCAGATCCCCGAACTTGCGTCCAAGGTGGGGTTGAAAGTCATTCAGGGAATTTGGCTCGATAGGGACCGACAGAAGAACGCGACGCAGATATCCACGGGCATACGTCTCGCCCGGCAATATCCGGAAACCATCACCGCACTCGTGGTCGGCAATGAGGTTCTGTTGCATCGGACGATGACGCCTTCCGACCTTGCTGCCTTGATCCGCTCGGTCAAGGCACAAGTGCCGGTCCCCGTCACCTATTCCGACGTCTGGGAGTACTGGCTGCGCTATCGGGAACTTGATGACGCCGTCGATTTCGTCACCGTTCATGTCCTGCCATATTGGGAAAATGTCCCGGTCCCGGCGAAATCTGCCGCTGCTCATGTCGACGCCGTCCGAAAGCAGGTGGCGTCGGCGTTTCCCGGCAAGGAAATCCTGATTGGAGAAACAGGTTGGCCGAGCGAAGGGCGGATGCGCGCTTCGGCGCTACCGTCGCGCACCAATCAGGCGCGGGTGATCTCGGAGGTCCTCGATCTTGCCCGGCGCGAGAATTTTCGCGTCAACCTGTTCGAGGCGTATGATGAATTGTGGAAGCATGAGTTCGAGGGCACCGTCGGCGGATCGTGGGGCTTATTCGACTCCGCGCAGCGCACGCTGAAATATCCGCCCGGCATCCCCGTCAGCAATTATCCGCTTTGGAAACTGCAAATGAGCAGCGGAATGGCGCTGGCGATCCTGGTGTTCGGCACTGCATGGCTGACCTCGCGCCGGAAGCCCTCGCAGCCCCGGCTCGTCTCATGGTTTGCGGTCGCAATATCGGCAACCACCGCCGGCGTCCTGTTTGGGGTGGCCGCTCAAAAGATGTTCTATGAAAGCTACGACGCGGGCAGCTGGCTTCTGTGGGGCGCACTTCTGGTGGCGGCAACTGCCTCGCCGCTGTTCGGCGCCAACGCCCTGATGTCCGGGCGCGCACCGCCCACATTTCTGGAATTGCTGGGTCCCAAGGACTACCGGACACCATCGGGGCTGGCGATCACGCACGGATTGATCTTGATCGTCACCATCGTGATCGGCACGGAGACCGCGCTGGGCTTTATGTTTGACCCGCGCGAAAAGGATTTTCCTTTTGCGGCCCTCACTATGGCGGCAGTCCCGTTTGCGGCCATGACGCAGCTCAATCGCCCCAAGAAGGGAATCCGCCCCATGGCGGAAGCGATATTTGCCGGCGTATTCCTGGTGGCAGCCATCTATGCGGCGCTTAGCGAAGGGCCGGACAATTGGCAGTCGCTGTGGACTTGTGCTGCCTACATACTGCTTGCGGTTACGCTGTGGCGGGCGCGCGCTTGAGAAAGCCTGGCCAGAACCTGAGCAAATCTAGTCCGCCGTGCTTCACTGAGCGGACCCTAACGAGGTGCGCCGCTGCTTCGCTGATGGGCCACGAGGGGACACCATAGGCTGCTGTGATCCTCAGATCGTGCCGCGGCATCACCACATCATGGATGCGATCACCGCAATGCCAAGCGCGGCTGACGCCCAGACCAGTGATTGGCAAATCCAGAGCTGACGGCGGGTCATGGCGCGCTTCCCTAAAACAAGAGAGAGGCGCTCGACCGCCGCCGTGCGCGTTGCGCTGGATCAATGAATGTTGCGGATCACATCTTCAAGAGTGCGAAGGTGAGCAGCGCGACCGGCAACATGCCAATCACAATGACCGCGATACGAAATGCCACTTCCCGCCACATGGGCAATCGTAACTGGCCGTGCCCCAAGGTGGCTATGCAGTTTGCGCCAGCTTGACCGCAACAGTTAGCGGAATCCGGCAAAGTTGCGCACTAATGTTCGTTACCGGACAGAACAGTGCCCCACTGTTGAGCTGCGCGATCTCACATTTCTTCCGCCTTCACGATGTCTGCAAGGTTCTCGAGCTGGCTCGAGAGGGCCGCCCAGCTCCGTGAGATATTCGTCAGCACGGTCGCTCGGCGGGGTGAATTCCTCGGATCAGCGGCACGTAGTTTGTACTCGGCGGCGTAGGCACGTCATTCTTCAGCGGTAGGCACGTTGTCTCCTTGCGCGCATCCAGTCATCCGATGATGACCGGTGGCGATGCGATGATCATCACCATTGCAGGGGAGTCGACGTACTCAGGGCAAGCCGCGAAGCAGCTATGTGGCTTTGCCGTACCGGCACAACACGGCGCCCGCTACCAGACCGAATATAGGACGCCAGCGACTGCAACCGCACTGACGGCAACCGTGACGATCCCCACCACTTCGAGGATGGTAATCTGCCAAAGCTGCCGTGGATCGAATGCCATGCCGGTATCGTTGGTGACCGCTGGAGGTTAGGCTTTGATCTGGATCATCGTTCAAGAGCTTCTGAGGCGCTTACTCTTTTGTGGTGTCCTCACTCTCGAATAAACAAAATGGTCGGAGGCGAGCCTACTAGCATGGGCTTTGACGGGTGTTCGGCATGACGAACTTGAAATCGAGAGCCGTCTATTTGGTTCTTCTATTGATTCAACTGACGGGAGCGCTCTTTATAATCTTGCACGGCCTGCCCGAATTCAGGCACTTGATGACCTATCCTGGTGAGCAGCTGCCGTTCGAACGGTCCCACAATTTTGTTGCGCCCGTCATGATCATTGCGATGCAGGTCGCCTATTGGTATCGCTTGCGATGCGTTCCGCTTCCCCCTCAGCGCTCGAGTCCGGTCTTAAGTCACCTGTTTCTATTTCTGGGGCGTCTTGCCTTTATTTTCGGTGGCTCACTGTTCGGCGTCGTGTTCTTCAGACATTTGCCGGAGATCAATCAAGGCGCCGATCTTTGGCTCATGTTCCGTCGCGGGCTGCAACTCGTGGCATCGCTGTTCGCGCTATTTTGCGTAACACTTGAACTCGAACGACTGGGGCGTGTACTTGGAGGTAGCCAGTAGCATTGATGGATGCCGCCCCCGCTTCGGGACCACCATTTTCGCATTCAAGTCGTTTGCCGTCCTCACCTAACTTCCACGCCTGCGGTCGCTCCGGCATTGGCACAAAGTACACTAGCCAGACACTGCGGTTGTGCTTGTCTGGATGCGCTTTGCTGATCTTTCCAGCCCCCAAGCGTCCAAAGATTGGCGAGAACGTCGAAGGCCCCGACGCGGTCAGCAACTTCGTCGGCGCCGGTTAACGCGTGGGATAGCCAAGACGATGGACGCAGAGGAAGATCGGAATCGTGGTTTGGAGTTGGGGCGTCGATGGGCGGAGCATGCTTCGGCACATGAGCTTGCGACCATGGTGAGCGGCTCGTTCGATGATCTCAGCCAAATTTTACCAGCGGACGCATCTGATCATTTCGTCGGCGGCTTTCGCGAAGGCGTGCTGCGCGTCTGGCGCGGAGCCTAGGCCTCAGCATAAGGGCGCCCGGTCTGGAGAACCAAGCCCACATGCACGTGCCTCACCGCCGCACCCCAACGCGATTAACGCCACCATTTGCATTGCCACCGGCGTTATGACGGACCGCAGCGCGCGCCACGGGACGAGGCCTAAGCACGACGCCTGCTCGGGCAACGCAACCGACCGGATATTCAACGTACTGGCAATACACGACCGCCTCGGCTGGCGTTGGATTGAGCGTGAGACCTGTCAGCCCCAACAGGACGCTGGCGGCAATCCCGGCAACTGTCGCTGACGTGATCGAAAGACGCTTCCTCGGATGCGTGGCGAACCTCCTCTGAGCCGCGGCTGATAATGGGAGCCGCTTCAGCCGTGGTTGAAACATTGCTGAGGGGCGCGGGATCGCTGATGTTGACCTAGATCAACGAATGATCCTGCCAACGTAAGGTCGCGACATGCGCCCTATAAGCCGCAGTGCACAGCGATCTAATACGGAAGCGATGGGCCAGAAGGCGACATGCGGTGCGGTTCGGAATATTGCCTGTTACGCTTAGGCTTTCCAGTTCGTCATTGACAGCTTCGAACCAGTGCGACGTTGAACGCGACCAACTATTGAGGCGATTCAAAAAGGCAAAGGTTGCGGGCCATGCAACGGGCGATGATTATTTTAGTCCTTTTGCTTGTAAGCTGCGTTGATGTGCGCGCCGGCCAGGTTGTAAATGAGGTTTACCGGGATCTCATTAGGCCGCACGGGCACCCGCGCAGTGCCGCTGTCTCACAAGCCGCTCTCGATTTTTGCTATAGCCAGACAGGTGACATTCGAGGCCTCGCGGATACCGCTGCATTCAAACAGTGCATGCTCGGTCGCGGCTATCGATGGCAAACAACGAAGATACAGGGAAGACCAGCACCCGAAAATGGCCCGGACTGGTGTATAGCACATGACATGATGTGTTAGTTGGGCGGTGCGATAATGGGATTGTGCCGGTGTTTTGCCCGACGAGTCAAACGTTCGGTGGCAGGGCGCTCAAGCCATTCCGGGCGAAATTCCCCAATGATTTGTACTGTGCATGGGGTTGTTTTCGCGCTTTTTGCGGGGAGGCACCTTACTCCGCCGCTTTCTCCCTTAGCCGCTGCGCATAGACGTTGATGATCAGCGCCGCCAGCAGGATGACGCCGCGGATCAGGATCTTCAGGAAGCTGTCGATGTTGACGTGATCGAGGCCGTTGTTGAGGACGCCGAGGACGAAGAGCCCGACGATGGTGTTGCCGATGCCGCCGCGGCCGCCGAACAGGCTGGTGCCGCCGACCACGACGGCGGCGATGGAGTCGAGCAAATAGGTGTCGAACTCGTTCTGCTGCGCGCTGCCGAAATGGGCGACACCGAGCATGCCGCCGATGCCGGAGCACACCGCCGAGATCACCATCACCGCGCCGAGGATGAGCTTGACGTTGAGGCCGGAATATTCGGCTGCCTCGCGATTTCCCCCGACCATGTAGACGTAGCGGCCGAAGCGCGTGTAGGTCAGCACCAGATGGCCGCCGAGCAGCATGATGGCCGCGACGATGACGATCCAGGGAATGCCGCCGATCGAGCCCGAGCCGAGCGTGGTGATCAGGCCGGGCACCTTGTAGGCGATCTGCCCGCGCACCAGCAGCGCCGAGATGCCGGCAGCGATCTGCATCATGGCGAGCGTCATGATGAAGGAGGGGATGCCGATCACGGTCAGGCCCAGTGCATTGACGAGGCCGAGAGCCGCGCAGAGCAGAATGGCGAGCAGGATCGCGGCGGCGCCAGGGAGAGGGATGTTGGGAATGTTGACGTAGGATTCCTGGAGCGTGAAATAGGCGACCGCGATGCCGGTGACGTTGGCGATGCTGGCGATGGAGAGATCGATCTCCGCGCAGAGGATCACGAAGGTGAGGCCGACCGCGATGATGCCGGTCACCGACACCTGCGTGAGGATATTGCCGAGATTGTCGAGCGTCGCGAAGGACGGGCTGGAGAGAGCGAAGAAAGCCGACAGGATGATCAGCGTCAGGAACGGCGCGATGTTGCGCATCTGCGAGCGCAGGAAGGGCGCCAGACCGTGCGCCCGCCGAGCCGCCGCTGGAACCGTCTCACTGCTTGCCATTGGCTTCTCCGTCACGCCGCCTCCAGCAGGCGGTCCTTGCTGACCGGTTCGTTCGTAAACTCTCGCACCAATGCGCCGCGCTTGAGCACGAGGATGCGGTCGGCCAGCGACAGCACCGTTTCCGGCTCGGTCGACAGCACGATGATGGCAAGTCCCTTGGCGCGAAGGTCGCGGATGATGTTGATGACGTCGTTCTTGGCGCCGACATCCATGCCGCGCGTGGGTTCGCAGAGCACGAGCAGCTTGGGCGGATAGGTCAGCCACTTTGCGAGTGCGACCTTCTGCTGGTTGCCGCCGGAGAGCATGCCGAGGTCGAGGCCGACCACGGGCGGCCTGATCTGTAACTGCTCGACCTGGCGCTTCGCGATATCGCGCTCCTGCGCCGGCTTGAGCAGCAACGCCGAGATGCGGTCGAGAATGCTGATCGAGATGTTCTTGTAGACCGGCTCCTGGTGGAACAGCATCGCGCGCCGGCTCTCCGGCACCAGCGCCACGCCCGCGCGGCGCGCGGCGGCGGTGCTGGCGAAGGTTCTGGGTTTGCCTTCGACGGCCAGCGTGCCGCCATCCGGTTTCAGCTTGCCGAAGAGGATGCGGGACAATTCCTGTTGGCCGCAGCCCATGAAACCGTAGATCCCGAGCACCTCGCCGGCGCGGGCGTCGAAGGAGATATCCTTCAGGCTGCGCGCCAGCGACAACTGGTCGACCTTCAGCACCACAGAACTGTCGCTCGGCTTGGGCAGCATCAGATCGTCGCTATAGCTGTGCTCGAGCGCTTCGCCGCCGCGGCCGATCATGGCCTCGATTAGCGCGCCCTTGGTTGTGGCTGAGGCCGCAGTCTCAGCGACCTTCCGCCCGTTGCGGAACACGGTGACCGTATCGGAGACACGCAGGATGTCCTCGATGAAATGCGAGATGAAGACGATGCCCGTGCCTTCCTCGCGCAAGCGTCGGAGCGTGGAGAAGAGCCGCTCGACCTCGGGCGGGGAGAGGGCGGAGGTCGGCTCGTCCAGGATCACGATGCGCGCGCCGGAGAACAGCACCCGCGCGATCTCGATCAGCTGCTGGAGCCCGATCGGGAGGTCGCCGAGCCGGCTCATCGGATCGACGTCGATGCCGAAACGTGCGAGCTGCTCCCCGGCCTCGCGCGCCATGCGCCGCCATTGCACCAAGCCAAGCCGGTTCGTCGGCTGGTTGCCCAGGAAGACGTTCTCGGCGACCGTCAGATCCGGCGCGACTGAGAGCTCCTGATGCACCATGGCGATGCCCGCCGCGTGCGCATCGCGGGCCGAGCGGAAATGCGTCTCTTGCCCGTCGATCAGGAAGCGGCCGGAGAATTCGGCATGCACGCCGGCGATGATCTTCATCAGCGTGCTTTTTCCAGCGCCGTTCTCGCCGACGAGACCATGGATCTCGCCGGGATGGAGCGCGAAGTCGACACCACGAAGCGCTTCGACACCGCCGAAGCTCTTCGTGATGGCCTGGAGTTCCAGGATGGGCGAACGACCCTCGAACATGTCAGTTCAGATCTTGGAGGCTCAGATCAGGAAGTGATCCTGCATCCACTGCATGCCGGCGGCATTGGCCTTGGTCACGACCGGGCCGTCGGTGACGACGTTCTTCGGGATGCCCTGGCCGCTCTTCTCGCCACCGGCGACCGCTGCCACGCCAGCGATAATGGCGCCGCCGTGGATGCGGCAGGATGGATTGCGCACGGTCGCGAACATCCGGCCCTCGCTCACCGCCTGAATCGCCGGCGGCATGGCGTCGACGCCACCGATCAGGATGTTGGTGCGGTTGTGCGCCTTCATGATGTTGGCGGCGGCCAGCGCCATGTCGTCATTGTGGAAGAACGCCGCGTCGATCTGCGGATATTTGGTGAGATAGGTCTCCCAAAGCCGCGCGGTCTTGGACACGTCCCAGTCGGCCGGCTGGGTGTCGAGCACCTCGATCGCAGGGAATTGCTTGACGACGTTGTTGAAGCCCTTCGCGCGGCCCTGTGCACCGGTGTGGCCGAGGGCTCCTTGCGTCATGATGATCTTGCCCTTGCCGCCCATCGCGTTGCAAAGCGCCTGCGTCACCGAGGCGCCCATGAATTCGTTATCGGGCGCGAGGAAGGAGTGGACGTTGATCTGGTCGAGCGGCGCAATCAGTGTGTCCATGTCGATCACGGGTGTGCCGGCGTCGATCATCTTCTGCACGGGCTGGGTGAGGGTGCCGATGCCAAAGGCCTGGATCGCAACAAAATCCCATTTCTGCGAGGCCATGTTGTCGATCGCGGCGCGCTGTTTCACCGCGTCGAGCTGGCCGTCGAACCAGGTGACTTCGACATTGAACAGCTTGCCCCAGAATTCTGCGGCCTGCTTGCCCTGCGCGCACCAGGTGGCCTGAAGGCCTGCGTTGGAGAACGCCGCCTTCAGCGGCTTCTCGGATCGTCCGACTTCGGCCGCAAGTGCGGGGTTTATGCCCATGCTGCCGAGGATGGCGGTTGCGGCGCCGGCGGTCGCTGCCGCCTGAAGAAGATCGCGCCTCGTCGTCGAGAAATCTTTCGTCCCGGACATCGCTCGCTCCCATATCATTTTTCGTCGGCGCGTCATTGATTGCGCGACCGATGTCCGAAAGTGTCTCACAATCGAGGAGTTCACGCCACCCAATCTGCAATCGCGTTGGGTTTCGCCGCGTCGTCTTGGTGCAGCGCAAAGCGTTACGCTGCGCTGCCAGCGAAGGCGTCGATCTCGACGAGCAAAGTGTCCCAGGCCTGCGCGATCTCCGGCGACCATTCATCGCCGAGCAGGTCGCGCAGCGTATCCCTAACGACGGCAAAGAAGGCGATGAACAGCTCGCGCGGCGTGCCATAGGCATCGTGCGACGACACTTCGCAGGCGATCAGCCGGAAATGTCCGCTGCGCGCGCCCGCGAAATCGAGGATCGCTTCGATCGTCAGCGCCAGCATCGATCCCTTCACGAACTCGCTGCCTTGCGAGCGGAACATCGTTTGCGTTTCCGGATGCTCCTTGAACAGGCGTTGGTAGACGAGCGGCGTGAGATCCGCGCAGCGCACCGCCGCAAGCTCGAAAGACTGTTCGATTCGATTGGGAGAAGCATTCATCGGCGCATCAGCCACGCAGACAAAAAAGAGCGGGGCCCTAGCCCCGCTCAAAAATTGTGTCGACCCTATTATCCCCGATTCTAAGATTTGATCTTGATTGGCGGGGCGACGCTGCGTTTTGCGCGCCAGGGGCTCCTCCCGAGACTTGGACCACCAGACTTTGGCCTCGCGGCTAGCCTGAGCAAGAGTGATGCTAGATCAACTTTTCTCACTTGTCATCATTTTCGGCAACGATTGTTCAAAATTAGAGCAGTTAACGAAATGATCGGGCTCTTCGTCCCCTAAGTATATGACAAGTATAAGATATCTGTGGATGGGCAGGATCATGCCGCTGCCTCAATTTCGGAATTCCGACCGCCGGCGGGCAGTTCGAACACAGTTTTCGAGAAATTTGCGCCAACCCAACAAGGCTGGCGAAGTAACCTCGACTCGGGGCAGGTGCGGTGTTTAGTTAGCAGACGAACGAATGGTTCGGCGGATGCGCGCACAGCTGCAAAAATTCCTACCCGTTGTCCTGCTCGCGCTGGTGATGCAGGTGCTGGCCCCGATTGCCGCCTGCTGGGCGGCCGGCCAAGCCGTTACCGATCCGCTTTCTGCCGCCGTCATCTGTCACAGCACGAGCGAGCAGGGCGTTCCGAACGACCCGACGGGCGCGCCGACCGCGCATGCCGGTGCGTGCGCGCTGTGTTGCCTGGCGCAGGCCAACGCGTCGTTCGATTCGCCGCCGCAGGTCGCGCTCTCCATTCCTTTCCGCCACGCCGAACGCGTGGTGTGGCACGACGCGGATGCATCCGCTGTCGCCACCCATAAGGGCTCGAGCGCCCAGGCCCGCGGGCCTCCCCAGCTTTCCTGACGACCCTCGGTGTCGCCGCGGTCCGTCCGCCGGCGATTGATGTTGTCAATTGGCCGGCGATGACTGCCGGTGTCAGGAATGCCCCATGTTATCTCGTCATGCCCGCCGCGGCGTGAGCATCGTTGCCGTTCCGGCCGCGCTGCTCGCCTCGTCGAGCGGCGTTTTCGCAGAGAGCAGCGAGAGAGCGCTGCCGGCGGTGACCGTCGATGCACCCGTGACGGTGAAGCCCAAGCCGCGCAAGCCTGTGGCCCAAACGGCTGGAGCCTCGCGGTCGTCGGCAAAGCGGGTGGCCGAGCGGGCAGTCCCAGTGGCCGCGACCAATGACCAGGGTGCGGGCAGCGCCCGGGCCTCGCTAAATCCGCCGGCGGCCGTGGCGCGCTATCAATTGCCGCAGCGTTCCTTCAGCATCACGGCAAAACAGGCCGACGAAACCATCAACCTCAAGGACCCCGAAGACGCCGTCAAATACATGCCGAGCCTGTTCGTGCGAAAGCGCAACGATGGCGACAACCAGGCTGTGCTGGCGACGCGAAGCTGGGGCCTCAATTCCAGCGCACGCACGCTGATCTATTATGATGATCTCCTGATCTCGGCGCTGATCGGCAACAACAACTCCGGTGCCTCGCCGAAATGGAACTTGATCTCGCCCGAGGCGATCGGGCGGATCGATTTTCTCAATGGTCCGTTTGCGGCCGCCTATCCCGGCAATTCGATTGGCGGCGTGCTGCTGATCACTTCCAAGATGCCGGACAAGCCGTTTGCTGTGGCCAAGGAGACGGTCTCGGTGATGCCGTGGAATCAATACGGCACCAAGGACACCTACGTGACCAGCCAAACCAGCGCCGCTGCGGGCAATCGCGACGGCAAGCTGTCCTGGCTCGTCAGCGCGAACTATCTCGATAGCTTTCAGCAACCGCTGACGTACACCACCAACGCGACGTTCCCGGCTGGCACGACCGGCGGCTTTGCCGCACTCAACAAGACAGGGGGTGTTGCAAACGTTGTCGGCACAGGTGTGCTGGCGCATTCGCAGCAGACTTCGGGCAATCTGCGCCTCGCCTATGACATCACGCCGCTTGTACAGGCGACGTATTCGTTCGGTATCTGGAGCAATCATCAGACCTCCGATCCGCAAACCTATCTGAGATCAACCGCGACTGGCTTGCCCACGTTCGGCGGCGTCAGCAGTTTTGCCAGCAGCAAATACACCTGGGATCAGCTCCATGTGAGCAACGCTGTCTCGCTCAAGAGTGATACCAAAGGCGTGTTCGACTTTGACCTGTCGGCGTCGAGCTACAACTATCTCCAGGACACCCTGGTCAATCCCTTTACGGTCGCGTCGTCACCGGGCCTCGGCTATGCCCTGAACGGCAAGGTGACGCGGATGGACGGCACCAATTGGCAGAACGCCGATGCAAAGGGCATCTGGCGTCCATTCGGGATCGATGGGCCGCACGAGATCAGTTTTGGCGTGCACGGCGACCGCTACCGGCTGGAAAATCCGGTCTATGCCTCGACCGTCTGGTTCAACGCGCCTTCGACCGGCAACGGCCAGCTATATTCGACCGGCGTCGGCGAGACGCGCACCGAAGCGCTCTGGGTACAGGACGCATGGAAGATCACGCCGGTCGTCAAGCTGACGCTTGGCGGGCGGCTGGAGAACTGGCAGGCGGTCGAGGGTTTTAACCTCAACACCACGGCCACCAGCGCCGGCGTCATCACATCGGCCGTGCCGACGTGGCAGCCGGGGCTGTCCTCGACCAATTTCTCGCCGAAGGCGTCGTTGTCGTTTGATCCCAACAAGGACTGGAACGTTACTGCGAATTTCGGTGAGGCCTACCGCTATCCGACGGTGACCGAGCTCTATCAGAACATCAGTGTCGGCGGCGTTACCTATTTGGCCAATCCGCTCTTGTCACCGGAGCAGGATTTCAACGGCGAGCTCAATCTCGAGCGGCGCTGGGTTGATGGGCGGATACGGCTCACCGTGTTCGGGGAACGGACCAACAATGCACTGATCTCGCAGTCGACCACGGTGACCGATGCGGGCGGGGCGCAGTCGGTGCAGACGGCGGTCAGCAACGTTGCGGCCGTTCGCATGCAGGGCGTCGAATTGTCGGCCGACAAGGACAACGTGCTCGTGAGTGGCCTGCAAGTCTTTGGCAGCGTCACATACGTCGATTCCAGGATCATCTCCGATCCGAGCTGGAAGGGTCCGACCAGCGTCGTCGGCAAGCGCGTGCCTTTCGTGCCCGACTGGCGCGCCAAATTCGGCGTGACCTATCGGCCGAACGACAGCTGGGCCTATACGGTCGCGGCGCGATACAGCGGCAAGCAGTATTCGACGCTGGACAACTCGGATATCATCCCGCACGTCTATGGTGCCTTCGATGACTTTTTCGTTGTGGACTTGAAGATCCACTACAACGCGACGAAGAATTTCGCGTTCGACTTCGGCATCGATAATCTCTTCAACGAGCAGTACTTCCTGTTCCATCCGTTCCCGGGACGAACTTTCGTTCTCGCCGGCAAGTACACGTTCTGACGGATGGGGCGGTCTCCACGGCGACAAGAAAGGCAATCGACATGAACACACTCTTTCGTATCTTCGCGCTCGCAGTGCTCTCGGCTGTGGTGATCGCAGCTCCCGCCCGCGCCGATGATGTCAAAGCCGGCGACCTCGTCATCACCCAGGCCTGGAGCCGGGCGACGCCGGGCGGCGCCAAGGTCGCCGGCGGCTTCCTCACCATCGAGAACAAGGGCACGGAGCCCGACAAGCTCGTCAGCGTTTCGGCTGATATTGCGGGCAAGGCCGAGGTCCACGAGATGACGACGGACAATGGTGTGATGAAGATGCGCCCGCTCGACAAAGGCCTCGTCATTGAGCCCGGCAAGACGGTGAAGCTTGCCCCGGGCGGCTATCATCTGATGCTCCAGGATCTCAAGGGCGCGTTCAAAGAGGGCGAGAAGGTGCCGGTCACACTGGAATTCGAGAAGGCGGGCAAGGTTGCCGTGTCCCTCGACGTCCAGGGCGTCGGCGCCCAGGCGCCCGCCGGTGGTGGAAGCATGATGAAGAAAATGCCCGATCATTCGGGAATGAAAATGTAATGAGCCCGATCTAACTCCCCGGAGACCAAACATGTCGAAGACACCCTGGCTGATCCTGATGGCTGCGCTCGCCGCATCGCCTGCGGCGGCGCACGTCTATCTGGAAGGCAAGCAGGCCACGGTCGGCGCGTCCTACAAGGCCGTCTTCGCGGTGCCGCACGGCTGTTCGGGCTCGCCGACGGTCAAGATCCGCGTGCAGATCCCCGAAGGAGTCATCGCCGTGAAGCCGATGCCGAAGGCTGGCTGGAATGTCGATGTCGTCGAGGGCCAATATGCCAGTGAATACGACTATCACGGCAACAAGCTCTCCTCGGGAGCGAAGGAAGTGGTCTGGTCCGGCGGCAAGCTGCCGGACCACAATTACGACGAGTTCGTCCTCAGCAGCTTTCTCACCGACAGTTTGAAGCCGAACACGACGCTGTATTTCCCCGTAGTGCAGGAATGCGAGAAGGGCGTCAGCCGCTGGATCGAAATCCCGGCGGAAGGGGCAGGGCACTCGCACGAAGATAAGTCCCCGGCGCCGGGCGTGAAGTTGCTGCCCAAGCCGTAATGCGCCTAATCGCTGCGCTCGCGACACTGCTGTTGTTCGTCGGCTATTCGACCGGCGTGTTTGCGCATGCGGCTCTGATTGCGGTTGAGCCAGCCAGCGGCAGCCTCTTAAAGAGCGCGCCGAAGGCTGTCGAGCTGCGCTTCAATGAGGCGGTGATACCTGGCGCGATCCAATTGATCGATGGTACGGGCAGGGTGCGCGACGATGCGCGCGTCACCATTTCGGGCGAGAGCATCTCGGTTGCGATGCCGCCCGACCTGCCACAGGGCACGGCGGTTGTGAGCTATCGGGTGATCTCGCAGGATGGCCACCCCGTCGCGGGATCGGTGATCTTTTCGGTCGGCGCGCCGACGGCGACGAAGCCGCCGGCCAATGCGGACGGCGGGCTGAATGCGCTGATCTGGCTCACGCGGATCGGTCTCTATCTCGGGCTCTTTGTCGGTGTCGGCGGTGTGTTCTTCGCGCGCTGGATTGCGTGGTCGATGGCGGGCATGGCCGTGCCGCGCATCGCGCTTCTTGTTGGTCTCCCGAGCGCTGTTGCCTCTCTTGGCGTGTTGGGCCTCGATCTCCTCGGTCTGCCACCAGCGGCTCTCGTGACGGCGGCGCCCTGGACAATCTCATTCGCGACCAGCGCCGGCCCCGCCTTGCTGGTTGCCATTGCCGCGATGCTGCTCGCGCTGATGGCGCTGGGCCGCGCGTGGTACGCGCGCGCTCTTGCGGTCGTCGCGTTCGCCGGCGTCGGCCTGTCGCTCGCCATGACCGGGCACGCCGCGACGGCGCCGCCTGAGGTGCTGACGCGGCCGGCCATCTTCCTCCATGGCCTCGGCGTCGCCTTCTGGATCGGCGCGCTGGCGCCGCTGACAGTATTGGTGTCGAGACCGACGGCGGCGACATTGCCAGTCCTGAACCGCTTCTCGCGCATCGCCATGCCGGTCGTCGCAGTGCTGGCGCTGACGGGCCTGCTGCTTGCGATCATCCAGCTCGAAAGATTGTCAGCGCTGGTCGAGACCAGCTACGGCCTCATACTCTCGTTCAAGCTGTTGCTGGTCTTGTCCCTGCTGGGGCTTGCTGCTCTCAACCGCTTCCGGCTGACGCCTGCGCTGGCGAAGGATCAAAAGGCTACGTCCGTGCTCAAACGTTCGATCCTGCTCGAATGCGGGGCCGCGCTTGGCATCTTCGCCGTCGTTGCCGTCTGGCGCTTCACGCCGCCGCCGCGAACGATCGTTCCGGAGACGCCGCTGGCGATCCACATCCACACCGACAAGGCGATGTTCCAGGTGCTGGTGTCGCCGGGCAAGGCCGGCATCGACGATTTCGTGCTTCAGCTCATGACGGGAGAGGCGACGCCGCTGAAAGCCAAGGAGGCGACGCTGACGCTGAGCCTGCCCGAGCGGGGTATCGAGCCGATCGAGCGCGACGCCGAGCTCGGACCGGACGGCTACTGGCACGTGCGCAAGGTCGAGCTTCCCTTCGCCGGCCGCTGGCATGTGCGGATCGATGCGCTGGTGACGGACTTTGAGAAGATCACGCTCGAGGACGAGCTCGAGGTTGCGCCACCCTAGGCTCCACGCGGTTCGAGTCGAACCTGAAGTCGACGGAAAAATGACAGGAATTCCGCCGTGTTAGCGGCTTTTCCTCATTCCCGGTCTTGTGTTTTCGCTCCCAATCCGCTTTCACTGCAAGCCGTCGTTGATTCTTCGAGTGTTGCCATGCGGTTGTCGCGGTTCTTTCTGCCTATCCTGAAGGAAAATCCGAAAGAGGCGGAGATCGTCTCGCATCGGCTGATGCTGCGCGCAGGCATGATCCGGCAGGAAGCCGCCGGCATCTACGCCTGGCTGCCGCTCGGCTTTCGCGTGCTGAAGAAGATCGAGCAGATCGTGCGCGAGGAGCAGGACCGCTCCGGCGCGCTGGAACTGCTGATGCCGACGCTCCAGCTCGCCGACCTCTGGCGCGAGAGCGGCCGCTACGACGCCTATGGCCCGGAGATGCTGCGGATCGCCGACCGCCACAAGCGCGAGCTTCTGTACGGGCCGACCAACGAGGAAATGATCACCGAGATCTTCCGCGCCTATGTGAAGTCCTACAAGAACCTGCCGCTCAATCTCTATCACATCCAATGGAAATTCCGCGACGAGCAGCGTCCGCGCTTCGGCGTGATGCGCGGCCGCGAGTTCCTGATGAAGGACGCCTATTCCTTCGATCTCAACGAGGCAGCCGCGCGGGTCGCCTATAACAAGATGTTCGTCGCCTATTTGCGCACGTTTGCGCGGATGGGGCTGAGGGCGATTCCGATGCGCGCCGAGACCGGCCCGATCGGCGGCGATCTCAGCCACGAATTCATCGTGCTCGCCGAAACCGGCGAATCCGGTGTATTCATCAATCGCGATGTGCTGGACCTGCCAGTGCCGGGCGAGGATGTCGACTACAACGGCGATCTGACGCCGATCATCAAGCAATGGACCTCGGTCTACGCTGCGACCGAGGACGTCCACGACGCCGCCCGGTTCGAGCAGGAAGTGCCGGAAGAGAAGCGGCTCAACACCCGCGGTATCGAGGTCGGCCAGATCTTCTATTTCGGCACCAAATATTCCGAACCGATGAAGGCGATGGTGGCGGGTCCCGACGGCGTCGACGTGCCGATCCATGGTGGCTCCTATGGCGTCGGCGTCTCGCGCCTGCTTGGCGCCATCATCGAGGCTTGCCATGACGATGCCGGTATCAAATGGCCGGAAGCGGTGGCGCCGTTCCGCGCCGTGGTGCTCAACCTCAAGCAGGGCGACGCGGCGGTCGATGCGGCCTCCGAGAAGCTCTATGCCGAGCTCTCCGCCAAAGGCGTCGACGTGCTCTACGACGACACCGACCAGCGCGCCGGCGCCAAGTTCGCAGCCGCCGACCTGATCGGCATCCCCTGGCAGATCATGATCGGACCGAAGGGGCTGGCCGACGGCAAGGTCGAGCTCAAGCGGCGCAGCGACGGCTCACGCGAAACAATGTCCCCGGCGGACGCGGTTGCTCGCCTGGTCGGTTGAATAGTGTTCATCGCGCGATAATGGGCCGGCAATCCGGCCACAATTGACCCCGAATCATGGGATTATCAAGCGATGGATGAAACCATGACCGAAACCGTGCAGACCGCGCCTTTTGCGCCCTTCGAGTGGATGCTGTCGGCGCGCTATTTGCGGGCGCGCCGCAAGGAGGGATTCATCTCGGTCATCGCCGGGTTCTCCTTCCTCGGCATCATGCTGGGCGTCGCCACCCTGATCATCGTCATGGCCGTCATGAACGGCTTCCGCAAAGAGCTGCTCGACAAGATTTTGGGCCTCAACGGCCATATCCTGGTCCAGCCGTTGGAATCGCCGCTGACCGACTGGAAGGATGTCGCCGAGCGCATCAGTCAGGTCCAGGGCATCCGATTGGCTGCCCCCGTCGTCGACGGCCAGGCGCTGGCGTCCTCGCCCTGGAACGCCTCGGGCGTGCTGGTGCGCGGCATTCGCTCCGACGATCTCAACAACCTCACGTCGATCGCCAAGAACATCAAGCAGGGCTCGCTCGAGGGTTTTGACGACGGGCAGGGCGTCGCCATCGGCCGGCGCTTGGCCGACCAGCTGTCGCTGCATGCCGGCGACAGCGTGACGCTGGTGGCGCCGAAGGGCGCGGTGACGCCGATGGGCACCACGCCGCGCATAAAACCGTACAAGATCGTCGCGGTCTTCGAGATCGGCATGTCCGAGTACGATCTCGGCTTCGTCTTCATGCCGCTGGCCGAAGCACAGGCCTACTTCAACCGCAGCAGCGATGTCACCTCGATCGAGGTGTTCACGACCAATCCCGACAAGATCGATTCATTCCGCAAATCGGTGACGGAGGCCGCTGGCCGCCCAGTCTTCTTGGTCGACTGGCGGCAGCGCAACTCGACCTTCTTCAATGCGCTCCAGGTCGAGCGCAACGTGATGTTTCTGATCCTGACCATGATCGTGCTGGTCGCGGCGCTCAACATCGTGTCCGGCCTGATCATGCTGGTGAAGGACAAGGGCAGCGACATCGCGATCCTGCGCACGATGGGCGCCTCGCAAGGCTCGATCATGCGGATATTCCTGATCACGGGCGCCTCGATCGGCGTGGTCGGCACGCTGGTCGGGTTCGTCGTCGGGCTCGTGATCTGCCTCAACATCGAATCGATCCGGCAGTTTCTGTCCTGGCTCACCAGCACCGAATTGTTCTCGCCGGAGCTCTACTTCCTCTCAAAACTGCCCGCCGAGATCGATGTCGGCGAGACCACGGCCGTCGTTGTCATGGCGCTGACGCTGTCGTTCCTTGCGACGCTGTATCCGTCGTGGCGCGCCGCGCGCCTCGATCCCGTCGAAGCGCTGCGGTACGAGTGAGGGGCTGATGGAGCGGGAGCACGGGGCGGAAGATGTACCGGTCATTTATCTCCACGAGATAAAACGGCAGTACTTGCAGGGCGAGGCGGCGCTGACGATCCTCGACAACGCCAAGCTCGCGCTGTGGGCTGGACAGTCCGTGGCGCTGGTGGCGCCGTCGGGCTCGGGCAAGTCGACGCTGCTGCACATTGCGGGCCTGCTCGAAGCCCCCGATTCCGGAGAGGTCTATGTCAATGGCGCGCCGACCTCGCAACTGCCCGACATCGAGCGCACCCAGCTTCGCCGCACCGACATCGGCTTCGTCTATCAGTCGCACCGGCTGCTGCCGGAGTTCACGGCGCTGGAGAACGTGATGATGCCGCAGATGATCCGCGGCCTGAAGAAGTCCGAGAGCGTCAAGCGTGCCAAGGAGATCCTTGGCTATCTCGGCCTCGGCGACCGCATCACCCATCGCCCCGCGGAGCTGTCGGGCGGCGAGCAGCAGCGCGTCGCGATCGCGCGTGCTGTGGCGAATGCGCCGCGGGTGCTGTTCGCGGACGAGCCGACCGGCAATCTCGATCCGCACACCGCGGACCACGTGTTCCAGGCCCTGATGCAGCTCGTGAAGGCCACGCAAGTGTCGATGCTGATCGCGACCCACAACATGGAGCTCGCCGGCCGCATGGACCGGCGCGTGTCGCTGTCGAACGGCCAAGTGGTCGAGCTCGACTAAAAAAGTCGAAAACAACCCCATGCACAGTAGCCGGCCGTTGCCGGCTTCGATCGGGGTGACGTCTTCCAGCCATCTGATAGATCAGGCAAACCCGCTGCGACGGCGCATCGCCGCAGCGGCCAGGCCGGTTACGGCCGGATCACCGTCAATTTGAATGGCCCGCCATTGGCCGCGGCGTGCGTCACGGCGTCATTGGCATGGTCGAGATCGAACGCCGTCGTCTCGTACTCCTCCAGCCGCAGCAACCCGGATCGCACCAGCGAGATCAGGCGGTTCGCCGCATCCGGCGGGTACATGAAGACGCCGTGGATGCTGATGCAGTTGCGCATGATCCAGGGGTAGGGCAGCTCCAGGCCCGCGCCGCCGGCCATGCCAACGCCGCCCATCAGCACGACCCGGCCGTAAGCGCGCACCGTCATGATCGCCGCGCGTACCACATTCGTGCTCACCGAAGGCGGCATGATGTCGAACACGCAATCGATCGGGCCAGGTGCCGCGCGCTTCATCGCCTCGCGGTCGTCGTCCTCATTGCCGGTGAGCTTGACCGGCTTCACCCGCGCGCCGAAGCGGCGAACGAGATCGGCCAGGATTGTTTCGTTGCGGCCGGGCGTCACCACGCAGGCCGCGCCCATCGCGAGTGCGACCGACACCGCCGCGCTGCCGAAATTGCCGGTGGCGCCGCTCACCAGCACGGTCTCGCCCGGCTGAAGGTTGGCGGCGAGGAAGCCGCCATAGGGCACCAGCAGCGTTCCCAGCGCGCACCATTGCGTGGCCTCCTCGGATGTGATCGCGCCGAGCCGTTTGACGTTCTCGGTCGGCACCCGCATCTGCTCGGCAAACGAGCCGTGGCGAAAATGCTGTTGCAGGCGCATGCCGCCGGGACCGGCGGCCGTTAAACCTTGCAGGGCGATATCGGGCGCGACCGCGTCGTCGCGCGAGCGCACCGTCGGGTCGCAGTACACCCAGTCGCCGATCGCGAGCTTGGTTGCGTCCAGGCCGATCGCGCGCACCCGGCCGATGCCGCCGGGACCCGGGATGATCGGCAGTTCGAGCGCGTAATTGCGTTCGCCGCTGAAGACCTCGTTCATGTAGGACAGCACGCGCGTGGCGACGACGTCGACGATGACCTCGCCGGTGCCGAGCACCGGCTCCGGGGCATTCTCGATCACCAGCGGCGATCCGAAGGATTTAAGTACGGCAGCTTTCATGATGTTCACCTCAAAGTCGGGTGAAACCAATATGCGCCGCCTTTGCAGGGCTAGGAAGGCCTGGTATTATCCTAGTATTGTCCGGACCCTCCATCGAGGCAGTCATGATGGCCGACCCACGCCGCGTCGAATTCGGTGACTTCCTCAGGTCCCGCCGCGAAAAGCTGTCGCCGAAGACCGTCGGGCTTCCCGCAGGCCAGCGGCGGCGGACCGCAGGTCTCCGCCGCGAGGAGGTCGCGCAGCTCGCCGGCATCGGGGTCGACTGGTACATCCGCCTCGAGCAGGGCCGCACCGTCAGCCCGTCGGTCACCACCGTCGACGCGCTGGCGCGTGCGCTTCGTCTGACGAAGACCGAGCATGCGCATCTGAAGGCGCTCGCGCGCGACGGTGACAGACGTCCATTCGCGCCCGAAATCGTCCCGCCGCCCATCCGGCGCATGATCGAGAGTTTGAACCAGCCGGCCTACATCACGGGGCGGCGCTGGGACGTGCTGGCCTGGAACGGAGCTGCCGAGGAGATCTTTGCGTTCGGGCGCCTGCCGGAGGAGGATCGCAACACGCTGCTCCTGATGATGACCAACAAGCAGAGGCGAAAATCCTACGGTGCCGGGTGGGCCGACGTGGCCAAGGGCATGGTGGCGATGTTTCGCGCGACCCACGACGTCTGGGCGGGCGATCCTGCGTTTGTGGAATTGCTGGCGCGGCTGCGGCAGGGCAGTCCGGAATTCGTCAAATGGTGGGAGGCGCACGAGATCCGCAGCACGGCGTCGGGCCGCAAGACCATGAACCATCCCACCAAGGGCGTGCTGCATTTCGAGCACACGAGCTTCCAGGCCAACGACGATCCCGCGCTGAAGCTCGTGATTTATACGCCGGTGTGAGGGCGGAGACGCGCTGGCTTGTGGTGTCTTCGGCCCTGGTCCTATGATTACGCGCAGCGGCCAAGTTGCTGTCTGAGCCAGAGGTGACCGGGATCCTTGTCAAATCGAGAATGCCAGGTTGCGTGGAGGTTGAACCGTCGGGTCTCGAAGGGGAGAGGCAATGCGGTGAGCACGCCGGCGTACCTCATCAGAAATTTCTTCGGTAGCGTGCTGACCAGGTCGGTGGTCTGAAGGATCAGAGGCACGACGCTGTAATGTTGAACTGAAACGCTGACGCGTCGTTTGAGGCCCTGTTGCTCCAGAATATCGTCGACGAATCCGTGAAATCCGCCGCCATCTCCCGAAACGATCAGATGACTGAGCTTGACGTACTCTCTGACCGTTGGCCGCCGCAGACCGCGCGGATGATCCTTGCGTTGAGCCATCATGAATTCCTCGTCCAGCAACGGCTGGTGAGGCATGATGTTGGGGACGGCATTCCTGGAGACCAGGGCGATGTCGATTTCGCCGCTTTCCAGTTGATCGCTGAGTTTCGCAGAATCTACGCCTCGAAAGGCGAGGCGGATCTGCGAAAAGCCCTCGCCACGGATCAACGAGATCAGGCGCGATCCGACGATTGCGGTGGCGTTGTCATTGGCGCAGATGTTGAAAGTGCGATCCGAGCTGGCGGGGTCAAAGACATCAGGCTTCCTGAGGACGTCTTCCAGATGCTGCAAGGCGAGCCGTAGCGGCTCNGCTCGCGAAGCTCCGCGCCGCGCGGTGTCAGGACCATTCCCTTGCCCGATGCGGCAGGTGTCAGCAACTCGTCGCCGAAGATGTCGCGGAGCCGCGCAAGTTGCGCCGACAGGGCCGGCTGGCTGATCGCCAGACGTGCGGCAGCGCGTGTGATGTTCTTTTCGTCCAACATGATCCGAAGCGACACGAGCAGGGGAAGGTTATGTCCCTTGATATCCATCAAAATGATACCTCGTATATGACCTATCGATTTCAATTATCGGACGGCCGGTACCATAAACGCAAGGATGATCGATGCTCGCGACAGCGGACCAGCCGTTGCCGCTTTCGGGCGCTGCCTCGCCAGCTCAGGCCTTGGGAGACGACAAGATGCAGGAAACCGGTAAGGCTGCTGCCACGAGACTGTATGAATTGAGCACATACACCCTGAAGCCCGGCACGGTCGGCGACATGCTGAAGGCAGCGAGCAATTTGGAGCAAGACATCCGCAGGGATGCTTTCGGCCAGCTCGAGGGATATTGGTCGACCGACATCGGTCCGCTCAACCAGGTCAAGCAGCTGTGGAGTTACAGCGATTCCAATGAACGGGCACAGCTACAGGCAGAACTGACCAGCAATGAGCGCTGGGCCGCGGAATACGCTCCGCTGGTTTCTCCGCTGATTGTCCGCCAGGAGGTCCGCTTGCTCAAGGGGGCGGTGGGCCCAGTGCCGCCAGCGTTGGATGGAAATGTCTACGAACTTCGCAACTACCGCGTCAAAGACGGCGCGGTCGCTCAGTGGATCGATGCATTTCTCACCGGCCTTCCAGGACGTGAAAGGCATTCGAAGATCGTGGGACTTTGGCATACCGACGACGGAGGGCCGAGCGAGGTCTGTCACATCTGGGCATTTCCCAGCTTGAATGCGCGCGCCGAAGCCCGAGCCAATGCGTTGAAGGAGCCTGAGTGGCAGGACTTCCTCGCGAAGGGAGGTTCTCTTCTCGAGGAGATGCACACCACCATCATGCTGCCTGCGCCGCACTCGCCGCTAAGGTGAGTCCGGACGGCTGCGCCGGATCGGGCGAGTATCGCAATGGAGAGCCAGGATGTTCATCGCTTTCTTATTCAGTTTGATCCGCGTAGCTCGGGAGCGTCAGCTGTGCATTGCCGAGCTGTCGCAACTGCACGACCGCGAACTTTCCGACCTCGGCATTCGGCGGTCGGACATCCAACGCGTCGCATCAACGCCCGTCAACGCGCTGGTCTTGCCCTGCTCATGCTAATGCCACGCGCCGGTTGTGATGCAGTGGTCCATTATGGCGAGCAGACGCTAACTGCTTTTGATTCCGGTTCTCAGTGACGTTCGTTTCCGGCCCCTTAACGTACTTCGCCTTGCTTTGGTTTAGGTGCAAAAATCAAGAATTGCGCACCGTACGATTTGGGCCAAGAATGGGGGGAAGCGGAAGATCGATCCATGGAGAGTTCCATTTGGCGTCTATGTCTCTTACCGATCTCTACCGCGCCTACATCGACTGCCTGAACCGACAGGACTGGGACGAACTCGGGCAATACGTCGACGACGAGGTCGAGCATAACGGCCGACCGCTTAAGCTGTCCGGCTACCGTGACATGCTCGTCCAGGACTTCAAGGACATCCCCGATCTCCGCTTCAACATCCAGCTTCTGCTCGGTTCTCCCCCGTTCGTCGCCGCGCGCCTCGCCTTCAGATGCTCCCCAAAGGCGAAATTTCTCGGGCTGGACGTCAACGGGCGCATGCTCTCGTTTGCGGAGAACGTTTTCTACGAGTTCAGACTCTCCAAGATCGCGTCGGTTTGGTCGGTCATCGACAAGGCCGCCATCGAGGCTCAGCTTCCCGGGTAACGGGCAGCGCCCGCTTGTGCGGTGCTGCACGAGAATTCCGGTTCAACAATTCCAACGAGTTTGGCCCGTGCTAGAATTAGGTAGAAATCAACGCCGCTTGTCGTATGGGTCTGGGCGGGCGGTCATGGAGCCAAGGGCATGGATGAAGTCGAGATCGTCGATTACGATCCCCGATGGCCGCTCCTGTTTGAAGAAGAGGCCGAGCGGTTGCGCAAGGTCCTCGATCCATCATTGATCGTGGGACTCGAGCATTTCGGAAGCACTGCGATATCCGGCCTGTCTGCCAAGCCCATCATAGATATCCTGATCGCGGTCCGTTCATTGGCTGTCGCGCAAGCCACCTTTGTCGACGCGCTTCAAAGTCTTGATTACGTCTATTGGGCCGACAATCCGAAGAAGGATCGAATGTTCTTCGTCAAGGGCATGCCACCCTTTGGTGCGAGGCGCTCCCATCACGTGCATGTCACTGAGCCTGATGGAGAGATGTGGCAACGCCTGGCATTCAGGGGTTATTTGCGCGCGCATCCGGAGGAAGCGCGGACCTACGAACGGATCAAACGACGACTTGCCGCCGAACATCGAGCAGATCGGGAGGCATACACCGACGCCAAGTCGGTCTACGTCGATAGCGTGATGCAGAAGGCAATCAAGTAGGGACGTACGGTGTTGGCGCCAACGCGGACCGCGATCTCGTGGCTCGTCCCGAGACGCTACGCTACCGGTTCCTTGGGACGATCCGAATGGCTTCGGCCGTGCGGCGCCAGCGGTGGCGCTGGCCGTGTGGGAGGGTTCTGCGGTGACCCCGCGTCACTTCCAGAGGTGTTATCGGCCCGATCAGATCGGGCGTCGCGCCAGGCAACGATCCAGATCAGGAAACCCGCAAGCGCGAGCGCGGCGCCGACGGGACCTGTCGACGTCCAGCCGAACCCCTCGCGAATGGCAACGCCGCCCAGAAAGGGCCCGAGCGCATTGGCGGTGTTGAACGCCGAATGGTTGAGCGCGGCAGCGAGCGCCTGCGCGTCTCCCGCGACGTCCATGAGCCGCGTCTGAAGGATGGCTCCGAGCGAGACGCCGGCCCCGATTGCGAAGACGTCTGCCGCCAGTAGCCAAGGATTGTGGGCTGCAAGCGGAAAGACCAGCAGCGCGCCGGCTGAAAACAACAGGATGATGCCCGCTGTCGGCATCAGCGCGCGGTCAGCGAAGCGCGGCACGAACAGATTGCCGAGCGTGGCGCCGATGCCGAACACGGCCAGGAAGAAGGGAATGACCGCGGGACTGACCTTGGTGACCTCGATCAGTGTCGTCGCAAGATAGGTATAGACGGCGAACATGCCGCCGAAGCCGATGGCGCTGATCGCCAGCGTGATCCAGACGCGTCCGCTTCTCAGCGCCCCAAGCTCTCGCAGCGGATCCGACCTGCCGGCCTGGTCGCGCGGCGCGAACAGGGCGCAAAGCAGGATCGTCAGCAACGCCAGCACCGACACGAGGCCGAAGCTCGCGCGCCAGCCGACCGCCTGCCCAACCAGATTGGCCAGGGGCACACCGACGATCGTGGCGGAGGTCAAGCCCAGCATCAGGCGGCCCACCGCCTGTGAGCGACGATCGTTGGGAACGAGCGACGCCGCGACCAGCGCAGCGATGCCGAAATAGGCGCCATGCGGCAGGCCTGAGAGAAAGCGGGCCGCGATCATCCAGCCAAAGCCTGGCGCAAGCGCGGTGAGCCCATTGCCGAGTGCAAACACGGCCATCAGGGCCAGCAATTGCGTGCGCCGAGCGAACCGCGCGCCAAGCACGGCGATCAGAGGTGCGCCCAGCACCACGCCGAGGGCATAGGCGCTGATCGCGTATCCCGCGGTCGGCTCGTCGATCTTGAGGTCGGCGGCGAAAAACGGCAGCAAGCTCATGGATGCGAATTCGGTGGTTCCGATCGCAAACCCGCCCATCGCGAGCGAGAACAGGACGATGCCGAGATGATGGGGTGCTGAGGCCGCGGTCGGGGTCGCGCGGGGCGAGGTCGCTTGGGGCGATGTCGTCATGTGTCCTGCATTGGTGGCGTCAACGGGAACCAGCCCAGCGAACGTCGCCACCCCTGCAAGATTTGTCTGTCCTACTTAAACCCGGATCAGTCCGCGTCAACACCGGACCCCCAACGCAAGGCAGGCCGCATATCAGCGTCCCGATTTGCGTGAGGCCTTGACGTGCTGCATTTGGCGAGGCGCTACCTTCTGCGGCCTGTCTCCCACCTCAGTGGCCCCGTTTTGAAAATCACGTTGGCTTAATTCGCCTTGAAGCGGCAACCGTTCCGGTCCTGGAGCGTTAAGAACCGTCACCGCCCGGTTCGTGGCAGTTGCCGGTGATGAGAACGCCAGTCGCGCTCCCGCCCATAGAGGGAGCAGCACATGCGAAGCCGCATCAAGCAATCATCGACGCTCGGAGATCGCCTGAAGAAGGAGGCGAGGAATTTGCGCAAGCAAGCTGAAGGAATGCCACCCAGCATCCGCCGCGACGAGCTTCTGAGGAAGGCTGGGCAAGCGGAGACGGCTGCTCAGATGGATGAGTGGCTGGCCCCTTCCGGTCCGCGGACGTCGGAATAGGTCCGAGCTGGCACAAACTGCATATGCGCAAGTCGCACCCATAGGTTTTAATGCGTCTCAGCCGTCCAGGGCTTAGCCGTCCAGCAAGACCAATATGGGAGTGCGCTCAATGACCGGCAGCAACAAGACACCAAGCCAATCAAACTCGCCGTCAAAGGTTGACCGTCGCAGCCTGTTGCTCGGTACCTCAACGTTGGTGGCCGCATCCGTTTTGACCTCCGAAGCATTGGCGCAGGCGCAGAAAGCAGCACCCGTGCAATCCAAGCAGGGCGCGTCGACACCGCCGGTGACCACGAAGCCGAACATCCTCTTCATCATGGGCGACGATATCGGCTGGTTCAACGTCAGCGCCTACAACATGGGGATCATGGGCTATCGGACGCCGAACATCGACCGGATCGGCAGGGAAGGTGCGATCTTCACCGACTGGTACGGCCAGCAGAGCTGCACGGCGGGACGCGTCGCCTTCATCACCGGCCAGTCGCCGATCCGAACAGGTCTGACAAAGGTTGGCTTGCCGGGCGCGGAACTCGGTCTTAATCCGCTCGATCCATCTGTCGCCGACGTCATGAAATCGCTTGGCTACGCCACCGGCCAATTCGGCAAGAACCACCTGGGCGACCGCAACGAGCATCTGCCGACGGTGCACGGCTTCGACGAGTTTTTTGGCAATCTCTATCACCTGAATGCCGAGGAGGAGCCACAGAATGCGGATTACCCAAAGGACCCCCGCTTCCGCGGCAAGTTCGGGCCGCGCGGCGTTCTCAAGTGCAAGGCGAGTGATCGCGACGATCCGACTGTTGATCCTGCCTTTGGTCGCGTGGGCAAACAGATCATCGAAAATACCGGGCCGTTAGATACCAAGCGCATGGAGACGGTAGACACGGAGTTCCTGGCGGCGGCCAAGGACTTCATCGGCCGTCAACAACAGGCTGGAACACCCTGGTTCTGCTATTTCAATTCAACGCGGATGCACGTCTTCACGCACTTGAAGCAGGCCTCTCAGGGCAAAACCGGGCTCGGCCTCTACCCTGACGGCATGGTGGAGACCGACGGGCACGTCGGTGAACTCCTGAAGCTCGTTGACGACCTCGGCGTCGCCGACAACACCATCGTCGTCTACACGACCGACAACGGTGCCGAAGTTTTCACGTGGCCCGACGGCGGCGCAACGCCCTTCAAAGGCGAAAAGGCCACCAATTGGGAGGGCGCCTTCCGCGTTCCTTGCCTGATCCGGTGGCCAAGTGTGATCAAGCCGGGCACGATCGTCAACGACGTGTGTGCACACGAAGACTTCATCCCGACTTTCGCCGCCGCTGCGGGCGAACCCGACCTGGTTGAGAAGATCCGGACGGGCCACACGATGAACGGCAGGACCTTCAAGGTCTATCTCGATGGCACGAACCTGCTGCCATATTTCAAGGGCGACGCAAAAGAATCGCCCCGCCAGGAATTCCTCTATTGGAGCGACGACGGCGACCTGATGGCCATCCGGGTTCGAGACTGGAAGATCGCCTTCATGGAGCAGAACAACGAGGTGAACCCCAAGGTGCCCGTTGGGCCTTGGCAAGGCCAGTTTACGAAGCTGCGTATGCCGAACCTGTACAATCTCCGTGCCGACCCCTTTGAGCGGAGTACGACCAGCATCTATTACGGCGACTGGCTCGCACGTCGCTCGTTCCTGCTGGTTCCGGCGCAGGCCGTCGTTGCCAGATACCTGGAGAGCTTCAAGGAGTTTCCACCGCGTGCCAAGGCGGCGAGTTTTACGGTCAGCGACGCGATGGACAAGATCATGGAGAGCGCGACCAAGAACTGACGGCGTCGTTTCATATCCACACTCCATCTTGGAGTGTTGCGCCAATCGGTTGAACCCGCCACGCCCCTTGCGCTTACGGCGATGGCGCGGCCGGAGGCGTTGCGCTGACGGTCGGCCACGGGGGTGCCGGCCACGGGCTCTTCGGGACGGCTGTCGCCGACGCGCACGACGCCACAAGCTGCGTCCACACCGGCGCCAGGCTCGTCATCTCGATGTCGAATCTTGTTGTGTCCGCCTGTCCGTCCGGCAAGGGCGTGGTTTCGCGGACCTGGAGATAGCGCGACGCCAGGATCGCCTTGACCATGTCGGAGTCGACGGCGCCGCTCCAGACCTCATACTTGCCGACGCGCAGCGGAATTCCTCCGGCTTCCGCGTTCGTGTCGGCGCTCGCCGCCATCTGGATCGTGCTTTTGCCGACGGTGGCCTCGTCGATCTCGCCCGCGAATCTCAGCGGCACGCGATCCCTGGTTTCGCAGGACAGACGCCATTCCATCGCCCGGAACGAGGAGCCGCTGTCCTTCTTCATCATCGCGAACTTGCTGATGGAGGGCCGCGCTCCCTTCTCCAGCGTCCACATCGTTTCGGCCAAATTTCGCGTATCGATTCCGAACCGATAGAGCTCGGGTCGCGTCAGCGTGTGCGGGTTCTCGAACTTCACTGTCCGGATCAGATCATCAAGCTCGTGGCTGATCCCCATCGCCGCCATGAACGTCGTGCGCGCGCGATTGGAGGTCTCGATCTGACGCTGCCTGGCGTCCGCGAGCAATTTCGCTGGTGGATGCCCGTGGATGAGGAGCATCAGCCTGGAATTATGGACCGCCATCGCAGCGTCAGGCGCCACTTCGCGAGATGTCGCCCCGAGAAACAGGTAGCCGCAGGCCGAGTTGCACATCGCGTTGCGGGTGGTGAGTTCGGCCTCGACTTCGCCGCTTGCGTTCTTGATCTTCAGGCACGCGGCGTCCTGCTGCGTGCCCGCGGCGCACGCCGTCACGATCGTGCGGCCGACGCGCGCGACCGCCTTGCGACTGCGCAGCAACCGCCCGATGACGTAGGACTGCTCCACGTTTCCGCCGGGCGAGTGAAGGTAGATCGGACGCTGCGTGTCCTTGACGCCGGCGAGGAAGCGGCGAACCCGCGGCGCGGCGTCCTGGTCGACCTCGCCCTCGATGGCGATCCAGCGGTCGCAGCCCGGCCCGCACGCGTCAGGGGCCCCCTTGGCAAGATAGATCGTCAGCCTGTGCGCAAATGGAGCCTTCTCGGCCGCCGTTCCTTCCGCATGCAATGCGCCGGGGATCGACAGCGAGGCCAGGAGAACCAAAATACGGGCAAGCATGAAGTGAGGGGACCACGCGCGGTGAATAACAGGTGCTGACGATACACAATGATCGGGGCGTTCACAACTTTTGGTAGCGTGTTGACGCGCCGTTTATCTCGCGACACCCCGCGCTCTAATCGCCGCGCCTCGATCGGCGAGGGGCTGTCGGCTTCCGCACAAAATACGGGTTATCGAGGCACGTCGCGGAGCGGCCGACGGCGAGATATTTGCACTGCTCGAGCGAGGCGTAGCGGCAGTCGAGATAGCCGACGGGGCCGTAGATCTGCATGCACACCGGATAGTTCGGATCATAGGTCTGCGCATGTGCAGGTGCGCTCACGAGAAGCGTGCCCAGCGCAAGCGTGAGGCAAGCGCGGCGCATCTTATCGCGACCAGGAATAACCCGGCGCCTGGGCGCGCGGGCGATTTTGGTACGCGTAGGGATCGTCGCTTTGCCCGCCGAAATACGGATTCGCGATGCAGGTCAGCGCACGGCCCGATGAACTGGCCTGACACTGCGCGTAAGTGTCGAAGGTGCAGTTGCTCAGCCCCGGCCATTCATCGCCTGTCAGGCAGAACGCATGATGCGTGCCGAACGCACGGGCTGGCGTGCTCGCGCTCGACACCAGCGCGAATGTGGCGATCGCGAGCGAAAATGTGGCGACAATGGGGAGGGCAAACAGTGCGCGCATCATCGATTCTCCGATCACAGGATTGTGCGCGCGACGTTGTTGCGCGCGCTCGCAGTGTACTTCGCGCAGAAGACATTGGAACTGCTGAAAACTCTTGTTTCAAAGGGTTTCTCGAGCGCTCTGCTAAATCTTCATTAATGAAGCGCAGGCCTTTCGACTGAACTGTTGCGTCGAGGTTACAGCAATTCCGTCGATCGCTGCTAAGACGGCGCCACGGCCCGGGGGCCTACTGAAGAAACTGGAACGGGATTCAAATGAACAAGAATTTGTTGCTTGCTGCTGTCAGCCTCGTCGCGCTCAGCGCGGCTGCGCCAGCGGTGGCTGCTGATCTCGCGGCGCGGCCTTACACCAAGGCGCCTGCGATGATTGCCACCGTCTATGACTGGAGCGGCTTCTACATCGGTATCAACGGCGGTGGCGGTTCGTCGCACGCGACCTGGGATCTGACCGGCGTCGGCCGTGAAGGTTCGCACGATGCGACCGGCGGCACGGTCGGTGGCCAGGTCGGCTATCGCTGGCAGTCGGCGCAGTGGGTGTTCGGCGTGGAAGGCCAGGGCAACTGGGCTGACTTCTCGGGCAGCAACACCAGCGCGCTGACCGGCAATAGCAATCGCACCAAGATCGACTCGTTCGGTCTGATCACCGGTCAGGTCGGTTACGCCTGGAACAACGTCCTCGTCTACGTCAAGGGCGGTGCTGCCGTGGTCGGCAACAAGTTCGACGTCCGCACCGCGGGCGGCGCGTTTGTCGCTTCGTCCGACGACACCCGCTGGGGCGGCACGGTCGGCGTGGGCCTCGAATACGGCTTCGCCCCGAACTGGTCGGTTGGCGTCGAGTACAACCACATCTTCCTGGGCGGCAACGACCAGAACCTGACCAATGGCGGCGCCTTCGTTCAGACCGACCACATTAAGCAGGACGTCGACATGGGTCTCGTCCGCCTGAACTACAAGTTCGGCGGCCCGATCATCGCGAAGTACTGAGACTAGTCGCTCTGTTTGAGCGCTCGTCGAAAGCCCCGGCCTTGCGCCGGGGTTTTTTTATTGTTTGAATTCAGTGAGTTAACCATTTTATTGCGAGGTGGTTGAGTTGGCTTGACTCCTGAGAACGAAATGAGAACAATGTTCTTCATACGTTCCAGCAAGGGGAGTAAGCCATGTTCAGGATTTTCGTGGAAGAAGCCGCTGCACTGACCTCGATCGCGCTGTTCGTCGGGATGATCGCGATCTGGGCCCAAGTGTTACCGCAGCTCTGATGCGGGCGCCTTTTGGTGCCGCGTCTAACCCCCCTTGGGGAAAAGCGGGACGATTTGGCCGATCGGCCGCTCCGGCGTGGACTCTGGCGCTGCGAGCCCCCACCATTGTGAGGCGAGTCGGCCGTGCCTGTGCATGACGCCCTTGGTGCCGGCGACCGCGCCACCCATCTGCAAGAGGCCGTCACGCGACCATGCCGAGCGCCGGATTTGTCCACCTTCACGTTCACTCGGCCTATTCGCTGCTCAAGGGCTCGATCAAGATCGCCAAGCTCGCCGAGCTTGCGAAGAAGGATCACCAGCCGGCCTTAGCGCTGACCGATACCGACAACATGTTCGGTGCGCTGGAGTTCTCCGACAAGATGGCGGGCTCCGGCATCCAGCCGATCGTCGGCTGCGAACTCGCGATCGATTTCGGCGACCAGGATCCGAACGCGCGCAACGCGCTGCTGCCGTCGCGCGTGGTGCTGCTGGCCGCCGAGGAGCGCGGCTATCGCAGCCTGATGCGGCTGAACTCGCGCGCGTTCCTGGACACGCCCGACACCCAAGCGTCCCACATCAAGTTCGACTGGCTCGAAGGCGAGACCGAAGGCCTGATCGTGCTCACGGGCGGCCCGGACGGGCCGATCTCGCTCGCGCTGGCCGGCGGCTACGCCGAGCTTGCGGCCACGCGCTGCGAGCGTCTCGCCAGCCTGTTCGGCGATCGCCTCTATGTTGAATTGCAGCGCCACAACATCGACAAGGAACGGCGCGTCGAGAGCGGGCTGATTGACATCGCCTATGCGAAGGGTCTGCCGCTGGTTGCGACCAACGAGCCGTATTTCGCCGCGGCCGACGATTACGAGGCGCATGACGCGCTGCTCTGCATCGCCGGCGGCCGGCTGATCGCGGAGACCGAGCGCGAGCAGCTCACGCCCGATCACCGCTTCAAGACGCGCGCCGAGATGGCGGTGCTGTTCGCCGACATTCCGGAGGCGCTCGCCTCCACGGTGGAGATCGCCGAGCGCTGCTCGTTCCGCCCGATGACGCGCAAGCCGATCCTGCCGTTCTTCACGGTCGGCGCCGCCGCAAGCTCCGATGCCGCCGCGGTCGAGGCGGCCGAGCTGAAGCGTCAGGCGGAGGAGGGGCTCGCCAACCGCCTGCGCGTGCACGGCCTGTCGCAGGGCACCATGGAAGAGGACTACAACAAGCGCCTGGCGTTCGAGCTCGACGTCATCATGCGCATGAAATACGCGGGCTACTTCCTGATCGTGTCCGACTTCATCAAATGGGCCAAGGCGCAAGGCATTCCGGTCGGGCCGGGCCGCGGCTCCGGCGCAGGCTCGCTGGTGGCCTGGGCGCTGACCATCACTGATCTCGACCCGATCAAGTTCGGCCTGCTGTTCGAGCGCTTCCTCAATCCCGAGCGCGTCTCGATGCCGGACTTCGACATCGACTTCTGCCAGGACCGCCGCGGCGAGGTGATCAAATACGTCCAGGAGCGCTACGGCCGCGACCAAGTCGCCCAGATCATCACCTTCGGTACGCTGCAAGCGCGCGGCGTCCTGCGCGACGTCGGCCGTGTGCTGCAAATGCCCTATGGCCAGGTCGACAAGCTGACGAAACTCGTGCCGCAGAATCCGGCCGCGCCGGTGACGCTGGCGGCTGCGATCGAGAGCGAGCCGAAGCTTCAGGCCTTCCGTGACGAAGACCCGGTGGTGGCGCGCGCCTTCGACATCGCCCAGCGCCTTGAAGGCCTGACGCGGCACGCCTCGACGCACGCGGCCGGCATCGTCATCGGCGATCGCCCCCTGAGCGAACTGGTGCCGATGTACCGCGATCCCAAGTCGGACATGCCGGTGACCCAGTTCAACATGAAATGGGTCGAGCCGGCCGGGCTCGTGAAGTTCGACTTCCTCGGCTTGAAGACGCTGACCGTGCTCGACGTCGCGATCAAGCTGCTCAAGCCGCGCGACATCCATGTCGATCTCGCCACGCTGCCGATCGACGATGCCGAAAGCTACCAGATGCTGGCGCGGGGCGAGGTGGTCGGCGTGTTCCAGGTTGAAAGCCAGGGCATGCGGCGCGCGCTGGTCGACATGCGCCCCGATCGCTTCGAGGACATCATCGCGCTGGTCGCGCTCTATCGCCCGGGCCCGATGGCGAACATCCCGACCTATTGCTTGCGCAAGCACGGCGACGAAGAGCCGGAATATCTGCATCCCGTGCTCGAGCCGATCCTGAAGGAGACGTTCGGCGTCATCATCTATCAGGAACAGGTGATGCAGATCGCGCAGGTGATGTCGGGCTACTCGCTCGGCGACGCCGACCTCTTGCGCCGCGCCATGGGCAAGAAGATCCGCGCCGAGATGGAGAAGCAGCGCGAAATCTTCGTCGCGGGCGCGGTCAAGAACGGCGTGCCGAAAGGGCAGGCCGACACCATCTTCGAACTGCTGGCGAAGTTCGCCGATTACGGCTTCAACAAGAGCCACGCGGCCGCCTATGCGCTGGTGTCCTACCACACCGCCTATATGAAGGCGCATTACCCGGTGGAGTTCATCGCGGCGTCGATGACGCTCGATCTCAACAACACCGACAAGCTTTCGGAGTTTCGTTCCGAGGCGCAGCGCCTCGGCATCAAGGTCGAGCCGCCCAACATCAATCGTTCCGGCGCGACCTTCGAGGTCGGCGACAAGACCATCTACTACGCGCTCGCAGCGCTGAAGGGCGTCGGCATTCAGGCGGTCGAGCAGATCATCGCGGAGCGGACCAAGAACGGCCTGTTCACCTCGCTTGCCGACTTCGCCGCGCGGGTCAATCCGCGTGCGATCAACAAGCGGATCATCGAAAGCCTCGCGGCCGCCGGCGCGTTCGACACGCTGGAGCCGAGCCGCGCGCGCGTCTTCGCTGGCGCCGATGCGGTGCTCGCGGCCTGTCAGCGCTCCCATGAGGCTGCGACCGTCGGCCAGAACGACATGTTCGGCGGTGCCCCCGACGCGCCGACCATCATGCTGCCGCAGGTCGAGCCCTGGCTGCCGGCCGAGCGGCTGCGCCGCGAATATGACGCGATCGGCTTCTTCCTGTCGGGCCATCCGCTCGACGATTACGCCACCGTGCTGAAGCGCCTGCGCGTGCAGTCATGGGCCGAATTCTCGCGCGCGGTGAAGACCGGCGCGACCGCCGGCAAGGTCGCGGCCACCGTGGTGTCGCGGATGGAACGGCGCACCAAGACCGGCAACAAGATGGGCATCATGGGGCTCTCTGATCCCACGGGTCACTTTGAGGCGGTGCTGTTCTCGGAAGGGCTCGCGCAATATCGCGACGTGCTGGAGCCGGGCGCAGCCGTGCTGCTCCAGCTCGGCGCCGAGCTCCAGGGCGAGGACGTCCGCGCCCGCGTGCTGCACGCCGAGCCGCTCGATGACGCCGCCGCCAAGACGCAGAAGGGCCTGCGCATCTTCGTGCGCGACACCAAGCCGCTGGACTCGATCGCCAAACGTCTGGCCGGACCCGAGATGGCGGGCGCGAACGGCGCCGCGCCAAAGATCGGCAGTCCCGGCATCGCGCCGCGCTCCAACGGCGACGGCGAGGTCTCGCTGGTGATCATGCTCGACCTCGAGACCGAGGTGGAGATGAAGCTGCCCGGCCGCTTCAAGGTCTCGCCGCAGATCGCCGGCGCGATCAAGGCGGTGGCGGGTGTGGTGGACGTGCAGCAGCTGTAGCCGCGTGGCGGATGCACGTTCCAGATTTTACAAAGTAGTCATATTGGATCGGTTGCAACCCTGCGCTGATTTTGGCTAACATGTCCCCGGGGAATGAATTGGGGGTGTTATGCTGCGACTGGGCGTGCTGTTGTTTGCCGTTGGTGCCATGCTGGCGGGGTGTGTCAGCGATCAGGTCGGAACCGACTTTGCTTCCGTGTCACAAAAGATCGGTCCTCCGCGCGCGGGCCAGTCGCGCGTGGTTTTCTTGCAGGACAAGCGGCAGGGCCTGAGCATGGCGATCTGCGCCTGCGAGGTGAAGCTCGATGGCGCCCCACTCGGGAAGATTCTGGCCGGGAAATATGCCTATGCTGATCGTCCGGCCGGCCGTCACGAATTGCTGGTGACCGAGCTGCTGTTCCCGGCGACACCAAGCGCGAGATCGTGATGGAATCCGGCCGCACGCAGTTTTACCTCATCAAGAGCAGCCCCAGGCACGATGCCACGACGGGCGGAGCGATCCTCGGCGGCTTGGCCGGGCTTGCGGTCGTGTCCGTCGCGACGGCGGGAGAAGCGAATCCCGGGCCGGCCGAGCTTGTCCCGCTGGACGAGGCGACCGCGCGAACAAAGCTCGCCGAGTTGCAAGCCGTCGACTAAGATGCGCGGCATGATTGCCGCTGTATCGACGAAGGCGGCTCGGCCGGGAGGAGCAAACATGTGCGAGAACTGCGTCCATGACGACGTCCGCATCGGGCCTTCGCGGCGGTCGCTCATCCACTTGACAGTCTCCGCGGTGGGGCTGGCCTTTGCCGGCGCGGCCTTGGCCAAGGAGACCAAGCCGCCGCCGAAGCCGCAGAACGTGCTGTCACCCGACGCATCGTTGAAGCGGCTGATGGAGGGCAATGCGCGCTATGTCGACGGCGTGTCGCGGCGCCACGATTTCAAGCATGAGCGCGAGGCGCTGGCCGGCGGGCAGAACCCGTTCGCGGCGGTGCTGGGCTGCGCCGACTCGCGCATCGCGCCGGAATATGCCTTCGACACCGGCCGCGGCGATCTCTTCGTCTGCCGCGTCGCCGGAAATTTTGCCGGCGTTGAGACCATCGCGAGCATGGAATATGCGGTCGCTGTGCTGGGCGCGCCGCTGATCCTCGTGCTCGGCCATGATGCTTGCGGCGCGGTCGATGCGACGCTGAAGGCGATCAAGGACGACAAGCCGCCGCCGGGGCACATTCCCTCGCTGGTCGATGCGATCGCGCCCGCGGCAAAGGCTGCGATGCAGCAGGGCGGGGACGTGCTCGACAAGGCGATCCGGCAGAACGTGATCGACAACGTCGCGAAGCTGAAGTCAGCCGCGCCGATCCTCGACGCCGCGGTCGGGCAGGGCAAGCTCAGAGTGGTCGGCGGTATCTATCGGCTCGCGACCGGCACCGTCGATTTGATCGCCCAGGGATGAGATGCCTCGCGTGCGTGCTTCGGACGAAGCCGGATTATGTTGCAACCCCTCCGTGCTTTGGCTATGCAGCCGTGCGTGTATTTGCGCGGGGGCAGGGACTTGCAAAGATTGTTTGTTGGCGCGCTTGTGCGTGCGATCGGATTGTCGCTTCTGATCGCGGCGAGCGCTTCGGACACGGCGTCGGCAGCACAAGGTGAAGGTTCGGTCGCCGAGCGTATCTACGCGGCCGCGCCGCCGCGCCTGCTGCAAATCCGCACCTTGGTCGCAGATGCTGGGCGCCAGACCTCGAACGGCTCCGGCTTCCTCGTCTCTGCGGACGGACTGGCGATCACCAACTATCACGTCGTCTCGCAGGCCGCGCTGGAGCCGGACACCTATCGGCTTGAATATACCGCCGCCGACGGCGGCCAGGGCAAAGTGACGCTGCTGCGCGTCGATTTGCCGAACGATCTTGCGCTGGTCCGTATCGACAAGAAGGGCGTGCCGTTCTTTGCCTTCAACCAGGCGGCGCTCGAGGACAAGCTCGCCAAGGGCGAACGGCTCTATTCGATGGGCAATCCGCTCGACCTTGGCTTCACCATCATCGAAGGCACCTATAACGGCCTTACCGATCACACCTACACCGATCGGATCCATTTCTCCGGCGCGCTCAATCCCGGCATGAGCGGAGGCCCGGCCGTCACTGCCGACGGCAACGTCATCGGCGTCAACGTCGCAACGCGCAGGGGCGGCCAGCTCATCAGCTTCCTGGTGCCCGCACGCTTTGCGGCGGATCTGCTGCAGCGGGCGAGCGAGGATGCCAGATCCTCTGACGTCAAGCCGTCTGACATCAAGAGCGATGTGGGCCGGCAATTGGTCGCGTGGCGATCAGGACTCTACAAGTCGCTGGGTGAAGCGGATTTCCGCTCGGACGCGCTCGGTCCCTACCGCGTACCGGCGGCGCAGGCGCGCTGGTTCAACTGCTGGGCCAGCACCAACGCCGTCGACACGCCGAAGCCGCGCGCCAGCGTCAACTCCACCGAATGCAGCAGCGACACCAGCGTGTTCGTGGCGTCCGACCTCAACATCGGTGCGATCAACATCAATCATTCCCTGGTCAAGACCGTCGACCTCAATCAATTCCAGTTCGCAACCTATCTAGTCCGGATCAGCCAGCCCCGCCTCAGCGTCGGCGGTCCCTTCAAGAAATGGTACACGCCGGAGCGGTGTCACGAGGACTTCGTCCAGGCTGGCGCGGCGCCGCAGCATCCGTCGCTGCATGTGGTGTGGTGCGCGCAGGCCTACCGGCAGTTCGAAGGACTTTATGATGTGTCCCTGATCGCGGTTACGCAGGACCAGTCACTTGAAGCGCTGGTCTCGCGGCTGAACATGCAGGCGGTCGGCTATGACGACGCCGTCGCGCTCGGCAAGCGCTTCCTCGAGGCGGTGCAGGTCGCCAAATGATGTGGATCGAGATACTTTCGCGACAGCGCGAGGTCGCCGCACGCTTTCGCATCACCGCCTCCGAGGTGCGTATCGGGCGGGGCTACGACAACGATGTCGTGATCGATGACCCCTACGTGGCCGCGCAGCATCTGCGCGTGGTCCGTCGCGACGATGGCAGCCTTGTCGCCGAGGACGTTGGCAGCGCCAACGGCACATTCATCGACGGCAGCAAGACCGGGCTGTCCGATTTCGTCGTGGACGGGAATCAGCTGATCCGCATCGGGCAGACTTATCTGCGCATTCGCGACGTCAATCACGCAGTCGAGCGCGAATTGATTGCGCCGCCCGAGCGGCATGTCTTGCCGATCATCATGGCGCTCGTCATTGGCGTGTCGGTCCTGGCGATCGACGCGCTTAAGATCTGGCTGACGCAGACGAGCGAGCCGCGCGCATCGACCTATTTCACGCCACTGTTGACGGTCGCCGGGACGCTCCTGGTCTGGGTCGGACTATGGGCGCTGCTCTGCCGCATCTTCGCCGGACGCTCGCACTTCCTCCGCAATCTCTTGATCGTGCTGGTCGGCCTCGCCGCCGTCTCGCTCTACAACGAGTTCTCGCAATATGCCGCGTTCGCCTGGACTTGGCCGGAGGGCGTCAGTTACGCCTATGTCGCGGTCTGGCTGATCTTTGCGGTCGTCTGCTTCGGTCATCTGCGCGAGATCGGGCGCAGCCGGCTGTGGTTGAAAGGGGGACTCGTCGCGGCTGTGCTGGTGGGGGGCATCGGCGTGCAGACGTTGCAGCAATCAGAGGCCTTCACCGATTCCGGACGGCAGCTGACGGTGCATTGGCTGATGCCGCCAATGTTGCGCGCGGTTCCGGTCAGGAACAAGGACGCCTTCTTCGACAAGATCGGCAGCCTGAAGGGCGAGCTCGATGCTGATCGCAGCCAGTCCCGCCCGGGCGATCCGCGCCTGTGATGCGAGCGGGCCACCTTGCGAGATAGGTGGCCGTTTGGTCCGGTGAAGCTGACATGATCCTGACAAGCGTGTGCGCCATCCGGCCGCCGCATTCGCGGCGTCTTCGTTCAAATGCCGTTCAGGTATCCGCGTGCCTTGTTGCGCGGGAATGCGCTCAACAACAATAGCGGGGCAAGCAAGCCATGCATGGGACACCAGGACTGTTGGTCCGTCTTCTTCTGCCGATCCTGCTGGTTGTGGCCGGCGGGCTGCATGATCCCGTGCGCGCGCAGCAGCAGGAAAAGCGCATCGCGCTCGTGGTCGGCAACGGCGCCTATGCCAAGTCGCCGCTGGCGACCACCGCGAACGATGCCGGCCTGATTGCGCAGACGCTGCAAGCGGCGGGCTTCGACGTCGCCGGCGCGCGCGATCTCGACGGCGACACGCTGCGCAAGAGTTTTCGCGATTTCATCCAGAAGGCGCAGGCCTCTGGCCCCGGCACCGTCGCGATGATCTATCTCGCCGGCTATGGCGTGCAGCTCGCCGGCGAGAACTATTTCATCCCGGTCGATTCCAGCATCACGCGCGATACCGACGTTCCGATCGAGGGCCTGCGTATCAGCGACTATGTCCGCCAGCTCGCGTCCATTCCGCTCAAGGCCAACATCATCGTACTCGACGCGGCGCGCGCACAGCCCTTCATCGAGGGCGGCCAGGCGATCGCGAGCGGGCTTGGGCTGGTCGAGCCGGAGGCGAACATGCTGATCGCCTTCAATGCGGCGCCCGGCACGGTGGCGCCCGAGGAGCCCGGGCCCTACGGCATCTACGCGCAATCGCTGGCCGAAATGATCCGCACCGGCGGCCTGTCGCTCACGGATGTGTTCGACCGCGTTCGCCTGCGCGTCAACGAGGCCAGCAAGGGCGCGCAGGTGCCCTGGGACGAGCAGAAGGTCTCGGAGCAATTCGCCTTCTTTGAGCGCGGGCCCGACGCGCCGCCGCCGCAGGCCGCGCCCGACCAGGTCGCCGCGCTGCGCAACAAGCCGATCCGCGATCTCGGCGTGCAGGATGCCTATGCGGCCGCGCTCGAGCGCGACACGCTGCCGGCCTATGAGGAGTTTCTCGGCGCCTATCCCAACGATCCGATGTCGAAGCGCGTGATGGCGATCGTGGCGGCGCGCCGCGAAGCCATCACCTGGCGGCGGACCTATCGCGCCGATACGCCCGACGCCTATTGGTCGTATCTGCGCCGCTATCCGCGTGGGCCGCACGCGGGCGATGCACGGCGCAGGCTTGCGATCCTGACCGCGCCGCTCGAGCCGCCGCCAACTTTCGCGATGATGGATTATGATGTGCCGCCACCGCCGCCGGAGGAGGTGGTCTATATCGACCGTCCGGTGCTGCTGTTCGGCGATCCCGTGTTCGGCTTCGCGCCGCCGCCACCGCCGCCGGTTTACTATCTGCCGCCGCCGCCGCCGGACTTCGTGGTACTGGCGCCGCCGCTGCCGGTCGTCGGCCTGTTCGTGCTGCCGCAGCCGATGTTCGTGCCGATCCCGGTGTTCGTCCGGCCGCCGATCTATGTCGCGCCGCCGCCGAACAACATCATCTACCAGAACAGCCACAACACCACGGTCATCAACACCGTGATCAACCAGGCGCCGGCCCCGCCGCCGGCCGGGAATGCCGCGGCCGCAGCGATCGTTGCGGCGAATGGAGCCGGCCGAGCGGGCGCGCTGACGCCGGTACCCGGTGCTGTGAGGCAACAGGCGATGGCGATCCAGACCAATCCGAACCAGCAGCTCAAGCCGAGCCAGGCGGCGTTCGTCAGCAATCCGACCGCAAAGCCGGCAGCGATGCTCGTGAAGCCGGTCAACGCCGCGCCGACGGCGGCCGCGCCGCAGACGGCTTCGCCGCCGGCCGGCCACGCGCTTCCGGTTCCGGGCACCCAGAACACCCCGCCTGCGCCTGCCGGCACGGTCCAGGCGCCGAACCGGCTGGCGCCAACCGCAACGGCGCCTGCCAACGGTCTGCCACAGACGCATCCCAATGCGGCGACGGCGCCGTCGAATGAGGCCGTTCCCACCGGTACTGCACCGTCCTCCAAGCCGCCCGTGGCTCAAGCGCCGACGACGGGACCGTTGGGGCGCGCGAAATCGACCGCACATGAGCCGGCCGCCATCGCGCCTTCGGCGACCCCGGCAGTCAAGCCGGCGGTGACCTCGGCGAAGCCGGCCGCGTCGCCTCCACCGCCGGTCGCCGCGCGGGAGCAGCTCAAGCCCAGGAATCAGCGA
>NZ_JYMS01000024.1:0-222698 GCF_000938285.1 Bradyrhizobium sp. LTSP857 | reverse complement strand
GTAAGCATCCGGCGAAGACCGCGCGCGGGTCATTTTCGGCTCAGGCGGCTTGATCAACGTTCCGGATGGCAGAGCGCCAATTCCATGGCAGCAGTTCGTCGAGCCTTTGGACGGGATGCTCGGCGATGCGCGCCAGAACGTCGGCGAGCCAGGCTTGCGGATCGACGTCGTTCATCTTGGCGGTGACGATCAGGCTGTACATCACCGCCGCCCGCTCGCCGCCGCGATCCGAGCCGCAGAACAACCACGACTTCCGACCTAAAGCGATGCCGCGCACGCCACGCTCCGCCGCATTGTTGGACAGGCAGATGCGGCCGTCATCGAGGAAGCGGGTAAATGCGCTCCAGCGCTTGAGCATGTAGTCCATGGCCTTGGCGACATCGTTGCTGCGCGAGAGCTTGGCGCGTTGTGTGCGCATCCAGGCTTCCAGATCGGCCACGAGCGGCGCGCTGAGTTCCCGGCGAACTGCCTGGCGCCTTTCGGCGCTCTGACCGTTGATGGTCCGCTCGATCTCGAACAGGGCGTCGATCCGGCGGACTGTTTCCAGCGCCAGCGGCGAGATCACTGCCGGCCTCTTGCCCTGAGCCTTGCGACGCGCATTCTCGGCCAGATCAGCCATCACGAAGAACGGCCGCCGGGCATGGACCCAGCACGCGGCTTCCAGGATCGGACCTGCGTTGCGGCCCGGTTCGTAAAGCCTGCCATAGCCGCCATAGGCATCGGCCTGGAAGATTCCGCTGTAGTTGGCCAAGTGAGCCTGGGGATGCTCGCCGGCCCGATCGCGCGAGTAATAGAACACCGCGCCCGGCGGGGCCTGCCCTCCAAAAGGCTTGTCGTCGCGCACATAGACCCAGATCCGGCCGGTGTCGGTCTTGCCTTTGGCCAGGACCGGAACCGTGGTGTCGTCCCCGTGCAATCGCTCGGCGCTCAGTACGTAGGCCTCGAGGCGCTTGAACAAAGGTGCCAGCGCCGCGGTGCAGCCGCCGACCTGGTCGGCCAGGGTCGACAGACTGATCGGCACGCCCTCCTTGGCATAGCGCTCCGCTTGCCGGTTCAGCGGCTGATGTTGACCAAACTTCTCGAACAGCACCATCGCCAGCAGGCTTGGCCCCGCCCAGCCGCGGGCAAGCACATGGAACGGCGCCGGAGCCTGGCTGATCTTCTCGCAATCACGGCAAGTAAACTTCTCGCGGACGTGCTGGATCACTTTCCAGGATTTCGGGATCACCTCCAGCGTCTCGGTGATGTCCTCGCCGAGCTTGGACAGCCGCGCGCCGCCACAGCAGGCGCACGCCACAGGTCCCGGCACGATCACCCGCTCGCGAGGTAGATGCTCCGGGAACGGCTGGCGTGACGGCCGCTTGCGCGTGAACGACGCCACCTTCGTGGTTTTGGCCGCGGCCATTTCGGCGGCGAGTTCGTCCTCCGTCGCCGAACTCTCCAGCTCCTCCAGCGTCAGTTCAAGCTGATCCAATAGCCGCGCGGTACGCTCCGAGCGCGGACCATGGCGGTCGCGGTTGAGTTTCTCGATCTGCAGCTTCAGATGGGCGATCAACGCCTGGTCGTCGGACTGCCGGGCACGGGCGGCCGCAGCCTCCGCCCGAGCAACGATCAATGCCGCTTGCAGCGTTTCGATGTCGTCTGGCAGCGATTCAAGGCCGTCACCCATGGCCCCGATGGAATCACAAAAGAGGCGATTTGAGGCGTCTTTTCTTCCGCACCTCAGAACTTTTTTGAGCCTATCCTGCGCTCTGTGGCCGCCACGTGTGCTGCGGATTGCGCCAGTCGATCGCCTCCAGCAGATAACTCATCTGCGCCGCGCTCAGCCCCACCACACCGCCCACCGTCGCCGGCCAGACAAAACGGCCACGGTCCAACCGCTTCGCGTAGAGCGACAATCCAATTCCATCGTGCCACAAGGCCTTGATCAGCGAACCGCCGCGTCCGCGGAACACGAAGACATCTCCGGCGAACGGATCGCGACCAAGGCTTTCCTGCACCAATAATGACAAACCCTGCATGCCCTTGCGCATGTCAGTGTAGCCGGTCGCAATCCAGATGCGTGCGCTCGAAGAGACTGGGATCATCGACGCTCCAGAACCTGCAGCACCCGCGCCAGGGCGGCCGCATCGACGCCCGCATCGACAATCACCCGACGATCCCGGCCAACGACGATCACCATCTGCCCGCTCGTCGCTGTGGCAGCAACCGCCGGCTCGACCTCAGCGGCAAGGACGACCCGCGCAAAGCCGGATTGCTCGCTTTGAGGGCTGATCGGCTCGGGACCGAACGAGCGCCGCCATGTCATCAGCAACGAACGTGATATGCCATGGCGTCTTGCTGTCGACGATATCGCGCGCGGCGCTTGAAAGCTTTCGGTCACGATCCGCAGCTTTTCGTCATCCGACCAGCGTCGCCGGCGACCAGTCTCGACCACCTCAAGCCGTTCAAGCTGAGTACTGCGCTTATGGCTGTCCATAAGGACTGTTACGCACCAATTGGACTAATCCAACAAGGCGGCCCTCGCCGGAGGGAGACAAAGGATTTGGCGCAGGGTTAACTCCAAGCGCGCCGGAAGCTTTGGACCAAATTGACCAGAACCGGCGGAATAAACATCCTCACATTTTGCTTAAAGCGGAAGTTGTCATTCTTGGACTGGAAATATTCCGTATTGCCGGCGTGTTCGCTTTCGTCTTCGCGGCCATTGGAATAATAATAGCAAGCGGCCGAACGCCGCGGCTTGGCGCCGCGCGCTTTCTTCGTCAGGCTGACACCATGCAGGCTGAGCGCCGATTGGTAAAACAGGATAGTGCGACCTATGAGGGGCACAACTTTCTTGGCGCAGGCATTTGCTTCCTTGTCCCATAATTCCAGCAAACCGCCGTCGTCCTCGATCCAGCCTTCGTTAAGGTAGGTAATCAAAACCAACCGATTGTCGAGATTGGTGACCGGATGGTGGGTAAAATCGATATGGACGCTAAAATGGCCGCGGTTCGGGATCTCATGCAACCCGCCATTGTATAGTTCAGTATCGCAGACCAGACCGTCGATCCGGGTAATCTGTTTTAGGATATCGATGAACCGCCCGGAAGCAATCGCCTGGAAGTAGATCTGCGCCGCCGGGCCGAACTTCGCGTTGGGCAGCGAACCGCGCTTGATCTCTACCGCCGTCGCCGCGACGCGCAAGTCGTTCCACTTCATATCGTCAAATTCGGCGTACATCAGCTCAAGCAATTGAGGCGAGAACAAACGATCGATCACGAGGTGGGGAAATGGCGTGTTGGTTTGGAATTGCTGGCGCATCGCCTTGATACCCGCCGACGTCAGCATGTCTTCGTTGATGATTTCGCTGAAATCTATCCGAATGCCATGGCAAACAACATAATCGCCCGTGGCTTTGTCAGCTTGCACGTTGGTTTCGAAGGCGCTCATGACACGTCCCGCGTCTTTCCGGATTTGAAAAGCGGATCGATTTTCTACAAGTCGCGCTCTTACACCAAACTGGCTGCATTGCCGGCCATTTCAGGTGTTGGATCGCAAAATCGAACTATTCCCGCACTTCGGACCATTTAATAATCTAAAATTAAATAAAACTAATAAATAAAAATCACAACACAAATAATTAAAAATGCGGAGCAAAAAAGAGAAAAAGGGGTGACCTTTCTCATCAATGACAAGAAGATGGGAGGGCGGTTGATAGGGGGAGATCGGAAGTTTCCGACTGAGCGCCAACCGATGCTTTTGACCCCGAAGCAGATGTCACAAGAGCTGTTCTTGGTGACATAAGGACGGCCACCGGCTGTTTGATTCATCAGGCTTTGTCTGTGACGACGACATCGAAGCAATCATCAAGGCGACAGTGCTTGCCATAGGCATTTTAATCGACATTCCCGAAGACGATCCTGAACGGCGGCTCGCCATTATCGACGACGCGGGGCACGAAATTGGCACCCGTGCCCGTATACTCCAAGCCATCATACGAGAATCCCGCCAAATAAGGTTAGAGGTCCGCAGCGCGGCGTTGCCGTTCGCAGTTGATCATGGCAGCGTGCTCTCTCCGCGCTATGGAGTGCTTGACACTTTGGCGTGGCCCGACCGTCGAATCGCGCCGGAGGCTGACCACCGCTTGACCACCGAAACCCCGTCAACAAACGGGGGTAGAGGCGGCAATCGCGAGCAAACCTTATTGTTTTTGTTGATCTTTTCGCTTGCTACTTACGTTCGGGACGCAGGGGTCGCAGGTTCGAATCCTGCCACTCCGACCATTCTTCCAAAAGTCGACGTTTTCCAGAGGCTTGGCCGACCGGCCGCCGGCGCCTCGGGAGCGCCTTTTTGCAACGATTTTCGGGGCGGGTCCACGGCCGATTTGGCCGGGCAGGGCGGCCTGCCCGGGTGACATGGCTCCATTCACCGAGAACGGCAGCACAGATCCCATCGTCCAGTGATCGCTGGCCGCATGTCATGCCGTGACTGCGAAACAGGCCAGACGACCAAGCTATCATCAGGAATCGCCCAACAAATCTGCACGTGACCGACTGGTCTCGTAGCGGCAAGGCGCCTCGATTTTGTAGTTTACACATGGCCGTTCCGCAGAGCTTACTTCGCCCGAGCTGGATCTCACAGGACCGATGATGGACGCGATCCGCACCTTCCCGCCGCTTCGAGACGATCGCGCCGATGCGTTTCCGCTGGCCGGGCGTTCCGGGTCCGGTGCTGCCAATGATGTCCCGGCATCCAGTTCCGCTGAACGGTCTGCCGCGCAGGTGAAGCTGCATGTCCGCGGCGTCTCCAAGACCTACGGCACCTCGACCGTCCTCAAGCCGCTCGAATTGAAGGTGATGTCGGGAGAGCTGCTGGCGGTGCTCGGGCCCTCGGGATCGGGCAAGACGACGCTGCTGCAAATCATCTGCGGGCTGGTCGAACCGTCCGGCGGACGGCTGGTCATCGACGGGCGAGACGAGACCGACAATCCGGCCAACAAGCGCGACATCGGCGTCGTCTTCCAGAATTACGCGCTGTTCCCGCATCTCACGGTCTATGAGAACGTCGCCTTTCCGCTCCAGATGCGCAAGCTCGCCCAGGCGAAACTGCGAAACAGGGTTGAGGAGACGCTCGCGATGGTCGGGTTGTCCGACTTCGCCAAGCGTTTTCCGCGCGAATTGTCCGGTGGTCAGCAGCAGCGTGTCGCGCTGGCGCGCTGTTTCGTCTACCAGCCGTCCCTGATTCTGATGGATGAGTCGCTGTCGGCGCTCGACAAGAAGCTCAGGGACAGCATGCGGGTCGAGATCAAACGCCTGCATCGCGAGACCGGCGCGACCATCATTTTCGTCACGCATGACCAGGAAGAGGCGCTGGCGCTGGCCGACCGGATCTGCCTGATGAATGACGGCAGAATCGAGCAGCTCGGCGCGCCCGAAGAGATCTACGAGCGGCCGGCCAACATTTTCGTCGCCGACTTCATCGGCGCTTCGAACCTGATCCATGGCGAGGTCGCCGGCGACGGCACTTTCGACACGCCGGATGGCCGGGTGCCGCTGCCGCCCGGGCAGGCGATGCCTGCCGGACGCAAGGCGGCGCTGGTGATCCGTCCCGAGAAGCTCGAACTGTGCGCGCGCGACGACGCCTATGTCGCCGGGCATGTCGAGGAGACCATCTATGCCGGTTCCGAAACGCGTCTCCTGGTGCGGCTTGGCAGCGGCAGCCTGATGACGGCGCGCCGCGCCGCCGGCCTTCCACCGATCACAATCGGAGAACCGATCTTCATTCGCTGGGACCGCACTCAAGCCCGCCTGCTGGAAGGCGCGTCCACCGTCACCTGAACCACACCATCATTGCAACTCGATCTCGCGCATCACGGAGACCAGGATGTCCACCAACACGATCTCGCGACGCAAGCTTATCAAGACAACCGGTGTGGCGGCCGCAGGCCTCGCGCTGCCGGCGATCTGGACCGGACCGGCAACCGCCGCCGAGCAGATCACCGTGGCCGATGTCGGCGGCGCGCCGGGTGCTGCGATCCGCACCGCCTTCTATGAACCCTTCGAGAAGGAGACCGGCATCAAGGTGGTCGGCGTCGTCCACGAGTCCGATCCGGTGACGCAATTCAAGGTCATCGTCGACACCGGCACCAAGCTCTGGGACGTCTGCATGGTGACGCCGGATGACGTGCTGCGCCTGACCAATGAGAAGGATTATCTCGAGCCGCTCGAGATTTCGAAGGGACCGGACGACGAGTTCATTCCGGGCTCGCTGATGCCGAACTGGTTTGGCTTCTCGGCCTATGGCATCGTGATGGCCTACCGGACCGACACCTACAAGGCGGCGGCCCCGACCGGGTGGGCGGACTTCTGGGACACCGCCAAGTTTCCGGGGCGCCGTGGCCTGTACCGCAATCCCAAGGGCGTGCTGGAATCGGCGTTGCTGGCCGACGGCGTCGCGCCAAAGGACCTTTATCCCCTCGACGTCGATCGTGCCTTCGCGATGCTGGAGAAGATCCGCTCCGAGGTCGCCGTCTGGTGGACCGCCGGCGCGCAGAACACCCAGATCCTTCAGAACGGCGAAGTGGATATGGCCGACACCTGGTCAGCGCGGGCCTTTGCCGCGATCGATTCCGGCGCGCCGGTCGGCATCGTCTGGAAAGGTCTGTATTCGGTCGACGGCTGGTCGATCCCGAAGGGCACGACGAAGCTGAAGCCGGCGCGTGAGTTCGTGAAGTTCTGCATGCACCCGGAGCGGCAGGCGGCCTATTCGAACATCGTCGCCAATGGGCCGACCAATCTGAAGGCCTACAACTTCATCAAGCCGGAACGCGCAAAGGTGCTGCCGACGCTGCCCGAGAATCTCGCCGGCCTCACCATCCGCGACTTCGCCTATTGGGGTAAGAACTATGCCGCCATTTCCGAGCGCTTTCAGGAATGGCTGCTGATGGGCGGCAAGAAGGGCTGAGGCTTGGGAATCATTTCGAAGTCAACGAGGGTCGATCATGAGCAAGAAGAAACAGATGGCGATCGGGGCGTTGGTTCATGCCAACGGATCGCACGCGGCGTCCTGGTTGATGGATGAGGCGCGTCCTCATGCGTCGACCGACATCGACTACTACCGCGAGATGGCCCAGCTCGCCGAGCGCGGCAAGTTCGACTTCTTCTTCATCGCCGACACGCCGGCCGCGCGCACCGAGAACCTGAAGGCCTGGAGCCGCTCGCCGCTGTTCATGAACGTGCTGGAGCCGCTGACGCTGCTCTCGGCGATCGCCGGGGCGACGAGCCGTATCGGTCTCGGCGCCACCGCCTCGACCAGCTTCTACGAGCCGTACAACATCGCCCGGCTGTTTTCCTCGCTGGATCACATCTCGCACGGCCGCGCGGCCTGGAACGTCGTGACCTCCGCGAACGACTATGCGGCGCGCAATTTCGGCCTCGACCGTCTGCCGCCGCATGCGGACCGCTATGCCAAGGCCAAAGAGTTCATCGATGTCGTCGAAGCGCTGTGGGACAGCTGGGAGGACGGCGCCTTTGTCTACGACAAGGCCACGTGCCAGAGCTTCATTCCCGAAAAGCAGCATCTGGTCGATCACCAGGGCAAGTACTTCACCGTGCACGGCGTGCTCAACCTCGAGCGGCCGCCGCAGGGCCGCCCGGTCATCATCCAGGCCGGCGCCTCCGACACGGGCAGGGATTTCGCTGCCGAATATGCCGAGGTGGTGTTCGGCTCCAGCGGCAATCTCGACGGCGCAATCGCGTTCTATCGCGATCTGAAGGAGCGGATGGGCAAGTTCGGGCGCCATCCGGATGATCTGAAGATCGCCTCCGGCATCTCGGTCGTGATCGGCGAGAGCGAGCAGGAGGCGCGCGACAAGCTCGACAGCTGGCAGGAGCTCGTTCACCCCGATGTCGGCGTCCTGAGGCTCAGCCAGGACCTCGAAACCGATTTGTCGGATCTGCCGCTCGACGAGCCGGTGCCGGTGAGCCGGATTCCGGCAACCTCGAACCTTCATAAGGCCTATTTCGACGAGATCGCCGGCCTGATCCGGCAGGGCCTGACGCTGCGCGATATCACGCGCCGCTTCAATCGTGCCAAGGCCACGTTCTGCGGCACGCCGACGCAAGTGGCCGATCACATGGAGTCCTGGATCGAGGCGGGGGCCTGCGACGGCTTCATGATCTCGTTCGTGGCGCTGCCGAGCACGATGCAGGACTTCGTCACCAAAGTGGTGCCGGAACTCCAGCGGCGCGGCGTGTTCCGCAACGACTATGAGGGCCGTACCCTGCGCGAGCATCTCGGCCTGTCGCGTCCGGAGAACCGCCACGCCGTGGCTGCTCCTGCGCCGGTCGCCAAGCGCGCCTGAACTTGGAGCCGTGAGGGAGAGCGACCGACCGATGACCGATATCGCCTCCCTCGAGGGCGCTGCCCGACCTGCGCGGGCCAAGCTGAAGTTCGATCCGCTCTGGCTTGCAGCGCCCGCGATTGCCTTCCTGGCGGTGTTCCTGATCTGGCCGACGGCGCAGGTGTTGTCGCTAAGCGTCATCGACAAGACGGGTGCGCTGAGCGCGGCGGCATTCCTGCGGATCTGGAACGGGCCGTATCTCGCGGTGCTGTCGACCACCTTCTCTGTTGCGCTGTGGACGACGGCGCTGTGCCTGTTGCTCGGCTATCCCCTAGCCTATTGGCTGTCGTGCAAGCCGCCGCGTCAACAACGTATCGCGGCGCTGGTCGTGCTGCTGCCGTTCTGGACCAGCGCATTGATCAAAAACTTCTCGTGGCTGGTGCTGCTCGGCCGCAACGGCATCGTCGCCAAGACCATGCTCGCGCTTGGCCTGGCCGGCGGCGACAAACTCCTGTTCAGCCGCACGACCGTCATCTTCGCGATGACGCATACTTTGCTGCCGCTCGCCGTCGTCACCATGTTGCCGGTGATGAACCAGATCGATCGCCGTCTCCTGATGGCGGCATCGACGCTCGGCGCCAACGCCTCGCGCGCGTTCTGGCAGGTGTTCTTTCAACTTTCGATGCGCGGGGTCGCAGCCGCCGGGCTGCTGGTGCTGGTCGCCTCGCTTGGTTTCTTCATCACACCGGCGCTGATCGGCGGTCCCAGGGACTCGATGATCGGGCAGCTGATCATTCTGCAAATCAACGAGCTGCAGAACTGGCAGCTCGGGAGTGCGCTGGCGGCGATCCTGCTGATTTCGGCGGTCGCGACCTGCTTTGCCTACGACCGCATCTTCGGCCTGTCGTCGGTGACCGGCGGGGGAGCGAGGCCCTCCCGGCCGGACGGCCTGTTGCGGCGGGCAGGGCTCGGCATGGCACACGCGATCGGGCTGGTCTTCGGTCTCATCGAGGACGGCTGGACGCGCCACGTTCGCGGCCTGCGCGGAGCCATGTTCATGTCGGTCTACGCCTGGGCCATCCTCGGCGTGCTGCTGATCCCGATCATCGCCTTCGTGCCGATGGCGTTCACGGCATCGAACTTCCTGTCGTTCCCACCGCCTGGGTTCAGCATGCGCTGGTTCGAGGAATTCGCGACGTCGCCGCTGTGGGTTGCGGCGATGATGCGTTCATTCGGCATCGGTTTCGCGGCGGGGGCGATCACGCTGGTGGTCGCATCGATGGCCGCACTTGGCGTTGTCCACACCAAGGGACGGTTCGGCAGCCTGGCTTTCCTGCTGTGCCTGTCGCCGATGATGGTTCCCTCGATCGTGATCGCAATCTCGCTGTTTTATCTGTTCGCGAAGATGTCGTTGGTTGCGACCGATCTCGGCATCATTATCGGCCATGCCGTGATCGCGCTGCCGGTGGTCTTCATGGTGATGCTGGCAACCTTCAAGGGCTATGATTGGGGTCTCAATGCCGCGGCTTCGACGCTCGGGGCGGGGCGCTCGCGCATCCTCTGGCGGGTGACATTGCCGCTCGTCAGCGGCGGTCTCGCGGTCGGCTTTGTGACCGGATTCCTTCAGTCTTTCGAGGAATTGACGGTGGCGATGTTCGTCGGTGGAGGCCTGAAGACCACGCTGCCAAAGCAGATGTGGGACAACATCCTGCTCCAGGTCAATCCGGTCATTGCTGCGGCGTCCGTCGTCGTGCTGATGGTCGTGATCCTGATGTTCATCGTTGTTGAAATGATACGGGCACTCGCGGCGAGCCGCCAACACGCCCAATAGAAACGCGGCGGACGTTGGTCCCACTGACGACTGGGCTGAACGGCCCCCGTTAAGCTCCGCAATCGCCGCGAACGGACCGCAGCGCCGCAATGAGACCCACCAGCTCCGCCTGACCACGCACGCCGGTCTTGGCGAAGACGCGACGCAGATGCGTCTTGACCGTATTCGGTGAAACCTTGAGCCGGACCCCGATGTCGGACACGGAACGGCCGAGCGAGGCCTGCAGCGCCACCTGGGCCTCCGCCATCGTCAGCTGGTAGGCGTCCATGACCCAAACCGGCGGGAGTGTCGACGGTCGGGCCGGGTCGAGCATGAAGATGATCGCCGCGCTGTCGCGATGCCCAGGGACGGTCAAGCCGTCGTATTCGCGGCCGTGCGCCGGCGTCACCAGAATGGTGATGAGGCGCCCGTCGTCCGGATGTGGAATGGCCATCGTGCCGCCGGGCGCGCCGAGCAGGGCGGAGCGGGTCATGCGATCGAATTGTCGTGCCGAGGACGGCCAGGAGCTCGAAAGCGTCCGGCCGCGCAAGGCCAGCGCTCCATCATTCGTCATGGCTCGGAAGGCTTTGTTGGCAAACTGAACGTGGAGCTTGCGATCGAGCAGGGCTACGCCGGCAGAGAGATGATCCAGAACGGCGGGCACTGCGTGATGGTCCGCGTCCGGAAAAAGTTCCACAAGTCCGTTGGTGCGCATCCGATGTGGGCTCCTTTCGACAACGCCGCGTGCGGCGGACGATGTCGCGATTAAACAACGAAACGCGTGCGCCGACTATTCCGCCACGTGTGCAGTCCTGGCCAAAGATGGTGTAAATCCGGCCAAGGTTTACACGCATAAGTTGTTCAGGCGGATTTGCCGGCGACGTCGTTCTTCTGAAACTGCGCCCGATACCATTGCGGTGTCACGCCGAGCTGACGCACGAACGCGCGCCGCAGGCTGTGCACCGTGCCGAAGCCGCATCGTTTTGCGACAGTCTGGGCGGGAAGGTCGGTATCCTCGATTTGACGCCGGGCCTCGTCGAGGCGGATCCTCTCGACATATTCGCGCGGTGTCTCGCGCAGTTCATCGACGAACATCCGGCGAAAGTTCCGCTCGCTCATCCCGACATGGGCTGCAAAAGCCTTGGCGCTGAGGTCTTCGGAGAGATGGGCGAGCGCCCATTCCTGCGCCTTGCGGATCGCGGGAACCGATGAGAACTGCGCCTGAAGGTGCGTCGAGAATTGCGACTGCCCACCGGGGCGCTTCAGGAATACCACCAGGCTGCGGGCCACACGCAGTGCGAATGTCCGCCCGTGATCTTCCTCGATCAGCGCGAGCGCAAGATCGATTCCGGCCGTGATGCCGGCCGACGTATAGGTCTGGCCATCGCGCACGAAGATGCTGTCGATCTCGAGCGTCGTCGCCGGAAAACTTTGTGCGAAAGACAGCGCAAGAGCCCAGTGCGTCGTCGCGCGCTTGCCGTCGAGAAGACCTGACGCCGCCAGCGGAAACGCGCCGGTGCAGATCGAGCCATGTCGTCGCGCGCGAGGCGCTGCTTCGCGCAGCCAGCCGGTCAGCGCCGGGTCGCGCAAGGCTGCGACGTGACCATATCCGCCCGCGACCAGCAGGGTGTCGATCGGGCCTTCGAGATCCCTGAGCGCGTAATTCGGAACGATGCAGAACCCGAGCGACGTCCTGATCGGATCGATCGTGACGGCAGCGACCGAAAGGCGATACAGGCCGCGACCAGCAAGCGCATTCGCCATGGCGAAGGCTTCCATCGGGCCGCAGACATCCATCGCCATGATGTCCGGATAGACGAGAACGACGACATGGCGTTCAGGGCTGACTGATCCGGACATGCTCATGGATTGGGTCAATCCCTGGGATTTGCGACCGCTGTTGTTCCCTGAGATGTGGACCCGCGCGATGAACGTTCAAGATGTGGCGGGATTGTGCACAAAAGACGGGTGCTCGGCGGGCGGCGAAGAAACCCGTCGAGCGGCCCGCTGTCTTATTTCCGCAGCAATTCTCCCAACGCGGCCGTCGCTTCGGCGCAGCGGATGTCGTCGATCTCTCGCGACAGGCTGAGCGCATTCGATTTCAGCTCGTCGATCTTCCAGCTTGCGGGATGCTGATTTTCGAGCTGGCTGAGACGCTTGTTCAGGTCGTCCAGTCTGGATTGAAGCTGTCCGATGCTGGCGGCTCCATTCACTTTCCAAACGCGTTGTGCACGCATCGTCGTTCCCCTGCTTGTCTCACGGCGTTGTGAGCGGGGTTCGTGGCCGCAATGGGCGTTTCTTTTGTCCGGCTTCAGACCGTGGGGAACCGTTGCAGATTGGCAACGCGAATCCATGGGCGCTCGACATCGCAGTCGATCGAGCTACCGCCCCATCGCCACCTGCCAGCACGTCGCGCTGCAGGTCGGGCGGACACCATTCGCATCAGGCGGCGCGTTGCCACGCGGCCGATTGTTTCTCAAGGCGGCTTTCGAGGATCGTGATGCTCACCTGGATATTGTCGCGCCGAGCCCTCAGGTTCAGAGCGAGCATCGGGTAGGCCAGGTTCTTTGGGTCGGAGATCCCAGCCCGCCGCTCTTCCTCCAAAATGTCAGCATCGAGCATTTGCGTGCGCCAGCGCAGATCGGAAATCAGTGCGTGGAGCTGTGTCGGGATAGTCGCTTCGAAACGGGACGTCGGCTGCATGTGATCGCCTCACAATGAGACAGACCCACTGCGGGTCTGAGGGATTGACCCTCATGCAGCAAGGAGAATGCCAGCGCGCCGGTCAGTCGCTGTAGGATCTGAGGATGCACCGGCGACGTCTGGCCGTAGATCTGAAAGCGAGGATGGAACTGGTCTGGGAATTGTCGATTCCCAGATCAACCGGCCCTTGCCCAGGCGGCCTTGCCAGCCGAACCGGCTGGTGCCGGCTCGGCCGTAAGGATCCTGATTATCATTCGCCCGCGGGGAGAGCGGCAATGACGCTGCTCTCCTGTTTCGAGAGCGCGCTGTAAACGATCGCGCCGACGCTGGCGCCGATCAACCAGCCCCAGTCGCCGACGTTGAACATCAGCCCATAGGCGCCAGCAAGCGACAGCCCCATCGATAGCGTGCCGGATACGGCGAGCGCAATCAGCGCCTTGTGGTTCCAGCCGCCATCGTAGTGGAATTCGCCGCTCGGCGACATCGTGTAGAGGTCCTCCAGCACGACGATCTGCCGCTTCACGAGGTAGTAGTCGGCGATCATGATGCCGAACATCGGCCCGAGCGCGGAACCGAAGATGCTGACGAACAGCGTGATGGCCGACGGGCTTGCCACGAACAGCCACGGACATACCAGCACCGACAGGATCGAGGTGATGAGGCCCCCGAGCTTGAAATTGATGCGCTGGGGATTGAGGTTGGAGATGTCGTAAGCCGGCGAAACGAAGTTGGCGACGATGTTGATGCCCATCGTCGCGACGATGAAGGTGATCGATCCGACGATGACGACGAACGGATTGCCGATCTTCTCCACGATCAGTACGGGATCCATGATCGCCTCCCCGAACACCTTCAGCGTACCGGCCGTCACGATCACCGTGATGATCGAGAAGACCAGGAAGTTGACGGGCAGCCCGAGGAGATTGCCCATCTTCATGGCCTGCTCATCTTTGCCGAACCGGGCGAAGTCACCGAAATTGAGCAGGAGGGCCGAGAAGTAGGCCACGATCAGCATCGCGGCATTCGCCATCACCCCGATCGTCGCGGCGTTGGAGGCGGCCGGCGGGCTGAGCTGCAAGGACAGGCTCGAGAAACCGGCTTGCCACAACATCCAGATCGCCAGCGCGAACATGACGACGTACACCACCGGCCCGCAGAAATCGATGAAGCGGCGGATGCGCTCCATGCCGCTCAGGAAGATGAGAAGCTGGAACAGCCACATGAAGAGGAAGCTGAACCACGCGAGCGTGGATAGGCCCACGATGCTGTTGTGGGTGAGATCGGCGGCCGACGGCACCAGGGTGACGATCAGGACCTGCACGGCCTTGGAGGCGAAGTAGGTTTGCACGCCGTACCAGACAATGCCGACGACGCCCCGCACCATGGCGGCAAGATTGGCGCCCATCACCCCGAATGAGATGCGGGCAACGACCGGAAACGGAATGCCGTAGCGCAGCGACGGGCGTCCGATCAGGTTCATCAGGAAGTAGACCGCCGTGATGCCGACCAACATGGAGATCAGCACCTGCCAGCCGGTCAGGCCGAGGAAGAACAGGCTCGCAGCGAACGTGTAACCGCCGACGGAGTGGACGTCCGACATCCACATTGCAAACAGGCTGAACACGCCCCAGGTGCGTCCTTCGGGGGCGGTCGGCGCGAGGTCGTGGTTGTAGAGTTTGGGGTGAGCACCGGTGATGACCAGGGTTGGAACTTCGCCGCTCTTGGATGACATAGGCTCTCCCTCAACTGCTGGCCGCTGGTGCGATGGCCCAGAGGCGATTGTTCCGTTGTCGAGGAGCCCGCCGCTTCGGCAGCGGTCCTCGTGTCGATGCCTGCACTGCGAGGCAATTGGGTCCCAGCAAACATCGTACCAAATTATAACGATCGATAAAATTATTTTACAAAGGTGATTTCGGGCTGGAGCAACCGGCGTTTCGCCGGCGGACGTCGCGCAACGACACGCGTCGGAACGTTGGTTCGTTTGGTGGATCAAGCGAGAGGCGCGCCGTCGTGTCGAGCTGTCACAGGCCAGCGCGAAGAAAGCGCGACAAAACAAAAAGGTAAGCGCTTTGCGTGCAAGGCCGAGGCGGACGCCTCGGAGCGGTCACCCGGCCTTGCGAGGACGGCTCGATTTACCCGGCGGCCGTCCGTCGCCTTCGAGGCCGAGCCCTCCGAGAACGAGCTGGACGATTGTCGCCTTGGCGGCGTCGTAGTCGATCTGTTCGAGCTGGCGCTTCTGCTTCATGATGGTCATCTGGCTCGAAAAATCGGCATAAGCCTGGGTCATTGCCCAGATACAGAAGAACAGGTCGGCCGCGCTGATCGGCCGGACGGCTCCGCCCGCAACCCATTGGTCGACGGTTTTCACCTTCTCGAGAAGCAACGGGGTTGAGACTTTTTCGATGAAGCTGCCGACATATTGAGCGCCACTGATGATTTCGTTGGCGTAGATCCGCGACAAATGCGGGTGATCTCGCGAGAAATCGACCTTCTTGTGGATGTATTGGGTGAGGATCGTCTTGATGTCGGTCGCGGTATCGAGGCTGTCGATATCTCGGGCCCACATGTTCATCGCCCGCTCCAGGATCGCGCGATACAAGTCCTCCTTGTCCTCGAAGTAGTAATAAATATGGGGCTTCGCGATTGAAGCCTTCTTGGCGATCAGCGCAGTCGTTGCGCCGCGGAAGCCGAAGTGCCCAAAAACGAACTCGGCAGCATCAAGGATCTTTCCTTCGATATCCGGCCCTGGCGGCGGCTTGCGCCGGCCCTTTGGCGCGAGGCGGATACGAAAGAGCTTGAGCTTGTCGGCTGACGTGGCGGGCATAACGCCTTCCTGGAAAGCACCGTCATTCCGCTCGAGATGGCTGAACGGGGTACGCAGGCGCGGTTGCGTGGGTGGTTCCAGGCGCAAATTGCCCCGCCCGTCCCGGTTTATCAAGTGGAGAGACTGGCGACTGCCCGACGGGGAGAGCACGGTGTAATACGCCGCGAGAATGCGAAGTCGTAGGTATGCACATCCGGTTCAGCGCCTGAGCGGCCTGTGCGCGTGGCGTGGCGCGCGCTAAGCTTGGTTGGCTCAATGCAATCCACGAACCAAACGAAGGAACGACGCGTGGCGAGATTTGTGACGATCGCAGCCGGCCAGCTTGGCCCGATTGCCAGGACTGAGACGAGGACCGAGGTCGTGGCGCGGCTGATGGCGTTGATGCGCCAGGCCAAGGGCTGCGGCTGCGACCTGATCGTCTACCCCGAGCTCGCGCTGACCACGTTCTTTCCGCGCTGGTATTTTGAGGATCAGTCCGAGATCGACAGTTTCTTCGAGCGCGAGATGCCGGGGGCGGAGACGCAGGCCCTGTTCGACCTCGCCCGCGAGATCGGCATCGGATTTTACCTGGGTTATGCCGAGCTGACGATGGAGGCGGGCATCGTCCATCGCTACAACACGTCCATCCTCGTCGACAAGAGCGGCGCGATCGTCGCTAAATACCGCAAGGTCCACTTGCCCGGTCATGCCGAACACGAGCCATGGCGCAAGTTTCAGCATCTGGAAAAGCGCTACTTTGAGCCCGGCGCCGGCTTCGGTGTGGTCGATGCCTTCGGCGGCGTGATGGGGATGGCGATCTGCAATGACCGCCGCTGGAGCGAGACCTATCGAGTGATGGGGCTCCAGGGCGTCGAATTGGTGATGATCGGCTACAACACGCCGGTGCACAATCCGCCTGCGCCCGAGCACGACGACCTCTCGCTGTTCCACAACCACCTGGTCATGCAGGCCGGCGCCTATCAGAACGGCACCTTCGTGGTCGGCGTCGCCAAGGCAGGCGTTGAGGAGGGCGTGGACCATATCGGCGGTAGCTGCACCATCGCGCCCTCCGGTGAAATCGTGGCGAGATGCACGACCAAGGGCGACGAAATCGCGCTGGCGCGCTGTGATCTCGATCTCTGCAATTCCTACAAGCGCACTACTTTCAACTTCGACGTCCATCGCCAGCCCCGCGCCTACGGGCTGATCGTCGAGCGGAAGGGGCGATCGACCATGGCGGATGGAACGCCGGTGCCCTTGAAGGGGTGATGCGCTCCATCCGGGTCTGTTTCGCCCGTCTGTCAATCCGCCATCACGAAAATATTCCACTTTACCGAAATTCGGAATTGCGGCATAAGTCACGCAGCCCGGCCTACGGTAGAGGGGCGGTTCGCGAGTCGTTCGAAACGCGGGCCGGGTTGCGGTGGACGCGGCAGCGTCGTGTACGAGAGGTGCGGGCAGGGCGGATTGCTCTCCGTGAGCCCGAGGCATCGTGCGGACGAGCGGCGCTGTGTGCGTACGGCAAAACCGTGTGGTCCTGGCCGTCGTTGCTACGGTCAAGCTTTCGCGGAGGTGGAAGCCGGCTCAACCGGGCAGGCTTTCGCAAGTCTTCGCGAAGCAAGGGAGGCCAGAACGAACTCGGCTCCCGGGAGAGCACGGCATAAGCCGTCAACCCACTGCGCAGGGAAGGCCGTGTGTTCGGCTTCACCTGTATGCCGCTGTGCAGTTTTTCTGCGTGTGCTTTCGCACAGCGGACCGTGGGTGCCAGCCGGCACCCGGCCTTCCCTGCGCCCTCTTGGATAAGAGGGTGGAGAGATCAAGCAAAGCTCGGGCGAAATGCGTCGCGAGAACGCGAAGGCGTGTCTGTAAGTGAGGTGCGAGTTGGGGATGACGACGTTGAAGTCACGGGCGCAATTCCGACACCGTCACCCTGAGGTGCGCGCCCTACGGCGCATTAGCGCCGCAGGGCAAGCCTCGAAGGGCGACGGCCGGGCTGCATCCCGGCCGTGCATCCTTCGAGGCTCCCGATGGGGGCGCTTCGCGCCCCATCACTCGCACCTCAGGATGACGGGTACGGCAATGTCATGCAGGCAGCCACCCAATCACAATCAAATGTCTTGATTAGGAAACATTCATTTCCTATTATTCCGCAATGCAAAAAGCCGCGCGCCAATCCCTGCCTGCTGCCCATCCACCCGGCCGTCCCCGGGAATTCGACATGGACACGGCCCTGGACGGGGCGGTGCGGGTGTTTTGCGAGCGCGGCTATCATGCGACATCGATCGGAGATTTGACCGCGGCGATGCGGCTTGCCACCGGCAGCGTCTACAAGGCGTTTCGCGACAAGCATGCCGTGTTCGTCGCTGCCTTCGAGCGCTATGCCGCGGTGCGCCGGGAGCAGACCCGCAGCGCGGCTGCGCGCGGTGCAAACGGCCGTGAGCAGCTGCGCAACGTGCTGCTGTCCTATGTCGAGCACTCCCAGGGCACCGAGGGGCGCCGCGGCTGCATCGTGGTCGGCAGCGCGGTCGAGCTGTCGGCGGTCGATCCGGTGATCCGCGCGCGTGTCACGGCACAACTCAAGACCAACGAGGCTTTCATGGCCGGCCTCATTCGTGAGGGGCAGGCCGATGGCTCGATTCCCGGCCATGTCGAGGCCGACGACACCGCTCGGCTGATGATCTGCATGACGCAGGGTCTGCGCGTCGTCGGCAAGGCGCGCCTGCCGCTCGACGGCGAACGCCTGGTCGGCGTCGCGATGAAGCTGCTTGCCTGAACATTTGTCAAATTAGGAAATGATCATTTCCTATATCTGGAGACTTTGAAGTGCCGGAGATTTTGAAATGACGATGAATGCCACCATCGACACCGCGCCCGACCCGGATGCGGTGTCGCAACGACTGACTTTCCTGCTTGCGGCGGCCTGTGGCATGATCGCCGCCAACATCTATTATGCCCAGCCGCTGATCGCGCCGATCAGCGCCGCGCTTGGCCTGTCGCATGCCGCGGCAGGGCTGATCGTCACCATGACGCAGATCGGCTATGGCACCGGATTGCTTTTTATCGTGCCGCTCGGCGATCTCGTCGAAAACCGCACGCTGATCTGCACCGTTATCACGCTCGGTGCGGCGGCCTTGCTCGCCGCCGCGTTTGCGACCCATGCGCTGCCGTTCCTGATCGCCGCGCTGTTCATCGGGCTTGGCTCGGTGGCGGTGCAGATCATCATTCCCTATGCGGCGCATCTCGCGCCCGAGGCCATTCGCGGCCGCGTCGTCGGCAACGTCTCGACCGGCTTGATGCTCGGCATCATGCTGGCGCGGCCGGTGTCGAGCTTTGTCACCGCCGCCCTGTCGTGGCACGCGGTGTTCTTCTGCTCAGCTGCGCTGATGATCGTGCTCGCGACCGTGCTCTGGATGACGCTGCCGAAGCGCAAGCCGGTTGCGCGCATGCATTATGGCGCATTGCTGATGTCGATGCCGCATCTGGCGCGCACCACGCCGCTGCTGCGGCGCCGCGCGCTCTATCAGGCGGGCCTGTTTGGCGCCTTCACCTTGTTCTGGACGGTGGTCCCGCTTCAGCTCGCGAGTGAATTCGGCTTTACCCAGCGTGGCATCGCACTGTTTGCGCTCGCCGGCGTCGCCGGCGTGGCCTCGGCCCCCATCGCAGGACGGCTTGCCGATAGCGGCCATAGCCGGATCGCCACGATCGTCGCGATGATACTCGTGGCCGTGGGCTTCCTGGTGACGCATATCGGCGCGGCCGGCTCGGTGCTCAATCTCGCCTGCCTCGTCGTGGCCGCGATCGCCATCGATTTCGGCGTGCAGGGCAATGTCGTGCTGGGCTTCCGCGCCATTTTCGTGCTCGGGCATGAGCATCGCAGCCGTCTCAATGGCCTCTACATGGCGACGTTCTTCGCCGCGGGCGCTGCCGGCTCGGCGCTTGGCGCCTGGGCCTTCGCGCAAGGCGGCTGGACGCTGGCCTCGGGGATCGGCCTGGCACTGCCCGTCGCGGCCTTGCTCTATGCTGCCACCGAGTAACGGCAGCGCAGTCCGATTGTGCGCTGCGGCCGTTTACCAAGCGCCCGACCGCGCGATTTCCGCCTCGCGATTTCGGTGCGGCTGTAGTACTTTGGTCGCAATCGGGCCTGGAGAACAGGCGGCAGGGGGAGGCTCATGAGGCGTGCGGGGCTGTTTGGCGTACCGCGGGTACGGCCATGGTCGTGGCAGGCGTTTCTGCTCGGCTTTGTAATCGTGGCGGCGTCGGCCGTAGTTCAGGGCGTCTGCGTCGCGCTCGGCGCAAAGCTCTACTTCGCGGCGTTCTTGCCCAGCATCTTCGTGGTCGGACTTGTCGCAGGCGCGCCCGCGGCTGCGTTCGCCGTAGCACTCATCATTCCGCTGGTGTGGTGGGCATTCATGCCGCCCTTCTTCGAGTTCAGCCCGTTGACCAGCAACTATACAGATTCCATCAACCTGTTCTTCCTGCTTGCCGTGCTCCTGATCGGCCTCGCCGATCTCTGCCGCGCGACGATGGTGATCGTCAGCCGTGGCGGGCTAAAACCTTCGGGCGAAAGCGCGGCAACGAATCCGCAATAATTGGCCGCGCGCCGCCGGCCGTGCGTTGCGCTCGCGCAACAGTCCGGCAACCATTCGCGCGCTTGGCGTGCGCCGCTAACTTTTCGAAAAAGATTTGGCCGCAAATTCCCTCGCAGGAAGGACGAGGGAGTTTTCGACATGAACGGCCAAATTAACGGTCACGCCATCTTTGAGAACGTGCGCCGCTATCGCGGAATCGCGTCGCTTTATCGCCAGACCGCAGCATTTCGGCCGGGTCAGAGCTGGTCACTGCTCGAACAGGCGAAGGATTGGGAAGAGCGGGCGCTGGCCGAGCTGGAAAGCTACTTCGCCAGCCGGGCGGATTACACCGCCCAGCTCGCTGCCTGATCGTTAACCATCAGCATGACCCCAGGCGCCACTATCAGAACCTGTAGCTCGCCTGGACCCTCACGGTGCGGCCTTGGCCGGGCGAGATGTTGTTGTTGCCGTCGGCGGATGCCCAATATCCCTTGTTGAAGATGTTCTCGACGGTCAGCTGCGCGCGCCAGTTGGCATCGATCGTGGCATAAACGCCGGCATCGAAGCGCACGAAACTCGGCAGCCTCACCGTATCGTCCGATGACGCGAAGGAATCGCCGAAATAGATGATGCCGAGCGCCGCTGCCCACATCGGCGTGAACTGGTACTTGTTCCACCATGCGAACTGATTGTACGGCACCAATTGCACGCGGTTACCGGGCACAACAGTTGCCGACGTTGCACTGGTGATCTTCGCATCCGTATAGGCATAGCCGAGCGAGGATTGCCATTGGTCGGTGACGTAGCCGACGAGGCTCGCCTCAAACCCGCGCGTCAGCGTGCTGCCGGACGGGAAGAAGAAGCCGGGATTGTTGCCGTCCGCGATCGGCTGGTTGGTGCGGTTCAGATTATAGATCGCGGTCGAGAACAGCAGCTTCGGGTTGATGTTCCACTTCATCCCGACCTCAGTGTTCTCAAATTTCTGCGGCTGTAGGATCAGTGTGCCGTCGGTCAGCGCCGAGAACTGGTCGCCGGAGGCGGGCAAATAGGAGATGCTGTAGGCGGTGTAGACCGACATGCTCTCGATCGGCTTGATGATCAGAGCCGCCTGCGGCGACACCAGATTGTCGGTGCGGTTGCGGCTGATGTTGGTGTTCATGTCCAGCGCCGACATCTCGAAGCGGTCGAACCGCGCGCCGGCGATGACCTGGATCACGCGCGAGAATTCGATCGTGTCGCGCAAATAGCCGGACTCGATGTTCAATCCGTACTTGCTGTTGGAGTCCGGCGTGGTGACGCCATCGGCATTCGTGCCCGTGAAGTGGTGCACGAAAGTCACCGGCCCGAAATAGGTCGGCGAGAACGGGTTCTGGACAATAGTGTTGGTGCCGTTCGGGAAGACGCCGGTGTTGCGGATATCGACGCCGGTCTGACGACCGAACTCGGTGCCGAAGCCCACGGTGTGTGCGATCGGACCGGTCCAGCCCTTGTAGGTGAAGTCGGTCTGGTTGAAGACATTGTCGCGGTTGGTCGTGTGCTGATAGGCGCCGAGATTGACCGCGGTATCGGCCGGATTGACCGCACCCGCCAGTGTACCGTTCACGGGATAGACGTTCTGGTAGAATTTCTGGTAGTCGGCCGCGATCGTGCCGTTGCGCACCGTCAACCCGTTCTGGAAGTCGTGCTCGATGATCGCCATGCCGGTCTGCACGGTTGCCTGCGCGGTGTTGAGGCTCGGGCTGCCGAAAAAGGTCTGGAAATTTCCGTTCGGCGCAAACGGCGTCGTCGGATTGAACCGCGTGACGCCGCCGGGGAGGCTCTGCGAGGGATTGCCGCGATCGGCGGTGCGGCCGTCGTGGTAATATTCGTAGGAGAGCTTGACCTTGGTGAAGTCGTCCGGTTTCACCGTGACGGTCGGGTTGATGCCGTAGCGTTCGAGATGGTTGAAGTCGCGGAACGCATCGCTGCCCTCGTAGAACACGTTCAGCCGCGCCGCCACGTTCTCGTTGATGGCCTGGCCGGCGTCGAGCGTGACGCGGCGGTCGCCCCACGATCCCGTCTGCGCGGTCGCCTCGTAGATGCGGGTGCCGTCGGCCTCCTTGAGCGTGCGGTTGAGTAGGCCGCCGCCGGCGCCGCGGCCGAAGGTCAGCGCGCTCGGGCCCTTCAGCACCTCGATGCTCTGCGCATTGTACATGTCGCGAAAATACTGGACGTCGTCGCGAAAGCCGTTGACGAAGAAGTTCGCGCTGGAATCGACGCCGCGGATGACGAGCTCGTCGCGATTGCCTTCTCCCTGGTGGACGGCGACGCTGGGCACGTAGCGCGTCACATCAGTCAGGCCCTGGTAGTTCTGGTCACGGATCTGCTGCTGGGTGATGACGTTCAGCGATTGCGGGATGTTGACGATCGCCGTGTTGCTCTTGGTGGCAACCGCGGTGCTGTTGGCGAAATAGCCGACCGTGCCGGTGCGGGCATCCTGCGATTGCGCGAATGGCTTTGGCTCGGCAGCCGTCTCCGGCCGTCGCGCCGTCTGCGTCCGGCGCGTCCGCACACCGCCCGCCCGGCGCGAGGCCGAAGGCGAATTGGCGCGTCGCTGCGCGTCCGGTGCCGTGACGGTGACGGCGGGCAGCGTGGCGCCTTGTCCCGGCGCGGATTGCGCGAACGCCTGCGGGCTGGCGAGGAACGCGCCTGAGGTCATCAGTGCGGCCAACAGGCGGCCAGCGATCCCCGGAACTCTGCGATTGGAAATATGGCCTGCGGAAGACAATAGCTCTCCGTTGGCTGCGATGCGGTTCATCGCGCCCTCCCTTACTCTTCAAACTCGCCCGAATTCCCCAATGAGCGGCCGGATGCGGGGCAAGGCGCATCCGTGCACGCGAAGTCACTGCGTGCATGAACACGGAGGACGCCTGGCAATTCCGGGAAATCAGATTTGAATCGTTCGAAACATTTCGAGGTTCGGTGATCACGGGTCGGAGGCACGACCTGGGACGACTACGGAGTTACCCCGGTGCCCGCGTGTGCTAGCAACTCTCCCGTGCAGATCTCCATGACGGCCGGGGGCGACCGATGACCATTTTCAACCGCATCTTCACGACGGGGCGCCTGCTTCAGATCATCGTCATTCTGGCGGCGACGGTCGCGATGAAGCTGATGGGGTGAACTTCGGCGGCCTACTGGCCGACGAGTTCGGGCAATTCGGGCAGATAATTCGACCCCTCGGAGCCCAGGAAATCGAACATCGCCTGCGCCGGCGGCAGCAGCACCTTGTCGCTGCGGCGGATCACGTACCATTGCCGGACGATCGGCAGGCCGGCGACGTCGAGCACGATGAGCCGGCCCTCGGCAAGCTCATGCGCCACCGTGTGCGCCGAGATGAAGGCGATGCCGAGCCCGGCGATCACAGCCTGCTTGATGGTCTCGTTGCTGCTCATTTCCATGCCGATGATCGGCTCGAGATCCGACTTCTGGAACATGCCTTCCATCAGCGTGCGCGTGCCTGATCCGGGCTCGCGGGTGAGAAAGGTCTCGTGCACGAGATCGGTCAGGCTGAGGCCGGAATCCTTCTCCAGCCAGTGTCCCTTGCGCGCGATGATGATGTGCGGATTGCGTCCGAGCTGACGGACATCGACGCTGACGTCGGCCGGTGGCCGACCCATCACCGCAAAATCGAGATCGTAGCCGTGCATGGCCTCGCGGATCTCCTCGCGGTTGCCGACGGTCAGCCTGATCTCGATCTTCGGAAAGTGCTTGGAGAACGCCGCGATCGCATGCGGCACGAAATATTTTGCAGTCGAGACCGCGCCGAGATGCACGGTGCCGGCGGTCTTCCCTGCGAGCAGATCAAGCGCGCCCTGGCAGTCGGCGATCGCAGCCTCGACGCGCTCGGCGAGCGCCAGCACCTTCTGTCCCGCCTCCGTCAGCAGCATGCCGTCACCGGTCCGCTGTACCAGTGGCAGGCCGGCGAGATCCTGAAGCTGCCGGAGCTGCTGCGTTACGGCCGGTTGCGTCAGCCCAAGCTGGGTCGAGGCCGCCGTGACACTGCCCTTGGCCGAGAGCGCCGCAAGCGAGCGCAACTGCCGGATCGTCAGATGCCGGAGCTGGGTCGCCGCATGGCCGGGGCCATTATAAGAAAAATCTTTGATAGCCATTATGAATAGAAATTTTCCTTATTAAGCCGGCCCTGTCAATCTCATCGTGCTGGGACCGACCGCGACCTGCCTCCGCCGGGGAGGGAACTGGATGCGGCGCCCGCAAGGGGATGGACGCAGATGACCGGGCAACTCAGGCTGGACGACCACCTTCAACGGTATTCCGAGACGGCGCCGCATGCGCTGGCTGTGGCGGCCGCAGTCGATGCCATCGCCGCAGCCGCGATCGAGATCGCCGACCTCATCGGCACCGGGGACCTCGCGGACGCTTCGGGCCTGACCACGGGCCGCAACAGCGACGGCGATCTCCAGCGCGATCTCGATGTCCGGGCGGATGCGATTCTCCGCCGCTGCCTCAGCAAGCTGCCGATCGCGGCGCTGGCGTCCGAAGAGATGCGCGAGCCGCAGATCGGCGACCGCACGGCCAAGATCTGCGTCGCGATCGATCCGCTCGACGGCTCCTCGAATATCGACATCAACATGACTGTCGGCACGATCTTCTCGATCCTGCCGGCGCCGGATGATCTCACGCTCGCCTTCCACCAGCGCGGCTCCGCGCAGCTTGCCGCGGGCTTCGTCACCTACGGTCCGCAGACCTCGTTGGCGCTGACGCTCGGCGACGGCGTCGACATCTTCACGCTTGATCGTAAGGCAGGCTGCTTCCGTCTCGCGCGCAGCGGCGTGCAGATCTCCGAGGCCTGCGACGAGTTCGCGATCAATGCGTCGAACCGCCGGCATTGGGATCCACCGGTGCGCGCCTTCGTCGACGAGTGCCTCGCCGGCGTCGATGGGCCCGCCAATCATAATTTCAACATGCGCTGGATCGGTTCGCTGGTCGCGGAGGCCTATCGCATCCTCACCCGTGGCGGCGTGTTCCTCTATCCCTCAGACGCGCGGCCCGGCTATGGCGATGGCCGCCTGCGCCTCACTTACGAAGCGCACCCGATGGCGATGATCGTCGAGCAGGCCGGCGGCTCCGCCTCGACCGGGCGCGAGCGCATCCTCGACCTCTCGGCGGAAAGCCTGCATCAGCGTGTGCCGCTGGTCATGGGATCGAGCAACGAGGTGCGGCGCCTCGCGGAACTGCACTGCGATCCACTGCTCGTTGCCAGTGTCTCTGCGCCGCTGTTCGCGCGGCGCGGCTTCTTCCGGTTGTGATGGGAGGCGACGCATGTCCAGGAAGCATCCGATCATCTCGATCACCGGCTCCTCCGGCGCCGGCACCACTTCGGTCAAGAAAACCTTCGAGCAGATTTTCTTCCGCGAGAAGGTCAACGCCGTCTACATCGAGGGCGACGCCTTCCATCGCTACGACCGTGCCGAGATGCGCGCGCAGATGGCCAAGGAGGCCGAGCGCGGCAACAAGCATTTCAGCCATTTCAGCCCGGAGACCAATCTGTTCGAGGAGCTGGAGCGCGCCTTCCGCGACTATGGCGAGACCGGCACGGCGACGACGCGGCACTACGTGCACGATGCAGAAGAGTCCGCGCTGCACGGCGCGGCCCCCGGCACCTTCACCGAATGGGAGCGGCTGCCGGAGAATTCGGATCTGCTGTTCTACGAGGGCCTGCACGGCGCCGTCGTCACCGACAAGGTCAACGTCGCGCGTTATGCCGACCTCAAGATCGGCGTCGTGCCCGTCATTAATCTCGAATGGATCCAAAAGCTGCACCGCGACCGCAGTGCACGTGGTTATTCGACCGAGGCCGTCACCGACACTATTTTGCGGCGGATGCCCGACTACATCCACTACATCTGCCCGCAATTCACAGACACCGACATCAACTTCCAGCGCGTGCCGACGGTGGACACGTCCAATCCGTTCATCGCGCGATGGATCCCGACGCCGGATGAATCAATGGTGGTGATCCGCTTCAAGAATCCGCGCGGCATCGACTTTCCGTATCTGCTGTCAATGCTGCCGCACAGCTTCATGTCGCGCGCCAATTCGATCGTGTGTCCCGGCGCGAAGCTGGACTTGGCGATGCAGCTGATCCTGACGCCGCTGATCATGCAGCTCATCGAGCGCAAGCGAAACCTGAAGTGAACAAGGGGAGGATCCGATGAACATCTCCGTCCACGCCGACGCCGACCTCACGGCGGTCTCGCACTACGACCTCGCCAATGCCGCCCGCTTCCTCGCGGTCGACGCTATCGAGACCTCACAGTCCGGCCATCCCGGCCTCCCCATGGGCATGGCCGATGTCGCGACCGTGCTGTTCTCGCGCTTCCTGAAGTTCGACTCGGCTCATCCCAATTGGCCGGACCGCGACCGCTTTGTGCTGTCGGCCGGTCACGGCTCGATGCTGCTCTATGCGCTGCTCCATCTCACCGGCGGCGATGTCAGCCTTGACGATATCAAGGCGTTCCGGCAGTGGGGCTCGAAGACGCCGGGACATCCCGAATATGGCCACACGCCGGGCGTAGAGACCACGACGGGGCCGCTGGGGCAGGGGATCGCGACTGCCGTCGGCATGGCGCTCGCCGAGCGTATGGCCAATGCGCGGCACGGCGACGGTCTGGTCGATCACTTCACCTATGTGATCGCCGGCGATGGTTGCCTGATGGAAGGCATCAGCCAGGAGGCGATTTCGCTCGCCGGTCATCTCCAGCTCGGTCGCCTGATCGTACTATTCGACGACAACGGCATCTCCATCGATGGGCCGACGTCGCTTGCGACATCGGATGACCAGCTCGCACGTTTCGCCGCCTCCGGCTGGTCGGTGCGCCGTGTCGACGGACATGATCCCGAGGCGATCGCGCAGGCGATTGCGGAAGAACGCGAGACGACAAAGCCGTCGCTGATCGCCTGCCGCACCATCATCGGCTACGGCGCACCGGACCGTCAGGGCACCGAGCAGGCGCATGGTGCTCCGCTCGGCGCCGAGCAGACGGCCGCAGCGCGCCGAACGCTCGGCTGGGACTATCAGCCGTTCGTCGTGCCGATCCCGATCCTGAAATCGTGGCGGATGATCGGACAGCGTGGGCAGGTGGAGCGTCTCGCCTGGCTCGATCGCTACGAATGCGCGACGCCCGAGCAGCGCGACCTCTTCGTCGAGGGCAAGGCCGTTGCCTTGCCGGCCGCCTATGCGCTGGCCGCGGCGAAACTGCGCGAGCGTTTTGCCACCGAGCGTCCGAAGCTCGCGACGCGGCAAGCCTCGCAACAGGTGCTCGATGGTATCGCCGGGTCAATTCCCGGCTTGGTCGGCGGCTCCGCGGACCTGACGCATTCGAATCTCACACACGCCAAAGCGCAGACCGCCGTCACGCGTGACGGATTCGCCGGCGATTACATCCATTACGGCATCCGCGAGCACGGCATGGCTGCTGCGATGAACGGTCTCGCGCTGCACGGCGACTTCATTCCCTATGGCGGCACCTTCCTCGCCTTCTCCGACTACAGCCGGCCGGCGATCCGTCTTGCGGCCTTGATGCGGCTGCGCGTCATCCACGTCATGACCCACGACTCCATCGGGCTCGGCGAGGATGGTCCGACGCATCAGCCGGTCGAGCATCTCGCCGCGCTGCGCGTCATTCCGAACCTCCTGGTGTTTCGTCCTGCAGACGCCGTGGAAACGCTGGAAGCCTGGGACTGTGCGCTCGAGTCCGAGCATCGTCCGTCGGTCCTGTGCCTGTCGCGCCAGGCGCTGCCGACCTTCCGCAGCGATGCCCGCGGCAGGAACCGCGTCGCGCGGGGTGCCTATCTCGTCGTCTCGCCGGATGGCAGCCGCGACGTGACGCTGGTGGCGACCGGCTCGGAAGTCTCGATCGCACTGGAAGCAGCCCGCTTGCTCGCGACCGAGCACATCCGTGCGGCCGTCGTCTCCGCTCCGTGCTTTGCGCTGTTCGAGGAGCAGTCCGAGGATTACCGCGCCACCGTGCTGGGCAACGCGCCGCGCGTCGGCATCGAGGCGGCGGTGCTTGGCGACTGGCCGCGCTGGATCGGCACCGACGGGGAATTCGTCGGCATGCGCGGCTTCGGCGCCTCGGCGCCGGCACCCGTGCTCTACCGCGAATTCGGCATCACGCCGCCGAGTATTGCTGAAGCGGCCCGGCGGGCGATCGCCCGCGCAGGCAAGCGATAACAGGAGGATCTTTCATGGCTCGTATCACCCTTCGCCAATTGCTCGATCACGCCGCGACCCACGGCTATGCCGTGCCGGCGTTCAACATCAACAACATGGAGCAGGGGATTGCGATCATGCAGGCGGCGGCCGAGGTTGATGCGCCCGTGATCATCCAGGCCTCGCGCGGCGCGCGCAGCTATGCCGGCGATCTCATGTTGTCGCACATGGTCGATGCGCTGGAGCGGACCTATCCCGATATTCCGCTGTGCATGCATCAGGACCACGGCAATGACGAGGCGACATGCGCGTCCGCCATCGCCCACGGCTTCACCTCGGTGATGATGGACGGCTCGCTCAAGGCCGATGCCAAGACCGCAGCCGATTACGACTACAACGTCGCGATCACCCGCCGCGTCGTCGATCTCGCGCATTGGGTCGGTGCCTCCGTCGAAGGCGAGCTTGGTGTTCTCGGCTCGCTCGAACACGGCGGCGGCGAGCAGGAGGATGGCCATGGCGTCGAAGGCAAAGTGAGCCACGATCAATTGCTGACCGATCCCGACCAGGCCGTCGATTTCGTTCGTGCCACCAAGGTTGATGCACTTGCCATCGCGATGGGCACCTCGCACGGCGCCTACAAGTTCAGCCGCAAGCCGGACGGCGACATTTTGGCGATGCGGGTGGTCGAGGAGATCCATCGGCGGTTGCCGAACACGCACCTTGTAATGCACGGGTCGTCTTCGGTGCCGCAGCCGCTTCAGGACATGTTCAATGCGTTCGGCGGTGAGATGCCGCAGACCTGGGGTGTGCCGGTCGAGGAGATCGTCCGCGGCATCAAGAGCGGCGTGCGGAAGGTCAACATTGACACGGATTGTCGCCTCGCGATGACCGCGGTGTTCCGCAAGGTCGCCGCGCAAACCCGCTCCGAGTTCGATCCGCGCAAGTTCCTCAAGCCGGCGATGGATGCGATGCGCGAGCTGTGCCGCGACCGTTTCGAGCAGTTCGGCACCGCAGGCCACGCCAGCAAGATCAAAGTCATTCCCTTGAGCGAGATGGCCCGGCGGTACCGCGCCGGCGAACTCGACCCGCAGATAGATGCCCGCGAGCCGGTCGCCGCCTAATCATTCAGAGAGAGAAGAGCAGGAGAGAGCCATGAACGCACACGCAGGAACGGTCCGCGGCAAAGAGCGCTATCGCTCGGGTGTGATGGAATATGCGCGCATGGGCTATTGGGAGCCCGACTATGTGCCGAAGGACACCGACGTCATCGCGCTGTTCCGCGTGACGCCGCAAGAGGGCGTCGATCCGATCGAAGCGTCCGCGGCAGTTGCCGGTGAATCCTCGACCGCAACCTGGACGGTGGTGTGGACCGATCGCCTGACCGCGGCGGAGAAGTATCGCGCAAAGTGCTATCGCGTTGATCCGGTGCCGGGCACGCCTGGCTCCTATTTCGCCTATATCGCCTATGACCTCGACCTGTTCGAGCCGGGCTCGATCGCCAACCTCTCGGCCTCGATCATCGGCAACGTCTTCGGATTCAAGCCGCTGAAGGCACTGCGGCTGGAGGACATGCGCTTCCCGGTCGCTTATGTGAAGACGTTCCAGGGCCCGGCGACCGGCATCGTGGTCGAGCGCGAGCGGCTCGACAAATTCGGCCGGCCGCTGCTGGGCGCGACGGTGAAGCCGAAGCTCGGGCTTTCCGGCCGCAACTACGGCCGCGTGGTCTATGAGGCACTGAAGGGCGGACTCGACTTCACCAAGGACGACGAGAACATCAACTCGCAGCCCTTCATGCACTGGCGCGACCGCTTCCTCTATTGCATGGAGGCGGTGAATCGTGCGCAGGCCGCCTCCGGTGAGGTCAAGGGCACCTACCTCAACATCACCGCCGGGACGATGGAGGACATGTATGAGCGCGCCGAGTTCGCCAAGGAGCTTGGATCGTGCATCGTCATGATCGATCTCGTGATCGGCTACACCGCGATCCAGTCCATGGCGAAATGGGCGCGACGCAATGATATGATCCTGCATCTGCATCGTGCCGGCCACTCGACCTATACGCGGCAGAAGAGCCACGGCGTGTCGTTCCGCGTCATCGCCAAATGGATGCGGCTCGCTGGCGTCGACCACATCCATGCCGGCACCGTGGTCGGCAAGCTCGAGGGCGATCCCAACACCACGCGCGGGTACTACGATGTCTGCCGCGAAGATTTCAATCCGACCAAGCTCGAGCATGGCCTGTTCTTCGACCAGTCGTGGGCGAGCCTGAACAAGATGATGCCGGTCGCCTCCGGCGGCATCCACGCCGGCCAGATGCACCAGTTGCTCGATCTGCTCGGCGAGGACGTCGTGCTGCAATTCGGCGGCGGCACCATCGGCCATCCCATGGGGATTGCGGCCGGTGCGATCGCCAACCGCGTGGCGCTGGAGGCGATGATCCTCGCCCGCAACGAGGGACGCGACTACGTCCATGAGGGTCCAGAGATCCTGGCCAGGGCGGCCGAGACGTGCACGCCGCTGAAGGCCGCGCTCGAGGTCTGGAAGGACGTGAGCTTCAACTATCAATCCACCGACACGCCGGACTTCGTGCCGACGGCGCTGGAAACGGTCTAGGGAGTCACAAGATGAAACTGACGCAAGGGTGTTTTTCATTCCTGCCCGATCTCACCGATGATCAGATCACCAAGCAGGTGCAATATTGCCTCGCCAATGGCTGGGCGGTGAACATCGAGTTCACCGACGACCCGCATCCCCGCAACACCTATTGGGAGATGTGGGGACTGCCGATGTTCGATCTCCAGGATGCCGCCGGCGTGATGATGGAGCTCGCCGAATGCCGCCGGGTGTACGGCGACCGTTACATCCGCATCAGTGGCTTCGATTCCAGCCATGGCTGGGAGTCGATGCGGATCTCGTTCCTGGTGAATCGCCCGCCGCAAGAGGCCGAGTTCGAGCTGGTGCGGCAGGAGGTTGGCGGGCGCGCAATCCGGTACAGCACCGTACGCAAGCCGCCCGCGCACGCGCCGCAATAGCCATTCCTCTCCGCGCGGAGCTCTCCCTGCTCCGTATCCTTGGCGGACCACTGCTTCGCCGCTTCCCCCGCGGCGAAGCTCTTTTCTTCGAGGTGCCGATGCTCGATGTCCCCCATGCAACGATGACCGATCACAGCGAGGCCAGTTTCGATCTCCGCAAGGAAGCCGAAGCGGCCGGGATCACCGCGACGCTGCAACAGCTCGAGCAGGAACTGATTGGGCTGCGGCCGGTCAAGAAGCGCGTGCGCCAGATTGCGTCGCTCCTGCTGATCGAGCGGATCCGTCAGCGTGCGGGACTGGCCTCTGCGCCGCCGACGCTGCACATGTCGTTCACCGGCAATCCCGGCACCGGCAAGACCACCGTGGCGCTACGCATGGCCAAAATCCTGCACGGCCTTGGCTTCGTGCGGCGCGGACAGGTGATCTCGGTGACGCGCGACGATCTCGTCGGCCAGTATATCGGCCACACCGCGCCGAAGACCAAAGAGATATTGAAGAAGGCGATGGGCGGCGTGCTGTTCATCGATGAGGCCTATTATCTGCACCGGCCCGACAACGAGCGCGACTACGGCCAGGAAGCGATCGAGATTCTGCTCCAGGTCATGGAGAACCAGCGCGAGGATCTCGTGGTAATCCTGGCCGGCTATGGCGAGCGGATGACGAGCTTCTTCGCCTCCAATCCCGGCTTCCGCTCGCGCATTGCCCATCACATCGACTTTCCGGACTATGCGGAGGCCGAACTGCTCGTCATCGCCGAGCTGATGCTGAGGGAGCGCGGTTATCGCTTCTCGGCTGCGGCACGCGAGGCCTTTGAAAGATACATCGCGCTACGCCGGACCCAGCCGTTCTTCTCCAATGCGCGCTCGATCCGCAACGCGGTGGACCGTATTCGCCTGCGTCAGGCCGATCGCCTGGTCTCGGACCTCGACCGCATGCTGGATCTTGCCGACCTCGAAACCATCGATCCGGCCGATATCCTGGCGAGCCGTGTGTTCAGCGGCGGAGCCGACGTCCGGAGTGCAAAGCCATGACAAGAGAGATTTTCATCGCACCCTCGATCCTGGCCGCGGATTTCGCGCGCCTCGGCGAAGAGATCGCGGCGATCGATGCGGCCGGCGCCGACTGGATCCATTGCGACGTTATGGACGGGCACTTCGTGCCGAACATCAGTTTTGGCGCCGAACTCATCAAGGCGATTCGGCCACTGACAAAGAAGACGTTCGACATCCATCTCATGATCGCACCGGTCGACCCCTATCTCGAAGCCTTCGCGGAGGCGGGCGCCGACGTCATCACGATCCATTCTGAGGCCGGTCCGCATCTCGATCGCTCGCTTCAAGCGATCCGCACGCTCGGCAAGAAGGCCGGCGTCAGCTTGTGCCCCGCCACGCCCGAGAGCGTGATCGAATATGTGCTCGATCGTATCGATCTCGTGCTGGTGATGACGGTCAACCCGGGCTTCGGCGGTCAGTCCTTCCTCGAATCCCAGCTCGAGAAGATCAGGCGGATCCGGACCATGATCGGCGACAGGCCGATCCGGCTCGAAGTCGATGGCGGCGTCACGCGCGACAATGCCGCGGCTGTTGCCGCCGCTGGCGCAGATACGCTCGTGGCAGGTTCCGCCGTGTTCCGCGGCGGGAATAGTGCCGACTACGCCGGCAATATCGCGGCCATTCGCATCGCCGCCGAAGGCGGGCGGGTTCCGAAAATCCAGGATAATTCCGCGCAGGCGGTGCGAGTCGGCGAGACCGCGCGCCTCCGGTAGACTACGGATGGATCGGGCGATGAAGGTTCCTTGGTGTCGATTGTACCAGGGCGCGCCACTTTTCCCGGGGTTCTACGGAGGATGCCGCGCAATGCGATCGGCTCCCTTCATGGCGGGGTAACCAACGCGCCTGAGACGAAAGTGCGATTAACGCCCGCGCAATGCTAAACGTCTCAATCTGCGGTTTAGGAACGCAAGAGAGCGCGGGGATGCGGATCGAATCTTTCTGCGGGCATGAGGCCCGCACGCGGCGTGGAGCGATGGCATGACCATGCATCGCCTGCTCGCCGAGCAGCTTCGCTGTGCCACTGACACGAACGGACAGGTCAACCTCGTCAAGCTGGGCGAGCTCGTCAGTGCGGCCTACGAGGCGGGCGACCGTGATCGCCAGCGCGCGATCGACGCGCGCGCGCACACGCACGATGAGGTCGAGCAAGATTTGTTGCGGACCCAGGAGTTTCTCGACACCATCGTCGAGAATATCCCGATCGCGGTGTTCGCGAAATGCGCCAAGGACTCCCGCTACATTCTGCTCAACCGCGCCGGCGAGGACTATTACGGCCTGCCGCGTGAACAGATGCTGGGCAGGACGCCCGAGGAGATTTTCCCGGCGGACGTCGCCCGCGTGGTCAGGGAGCAGGACCGCAGGGTTGTCGCCAGTGGCATGCCGATGTTCCTCGAGGAGCATATGCTCGAAGTGGGCGTCAAGGGCCACGACCGCGTGATCAATTCGCGCAAGATGCTGATCACCGACAGCGCCGGCGACCCGCAATATCTGGTCGGCGTGATCGAGGACGTCACCGAGCGCGTGACGACCCAGGAACGGATCAGCCATCTTGCACATCATGATGCCTTGACCGACCTGCCGAACCGCAGCGCTTTTAACGCGACGCTGAGTGAGCGGCTGGAGCGGGCGCAGGAGGCGTCGACCAGTTTTGCGGTGCTGAGCCTCGATCTCGACCGATTCAAGGAGGTCAACGACGTGTTCGGCCATCCCGTCGGCGACATGCTGATGCGCGCGGCGGCCGACCGCCTCGCCGCGGAGGCCGATGGCGCCTTCGTCGCCCGCATCGGCGGCGACGAGTTCATGATCCTGATGCCGGACGAGGTCTGCCGCGAGGAGGTGCTGGCGCTCGGCGAGCGCCTGGTCACGGCGATCGGCAACGAACTCGAGGTCGACGACTATCTCTCTCATGTCGGCTTGAGCGTCGGCATCGCGGTCTATCCGGATGACGGCGTGGATGCGGCCACGCTGCTCGCAAACGCCGATTCCGCGCTCTATCGCGCCAAGCGTGAGGGCCGGGGCAGGGTTCGCTTCTTCCAGTCCGAGATGGATCAGGAGCTGCGCGACCGCAGGCTGTTGCAGCACGATTTGCGACAGGCGCTCGAGCAGAACCAGCTCCTCGTCTACTTCCAGCCGCAGGCGCGGACGGATGGCGAGGTCATCGGCTTCGAGGCGCTGCTGCGCTGGAACCACCCGACGCGGGGATTCGTACCGCCCGACCAGTTCATTCCGCTGGCCGAGGAGAACGGGCTCATCATCCAGATCGGCGAATGGGTCTTGCGCGAGGCCTGCCGCGAAGCAGCGTCCTGGCCGCGGCCGTTACAGGTGGCGGTCAATCTCTCACCGGTCCAGTTCCAGGCCGGCGACCTCGAACGGTCCATCCACCAGATTCTGCTCGAGACGGGGCTCGCGCCGACTCGGCTCGAGGTCGAGATCACCGAGGGCGTGCTGATCGGCGATTTCACCCGCGCGCTCAATTTGCTGCGGCGGCTGAAGGCGCTCGGCATCCGCATCGCGATGGACGATTTCGGCACCGGGTACTCCTCGCTCTCCTATCTCCAGTCGTTCCCGTTCGACAAGATCAAGATCGACCGCAGCTTTATCTCCAACCTAGAAGCGACGCCGCAATCAGCGGAGATCGTCCGCGCGGTTCTGAGCCTCGCCCATGCGCTGAATATGCCGGTCGTCGCCGAAGGGGTCGAGACGGAAGCGCAGCGCGCCTTCTTGGCGCGCGAGGCCTGCGAGGAGATGCAGGGCTATCTCGTCGGTCGTCCCGATCTGATCGAGCGGTATCTCGATCTGATCGGCGTCAGCGTGGAACGTCGCCTCTACGCTTAGCAAGCTGGCCCGGTAAGCCAAGTTCCACGTGCAAGCCTGCGCGTTTGGAACTAAAGTGCGCATGCGCATTTCTCAAAAGTTAACTGCGATCAGGCGTGCTGTGCACGCAGCAAATGTTTTGCACAACCGCCATCGGCCTGACGCAAATCAGGACAATAAGCCCTGTGAACGAGAGGGAGGTCTCATGGAGAACGTACGTCGCTACCGCGCGCTGGCGTCCCTCTGTCGTCAGCAGGCGGCCTACCGGCCGCTCCAGAACTGGCAGCTCCTCGGCCAGGCCGAACATTTCGAACATCTCGCCGAGATCGAGCTCAAAGCGTACTTCGCAGCGTGCAATGCGAAAGGCGAGGATGACGCAGTCGCAGTAGCGGCATGGGAAGCCCCCGCCGCGGCGTAAGCGTGTTAGGTTCGCGGGCAATCAAAGCAAACCGCGGCTCTCGGCGCTCTCGAGCTCATCCATGAGCGCCTTGTTCTCATAGCGCGCGAGCGAGAGAACGCCGGCGAAGGAGGGCACTGGCGCGCCGACCACGGCACGGGCGCAGAGGTCGCCTGCCGCGCACGCCGACATCGTGCCGTAGCCGGACAGCGCGGCCGTCAGGAACACGCCCGGCGTCTTCGCGGCCCCGATCAACGGCCAGTTCTCTTTCGTCATCGGATAGAAGCCGCCGTAATGCACGCGGTCGCGGGGCAGGGCGCCGAGATATTGCCCGAGCGCAGGCTGGAGCCGGCTCGCGGCGCGAAGCACGATCTCCGGGAAGTAGGGATTGAGCTCGGGTTCGCGGGTCGGCTCAGACGGTTCCGCGTTGAAGGCCCAGCCGAGCTTGATCCATTGACCGTGGTCGCCGCCGTTGGGGCGGCAATGAATGCTGCCCGGCATCGGTTCCAGCAGGCGGGCCAGCTCGGGGGCCGCGGCGAGTGCCTCGCGTTCGTCGACCGACCAGCCGAGGGTCTGGCCGTCGAGATCGATCGCAAAGGGCATCTTGCGATCCACCGCGCGGTTGCGGTCGACGAAGGCGATCTTCTGCTGAAGCACGTTCACGATCGGCAGCTTCTCGCCATGCATCGCCGCGATGTGTGCCGCGAACGGGCCGGCGGCGTTGACGATGATATCGGCCTTGATGCTCTGCCGCTCGCCATCGGCGATGATTTCGACCACGAAGCGGTCGGTCTTGGCGATGCCGACTACGCGCGCCTGCTGAAACTGCGCACCCAGCGGGCGCATTGTTTCCAGCATGTACTGGCCGAGCTGCTGACCGCTGATGTCGCCGGCCCTGCGGATGTGCAGTGCCGTGGCGATCCCCCTGTCGAAGGCCGGATAATATCGCTGGATGAGGTCGCGGCCGAGCAGCACGTCGACGCCGTCGGGCGCGGTTTGCCAGTCTTCGGAGAGCGCCGGCGAATAGTTCCTGCTCACGCCTTCGTGCGGGCGGATCAGTTTCGACGCCGAAGCGCCATAGCCCGCGTATAATTGCCGTAGCAGCTCTTCCGGCCTCTCCTCGCGTGTCACCAGAAGATAGCCGCGCCGCGTCATGTTGAAGCGATTGTCCGTGCGGCGTGCGATGTCTTCCATCAGGTCGGTGCTGTGGTCGGTGAAGGCCGCCATGGTCTGATGCGGCCACCAATTGCGATAGTTTTCGCCCGATTGCGCCGACGTCAGCGCCATCGGCTGGCCTTCGTCCACGATCAAGAGGTGTGAGCGCTTGTGCTCGACGGCAAGATAATAGGCTGTCGCAAGGCCCGCGATGCCTGCGCCAATGACCAGGATTTCGACGTCGTTCGCTTTCAAGCGCAGTCTCCTTCAACTCGATGGCCGATCGACCGCCGGATCAATCGGCCTCGTTCCGCGATGCATGACGCTGCGCCGATCGCAGCGTCTTCTGCGTCTGCACGATGTGCTCGCGCAGTAGGCGCACGGCTTTCTCGACCTCGCCACCGCGGCAGAATTCCAGCAACTGGTAGTGCTCTCGCTGCGGACGATCCTTGCCGGTGGCACGCGACACGAGCGCGCGCGTGAAGCGGCCGACATGGCCATAGTTCGCCTCGATCATTGCAAGCAGGCGCGGGCGATTGCAGGGCGCGTAAAGCGCCTTGTGGAAGCGCCAGTTGAACGCGCCCCATTTTTCCGCATCGGGTTCCTCGTCATAGGAGCGGAGGATCTCCCTGGCATCGTCGAGATCGATATCGCCCATGGCCGGAATGGCCAGACGCAACGCGTGACATTCGAGCGCGATGCGAATCTCAAGCAGCTCGATGACCTCATCGATGGAAAGGTCCGAAACGACGGCCCCGCGGTTGGGCTGGAACGTCACAAACCCTTCGGCCTCCAACTGCCTCAGCGCCTCTCTCACCGGAATGCGACTGGTGCCAAACCGTTCGGCCAGCTCGTCCTGTCGGAGCTGAAATCCGGGAGCGATCTCGCCCGCGCTGATCGCGCGCCGGAGCGCCTCACGAACGGCGTCGGGCGTGGAGCCGTGAATGCCGCCACTCCGTTGCTTTGCCACTTCACCCGATTTCATCCGGCGTCTCGTCGCAGTTTGCCCAAGCCGATTGTATAAAATCAGTTTGTATATTATGCAATCGTGTGTATAAAATATTGAGTGATTATATCCATTATTGGAGTAGCGCCATGAAGGGGCTGTTGTATTCGTTCATGTTTCTGACCGCGGTCGCGGTCCCAGCCCAAGCCCAATCCCCCGGGGGGACGCTAGCCAAGATCAAGGCTGTCGGTGAAATCCGACTCGGGCATCGCGATGTCTCCGTTCCGTTTTCCTATCTCGACGACAACCAGAAGCCCGTCGGCTTCGCGATGGATCTCTGCGCGCGGATCGTTGATGCCGTGAAGGAAGAGCTGAAGCTCCCCTCGCTTCAGGCAACGCTTCAGCCGATCCAGCTCAGTACCCAGATTCCGTTGATCCAGAACGGGACCATCGACATCGTCTGCGGTCCCGCGACCAACACGCTGGAGCGCCAGAAGGTGGTGGCCTTCAGCAACACCATTTTTGTGTCGAGCATTCGCGCCGTGGTCCGCAAGGATGCGGCGATCAAGACGTTCGAGGATCTGAGCGACAAGCCGGTGTCGTTGACCACGGGATCAACATCGATCGCACTTCTGCTCACGCGCGGCCAGGAGAAGAACTTTGGGGTCAAGCAAGTGCTGTCTCCGGATCACGCTGCCTCATTCCTGGCGCTGACGACCGGCCGCAGCGAAGCTTTCGTCATGGACGACATCCTGCTCGCCGGTCTCATCGCCAACAGCCAGGCGCCGGACAATTGGCGGATCATCGACGACAACCTTCGCACCGAGCCGTACGGGCTGATCATCCGCAAGGACGATCCGGAATTCAAAGCGTTGGTTGACAAGACTCTGGTCGCGACGATGAACAATGGTCAGTTCGCGGAGCTCTATGCGAAATGGTTCACAAAACCCATTCCGCCGAAAAACGTGAACCTGAACTTCCCGATGCCGGCACCGCTAAAGGACGCTGTCGCCCATCCGAACGACAAGGGTGTGTGATCGCGCAAAACCTGCGGCCGCTCGCCGCGCTTTCTTTGCCAAGATTTAATCGCGTGGACGGGACACCGTAAGGTGGCTGCGCCCATGTTGCGTGCAAGGCGACACCTTCACCAACATGGACATTTCGACATGAACGACCGCGTCAATTCCGACATCTCCACGTCCCGCAAGATTTTGAGGCCGCGCCGGCTGGCGCTGCTTGGTACTGTGGCCGCGCTTGGTGTGGCCGTGCTGGCCGCCTCTCCCGGTTCGTCGCCGCTCAGCGTGAACTCCCTCATTCCGCCGGCGCAGGCTGCTGAGATCGCCGCAACGCCGTCGGGCTTCGGCGATCTCGTCGCCAAGGTCAAACCCGCCGTCATCTCGGTGCGGGTGAAGATCGACCAGGACAACGACAAGAGCGCGATGCTGCAACAGAACCGGATGGATTCTGACGAGCAGACGCCGTTCGACCAGTTCTCACGGCAGTTCGGTTTCCCGGGCGGCATGAACGGGACGCCGCGCCAGCGCCACCAGGTGATCACGGGCGAGGGCTCCGGCTTCTTCATCTCCGCTGACGGCTTTGCCGTCACCAACAATCATGTCGTCGACCATGCCCAGTCGGTGCAGGTGACGACGGACGACGGCACGGTCTACACCGCGAAGGTGGTCGGCACCGATCCGAAGACCGACCTCGCGTTGATCAAGGTCGAAGGCAAGAAGGACCTTCCGTTCGTCAAATTCTCCGACCAGAAGCCGCGAATCGGCGATTGGGTGGTCGCGGTCGGCAATCCCTTCGGCCTCGGCGGTACCGTGACTGCGGGCATCGTCTCGGCCAGCGGCCGCGACATCGGCAACGGTCCCTATGACGACTTCATCCAGATCGACGCGCCCATCAACAAGGGCAATTCCGGCGGTCCGGCCTTCGACATGAACGGCAACGTCATCGGCGTGAACACCGCGATCTTCTCACCCACCGGCGGCTCGGTCGGCATCGGCTTCGACATTCCGGCCTCGACCGCAAAGCTCGTGGTCGCCCAGTTGAAGGACAAGGGCGCGGTGACCCGTGGCTGGCTCGGCGTGCAGGTCCAGCCGGTGACCTCCGATATCGCCGACAGCCTCGGCCTCAAGGAAGCACGCGGCGCGATCGTCGACAATCCGCAGGACGGCAGCCCGGCGGTGAAGGCCGGCATCGAGGCCGGCGACGTCATTACCGCCGTCAACGGCAATGCGATCAAGGACTCCCGCGATCTCGCACGCACCATCGCCACGCTGGCGCCGGGTACGTCCGTGAAGCTCGACGTCTTCCACAAGGGCGAGAGCAAGACGGTGACGCTCGCGCTCGGCGAGCTGCCGAACGAGCAACAAGCTAAGGCTGGCGAGGACAAGGTGCAGCCGGGCGCCGGCACACCGCGCCTCGGACTGAGCCTGGCGCCCGCCGGTGATGTCCAAGGCGCCGGCCAAAAGGGTGTCGTGGTGACCGAGGTCGATCCGCAGGGACCGGCGGCGCAGCGCGGCATCCAGACCGGCGACGTCATCCTCAATGTCGGAGGCAAGCCCGTCGCCAATGTCGGCGAGGTCCGCTCCGAGCTGGCGCAGGCCAAATCGTCCGGCAAGAACAGCGTGCTGTTGCAGGTGAAGAGCGCGGAGGCGACCCGGTTCGTCGCGGTACCGCTGGCGTAAGCTGAGCCCGCTCACGCAAATCCAAAAGGCGGCCTGCGGGCCGCCTTTTTCGTTCTGAGCCGAGAGATACCCACAGGCTGCCGATAACATTCTCGTTAACGGCAGCAATGGTGACGGGTTCGTCCGAAAAAGCCGCGTTCGCTCGTCAGACTTTGGAGTCGCGTGTTGCGCTTTGGCGTGAAAACGCCGAGGCGAATTGCAAGCGTGGAACTTCGGACGTCCGGTTGCTTTTTGGAACCCGCCGGTGGTTCGCATTTGATCGGTGCCGATATGGATCGATTGAAGCTCTCGCTGAGGTGTGCGCTGCTCGTGGCGCCGCTCGTGCTGTCGTCCGGAAGCGCCATGGGGCGCGACGACGGTCGCTACGCCGATTCGCCGCTCAAGCCCTGGTTCGACAGCCTGCGCAGCCATCTCGGTCCATGCTGCTCGGATGCCGACGGCGTTGCAGTCGCCGATCCCGATTGGGAATCGTTCAACGGGCACTATCGGGTGCGCCTTGATGGGCAGTGGGTCGAAGTTCCGGATGAAGCCGTCATCACCGAGCCGAACCGCGCCGGCCGCACCATGGTCTGGCCGGTCAAGACGGCGTTTGGCATTTCGATCCGCTGCTTCATGCCGGGCAGCATGATCTGAGGACGGCAAGTCTTATCGCTTGGCGGATTTGCGCTTCGACGTTTTCTTTGTCGCCGTCTTGGCCGTCTTTCGCTTCGACGTCTTCTTCGGGACCTTCTTGCCCTTCTTGCGCGCTTCGGACAGGCCGATTGCGATCGCCTGCTTGCGGCTCTTCACGCGTCCGCCACGACCGCCCGGTCCGCTCTTCGCGGTACCTTTCTTGTAACGCCGCATCTCGCGCTCGACATCGTCGCCGGCGCTGCGCGAGTAACGGCGCTTCTTTGCCTTGCGTGCCATCAACTCTCTCCCTAAGGCCGAGAGAACGGCTCGAAGCAGGCTTGGTTCCGAAACGCGCCGCAGGGCGCGAAGGCAGCAAGCAACCTAGAAGGAATTCGCCAGCTCGATCTCCGCCTCGAGCACTTGGATGCGCCGCGCGGCTTCGACGCAGGACAGCTCACGATCATATTGCGCGGGCTGGTAGGCCTCCTCACTGAGCCGCTTCAGCCTCATCCCCTGCGCCCGGGACATCTGTTCCATCAGAAAAGCCTTGGCGTCGTATTTACCCTGAACCTGCATGTGCGCTCTCCGTCCTGAATTCGAGACTTGACTATATGTTCTTATTTTGTTCTAACAAGCCATGGACAACAGAATCAATGAAATTCGACGTAAAATCAGCGCCTTGAGGCTGGAAATGGCCAATGTCGAGGTGTCCGTGCGCGATCTCGTCAATCGCGATCGCGACTGCTCCGAGCAAGCTCTGGCGCAGATGGAGCTGCGCCGGAAAATCAACCTGTTGATCGGCGAATGGAAGGCGGCTGGTGGCGGCGATGTCTTGCCGGACATTCGTGACCGGGTACGCCTTCGCCCCGTGAAGGAAGGTCGATAAGCCGGCAGGTGCAATCGCACGTCGCTGAGACATTTGGAGGCACGCGGTGGAGGAAGACCCGGACGCCTACCGGATTCTGAAACTGCGCGCCGAGATTCTCGAACTGGGCTCCGCGATCCGGCAATTGCAGCGTGAGGGCCTCGACGATGCCGCGGCCCAGCTCCTGATCGCGCGCAAGCGGGCGCAGCTCGACCACCTCGCGAAGACAAATTCCGAAAGCCGCCGCCTAAACATCGCTGACATTCGCCGCAGCTAAAGCGGTGGCGCGACGCGACATGCTGGAACTCAGCAATGCCTGCTGCCGAGGCATGACAGCAAAAAGGCCCCGCTCTCGCGGGGCCTTTCGTGAACTTCGGCGAAACTTACTTGGTGTTGCTCGTGGCGCCCTTGTTGTTCGACATCGTGCCACCCTGGTCGGAGCCCGGACCGGAACCACCCTGGCCGGAGGCGTCGCTGCCCTTGGACTTCGTGTTGGCACCCGTCGTCTGCGAGGACGAGGTCGAGGTCGAGGATTCATGCTTCGCCTTGTGCGACTTGGCCTGTGCAGCGAAAGGCGCGACGGCAAGGCCGGTTGCCAACATCACGGCGAGAGCGAGTTTGGTCGTCTTCATGCGCGGGAGCTCCTGAGTTAAATTGACGCAGGCAGCCAACTGCCGTTCACGGCAGGAGTTCCACGCAAAGCACGTCGCAATTTTCACACGTACTTCAAGTTTCCTTGTCCTCGGACAGGATGAACACGACGCCCGTGAGCGTCGCGCCAATAGTAAAGGTCGTCACCAGCGTGATGACGAAGACAAAAACCGCCGGAGTTCCGCCGTGGTTCAGCAGGTTGGCGACCGCCGGATTGAACAGAACAAGCGCGAGACCGAAGGCGAGGCCGAGCGCTGCGCCCATCATCGCATGCGTCATCAGTTTGATGACGCCGGCGGGAGAGATCAGGCTTTGCGACTTCTTTGCGCGCATGGAACCGCCCCTCGATTTTGCATGCAACGCAGCCGGCGATCGCAGGTTCCATCCTGCACGAAGGAATTGTCATCACCGGCTTCATCGAGCGTTCATGCCCATCTTGAGAGGATGAATGGCATCAACACGGGAACATTTGATATGGGTAAGGTGGTCTTTCTCTATCGCTCGCTGGCCTATCGCAACGCGGCAGCCGACATGCTGCGCAAGGCGCGCAAGCTGCCGCGTGGCGCGGAGCGGAGTGCGGCCCGCCGTTACGCGACGGCGCTGCGCGATCTCGCACAAACGGAAGCCTGGCTCGAAGGGCGCGTTGCCAATCAACCCCGGTCGGTGCGACGAATGAAGGCTGCCGCGTCGCGTTAGCCCAACGCGCGCTGTAACGCAGGGGAGGTCTCGGCGTCGAACTTGCCCTGCGCTGCCGTGGCCGCAGTCTTGGGAGTCAACGGCACCTCGAGACGGCAAACCAGGCCCTCGGCGCGCCAATCGAATTGAGCTTGTCCGCCGAGCTGGGATTCGACACTCGCCAGCAGGCTCCTTGTGCCGAAGCCGCGTGATTTCGGCGTCCTGACCAGCGGGCCACCGGACTCTTCCCAGGTCAGGATGAGGAGATCGTTCTCGGCCTGCCAGCCAATCGCGAGCCGTCCCGACCGCGTCGATAGCGCGCCGTACTTGGCCGAGTTGGTGAACAGCTCGTGCAGCGCCAGCGCCAGTGTTTGCGCGGTGGCCGGCAGTAGCTGGACCTCGGGACCCGCAAGCTTGATCTGTCCGCCGAGCGAATAGGGCGCAAGCTCCTCGTCGATCAGCTTGGAGAGCTCGGCGCCCTGCCAGCTCGACAGCGACAGGATGGTGTGCACGCGCGCCAGCGCATTGATGCGGCCCTCGACCGCGCTGACATAGGCCTTGACCTCGTCGGCGCGGGTGAGGCGCACGATCGATTGCGCCAGTGCCAGCGCGTTCTTGGCGCGATGATCGACTTCCCGTGCCAGCAGATTCTGCCGCTCCTCAGCACGCTTGCGTTCGGTGATGTCGACGGTGACGCCGCTCACCCGCACGACGCGGCCACTCTCGTTCACCGTCGCCGCCGCCGTGCCGACGCACCAGCGCACCTCGCCGTCTGGGCGGCTGACGCGGAATTCCCCCTCATAGGAATGCGCGCCGGTATTGAATGCAGCGACGGCCTGGCGGAACTGGTCGACATCGTCAGGGTGAAGCAAGGCCTGGATATTCGCCGGACTGACGTTGAACGTCTCAGGCGTCACGCCGAAGATACGGTACTGGCCTTCGTCCCACATCCAGTCGCCGTTGATCCAGTCCCAGTCCCAGGAACCCATTTTGCCGGCGGCGATCGCCATGCTGCGGCGCTGCTCGCTTTCGCGCAGTTTTGCGGTGGAGTTCTCCAGTTCCGCCGTACGCGCGCGGACGCGATCCTCGAGCTCCTGGTTCAGCCGTTCGAGCTCGCGGGTCTTGCGATAGAGTTCGGAAAACACCTTGATCTTGGCGCGCAGCACCTCCGGCACCACCGGCACCGGAACGTAATCGACCGCGCCCATCTCGTAGCCGCGCAACCGATCGATGTCGGAGACCTGGATCGCCGAGATGAAGATCATCGCTGTCTTCTGGAAGCGCGGATGCTCGCGGATCATCGCTGCGAGCTCGAAACCGTCGAGCTCGGGCATGCAGACATCGACCAGGATCACCGCGATTTCGGTCTTGAGCAGCACTTCCAGCGCTTCGCGACCGGACGAGGCGATCACGAGGTTCTCGCCGAGTTCCTTCAGGATCACTTCATAGGCGAGCAGCTTGGCCGGCTGGTCGTCGACGAGGAGGATGTTGACCTTTTCGTGGTCCATTCGCGATCCAACTCAGCGGTGCAGCCACATGCGGATCGCAAGCAGCAATTGATCGGTGTTGACGGGTTTGGCGAGGTAGTCGGACGCGCCGGCTTCCAGACATTTCTCGCGATCGCCCTTCATCGCCTTCGCTGTCAGCGCGATGATCGGCAGGCGCAAGAAGGCAGGGTTTTCCCGGATCACGCCGATGGTCTGATAGCCATCCATCTGCGGCATCATGATGTCCATCAGCACGATGGCGATTTCCGGGTTGGATTCGACCAGTGTCACCGCCTCGCGGCCGGTGGTCGCCGTCAGCACCTTCATGCCGCGCCGCTCCAGCACGCTCGACAGCGCGAAGATGTTGCGGGCGTCGTCGTCGACGAGCAGCGCGGTCTTGCCGATCAAATCCTCGTCGGAACTGTTCAGTTTCTCCAGCATGCGCTGCTTCTCGACCGGCAGTTCCGTGATCACGCGATGCAGGAACAATGCGGTTTCGTCGAGCAGGCGTTCCGGCGATTCCACGCCCTTGACCACGATGCTGCGCGCCATGGTGTGGAGTTCCGCATCCTCCTCGGCGGATAGCTCGCGGCCGGTGAATACCACCACCGGAACGTTCGACAGCGCCTCGTCGTTGCGGATCTGGTCCAGCACCTCGAAGCCGCTCATATCGGGCAGCCGCAAGTCGAGCACCACGCAATCGCACGGCGCCTCGCGAAGCGTCGAAAGTGCACCGGCGCCCGTATCGGTCGTCACGATCTCGATATCGTCGTGATGCAGGAGCTCGCGGATCGAGAGCTGCTCGGCCTCGTTGTCCTCGACGATCAGGAGCCGCTTGCGCCGTGGTCGCGCATATTCCTTGATCTGCGTCAGTGCGGCTGAAACGCCCTCCGTCGTCGTCGGCTTGTTGACGAAAGAGAAGGCGCCGCGCGCCAGTGCATGCTGGCGGTCCTCGTCGAGGGTGATGATCTGCACGGGGATATGGCGGGTCAGCGGATTGTGCTTGAGCTGGCTCAGCACGGTCCAGCCCAGCATGTCCGGCAGGAACACGTCGAGCGACACGGCTCTCGGCTGGTACTGTTTCGCAAGCTCGAGCGCTTCTGCGCCACGCGCCGCAACCAGGACCTTGAAGCCCTTGTCGCGCGCGAGGTCGACCAGAATTCGCGCATAATGCGGGTCGTCCTCGACGATCAGCAGGATGCTATCGCCGGGCTCGAGGTTGAGCCGGTCGTCGGGCAACTGCTCGATGACGCGATCGGGCGCTGTCGTTGCCGGCTGGAGCGCCGGTGGCTGGTTGTATTGCTGCTGCGGCGTGACGCGCGGCGCGAGCGTCGGGCCGGAATATTTCAGCGGCAGATAGAGCGTGAAGGACGAGCCCTTGCCGGGCGAGCTGCGCAAATGGATCTCTCCGCCGAGCAGGCTCGCGAGCTCGCGGCTGATCGCGAGGCCAAGGCCGGTGCCGCCATATTTGCGGCTGGTACCGGCGTCCGCTTGCTGGAACGCCTCGAAGATCAGCTTCTGCTTCTCCAGGGGAATGCCGATGCCGGTATCGGACACCTCGAACGCGATCACGGCCGGTGCGGAGTTCAGCACCGGGTGATCCGTCCCCCAGCCGCCAACTGCGGCGGCGACCTTGAGCCGCACCTCGCCTTCGGCGGTGAACTTGAAGGCGTTGGAGAGCAGGTTCTTGAGAACCTGTTGCAGCCGCTTGGAGTCGGTGACGATGCTGCGCGCGAGGTTCGGATCGACGTCGATCTTGAACGACAAATTGCGGTTCTCCGCTTCGTGCCGGAACGGCCGCCCGACGGTCTCCAGCAGGTTCGCGGTCAGGATTTCCTCGGCGTCGACCGTCACCGTGCCGGACTCGATCTTGGAGAGATCGAGGATGTCGCTGATGAGGTTGAGCAAGTCGGTGCCGGCGCCGTGGATGGTGCGGGCGAATTCGACCTGCTTGCCCGTGAGGTTGCCGTCCGGATTGTCGGTGAGCTGCTGTCCGAGGATCAGGATCGAGTTCAGCGGCGTGCGCAGCTCGTGGCTCATATTGGCGAGGAATTCGGACTTGTACTTCGAGGTCAGCGCGAGCTCGGTCGCCTTTTCCTCCAGCGCGCGGCGGGCTTGCTCGATTTCCTGGTTCTTGCGCTCGACTTCGACGTTGCGCTCAGCGAGCTGCTGCGCCTTCTGCTCGAGCTGGTCATTGGTCTGCTGCAATTCACGCTGCTGCGTCTGGAGCTCGCCGGCGAGCTGCTGCGATTGCTTGAGCAGGCCTTCGGTCTGCATCGTCGCTTCGATCGAGTTGAGCACGATGCCGATGGAGTCGGTGAGCTGCTCCAGGAACGTCATTTGCGAGGTCGTGAACGAGGTCAGCGACGCGAGCTCGATCACGGCCTTGACCTGACCCTCGAACAGCACCGGCAGCACAACGAGGTTCTTCGGCGCGACGCGGAGCAGCGCCGAATTGATCGGAACCACATCGGCGGGAATGTCCGCCACGACGCGCGGGCGCCGGTCGAGGGCGCATTGGCCGATCAGACCATCACCTAACGGAAGCATGCGCGGGTAGGGATAGAGGCCGTCGCCAGCATAGGACGCGAGCAGCAGCAACTGAGGACTGTCCTCGTTCTCGATCTGATAGATCACGCCGGTATGCGCGTTCACCAGCGGCGAAAGCTCGGTCAGCAACAGCCGGCCGACTGTGGCGAGGTCGCGCTGGCCCTGGAGCATGTTGGTGAATTTGGCGAGGTTGGTCTTCAGCCAGTCCTGCTCGGTGTTCACGTCCGTCGTCAGACGGAGGTTCGTGATCATCGTGTTGATGTTGTCTTTCAGCTCGGCGAGCTCGCCGCGGGCATCGACCTGGATCGACGGGGTGAGGTCGCCCTTGGTCACGGCGGTCGCAACTTCCGCGATCGCGCGCACCTGCGACGTGAGGTTGGCCGCCAGCAGGTTGACGTTGCCGGTCAGGTCCTTCCAGGTGCCGGCGGCGCCGGGCACGTCGGCCTGGCCGCCCAGCCGTCCTTCGACGCCGACCTCGCGCGCCACCGACGACACCTGATCGGCGAAGGTCGCGAGCGTCTCGGTCATGTTGTTGATGGTGTCGGCGAGCGCCGCGACCTCGCCCTTCGATTTCACGGTGAGGTTCTGCTTGAGGTCGCCGTTGGCAACCGCGGTCACCACCTTGACGATGCCGCGGACCTGCTCGGTCAGGTTCGCCGCCATGAAGTTGACGGTGTCGGTGAGATCCTTCCAGGTGCCGGCGACACCGGGCACCTGGGCCTGGCCGCCGAGCTCGCCTTCGGTGCCGACTTCGCGCGCGACGCGCGTGACTTCGCCCGCGAAGGCGTTGAGCTGGTCCACCATGGTGTTGATGGTGTTCTTCAGCTCGAGGATTTCGCCCTTCACGTCCACGGTGATCTTGCGCGACAAGTCGCCGCGCGCGACCGCCGTGGTGACTTCGGCGATGTTACGGACCTGGGTCGTGAGGTTCGCGGCGAGCAGGTTGACGTTGTCGGTGAGGTCCTTCCAGGTGCCGCCGACGCCAGGCACCACGGCCTGACCGCCGAGCCGGCCTTCGGTGCCGACCTCGCGCGCCACGCGCGTCACTTCGGCGGCGAAGGAGCGGAGCTGTTCGACCATGGTGTTCAAGGTGTCCTTGAGCAGCAGGATCTCGCCGCGCACGTCCACCGTGATCTTCTTCGACAGGTCGCCGCCGGCGATGGCGGTTGCGACCTCGGCGATGTTGCGGACCTGGGCCGTGAGGTTCGACGCCATGAAGTTGACGTTGTCGGTGAGGTCCTTCCAGGTACCGGCAACGCCGGGCACTTCGGCCTGACCGCCGAGCTTGCCTTCGGTGCCGACCTCGCGCGCCACGCGCGTCACTTCGCCGGCGAAAGCGTTGAGCTGGTCCACCATGGTGTTGATGGTGTTTTTCAGTTCGAGGATTTCGCCCTTCACGTCCACCGTGATCTTGCGCGACAGGTCGCCGCGCGCCACGGCGGTGGTCACCTCGGCGATGTTGCGGACCTGGGCGGTGAGGTTGCCGGCCATCGAATTGACGCTGTCGGTGAGATCCTTCCAGGTGCCGGCGACGCCGGGCACGTTGGCCTGACCGCCGAGACGGCCTTCGGTGCCGACCTCGCGCGCCACGCGCGTCACCTCGCCGGCGAAGCGGTTGAGCTGGTCGACCATCGTGTTCAGGGTGTCCTTCAGTTGAAGGATCTCGCCGCGGACGTCGACCGTGATCTTGCGCGACAGGTCGCCGCCGGCGATGGCGGTTGCGACCTCGGCGATGTTGCGGACCTGGGCGGTGAGGTTGCCCGCCATCGAGTTGACGTTGTCGGTGAGATCCTTCCAGGTGCCGGCGACGCCGGGCACCTGGGCCTGACCACCGAGCTTGCCTTCGGTGCCGACCTCGCGCGCCACGCGCGTGACTTCGCCTGCGAAGGCGTTGAGCTGGTCCACCATGGTGTTGAGCGTTTCCTTCAGCTGAAGGATTTCGCCCGACACGTTCACGGTGATCTTCTTCGACAAATCGCCCTTGGCGACCGCGGTCGCGACTTCGGCGATGTTACGCACCTGACCCGTCAGGTTCGACGCCATCGAGTTGACGCTGTCGGTCAAGTCCTTCCAGGTGCCGGCGACGCCGCGCACCTGGGCCTGGCCGCCGAGCTTGCCTTCGGTGCCGACCTCGCGCGCCACGCGCGTGACTTCGCCGGCGAAGGCGTTGAGCTGGTCCACCATGGTATTGATGGTGTCTTTCAGCTCCAGAATCTCGCCGCGCACGTCCACCGTGATCTTCTTCGACAAGTCGCCGCCCGCAACTGCGGTGGTCACCTCGGCGATGTTGCGGACCTGCGCGGTCAGGTTCGACGCCATCGAGTTAACGCTTTCCGTCAAGTCCTTCCATGTGCCGGCGACGCCGAGCACGTTGGCCTGGCCGCCGAGCCGCCCCTCGGTGCCGACCTCGCGCGCCACGCGCGTGACTTCGCCGGCGAAGGCATTGAGCTGGTCCACGCAGGTGTTGAGGGTTTCCTTCAGCTGAAGGATCTCGCCCGAGACGTTCACCGTGATCTTCTTCGACAGATCGCCGCCGGCGATCGCGGTGGCGACGTCGGCGATGTTGCGGACCTGCGCGGTCAAGTTCGACGCCATGAAGTTGACGTTGTCGGTGAGGTCCTTCCAGGTGCCTGCGACGCCGGGCACCTGGGCCTGGCCGCCGAGCTTGCCTTCGGTGCCGACCTCGCGCGCAACGCGCGTCACTTCGGAGGCAAACGAGTTGAGCTGGTCCACCATGGTGTTGATGGTGTCCTTCAGCTCCAGGATTTCGCCGCGGACGTCCACGGTGATCTTGCGGGACAAGTCGCCGCGCGCCACGGCGGTGGTGACGTTGGCAATATTGCGGACCTGCGCGGTGAGGTTGCCGCACATTGCGTTGACGGAGTCGGTCAGATCCTTCCAGGTGCCGGCGACGCCGGGCACGATCGCCTGTCCGCCGAGCTTGCCGTCGGTGCCGACCTCGCGCGCCACGCGCGTCACTTCGGAAGCGAAGGAGCGGAGCTGGTCCACCATCGTGTTGATGGCTTCCTTGAGCTGAAGGATCTCGCCGCGGACATCGACGGTGATCTTCTTGGAGAGGTCGCCGTTGGCGACCGCGATCGTCACCTCGGCGATGTTGCGAACCTGGTTGGTCAGGTTGTTCGCCATCGAGTTGACGCTCTCGGTCAAATCCTTCCAGACGCCGGTCACTTCCGGCACCTGGGCCTGGCCGCCGAGCTTGCCCTCGGTGCCGACCTCGCGCGCGACGCGCGTCACTTCGGAGGTGAACACGCCGAGCTGCTTGATCATCGTGTTGACGATGGTCGCCGATTGCAAAAATTCGCCGCGGAGCGGGCGGCCGTCGACGTCGAGCTTGACGGTCTGGAGCAGGTCGCCCTGCGCAACGGCCGCGACCGCGCGGGTCACCTCGCGCGTCGGCCACAACAGGTCGTCGATCAGTGTGTTGACGGAGCCTTCCATGTCGGCCCAGGAGCCGGAGGCGAGACCGAACTTCACGCGCTGCCGGGTCTTGCCTTCGCGCCCGACGACTTGGCCGACCAGCTCGAGCTGCTGCGCCATGCGCTGGTTGGCTGCGATGATTTCGTTGAAAGTGTCGGCGATCTTGCCGTCGATGCCGAGATAGTCGCCGCTCATGCGCACGGAAAAGTCGCCGCTGCGCATGGCCTGAAGCGTGAGCAGCAGCTCCTGCCGGGAGTCCGGCTCTGAGGTGCCGTTGATTTTGGGTTTAGGGACGCGACGACCGGATCGTGAAGGTCCGGGATCGAGGTCGCTCATATCATTCCCCCGCAGGCGTCGCGAATCCAAGGCACGACGCATTAGCCGAAATAGAGCGTCTGCCGAATCGCAAATCAAGCGCCATGGTTGTGGCGCCCGGAAATGGAACCTGCTTCGCTCAGCCCGGTTCAAATAACCGGGGTGAATGCAATTGGTTCCATTCGGTTCCAGATATTTTGGGGGCCGCGCGGTGCGCTCACCGGGGGCCGTCGGGCCGCTACTTGTCCGCCATGCTGCGCTCGGCATCCTCGGCCTGGGCACGCAATATGGGCAATTGCTCACGCGCAAAGGCGGCGAGGGCGGCATTGTCAGGCGCTCTCAGATAGCGCTCGATCAGGCTGATGGCCGAATCATATTGTGGGATCTGCGCGGCATAGAAGCGTCTGACGTAGCCTGGTCCGTCCGAGTTTTCGGGCTCGGTTAGGCTCGCGCTGGCCGATGGTGCCTTGCTCACACGCGGTTCGGCGCCGATCGCATCCTGAACCTGCTTGAGGGTCTTGTCGCGCTTGGCCCCCTCTTCTGCGCGCAGGGCCGCGTGGTTCCTGACCTCCGCATTGCCTTGCAGGTCCGTGCTCTCCAGCAGCCCCTGCTGGAATCGGCCGAGGGCGTAGAGACCGCTGATGACATCGGTTGCTGTCGGCGTGCGCTCGCCCCGCATCTGCTCACCCGAGCTGTCGGCGAGTGCTGCGGTGCTGATGAACGCCAGGATGATCGCGACAAGAATCCGCATAAGCAACCAATGACGCATGGCGGGCGAAGTTCCGGCAAAGGTTAAGATCCTGTAAGGCCGGTTGCGGAACGTTGGTTCCGTGCCCACGTCTTCTCCATGAAGCAGTCTGACATTTTCCGGGATAACGCGGACAACTGCCTGCAGCTCGCCGAGCGCGCCAAGGGGCAGCCGACCTACAAGCGCTATTCGCGCATGGCGGAGGCTTGGAGGGCGCTCGCGAACGAGCAGGACTGGCTTGATGGCGAAATCCCGCCCGTCATGGTCCGCATCCGCCAAAAGCAGGATGCCTGACCGGTCTTGTTTTCGTGCCGGTCTCCTTTTCGTGAATCTGCGTGTGAGACCGATCACGGAATGAATGCGACCAATCAACAATGATCTGGGAATAGTCGATCGCGTTGGTTTTTTTGATTCCAGAAGGAGGTTTTGCAATGGCTCCACGTCTGGCACTTCTCTCACTCATACTCGCCTTCGGAGTCTCGGTCGCCTTCGCGACGGTGACGACGGTCCGCCAGGTGCACCAGGAAAATGCATCGGTTGCGGCGCACGCGGCGCATAGCTAGTGCCGCGACGCTCTCGCGCGTGCCGGAACATTCGACGCTCCGGTGCGTAAGCGCTTCGAGACATCAGGAGAGGCGAGAGGACATCATGGCGCATTCCGACCACGGCATCGTCAAGGACAAAAAGGCAGAGGATCAGCCGCGCGACAAGCAGCGCGCGCAGACCGCCCACAAGACAGAGGGAAAGGGCTCGCCCTCGCGTGAAGCGACGCGCGATCCCAAGCTCAACGACAACAGCAAGACGCCCGGCTCCGGCATGACGCCGGATGATTCCGGCGCCGCGCCGAGCGGCTAATTCCGCGAGGAACGAATCTTCTCGCGACGAGTCGACTGATTGCTTCCGGATGTCATGCCCCCGGTGCTTCGGAAGCAATCTCCAAGGACGGCCCTGGCACCCCCCTGTGCCGGGGTCGTTTTGCTTGTGAGAGACCGGGAATCAATCCTCGGCGTCGCCCTCGGCTTTTCCGGGTGCATGTCCCTCCGGACCGCGGCCGAAGACACCAAACTCGCTTGATTTGACGCCTACCGAAGGATTGATACTCGTTTCGATGCCTGCGGCTGCGAGTCCGAATTTGAGGAGTTCGCGAACCGCCGCAGCGCGCGTCGGCATGCGGTGCTTGAACCGGAAATCATCAACTGCGGCCATCTCTTCCGGTGAGAGCATGACTTGAAGTCGCTCGGCGCGAAGGTCGTTCATGGTCGCTCACGCAAAGTTAGCAAGATGAGTAATTTGCTAAACTTGCCAACTTGCCGAGAGTTCCACAGGAGTCCAAAAAAACGTCAGTTGAGTAAGATAGTCAAATAAAATCAATGCGTTATGACTTGAAACTATTCCCGCGCAAGCGCATTTTCAGAGGGAAAGGGAGACGTACCATGACGGACGAGGTCAGGTTACCCCGCAAGCTTTCTGAGCAGCGCGAAGCACCGAAGCCGGTGCGACCGAGCCATCAGAAGGTGATTGAGCAAGTCGAGCGTTGGGCCAACAGCCCAGGTCTGCAACCCCCGAGGATCGAAGATGCGAAGACGGTCTGAGCCCCACACATTCGAACAACGCCTCGACGCGCAGAGGCTGCGGCTGGAACATGAGCTGGCGCGCCTGCCACAAGGCAAGCTGCGCGACGCCGTCGGCGTGCGCATCGAGCAGCTTCAGGCTGCCGCCGAGATGTACGGTTTCCTGATGTTACGCGAGGAAGCTGCGGCTCCTCGCTGATTGCAAAGGGCGTCCGGGTCGCGGGCGGCGGGAGACGGTGCGAAGCTTCCGCCTCAGCCACCATGTCGACATCGAGGCGGCGGTCCAGGCCACGACGGCGGCAGCAAATGCACCGATGGTGCTCATTGGGGTGGTGACGTAGAAGACGGCGGCGAAAGCAGCAAGACCAATGCTTCCCATGGCTGCGCCCGCCGCGTCGAGTGCTGCGGCCTCTTGCCCGCGTCGTCGGCCGCTAAGGCCGGCTTTCTCCTTGGCGCGGCGCTCGTGGCTTTCGATCAGTGTTGCGCTGGCGCAGAAGATGGCGGGAAGTGCGAGGAAGAGCCCGCCTGCGGACACACCAAAGCAGGCACCCACGATTCCCGCCAAGACCGTGGCCAGTCCGCCGAGCACGAAGCGAACGCCAAATTCGTACCAATGGGTTTGCTTCAGTGTGGATAAAGACAGCTTGACCAGCATCAGGCGCCTCCGAAACCGGCTAGCAGACCGAAAGCGACCGCGAGCCATGCGGCGAAGGCGAAAATGGTGGCAGGCAGCGCCGTAAGCCGCAATCTCATCAGGATGTGGCAGACGACGACGCTGTAGCAGGTGAGCGCGACCGCGCCATAGATCATGGTCCAGCTCTCGGCCGCGGCATAGCCGGGGCCGTGCTGCACAAGGGCAATGCCGAGCGTGGCGAGCGCGACCGAAGGCGCTGCACCCAAAAGTCCGGCGAAACTCTTGGGCCTGAGCATGTCGCCGAGGGTTGCGAAGGCGGAAACGATCGCGCCGCCGACGATGAAGCGCAGGATATATTCGGTCATGCCTTTGTCCGTGACCTCGCGCGCTTGCCACGCGGCTCGCCCAGCGTCCATGGTCGCAAAAGTCTCTCGACTACGGCGCCAAGCGCGAAGCCCACGACCACGTCGCTCGCCCAATGTGCAAGCAACGCGATCCGCGTCAGCGAAAGCGCGACGGCAATGGAACGCACCAGTCGGCGGGGCGCCGGCGGCAGCAGACCGGCCGCTGAGGCGAGGGCGCCCATGTGCACGGCATGACCGGACGGAAACGCGTCGCGAGCCTGCCCTGAGATGGGAACGCCATGTCGATGGCCGCGAACAGTCAGCCGGTCCGGCCTGGTCTGGTCGACGACCGATTTGAGAATATGCGGTAACACCGCTGTCATCAGCGAAACCGTCAGGACGTGATTTGCGACAGGGCGGACCTGCGGCTGGCGAAGCTGGACATAGAGCCAACCTGCTGCCGCCAGCGCCAGCAGCACATGTTCGTCGGCGCCCCAAGTTACCGCCTCTGCGGCATCCTCAAGCTCGTAATCGGTATGAGCTGCGATCTCATCGGCGATCGCGGTATCCATTCGCGTGGGCTTGACTGTTACGAGCGCCATCGCTCTGAGGCCGGCAAGATCTGCTTCATGACAGTTTTGTAAAGCCTCGCGCCAGTGAAGGTTCCTGAATTGACGCGTTGGCCTTGTCGGCGTCTACGGCTGCCCCGATCCGCCGGCGGCGCCGTAAACCTGGCCCGTCGCGTAGCTGGCGTCAGCCGCGGCTAGCTGCACATAGATCGAGGCAAGCTCGGCGGGCTGACCAGGACGGCCGAACGGCGTCATCCCGCCGAATTTTTCGAGTTTTTCCATTGTGGCGCCGCCGGAGACCTGGAGCGGCGTCCAGATAGGTCCCGGCGCGACACCATTGACGCGGATACCTTTCGAGGCGAGTTGCTTCGCCAGCGATTTTACGTAATTCATCGTCGCAGCCTTGGTCTGCGCATAGTCGTAGAGATCGGGCGACGGATCGTAGGCCTGCTCGGAGGTCGTGCCGATGATGCAGGACCCGGGTTTCAAATGCGGCAGCGCCGCTTTGATAATCCAGAACGGTGCGTAGATATTCGTCTTCATCGTTGCGTCGAAATCTTCCGAAGAAACATCGAGAACTGAGGCCCGCGTCTGCTGCCGCGCCGCGTTGTTGACGATGATGTCGAGGCCGCCGAGGGCCTGCACAGCTTGCTCGACAAGCTTTTTGCAAAAGGCCTCATCCTTGAGGTCGCCGGGGGTCGCGATTCCGGTGCGGCCCTCCTTCTTGATCAGAGCGATCACCTCCTGCGCGTCGGACTCCTCCGCGGGCAGATAATTGATGACGACATCGGCGCCTTCGCGCGCATAGGCAATCGCGGCAGCGCGGCCCATGCCGGAATCACCGCCAGTGATCAGCGCCTTGCGGCCGGCCAAGCGGCCGGAGCCCTTGTAGCTGGTCTCGCCATGATCCGGCGGCGGCTCCATCTTGCCGGCGAGGCCCGGCCAAGGCTGCGATTGCTTCTTGAACGGCGGCTTCGGATAGCGGCTGATGGGATCGATCAAGTTCTGCTCGGCCATGACCGTGTTTCCTCGCGCTGTTGAAAATGCCCGCGAAGCCGCGAGCTTTGCGCTCGCGGCGGGGCCGGCATGCCCATCAATTGCTTACTTGGACGGTCCAACGCTCGGCGCCTTGCCGAGCTCCTGTGCCATCTCGAGGTGGTGGCGCAGTGCAGGTAGCGTCTTGCCGGCCCAGTCCTTCAATGCGGCATTATCGCCGCCCTTGGCGTAGCGCTCGAACAGCGAGACCGCGTCCTCGTGCGCGCTGGTCTGGTAGGAATCGAAGTCCGAGCTGAAATCCTTACCCGTCGCGCCCTTGAGCTTGTCGAGCTTGCTCTGGTGTGAGCTGTCCAGCGCCGCCGGCAGCGTTGCCTGCACCTTGCCGTAGCCGACGAGGGCCTTTAATTCGCTGCTGGTCTTGGTGTGGTCAGTCACCATTTGCTGCGCGAAGGATTTTTCCTGCGCGTTACCCTTCTGCTCGGCGAGCTTGCTCGATTCGATCTCGAACATATCGCTGACGGCGACCTCCTTCACGAAATCGGCCGTGGTCGGCGTAACACCGAGCGTCGAGTTGATGCCGGTCTTCTCACCGAGCGACTGAGCGAGGGCGGGGCCTGCGAGCAGTACGCAAGCAAAGGCGATGATGGTTCGTTTCATGGTTCGGTCCCTCCGGATTGGCGCAGCCGATAGGGCCGCGTGAAGTTTGCGCCGACCAACACGGCGCCGATACTGTTGTTCCAAACGCTTGGTTCCGCCGGATCGTTCGGCCTGAGCGGTTTGGTGGGGGCGTGCTTCCGGCTGGAACAGCACACAGGAACGATCATCCATTTATCCGGTTGGTCTAGGCATTGGCCGCGAGGGAGAATTCAAATGTTGAATCAAGGCGAGCTGGATCGGAACGAAATGGGCCGGTTAATCGGCAGCGACAAGGTCGAGGGAACATCGGTCTATGGCGCAGATCGCAACAAGATCGGTTCGATCGAGCGCGTGATGATCGACAAGACGAGCGGCAGGGTGTCGTACGCCGTGCTTGGGTTCGGCGGATTCTTGGGCGTCGGCAATGATCACTATCCGTTGCCCTGGCAGTCGTTGAAATACGACACCGAGCTCGGCGGTTATGTCACGGGGATTACGACCAAGGAGCTGCAAGGCGCGCCGAAATATCGCGAGCAGAGCGAGTGGAATTGGGGTGACGACGCAACTGTGCGCGGCATCAACACCTATTACGGCGTTCCCTTCGCGTAGCGTTTGGTACGGCAGGAGATCCGATGAGCAGGGAGGCAGCGTTGCCTCCTTATCGTCGCCTCTTATCGTCGTCCTGGCTTTCGCCAGGACGACATTGGGGCTCACCCCGCCATCTCCCTTCGTCCAGGTCCCGCATGCACATGCACCTGCTTGGCATGCAGCGCTTCGCCGCATTCCGAGCACACCATCACGGGATCGAACAGCTTGCCGCAGTTCTTGTGCTCATGCAGTAGCGGGCGGCCGCGTTCGTCGCCCATGTGGGCGTCGCCCCAATGCACCATCGCCATGATGATCGGGTAGAGGTCGAGCCCCTTTTGCGTCAGGATGTATTCGTAGCGCTTCGGCGACTCGGAATAGGGGACGCGGCGCAGGATGCCGAAGCGGACCAGCTTCTTCAGCCGCTCCGAGAGCAGGTGCCGCGTGATCTGGAGCGAAGATTTGAAATCCCTCGAACCGGCGCACGCGCAAAAAGCACTCGCGCAGGATCAGCAGCGTCCAGCGGTCGCCGACCACGGCGACGGTGCGGGAGAGCGAGCAGGGCTCTTCGTCCAGCGTGTCCCATTTCATGATCCGGTCTCCGGCGCGAGCTGAGTAAGTCAGAAAAAGGAACTGACTTGAATGATCAACGTTATTTGCAGTGAAGCCTAGCATTCAGCTGCAAAGTTTGACAGTTCTATTTTAGAACTATAGCCTCCGCTCAATCATATGCTCTCACCGGAGGAGGCGACCTTGCCCAAGCGAAACGCGACAGCGGCCGTGATTGGGGCCGGCGATTTCATCGGCTCCGAGATTGCCAAGAAATTCGCTGCCGAAGGTTTTTCGATCTTCGCCGGTCGCCGCAACGGCGACAAGCTGGCGCCGCTGGTGAAGGACATTGAAGCGGCGGGCGGCGAGATCCACGCACGATCGCTCGATGCGCGGAAAGAGGACGAGGTCATCTCCTTCCTCAACGACGCCGACAAGCACGCGCCGCTCGAGGTCTGCATTTTCAACGTCGGCGCCAACGTCAATTTCCCCGTCCTCGACACCACCGAGCGCGTGTTCCGCAAAGTGTGGGAGATGGCCTGCTATTCCGGCTTCCTCGCCGGCCGCGAGGCGGCGCGGCTGATGCTGCCGCACGGCGGCGGCAAGATCTTCTTCACCGGCGCGACCGCGTCCTTGCGCGGCGGCAGCGGCTTTGCCGCCTTTGCCAGCGCAAAATTTGGACTTCGCGCGGTGGCGCAGGCGATGGCGCGCGAGCTCGGACCGAAGAACATCCACGTTGCCCACCTCATCATCGATTCCGGCGTCGACACCGAATGGGTGCGGCAGCGCCGGCTCGAGGCGCTCGGCCCGAGCGCACTCGACAATCCCGATCTGCTGATGCCGCCGTCGGCGGTAGCTGACTCCTATTGGCAGCTTTATCAGCAGCCGAAGAGCGCATGGACGTTCGAGCTGGAGATCCGGCCGTTCGGAGAGAAGTGGTGACCGCGGCGCAAAAGTCCGGCTAGACTGTTCCCAACACCAAACAAAATTCCGGGAGGTAACTTAAGTGAAGACCGCGATCACCGAACTGTTCGGCATCGAGCACCCCATCATCCAGGGCGGCATGCATTTCGTCGGCTTTGCCGAGTTGGCCGCCGCCGTCTCCAATGCCGGCGGTCTCGGCATCATCACGGGTCTTACGCAAAAGACGCCGGAGCTGCTCGCCAAGGAAATCGCGCGCTGCCGCGACATGACCGACAAGCCGTTCGGCGTGAACCTCACCTTCCTGCCGACCTTCGCGGCGCCGCCTTATCCGGAATACATCGCCGCCATCGTCGAGGGTGGCGTCAAGTCCGTGGAGACCGCCGGCCGCAGCCCGGAACAATACATGCCGGCACTGAAGGCGGCCGGCATCAAGGTCATCCACAAATGCACCTCGGTCCGCCACTCGCTAAAGGCCGAGCGGATTGGTTGCGACGCCGTCAGCGTCGACGGCTTCGAGTGCGGCGGGCATCCCGGCGAGGACGACATTCCCAACATGATTCTGCTGCCGCGCGCGGCGGAGGAATTGAAGATCCCGTTCGTGGCCTCCGGCGGTATGGCCGATGGGCGCAGCCTCGTAGCAGCCCTGTCGCTGGGCGCAGCCGGCATGAACATGGGCACGCGCTTCATCGCCACCAAGGAAGCGCCGGTGCATCAGAACGTGAAGAACGCGCTGGTCGCGGCGACCGAGCTCGATACCCGCTTGATCATGCGCGCACTACGCAATACCGAGCGCGTGCTGAAGAACGCCAATGTCGACCGCTTGCTCGAGATCGAGCATGCCAAGGGCGACAAGCTGACGATCGACGACATCCACGATCAGGTCGCGGGTGTCTATCCCAAGGTCATGCTGGACGGGCAGATGGACGCCGGCGCCTGGAGCTGTGGCATGGTCGCAGGCCTCATCCACGACATCCCCTCCTGCAAGGAACTCGTCGATCGCATCATGGGTGAGGCGGAACAAATCATCCGCAGCCGGCTGATGGGGTTCCTGGAGGGAACGGGAACAGCAAGAAAGGTCGCCTGACACCGCCATACTTCTTAACCACGGCGGCAGTTGACCGCTGGAATTGCGCGCGACGCCTCCTAAATAGAGGTAAATTACCTCTTAAATAATCAATTTCAGGAGGCGTCCGTGGTCCTGAAGAGCGTTCATTTTGCTGTTGCCGCTGCCCTCGTGCTCGCATGGGGCGGTATCGCGCGTGCTGACGACTACAAGCCCGACGAATATCTTGGTCTCGATCTCTCCAAGGCGGTGCTGTCGCCGAAACGGCTGGGGCCCGAGACCCAATTTGCACCGGTCGCGTTAGAGGCCAAGGGTGGCAACGACGCGCAGGCGCGCGTCGAGCCGGTCGACGTGCCGAAGAAGGTCGCGGCCGAACACGTGCATGTATCGGAGCCGAAAGTCGCGCAGTCGAGGCCGGCGCAGCCGCGCGGCGCAGCCCGCGCCAAGCTCGCGCATCGTCACGGCAATCCGCTGGATGCTCAGGCGAGAGACACCCGCATCCAGACCTGGCCGTGCCGCACGGGCGGCATCTGCAACTGGCAGCGATAGTCTGGTCTGAAGCCGTCATCTCCGCGTCGCAAAACCGTAGGCGGGGAGTCAAGAAACCGTAAGCCAGGAGTCAAACGGCGCAGGCACCTTCCGTCGCGATTCGACGAAGGTTTCCTGAATGGCAACGCTCCGCGCCCCGCGCGCATGGACCTGACGGCAATTCCTGGTCCGCTCCACGTCTTCTCTCGTCATCGCCACGCTCGCAAAGCCGCACCTTAGCCGCGCCGCCGACCGCCCGCAGATCGCCGGCGGCATTCAGTCCGGCGACGTGTCGGATGGCTCCGCCATGGTCTGGGCTCGCGCCGACCGGCCGGCGCGGATGCAAGTGGAATGCTCGACCGTCGAAAGCTTCAGGACGATCATTGCGGCAGCATCCGGCGATGCGTTGCCGGATGCCGACTTCACATCAAAGCTGCTGCTGAACGATCTGCCGCCCGGGCAGGACATCTTCTATCGCGTCCGCTTCGACGACATCGCGACCGGCATCGCCGGCGAAAGCCGCGTCGGCCACTTCCGCACCGCGTCCGCCGAGGGCCAGTCGATCTCGTTCCTGTGGTCCGGCGACACCGCGGGGCAGGGCTGGGGCATCGACACATCGCGCGGCGGCTATCGCAGCTATCGCACCATGCTCGACAACCGCCCGGACTTTTTCGTCCACTCCGGCGATCACATCTACGCCGATTGCACGATTCCTGCGGAGCAGAAGCTGCCGAACGGCGAGACCTGGCGCAATCTGGTGACCGAGGACAAGGCGCAGGTCGCGCACACGCTGGCGCAGTTCCGCGGCAACTACAAATACAACCATCTCGACGAGAATTTCCGCGCCTTCCACGCGCACGTGCCGATGTTCGCGCAATGGGACGACCATGAGGTCACCAACGACTGGTCGCCGACCGGCAGCTATGACGATTCCGGCTATGAGGACAACGGCACCCCGCGCCTGGTCGCGCGCGCCCGTCGCGCCTTCTTCGACTTCATGCCGATCCGCGACATCGGCGCGCGGCAAGGTCGGGTCTACCGCAAGATCGCTTATGGCCCAATGCTCGACGTCTTCATGGTCGACATGCGCAGCTATCGCGACGACAGCTGGAACAAGGGCGACGACCATCGCGGCTGGATTCTGGGTGCCGAACAGCTCGCCTGGCTGAAGCGGGAGCTGGCCGCCTCGCACGCGACCTGGAAGGTAATCGCGGCCGACCTGCCGATCGGCCTGGTCAGTCTCGATGCAGTCGCACTCGGTGACGGTCCGCCCGACCGGCGTGAACATGAGATCGCCGATCTGCTCGGCTCGATCAAGCGTGCGGGTGTCCGCAACGTCGTCTGGCTCACAGCCGACATGCATTACACCGCCGCGCACTACTACGACCCCAACAAAGCTCAATTCCAGGATTTTGAGCCGTTCTGGGAGTTTGTCTCCGGCCCGCTGCATGCCGGCACCTGGGGCCCAGGCGAGCTCGACGACACTTTTGGCCCGGTCGCGATGTACCAAAACGGCTGTAGCGAAGCCCAGGGCGAGAACCTCGCGCCCTGTTTCGGATTGCAATTCTTTGGCAAGGTCGACATCGACGGCCGCACCGGCGTAATGACCGTGACGCTGAAGGACGTCGACAACCGCGACCTCTGGTCGGTTGACATCGTGCCGCGGCCGCAGACACGCCCGGCCGTGGTGGCGCAGCATTCGTGAGGGGCGCTAACCCGATCTTGATTGGCCACCCGACGGCTCCCGCGCTATGGTGGTCTTTCCCGCCACCTCTTTCCCATCACCAAGAGTCTGTTGTCGCGGCCTTGCCGCGCGTCTGGCGGGCTGAAATACGTCAGGAGCCTATTCATGGACAATTTGAAAACACAGGGCATCAGCATGCCCAAGCTCGGCCTCGGCACCTTCCGCATGCAGGGCGATGCCTGCCGAGGCGCGGTCGAGAGCGCGCTGTCGATCGGCTATCGCCACATCGACACCGCCGAAATGTATGCCAATGAGGAAGCGATCGGCGCTGCCCTCGCCACGGCAGGCGTGCCGCGGGGTGAGCTACACGTCACGACAAAGGTCTGGCACGAGAATTTGGCGCCGGACGCGATCCGCCGCGCCTTCGATACGAGCTTGAACAAGCTCAGGCTTGACCACGTCGACCTCTATCTCGTGCACTGGCCGTCGAAGTCGGCGAACTGGGGCGCGGTGTTCGAGACCTTGATGAAATTGAAGCAGGAAGGGCGCACGCGAGCGATTGGCGTCGCCAATTTCACCACCGCGCTGCTCAAGACCGTGGTCGAGGACATCAAGGCGCCGATCGCCTGCAACCAGATCGAATATCACGCGATGCTCGATCAATCGAAGGTTTTGGCCTATCTCACCGCCAAGTCGATCCCGCTGGTCGCCTACTGCCCGCTCGCGCAGGGACGCGTTGCATCCGATCCGGTGCTCGCTGAGATCGGCGCCAAGCACAACGCGAGTGCGGCGCAGGTGGCGCTGAAATGGTTGCTCGACCAGAACGGCGTCGCCGCAATCCCGAAGGCGTCGCGCCGCGAAAGCCAGCAGGCCAATCTTGACGCGCTGAAGATCACGCTCGACGAGGCCGACCGCAAGAAGATCGCCGCGCTGCCGAAAGACAAGCGCTGCGTCAATCCCGGTTTTGCGCCGGCGTGGGATTAGTCTCCCCAAAGCGCTTTTCGAACGCAAAGAAATGGCCCCGGGAGGGGCCATTTCCATTTTGCGTTGCGCATTAGTCCATGTGGTGATGGCCACGCTTGACCACGACGACACGGTCGTGATGGTGCCAGCCACGATGCCAGCCATTGTCACGATGCTCGCGCATTTCGGCGCGGGCGCCGTAACCGCCGTGATGACCGCCCTTGATCACCACCGTCTCAGCACTCGCCATCGTCGGTGCAACGATCGCCAGTGCGCCGAGAGCTGCAACCACATAAGCAAACTTCTTCATGATGTCCTCCTCCAGTTCAATTGCACAGGAGAACGGCGCATGCGTGCGATCGTTCCGGAGGAAATACGAGAGAATTCTGAATGGATGTTCAGGGTGGTTAATCGCAGCGTTGCTGCGCAGGTGTCGGTGCGCCGGTCTTGACGTATTTGCCGTCCCTGATCGTGTACTCGCCGCGCTCACTGCGATTGTAGATCGCGCGCAGGCTGCCGTCCTTCTGCAACATCAGTCCGAACTCGCGTGTCTGATGCAGCGATGGGAAGAACACCATGAGATTGAGCAAGCCTTCCGCGTTGACCGTGGCGGACACGACCTCGCTCTCGTCCTTGGCTTCTCCAAAATTGCGCCGGTACATCACCCGGCCGTCCTTGCTGATTTCGTACATCAGCAGCGCACCCTTGTCGCGGTCGGGCGGCAGTGCGCAGTCGACCGACCATGAGCCGAGCAGTCCCCATTGCTCCACTGTCGCAGCAAGCGTCTCGGCGTGAGCCAGGGACGCCAACGCAACCCACAGCAGCGCAGCCGTGATCCAGCGGCTCAGACAACGCATCATGTTCTGGCAAGCCCCGCCTCGATCGAGACGGAAGTCTAGCATTCTCTCTCCGATCGTCCAGCAGGCGCCTGATGCGCGGCGTCAGGCCCGCGCCTTCTCGATATTGGCGCTTCGGGTCGGCACGCCGAACTCCTTGCGGCAGACCTCGGCCAGTACAGCAATGCCCTCACGGATCTGCTGATGTGTCGGGCTTGCAAAGCATAGCCGCAGGCGTGAGCCGGAATAGCCCTTGTTGGTCGACCATTCCGGCCCCGGATTGATCGAGACGCCGGCGGCAAGCGCGGCCTGATAGAGTTTGAGCGTATCGACCTGGTCGGGCAGCTTCACCCACAGGAAGATGCCGCCCTTGGGCTCCTCGAATTCGGCGGCCGTCCCGAACTGCTCGTTTATCGCCTCCATCAGCGTATCGAGCTTGGTGCGCAGCGCTTTGGTCAGTGCTGGCACGTGGCTCGCGAAATGGGGCCGGCAATAGGTGGCAAGCACCATCTGCTCCAGCGCGCCGGAGCCGGCATCCGTCTTCAGCGCCAGCATCCGCGACATCACATCCCAAGGCGCGACGATGAAGCCGACGCGCAGCGCCGGTGCGATCGATTTGGAGAACGAGCCGATATGAATCACCCCGCCATTCGGGCTCATCGCGTGGATCGCGGGCGGCCGCTGTCCCGACCAGACCAGGTCGGCATAGCAATCGTCCTCGAATACAGGCGCGCCATATTCGACCGACAACCGCAGCAATTCGGCGCGGCGGTTTTCCGGCATGATGCTGCCGGTCGGGTTCTGCACCGTGGGGATGGTGTAGATGTATTTCGGCCGGACGCCGCGCTTCTTCAGCTCGGCCAGCGTCGTGGCCAGCACGTCCATGCGCATGCCGTCGCCATCGAGGGGAATACCGACCGCGTCGACGCCGAGACGCGTCAGCCGTTGCAGCGATCCCTGATACGTCTCCTGCTCGACGATCACGGTGTCGCCGCGCGCCAGCAACGCGGCATTGACGAGGTCGAGCGCCTGAAGCGAGCCGGAGACGATCATGAGATCGTCGACCTTGCAGTTGATGCCGGCATCGCGCTTCAGTTTGGTGACGAGGAATTCGCGCAAGGGCAAATGGCCCTGTGGGCCGTGCGCCAATCCGTAAGTGGCGAGCGACCGGCCCTCGCGTTGCAGCGCCAGATTAGCCGCCTCGATCAGGTCGTCGAGCGGCACCTGCTCGGAGTCATTATTACCGCCGACGAAACTGTATTTGGCGAGGCCCGTCCAGCGCGCAGAAGGGGCCGGCAGCCCTGCGGGAAACAGGGGCGTGAAATCGAAGCTGGACGTCATGGGGCGTTCCTCGTTTCTTGTCTTGTCTTGTTGAGCGGCCGGCTTTGCGCCGGCCTGCTTTACTTCTTGCCGACGGTCCGGGTCGAGCGTCCCTGGCTCATGAAAGCGTAATGCGCATTGGCGACGCCGCCAACCATCAAGGCTTCGACCGCCGGCTCCGCGATCTCGCCCGTGGCCGCCCAGTCGACGATGAAATTAGCCCCGGTCCCGCCGCGCACGTCGTCGGTCGGAATGAAGATCGAAACGGTGGCGAGCGGCTTGAGCGCGACCGGTGCCTTCAGATAGCTCTCGACCTGCTTGCCTGCGGTGTCGAAATAGGCGATGCGCTTGACCACCAGCGGTTGGGTTTCCGAAGCGTTGTGAACGCTCAGCGTCACCGAAAAGTCGACGCGCAGCTTGCCCTGGCTCATCGCGACACTGGAATAGGCCGGCACGTAGAAGCCACCGGAGACGCCGAGGTCCTCCTTCGGCATCGCGGTGAGCGAATCGGCAAAATTTTGTTCGATATTGACCTTGGGCTGCGCGAGCGCTGGCAGGGCCGATGCGAGCGGGCATAGCAGCGTTGCAACGGCGAGCCCCATCAGCATGTGACGAATTGCTCGCTTGCCGCGCTGCACCCGGTCTCTAGGGTGCGGCGAAACGGACCCATCTGGCATGCACGAGCTCATTCGCGACATCACTCTCTGTATCCTGTTTGCCTGGATGCTGGGCCTGCTCGCCCATTTCTTCCGGCAGCCGTTGATCCTGGCCTACCTTATCGCCGGCTTCTGCATTGGTCCATTCGGCGCCGGCTGGGTCAAGTCGCAGGAATCGATCAGCGTTATCTCCGAGCTCGGCCTGATCTTCATGCTGTTCATGATCGGCCTGGAGATCGACCTGAAGAAGATCGTGCGGGCGGGAAAGGTCATCCTGTTCGCGGCCGGCGGCCAGCTGCTCGGCGGCTGCCTGCTCGGCATTCTATTCTTCGCAGGCCTAGGCCTGTCGCTCGGCGGTGGCCATTTCGATGCGCTCTATCTCTGCGTCGCCTGCGCGCTGTCGAGCACCGTCATCATCGTCAAAGTGCTCTACGAGAAGCGTGAGCTCGACACGCTGCCCGGTCGCGTCACGCTCGGCGTATTGGTGCTCCAGGACATCTTCGCCATTCTTTTCCTGGCGGTGCAGCCGAGCCTTGCCAATCTGCAAATCAGTGTCGTCCTGCTCTCGATCGGCCGCGTCGCGGTGCTGGTCGCGGCCGCGCTGCTGGTCAGCCGCTACGTGCTGCCGCGGCTGTTTCACCAGATCGCCCGCCGTCCCGAGCTGATCCTGCTCGGCGCGCTCGCTTGGTGCTTTCTCGTCGCTGAAACCGCCGAGCAGCTCTCGCTGTCGCGCGAGATGGGGGCGCTGATCGCCGGCGTCTCGCTCTCGACCTTCCCCTATGCGCTCGACGTCACCGCCAAGGTCACCACGCTACGCGACTTCTTCATTACGTTGTTCTTCGTGGCGCTCGGCATGACCATTCCGGTGCCCGGCCTCTCGGTGATCGGGCTCGCGCTGATGATCGCGGCGTTTACGGTGGTAAGCCGCCTCGTCACCACCTTCATCCCGCTCTATCTGCTGAAGCAGGGCCTGCGCGCCAGTCTGTTGCCGGCGATCAACCTGGCGCAGATCTCCGAATTCTCGCTTGTGGTGATCCAGACCGGCGTCATCGATAATCACATCGCGGCCGATACGGCGAATGCAACTTCCTTCGCCTTCGTGGTGCTGGCCGTGCTCTCGACTTTCGCGATGACGCGCAGCGACGAGATCACGCGCTGGGCGATCGGCCCCCTGAAGCGGATCGGCCTACGCGACCTCGATCATGGTAACGGCCATGGGGAGGAGGGGGACGAGGGCGGCCATGGCGAGGCCCGTCGCATCGTCATCCTGGGCTTTTTTCGTGCGGCGAGCGCGCTGCTCGCCGAGATCGAGCGGCAGAACCCGCTGCTGCTGGAGCAGATCACGGTGGTCGACTTCAACCCCAATGTGTACCAGACCCTGCTTTCGCGCGGCTTGCACGTGATCTATGGCGACATCAGCAATGTCGACACGCTGCTCCATGCCGGGATCGGCAAGTCCGAGATGATCATCCTGAGCGTGCCGGATGCTTTGCTGAAGGGCGCCAGCAACGAGAAGCTGATCCGCCACGTGCGAAACCTCAACCCGAACGCCCTGATCGTGGCGACCGCCGACCTGTTGTCCGACGTCGGCGAACTCTACGAGGCCGGCGCCAGCTATGTCACCGTGACCCGGCTCAGCGATGCCCACGAGCTGTTTACGGTGATCGAAGCCGCCCAGGCCGGCCTGCTGGCGGACAAGCGCGCCGAGCTTGATCAGCGGCTGAGCGAGCGGCGCGAAGTGCTGCCCTGACAGCCGCCGGCCGTCTTCCGCCGGAGACATCCGCGCCTATATCGCTGGTATGTTCGGTGCAAGCCTGAAAGCCTGCCCGGAGACTGCCCCCGGGCATATGCGGTTGCGTCCAGGACACTAGCGCTCGGGCGTAAGTCCAGCTAAGCCTCCGGCCCATAACCGATAGAGATTGGGAAATGCCCGATACCGTTCAGGAAGTTTTGCAGGCCTTTGCCCGGGGCGAGCTCGTTGTCGTGACCGATGACGAGGATCGCGAGGGCGAGGGCGATCTCATCGTCGCGGCCTCGTTCTGCACGGCCGAGAAGATGGCCTTCATCATCCGCCATACCTCCGGCATCGTCTGCGCGCCGATCACGACCGAAGACGCGCGCCGGCTGCGGCTCGACCCGATGGTCGCCCACAATGATTCCGCCCACACCACCGCGTTCACGGTGTCGATCGACTACAAGCCCGACGGCGGCACCGGCATCTCGGCCGAGGAGCGCGCTTCCTGCTGCCGCGCGCTGTCCAATCCCAATGCCGGCGCCAACGATTTCGCCCGGCCCGGCCACATCTTCCCGTTGATCGCCAAGGACGGCGGCGTGCTGCTGCGCTCCGGCCATACCGAGGCCGCGGTCGACCTCTGCAAGCTGTCAGGTCTGCCGCCGGTCGGCGTCATCAGCGAATTGATGAACGACGACGGCAGCGTGATGAAGGGCGAGCAGGTCGCTCGCTTTGCTGCCCAGCACAAGTTGAAGCATGTCACCATTGCGGACATGATCGCTTATCGCCAAGCGCGCGAAAAGCTGATCGAGCGGGTCTCGACCTTCGTCACCGAAAGCCCGATCGGGCCGCTTCAGGGCTACGCCTACCGCTCACCGTTCGATTCCATCGCCCACGTCGCCTTCGTCTATAACGGCGTCGGCGACGGCAAGAACGTGCTGACGCGCTTCCACAAGCCGAACATCGTCAAGGACACCTTTACCGGCCACAAGCGCATGGCGGCGGTGCTCGAGCAGTTCAAGAAGTCCGGCCGTGGCGTGCTGGTTTATCTGCGCGACGGCGCGGCCGGTGTCCCCGTGGCGCCGCTACCGGATGAGACGTCGACGGAAGCCGACCGCAACCGCCAGTGGCGCGAGGTCGGCGTCGGCGCGCAGATCTTGCGTGATCTCGGCGTCAGCTCGATCCGCCATCTCACCTCGTCGGTGCACGACTACAAGGGATTGTCGGGCTTCGGCATCGAGATCGTCGCGAACGAACAGCTCGATACCTGAGATCGCCGTTCCGGGTTCGCGCTGCGTGCGCCCCCGGAATGACCGAAACCAGGATGCAATTGCACTTGTTGCCGCGGCGCTTTAGTTTGTCGGGCAAATTTTGACGGAACCAGATGCGAAAGGACGTTTCATGAGCGTGCGCCCTCAGGCCAAGGACAAGCCGGCTGCGGCTTCTTTCCAGTGGGACGATCCGTTCCTGCTCGACGAGCAGCTTACCGAAGACGAACGCATGGTGCGCGACACCGCCCGCGCCTACGCCCAGGACAAGCTGCTGCCGCGCATCACCAAGGCCTATCTCGAAGAGACGACGGATCGCGAGATCTTCAACGAGATGGGCGAGCTCGGCCTGATCGGCATCACGCTGCCGGAAGAATATGGCTGCGCCAATGCGAGCTACGTCGCCTATGGCTTGGTCGCGCGCGAAATCGAGCGGGTCGATTCCGGCTACCGCTCGATGAACTCGGTGCAGTCCTCGCTGGTGATGTATCCGATCTACGCTTATGGCGACGACAACCAGCGCAAGAAGTACCTGCCGAAGCTCGCCAGCGGCGAGTGGGTCGGCTGCTTCGGCCTCACCGAGCCCGACGCCGGCTCCGACCCGGGCGGGATGAAGACCCGCGCCGAAAAGGTCTCGGACGGCTATCGCCTGACCGGCAGCAAGATGTGGATCTCCAACGCGCCAATCGCCGACGTGTTCGTGGTCTGGGCCAAGTCGGCCGCGCACGACAACCAGATCCGCGGCTTCGTGCTGGAGAAGGGCATGAAGGGCCTGTCCGCGCCGAAGATCGGCGGCAAGCTGTCGCTTCGCGCCTCCATCACCGGTGAGGTCGTGATGGACGGCGTCGTGGTTCCAGAGGATGCGCTGCTGCCCAACGTCTCCGGGCTCAAGGGCCCGTTCGGCTGCCTCAATCGCGCCCGCTACGGCATCTCCTGGGGCGCGCTTGGCGCGGCCGAGGACTGCATGCACCGTGCCCGCCAATACACGCTCGACCGCAAGCAGTTCGGCAGGCCGCTCGCTGCGACCCAACTGGTGCAGAAGAAGCTCGCTGACATGGAGACCGAGATCGCGCTCGGCCTCCAGGGCTCGCTTCGCGTCGGCCGCCTGATGGACGAGGGCAAGTTCGCACCCGAGATGATCTCGATCATGAAGCGCAACAATTGCGGCAAGGCGCTCGACATCGCCCGCGTCGCCCGTGACATGCACGGCGGCAACGGCATCTCGATCGAGTACCACGTGATGCGCCACGTCCATAACCTCGAGACCGTCAACACCTACGAGGGCACCCACGACGTCCACGCCCTGATCCTGGGCCGCGCGATCACGGGCATTCAGGCGTTTTTCTGAGCGCTCAGCTGTCATCGCCCGCCTTGTGCGCACTTGCGCACTGGGGCGGGCGATCCAGTATTCCAGAGACCCCGCCTTCGCCACCGGCGCCACGGCGTACTGGATACCCCGCTTTCGCGGGGTATGACGGTGAGGGTTGGGGCTGCATTGCACAGGAAGTCCCATGTCCGACAACGACGACATCCCGTTCAACCGCAACTTTCCGCTCAAGCCCGGTGTCGTCGAGGAAGTCCGTCCCGGCGTGCGGCGTGTCCTCTGTAACAATCCGAGCCCGTTCACCTTCACCGGCACGGTCAGCTACATCGTAGGCCAAGGCAAAGTCGCGCTGATCGACCCCGGTCCGGATGACGAGGCGCATGCAGCAGCGCTGCTCGATGCCGTTCGCGGCGAGACCGTGACGCACATCCTGGTCACCCACACCCATCGCGACCATTCGCCGAACACCGCGCGGCTCAAGCAGGCCACCGGCGCAACCGTCTATGCCGAGGGCCCGCATCGTGCTTCGCGCCCGCGCTTTGAGAGCGAAAAGCACAATCCGGAGTCCGGCTCCGACCGCGACTTCGCGCCCGATGTCAGGATCGCCCATGGCGACGTCGTCGAAGGCGCCGGCTGGAAACTCGAAGCGGTGGCCACGCCCGGCCACACCGCGAACCATCTTGCTTTCGCCTGGCCCGAGCGAAAGTTCAACTTTGTCGGCGATCACGTGATGGGGTGGTCGACCTCGATCGTGGCGCCGCCCGATGGCTCGATGATCGACTACATGGAATCGCTCGACCGGCTCGCCGCCCGCGAGGAGGATCTGTATTTCTCCGGCCACGGCCCCGAGATTCCGGATGGCCCGCGCTTCGTGCGTTTCCTGATCCGACACCGCAAGGCGCGCGAGGCCTCAATCCTGCATCGCCTCGCCAAGGGCGAGGCCGACATCCCGACCATGGTGCGTGCGATCTATATCGGCATTGATCCCCGACTGACGACGGCTGCCGGCTATTCCGTGCTGGCGCATCTGGAAGATCTGGTCGCGCGCGGCGTGGTCGCGACGGATGGTGACCCGGTGATTGGCGGCACCTACAGGATGGCGGCCGGCTAGTTCTCGTTACTTCTTCACCGTCTTCGCCGGCGCCTTGGGCGGCGCCACCGGGGTCTTCTTCACCGGCTTCAGCGCGTCGGCGTCGGCTGCGGTGTTGAGATCGTCGATGAATTTGGTCACGCGCGCAGCATTGCTGCCGAGGTCGCTCTCGAAAAAACGTGAGGCGGAGCGGATGTCGACGCGGGAATCGTCGCCATCAGGCACGACCCTGATGGAAATATCCTCGCGAAAGCCCATGATCGGCGAGCGCGCCACCGCCTCGATGCGGCCGATGCGGCGCGGCGGCTGCGGCGCGCGCTCGTCGATGACCAGCCATTTGCGCTTGTTGACGAGCTGGAGCGCGATCGCATAGGCGCGGTCGACCGGAATTTCGAGCTCGATCGGCTCGATGTCGGGATAGAATTGGCGCTGCTGCTCGGCCGAATAGAGGCCGGCATAGACCGCTGGGTTGGCACCGTCGCCGGTGCGCAAGCGCGCCAGCGCGTCGAAGCGCGGCGGGTCGATCGGGTCGGTGGTGATGTCGTGGATCGCCGGCAACTTGCGGTATTGCAGGCCGAGATAGGCGGGGTAGGCGAGGATTGCTCCGTCGATGACGAAGGCGAGCAGGATACGCGCCATGCCGCGCGAGCCGTTCTGCCAGATCGCGGCAAAGCCGGCGAGGCCGAACAGGATCGAGAGCGCAGCGATCGCGAGCCCGCCGAAGAAGGTCGCGAGCGCCGGCTTCATCTCCAGGAAGCCAAAGCGGACGACGATGATCGACACCACCACCGCCACCACCGCGAACACGGCCAGATTGCGCGCCCAGCTCGCGAGGCTGGACACGGGCTCCGACTGATAGGGAGCGGAAAACCTGCGGGCCATCGGGTGAGCTCTGCCGGGGTTTTGGGGCGTCAGCGGCCGATTTGGCGCGACAATAGGGGCGTTGAGACCACGGCCGGACGGCAAATTCAAGAGTTCTGCAGGCGCCCAGGTCGTCATGGCCGGGCTTGACCCGGCCATGACGCCTCTGGCGACCTACGCCGCCGCGTTCGGGAAGCGATATTCCTTGAATTGGTCGCGCAGCGCGGTCTTCAGGATCTTGCCGGTGGCGGTATGCGGGATGCCGTCGACGAAGGCGACGTCGTCGGGCATCCACCATTTGGCGATCTTGCCGTCCATGTATTTGAGGATGTCGTCGCGCGTGGCCTGCTGGCCCTGCTTGAGCTGCACGATCAAAAGCGGCCGCTCGTCCCATTTGGGATGGAAGACACCGATCACGGCGGCTTCCGCCACGGCCGGGTGGCCGACCGCGAGGTTTTCGAGGTCGATCGAGGAGATCCACTCACCGCCGGACTTGATCACGTCCTTGGAGCGGTCGGTGATCCGCATATAGCCGGCCTCGTCGATGGTCGCGACGTCGCCGGTGTCGAAGAAGCCATCTTCATCGAGGATGTTGGCATCGAGGCGGAAATAGGCCTTGGCGACCGCGGGCCCTGAGACTTTCAGGCGCCCAAAGGTCTTGCCGTCCCAAGGCAACTCCTTGCCGGCATCGTCGGTGATCTTCATCTCGACGGCGAACGGCGCGTAGCCCTGCATCTGGAGCACGTCGAGCCGTGCCTCGCCGGTCGCATTCTGGAACGGCGGCTTCAGCGCCGCGACGCTGCCGATCGGGCTCATCTCGGTCATACCCCAGGCGTGGCGGACATTCGCGCCCATGTCGAGGAAGGCCTTGATCATCGAGCGCGGCATCGCCGAGCCGCCGCAGATCACCATCTTCAGGTCTGGCAGCTTCAGATTGTTGGCGCCCATGTGCTGGAGCAGCATCAGCCACACCGTCGGCACGCCCGCGGTATGCGTCACCTTCTCGGTCGAGAGCAGCTCGTAGACCGAGGCGCCGTCGAGCTTGGGGCCGGGCATGACGAGCTTGGTGCCCTGCGAGGGCGCGGAGAAGGCGATGCCCCAGCTATTGGCATGGAACAGGGGAACCACCGGCAGCATCGTCTCTGAGGCGCTGGTGCCGAGCGCGTCGACATTGTTGGCCATCAGCGCGTGCAGCACGTTGGAGCGATGTGAGTACAGCACGCCCTTGGGATCGCCCGTGGTGCCGGACGTGTAGCACATCGCAGCCGCCGTGTTCTCGTCAAAGTCCTTCCATTTGAATTTGCCGTCGGCCTCCGCAATCCAGTCCTCGTAGGCCACGACATTCTTCAGCGTGGTCTCAGGCAAATGCGCTTTGTCGGTCAGGATGACGTAACGCTCGACGCTCGGCAGCTTGTCGGCGAGCTTCTCGAGGACCGGCACGAAAGTGAGGTCGACCATCACGATGCGGTCCTGCGCATGGTTGATGATCCAGGCGATCTGCTCGGGGAAAAGGCGGGGATTCACGGTATGGCAGATGGCGCCGATGCCCATGATGCCGTACCAGACCTCGAGATGGCGCCAAGTGTTCCAGGCGATCGTGGCGACACGATCACCGAGCTTGATGCTGTCGCGCTCCAGCATCTGCGAGACCTTGAGCGCGCGCTTGTGGATTTCGGCATAGGTGGTGCGATGGATCGGTCCCTCGACCGAGCGCGTGACAACCTCCTGCTTGCCATGAATCCTGGCGGCGTGTTCGATGATCCGGTGGCAGAGCAGGGGCCAATCTTGCATCAAACCGAGCATTCAGACGTTCCTCCGAGGTGGGCTGGACTTTGTTATCGCTCTCAGCGCTGGGCCAAAGAATTGTCATGAGTTTTAGCCTGCCGGACTTTCGCCGCAAATGGTCTTGTCGCGGCTATATGTCCACCGGCGCGGCAATGGTTACCGCTGGGCTCGGGCTATCTCTTGTGCTGTCTGGGCCCGTGAGCGCGCGAAATTATGCTGCACCGCTCGATATCTTTGGCCTTGGTACACCACGGCCGCGCGGGCCGGCTCATTCGGCCAAAATCCCCTTGCCCAAGCCGCGGCCGGAGGAAGCCCCCAAAACGTCGGACAAGGGCTCACCGGCCGCCGAGGGCAAGCCTTCGTCCGACAAGCCTTCCCTCGACAAGCCGCCCGCCGAAAAGCCCGCCGAGGCAGCGCCCCCGCCCGAGAAACAGGCCTCGGCCTGCCGCCTCGCGCTGACCGAGGAGATCGCGATCGCGCCCTCGATTCCGGACATCCGCGGCCCCGGCGGTTGCGGCGGCGAGGATCTGGTGCGGCTGGAAGCCATCGTGCTGCCGGACAAGCGCAAGGTTGCGGTCAAGCCGGCGGCGGTCCTCCGCTGCACCATGGCGTCGGCGATCGCCGATTGGGTGCGCTCGGACATGGTGCCGCTCGCCGCAAGCCTCGGCTCGACCATCAACGACCTCGATAATTTCGACTCCTTCGAGTGCCGCGGCCGCAATCGCATCGTCGGCGCGATGCTGTCCGAGCACGGCAAGGCCAACGCGCTCGATGTCCGCGCAATCAAGCTCGCCAACGGGCAGTCGATCGGTCTGACCGACCGCACCATGTCGCGCGACGTGCGCGAGCGCGTGCTGCATTCGGTCTGCTCGCGCTTTTCCACCGTGCTCGGTCCAGGGTCAGACTGGTACCACGAGGACCACATCCATCTCGACCTGGCGCAGCGCCGCAACGACTACCGGATCTGCCAGTGGAATGTCTGGGATCCTCTGCCGCAGGTCGCCCCGCTGCTGCCGGCAGAACGCCCCGAAGAGGCGCCGCCGCGCGAGGTCGCGGCCAAATCTGAAACAAAGGAGGGCGCTGGCGATCAGGAGACGGCGAAGCCGGCCGCGCCCGCGGACAAGCCGGCCGCTGACTCCAGCAAGAGCAAGCCGGCAACAAAAAAGCGCCGGTGAAACCGGCGCTTTTTGTAGGCCCGCGAGATCAGGCGGCGATCAGAAGCTGCCGGCCTGGCCCGTGCCGCCACCCTGCAGCGCGAGACGCGAGTTGTAGGGCGAGTCGCCGTGCTTCGGCTCGAGCACCACGACGATGGTGCCGACCTTGACGCGGCTGTAGAGATCGATCGCGTCCTCGTTGGTCAGGCGGATGCAGCCCGAAGAGATCGAGGCGCCGATATATTCAGGCTGGTTGGTGCCGTGAATGCGGAACAGCGTGTCCTTGCCGCCCGAATAAAGGTACATCGCGCGCGAGCCCATCGGATTGTCGGGGCCGGGAGCGACAAATGTCGGAACGCCCAGGCGCGAGATCTCGCCCGGAGTCGGATGCCATGCCGGCCATTCCGTCATGCTGCCGACCTTGGCAATGCCCGACCAGGCCATGGCCTCTTCGCCGACGGTGATGCCGTAGCGGATCGCCTTGCCGCCATCCATCACGTAGTAGAGGTAATGGTTGTCGGAATCGACCACGATCGAGCCCGGCGATTCCTTGCGGTGATAGTCGACGATGGCGCGGCGGAACGGCTCAGCGACCGGGGTGTTCTCGTACCGGATCTTGGCGAGCAGTTCCTTGTCCTTCGGCTTGAAATTCTGCGTGTTGGTTGCTTCGAAGTGCGTGGACTGCATACAGCCCGACAGCATGAAGCCGGCGGCCAAAATACCAAGCGTAACTTTCAGCAACGACATGATTTGGTTCCAATCGAAAACAACAAGCTTTCGCGGGGCTTGAGCTGGGCTCAATTCCACGACTCCGTGGCCCCTATTATCGTTGAAATCTGCCACAATTCCAGCCTTTCGGAGCTTGTCCCGCGCTGCGAGACCCAACCTGTGGCTTTTTTGCCGCAAGTTTTGCGACTTGGCGCCGGTTTTTGGACAAAGGATGCCGAACTGTCGATTCCGTGCCACGGTGCGGCCACAAATGCGAACGCTCCGTTAATGTAGTTGTCATCATGAACTTGTCAGAATCGCGCTAAGGGGCTGCTGGTCGGCCGCAGTCCTCCACTGGAGTTGTTCATGTTTTCGGTGTTTGTTCCCTCTGAATCCTCCCTGAAGAAGGCTATTGTCGACGACCTCACGGCGGTGCCAGAGCACGCGGTGTGGATTGATCTGTTCAACCCGACCGCGGCCGAGGACAAGGCCGTGGAGCGGCTCTCGGGGATCGCGATCCCGACCCGGGAGGACATGCAGGAGATCGAGATCTCCAGCCGCCTCTATATCGAGAACGGCGCGCGCTATATGACCGCGACGCTGATGTGCCACTCCGACACCGACATGCCCCGGACCACGGCGGTCACCTTCATTCTCGGCGACCACCGTCTGGTCACGGTGCGCTACGACCAGCCCAAGCCATTCGCCCTCGTCGAGGCCAAGCTGGCCCGCACCTGCACGCCCGGAATCACCGGCGAGATGGTGCTGATGGAACTGCTGGACGCCGTGATCGACCGCTGCGCCGACATTCTGGAGCGCTGCGGCGCCGAGATCGACCAGGTCTCACACGACATCTTCGAGCCGGAGCAGGATCGCCACGGCCACGCCAAGCTGTACGCGCAGATTCTGGCCGCGATCGGCCGCAAGGGCGACCTGACCTCCAAGGTTCGCGAGAGCCTAGTCTCGATCGGTCGCGTCGTCGCGTTCCTTTCGGCGGTGGTGGAGGGCGTGAAATGGTCGAAGGACATGCGCGAGCAGCTCAAGACCATGCAGCGCGACGTCGTCTCGCTGACCGACCACGCCTCCTATCTCTCCGGCAAGATCACCTTCGTGCTCGACGCCATGCTCGGCGTCGTCAATCTCGAGCAGAACAACATCATCAAGTTGTTTTCGGTCATGGCTGTTGTCCTGATGCCGCCGACGCTGATCGCCTCGATCTACGGCATGAACTTCAAGTCGATGCCGGAGCTCGATTGGGCGCATGGCTATCCGTTTGCGCTGGTGCTGATGCTGATCGCGGCCATCGTTCCGTACTGGATCTTCAAGTTCAAGAAGTGGCTGTGATCTCGTCGCGCTCTCGGAAAATAGTGACCGAGACCTTACGCCGTTCGCAGAGACATGGCGTTTGATGTCGCAGAATAGAGCGGGATTGAGGCCGCGCAGTGATGTGTGCCCGTCGCCCCAATTGCTCCGGTAAAATTTGAGCGGTGGGCTGAACGTTTACGCGAAGCTTGTCTGCGATAAGCATCGTGTAGCCGCGAGGAACAGCCATGGTTGAGAAACACATAACGTCGCCCCGCAACGTCATCGATCTGGCGAACTATCGTCAGGTCCTGGCGAGCGGCAAGGCGTCGTCGATGTCGGCACGGATGTGCCGGCACTGTGGTGCTCCGCTGCTCGACGGTGAGAACGACGACGACTGCTCGACTGCAATCAGCGCAACCGCTCCGCGGTTGCGCGAACAGCCGCGTCGGTTTCGCGCCGATTGAGGAACGGAAGGGTCAAGGCGATCCAGGTCTTGCGGCGGCGTTGTCTGGATCGCCTTGCTTCCCGCCCCTGGCGCGGCAAATCACCTAGCGCTTCACGATCTGCGCCGTTGAGATGATGGTCTCGGCGATCATGCCGTCGCGGCTGAAGGACACCAGGCGTTCCTCGACCTCATGCAGCATCGCTTCGACATTCTCGCCCAACGCGTCCGGCGAGGACGACGAGTAGGTGAGGGTGCGTCGCGTCAGGTCCTGCACGCTGACCGCGTGGCTTGTCTCGACCGCGACGAGCTCAGTGGGCTGAAAGGCGCTGCCGCGAAAGAACGCGGGCAGGTCGCGATGGGTTCGCGTGCCGCGGCCGGCCTCCTCCCAGAGCTGGGCCGGCGACCAGCGGCGGCGGACTTCGTTGTAACCGTCAAGCCACGGGTTGCGGCCGTTGGTGGCTGAGAACGAGGCGCAGATCGCAATCGCACCGTCGCGTGCGACCAGCCGATCGAGCAGCGCGAGCGTCTGGTCGCGATCCATCCAATGCAGCGCGCGGCCGATCGTGACGATGTCGAAAGTGCCGATGTCCGCGGGAAGCGTCTCCGCCTTGCCTTCGATCAGCGTGAGCGCGTGCCCCGCGTTTGCAGCCGCGCGTCGCGCGGCCTCGAGCATTGCGGGTTCAGGGTCGACGCCGACGATGCGGCCGACATAGGGCGCGAAGCCGAGCGCCAGCAGTCCGGGTCCGGTGCCGAGGTCGATCAAGCCGCATCGTTTGGAGAGGCCGAGCTTTTGCGCGACGCTGCGAAAGAATTCGCTCGGGTAGGGCGGCCGCAGATGCTCGTAGAGTGATGCAGTGCTCGCGAACCGGCCCATGCTTTGCCCGCTTGGCCTACACGTGCTGGCCGCCGTTGATGTGGATCTCGGCGCCGTTGACGTAGGACGACGTCTCCGTGCACAGCACATAGATGATCTTGGCGACCTCGTCGGGCGTGCCGAGCCGGTGCAGCGGGATCTGCTGCTCCACGATCTTCTCGGTGCCGGGTGACAGGATCGAGGTATCGATCTCGCCCGGCGCGATGGCGTTGACGCGCACGCCGACGCGGCCGAAGTCCGACGCCATCTCGCGAGTCAGGGACGCGAGCGCGGCCTTGGAGGTCGCATAGGCCGCGCCCGCGAAGGGATGCACGCGCGAGCCCGCGATCGAGGTGACGTTCACCACCGAGCCCTTGGCCGCCTTCAATTCCTCGATAAGCCCGCGCGCGATCATGATCGGCGCGAAGAAGTTGACGTGGAACACATGCGTCCAGGTGTCGAGATCGGTGTCGATCGAGCCGAGCCTGGAGCCGCCCGGGCCCTTCGGCGAGATCGCGGCGTTGTTGACCAGCGCATGCAGCATGCCGCCTTCGAGGCGATCGCGGATGTCGGAGATCGCGCGCGTCGTATCCGCGGGGTTGGCGAGGTCGACCTGGATGTGGTCCTCAGGGCCCGCGTCCCACGGGCAATCCTCCGGGAACGGATGCCGTGAGCAGGTGATGACGCGCCAGCCCGCCGAGGAAAAACGGATCACGGTGGCATGGCCGATGCCGCGGCTGGCTCCGGTCAGGAGCAGCGTACGGCGCGGCGCATTGGACGACTGCGGCATGGAGGTCTTTCAGGTTGGAGCATGATCCGGACCGGGAGGGCCGCGTTAGCGCAAAGTGTGCAGCGGTTTTCCGAAAAGATCATGCTCAAACAAAATGCTAAGGGTACATCCGCATCTTGGACCACGGCTGCCCGGCCGCGTCACGGCGAAATTCGATGCGGTCGTGCAGCCGGAACGGGCGGTCGTGCCAGAACTCGATACGCGAGGGCGTGATGCGCCAGCCGCTCCAGCCCGGCGGCCGCGGCACCTCGCCGATGATGTGCTTGGCCGCGACTTTTGCGATGGCTTGTTCGAAGGCGAAGCGGCTCTCCAGCTCTTGCGACTGCTTGCTCGCCCAGGCGCCGATCTGCGCCTGCTTCGGCCGGGTGGCGAAATAGGCGTCGGCCTCGGCCTCGGTCACCGGCGTCACGTTGCCGCGGATGCGGACCTGACGGCGCAGCGACTTCCAGTGAAAAAGTAACGCCGCCTTAGGATTTGAGGCGAGTTCGTGGCCCTTCTGGCTCGCGATGTGGCTGTAGAAGACGAAACCCTCGGCATCAAAGCCTTTCATCAGCACCATGCGCACGTCGGGCAGGCCGTCCGGGTCGACGGTTGCGAGCGCCATGGCGTTGGGATCGTTCGGTTCGCTCTTGATCGCCTCGTTCAACCACGCCTCGAACAGCGCAAAAGGCTCATCGGCGGCGGTGAAATCACCGGATGTTAAGGGTGTCTGGTGTTTCATCGAGGTCGTGTCGGTCATGTCTGGAGTCCGAGTTGCGTTCCGCGGCCCAAAACGCGCTGTTATCCGCTACCGCCCTATATAGGGCATGGGGCCGCGTTGGCCTATCGGCGATGCGGCCGTCCGGCTTCGTCATGACGATGATTCTGATCGGGCTCGGCACCGGCGGTTGCAGCTTTTCCCGCAACGACACCAGCGCCTACGCCAAGGCCGATGACAACGACCTGACCGGTTCGATCGCACGTCTGGCGAAGGAGGCCGCACCGACCGAGACCGATCTCGCCTTCGCCCGCAACGCCGCCTCCGACGTGCTGAGCAAGGGCGACAAGGATGCCAGCCAGCACTGGGAGAATCCGGAGACCGGGGCGCGCGGCTCGGTGACGCCGATTGCACAGTCCTACGCGGCCGAGGACGGCCGCAAGTGCAGGGATTTCCTGGCGAGCTACGTCAACGGCAACACCGAAAGCTGGCTCCAGGGCGCCGGTTGCCAAAGCAGCCGTGGCCGTTGGGAGATTCATACGTTAAAGCCGTGGCGGAGCTGAGCATGATCCGGGAACCAATTTTCCGATAAGATCATGCTCGAATCGTAACGGGTCGCTTCACCCGACTAGTTGCAAAAATGCCACTCGCCCCCCACATGAGGCTCAGATGGGGCGGGGAGCCCTTTGATATTTCGATTCCGAAGAGGAGACGTGACGGATGCGCGACCCCTATGAGGTCTTGGGGGTGCCGCGGAGCGCCAACGCTGCCGCGATCAAGAGCGCCTATCGCAAGCTGGCCAAGAAGCATCATCCCGATAGCAACAAGGATGATCCCAAGGCCGCCGAGCGCTTCTCCGAGATCAACTCGGCCAACGAGATCATCGGCGACGAGGACAAGCGCAAGCAGTTCGACCGCGGCGAGATCGACGCCGACGGCAAGCCGCGCTTCCAGGGCTTTCCGGGCGGCGGCGGGCCGCGCGGGCGCGCTGGCGCGGGTCCCGGTGGTTTCGAGAGCTACTCGTTCCGCAGCGGGGGCGCGGGCCCTGGCCAGGGCGCGGGCGGCTTCGAGGATATTCTCAACAGCATGTTCGGCGGTGGGGTGCGCGGTGCGCGGCCGGGGGCCGGCGGCGGCGCCCAGTTCGAATTCGACACCGGCGGGGTCGGGCTCGATCTCGACGTCAACGTCGCGATGTCCGTCTCGCTTGAAGAGGCGGTCAAGGGTGGCGAGAAGCGCGTCCGACTGCCGACGGGCAAGGAACTCAACGTCAAGATTCCGGCCGGCGTCGTCGAAGGCCAGCAGATCCGGCTGAGGGGGCAGGGCGAGAGCGCACAGGGCCATCCGCCGGGCGATCTGCTGATCACCATCAGCATTGCGCCGCACGCCTTCTTCAAGGTCGAGGGTGCCGACCTGCGCATCGAGCTGCCGGTCACGCTCTACGAGGCGGTGCTCGGCGGCAAGGTTCGCGTGCCCACACTCGGCAATGCGGTCGAGCTCTCGGTCCCCAAAAACACCTCCAGCGGTCGCACCTTCCGTCTCAAAGGTAAGGGCTTGCCGAAAACTGGCGGAACCGGGGATCTCTTCGTCGTCGTCCGGATTATGCTACCGGACGGGAACGACGCCGAGCTTGAGGCATTGATGGAAAAGTGGCGGGACCAACACCCCTACAATCCACGTAGCGGGCTTGGCTAACGCATGATCCGGACCCGGAGGGCCGCGTTAGCGCAAAGTGTGCAGCGGTTTTCCGAAAAGATCATGCGCAAACAAGTAGCTAAAGCGCGAGCCATCGCGCTTTAGGGCGAAATCGAACTGAAGGGGTTCTCCTAAAGGCTGAGAGCATTCTCGCAGGAGATGATGCTCATCATATGCGTGAGGCGTGGTAGCGCTTCATGTGCTCGACGTGTCGGCTGTCCGGCGGGGTAGCCGATAAAAAGGTGCGGCCTCGAGAGGGGGACCAGCGCGGTACCAAAAACCCCAATCGAGGCCGCCCGCGTCGATCGGCGGATCGAACGCCGCTCATATTCGCGTGAGCACTCGGTGCGATAATGAGACGCACACATGTCTTGATTCCAAATTTTCAATGTCGGAATCGAGGCACCGCGCTTGTGCGGTTGCTTAGCCGCCGTTTTTCTCTGCCTGGTCGTAGACAGCCTGTGCCACCTTGGTCAGCCGGTCACGGTCGCTGCCGCCGCCGCTGACGACGTAGCCGACGCCGCGCTCGGCCCAGAACAGCGCCCCGTCCTTGTCCGCCTTGGCGAAGCGCATCTGCGTTGCGCCGTTCTCGGTCTTGGCGGTGTAGATCGTGTAGCGCTCGCCCGAGGCGCCCTCATACATCAGGAAGGATGCGGGTCCACTCGGCCCCGGCAGCAGTCGGCCGCCGACGAGCTTCAGCCCGCTCGCCTCCAGATTGGGCGCGAACACGGTCCAGCCGCAGCGCCGGGTCAGCCAGGCCTGGAGATGGTCGCGCTCGTTGCCGCCGACCTCGACCGGATGGCGGACCTCGACGACATAAAGGCGGTGGGCGTCGAGCGCGTCCGTCGTAAAGCTCTGGAAGGTCGAGGGCGCGTTGGCGGCGCCATGCGCGACCCAGCCGGCCGTGCCGCCGGCAACGAAGGCAACCAGCGTGGCTGCGACGGCGCCGTAGAGCCATTGCCGCGGGCGGCGCTCCAGCCGTTCGAGCTCCAGCCGTGCCGGCACCGGCTCCTGGGCGACGCCGTCGTAGCGGGCGTGCAGCATCTCGGCCATGGCACGCCAGGATTGCACCCGCTCGGCATCCTCGAGGTGGCTGGCGAGCCAGGCCTCGACGTCGGCGCGGCGCTCGGCCGGCAGCTCGCCATCGACATAGGCGTGCAGTTCGTCCTCGGTCACTGAAATCCTGTGGTCGTTCATATCGGTCGTCTCTGGCTCTGCGGCCCAAAAAATCTTACGCGGTTCAACTGCGCTGCGTCTCTCTCCGTGCAGGGGACGCGGCACGTGCGATGCATCAATCCTGCCATCATTTCACCCGCCTGAGCGCCGGGCGCATGCCCTCCAGTGAAGCTTTAACGTGGGCGCGGGCGCGCGCCAGGCGCGACATCACGGTGCCGATCGGAACACCCTGGATGTCGGCGACCTCGCGGTAGCTCATGCCCTCCAGCATCACCAGCAACAGCACCGAGCGCTGCTCCTCGACGAGCGTCGAGAGCGCCCTCTCGATGTCCCGTCCCTCGGCTTCGGTCCCGCTGGCATCCGGGTTGTTCTCCGTCAGCTGCATGAATTGCGGTCGCCGTGCCAGCGAGCGCCGCCGGTTCTTGTTGAGGTTGGTCAGGATCGTGTAGAGCCAGCTCCTGACGTCGCCTCCGAGAAACAATCGCTCCGAACGCAACGCACGCACCAACGTGTCCTGCACCAGATCGTCGGCCGCATCCGCGTCGCGCGTCAGCGCGCGGGCGTAGCGGCGCAACGCCGGGATCATGGCTTCCACACTCTGGCGAAACGCACTCATGCCGTCTTGACGTCCTTCACGTTCGGCGCGAACGCCTCAACGATCATAACACCCGAGCGGAACGGCTATTCCGCCGCCTGAAACAGCGTTAACACCGCGTATTAGGACTGTACCGCAGGGGAGGGCTGGTGTACCTCCAGACCTTAACCCAGTTCGCCGGGACGTTAAGAAAATGGTGCAGAATTCAGGTCTGATGCAAGGTAAGCGCGGGGTCATTCTCGGCGTTGCCAACAACCGCTCGATCGCCTGGGGCATCGCCAAGGCATGCCACGCCGCCGGCGCGGAGCTCGCATTCACCTACCAGGGCGATGCGCTGAAGAAGCGCGTCGAGCCGCTGGCTGCCGAAGTCGGCGCGCTCGTGCTCGGTCATTGCGACGTCACCGATGCTGCCACCATCGATGCTGTGTTCGATGTGCTGAAGGAGAAGTGGGGCAAGATCGATTTCGTCGTGCACGCGATCGCGTTTGCCGACAAGGAGGAGCTCGAGGGCCGCTATGTCGACACCACCGCGGGCAATTTCTCCAAGTCGATGCTGATCTCCTGCTACTCGCTGACTGCGATCGCGCAGCGTGCCGAGAAGCTGATGACCGATGGCGGATCGATCATCACGCTGAGCTATTACGGTTCCGAGAAGTGGATGCCGAACTACAACGTCATGGGTGTCGCCAAGGCGGCGCTGGAGGCGAGCGTGCGCTATCTGGCCGCCGATCTCGGCGAGAAGGCGATCCGCGTCAACGCGATCTCGGCCGGCCCGATCAAGACGCTGGCGTTCGCCGGCATCAGCGATTCACGTCTCCTGCTGAAATATAACGAGGTCAACGCGCCGCTGCGCCGGAACGTGACGATCGAGGAGGTTGGCGACAGCGCGGTGTATTTCCTGTCGGACATGTCGCGCGGCGTGACCGGCGAGGTCCACCATGTCGATTCCGGCTACAACGTGCTGGGCATGATGCGGCCTGACGCGCCGAAGGACTGATCGCAGCCCCGACAATGCCTGTGCCCACGATCTATTATCTTCGCCACGGCGAGACCGAGTGGAATGCGCTCGGCAGGCTTCAGGGCACCAAGGACATTCCGCTGAACGCGCGGGGACGCGACCAGGCCGTGCAGGCCGGTGGCATTCTCGCCGATCTGTTCAAGCGCGACGGCCGCGACAAGGCGGCGCTGCCATACGTGTCGAGCCCGCTCGGCCGCGCGCGCATGACCATGGAGTTCGCGCGCGGCAAGCTGGAGCTGCCGGTCGCGGACTATGCGCTGGACGATCGCCTGCGCGAGATCGGCTATGGCGTCTGGGAAGGGCTGACGCTGGCCGAGAGCGAGGCGACCGACCCCGACATCTATGCCAGGCGCCTCGCCGACAAATGGACGGTGGGCCCTGCAGGCGGCGAGACCTATGCCGATGTGCAGGTCCGCGTCCGTGCCTGGTACGACCAGCTCCGGACCGACACCGTTGCGGTCGCCCATGGCGGGACCTGCCGGGCCCTGATGGTCTCACTCGGCATCGAGACGCCGGCCAGCGCCGCCGAGCTCTATATCGAGCAGGGCGCCGTCTACGTGTTCCGCGACGGCCGGCTGGAGAAGTATAGTTAAGCCCCGCCACCGTCGTTGCGGGGCGGTGTTGCGGGTTTGACCCTCGGCCCCTCGCGCGTTACCACACGCCGGAACCAAGCGAGCAGCGATGTCCTTCAACACCTTCGGCCACATGTTCCGCGTCACCACCTTTGGCGAGAGCCACGGGGTGGCGATCGGCTGCGTGGTCGACGGCTGTCCGCCGATGATCCCGCTGACCGAGGCCGACATCCAGAAGGACCTCGACCGCCGCCGCCCCGGCCAGTCGCGCTTCACCACCCAGCGCCAGGAGCTGGACCAGGTCAAAATCCTGTCCGGCGTGATGGCGCATCCGGAGACCGGGGTGCAGGTGACGACGGGCACGCCGATCGGGCTTTTGATCGAGAACACCGACCAGCGCTCGAAGGACTATTCCGAGATCAAGGACAAGTTTCGTCCCGGCCACGCCGACTTCACCTATGAGGCCAAATACGGCCTGCGCGATTATCGCGGCGGCGGGCGCTCCTCGGCGCGCGAGACCGCGACGCGGGTTGCCGCCGGCGCCATCGCGCGAAAGGTGCTGCCTGATGTGAAGGTCCGCGGCGCGCTGGTGCAGATGGGCCCGCACAAGATCGACCGCGAGAAGTGGGACTGGGACGAGATCGCCAACAATCCGTTCTTCTGCCCCGACAAGGACAAGGCCGCGTTCTTCGAGACCTATCTCGACGGCATCCGCAAGAGCGGCTCCTCGGTCGGCGCAGTGCTCGAGATCGTCGCCGAAGGCGTGCCGGCGGGCCTCGGCGCGCCGATCTACGCCAAGCTCGATGCCGAGCTTGCGTCTGCGATGATGAGCATCAACGCGGTCAAGGGCGTCGAGATCGGCGCCGGCTTTGGCGCCGCTGAATTGACCGGCGAAGAGAATGCCGACGAGATGCGCACCGGCAATGACGGCACGCGATTCCTATCCAATCATGCCGGTGGCGTTCTTGGCGGCATCTCCACCGGCCAGCCGGTGGTGGTGCGCTTCGCGGTGAAGCCGACTTCGTCGATCCTTCAGCCCCGTCTGACCGTCGATCGCAGCGGCGCTGACACCGAGATCATGACCAAAGGCCGCCACGACCCCTGCGTCGGCATCCGCGCCGTCCCGGTTGGAGAGGCCATGATGGCCTGCGTGCTGGCCGATCATTTCATTCGCGATCGCGGGCAGGTGGGGCGTTAGGTCTTCGTGTCGCGGTACTAGCCCACCGCGCAGCTTGACGATTCCACAACTTCGTCCGCAAATGCGGCCATGGAAAGCTCCGGGCTCCAGCGTGTCCTGAACTGGCTTATCGACGGCGCGAGGTCTTCGGGGACTTCGGCCGACATGATCGCCGTCCTCTGCGACCATCTGGTCGATGCCGGCCTGCCCTTGTGGCGGTTCGGCATCTTCATCCGTACCCTGCATCCGGAAATCTTCGGCCGTAACTTCATCTGGCGGCAGGGCCAGAAGGTCGCGATGGGCACCGCCGATTTTGATTTCCTGGATTCACCCGAATTCACCCAGAGCCCGCTTCGCATCGTGTTCGAGCAGGGCGTGGAGGTCAGGGCCCGGGTCGATGATCCCGACAGCGCGCGGTTTCCGATCATCAACGACATGCGCGCCGATGGCGTGACCGATTATATCGCGGTGCCGATGCCGTTTCTCGACGGCTCGACCCACGCCACGAGCTGGGTCACGCGGCAACCGGGCGGCTTCAGCGATGACGACATCGCGGTGATCCGGATGATCATGGGGCCGCTGGCGCGGGTCAGCGAGATCGTCAGCCTGCGCCGCACCGCCGAGATGCTGCTCGACACCTATGTCGGCAACCGCGCCGGCGCGCGTATCCTCGGCGGCCAGATCCGCCGCGGTCACAACGACACCATGCAGGCCGCGATCTGGCTGTCGGATCTGCGCGGCTTCACCGCGCTGTCGGACCGGCTGCCGGCCGAGACCGTGGTCGAGATCCTGAACCTCTATTTCGACTGCCAGGTCACGGCGATCCGCGGCCACGGCGGCGAGGTGCTGAAATTCATGGGCGACGGCCTGCTCGCGGTGTTTCCGATCGACGAATATGTCGGCGACGCCGCGCATGTCTGTACCCGCGTGCTGGAGGCGGCACGCGAAGCCCGCGCCAGCGTCGAGGCGCTGGCGCATCCGGTCGGCGACGTGGTCGAGCGCTTTCGCTTCGGCGTCGCGCTGCATGTCGGCAACATCCTCTACGGCAATATCGGCGGCGGCAACCGTCTCGACTTCACCTGCATCGGCCCCGCCGTCAATCTCGCGGCACGATTGGAGAAAATCGCCGGCCGCCTGGGGCGCACCGTCGTGGTGTCGGAGGGCTTTGCAAATGTCTGCCGCGAAGGCTGGCGCGAGCTCGGTGAATTTCCGATCGCGGGATTTTCCAAGGCGCAGCGCGTGTACGGGCTGCCCGAAGAGACGCCGGTGGTGATGGCCTGACGCCTGTCGGCGCGGATGCGAGCGAAGAGCGTCAATTGAACGACATCCTTATTCGACCTGCTACCGAGCAAGACGCAGATCTCATCGCCGCGATCCATGCGTCGAGCTGGCGTGACGCCTATGCCCACATTCTCGCGCCGGAATTCCTGAATGGCGCCATCGAGGCCGACCGGCTTGCCGTCTGGTCGCAACGGCTCCGCGATCGTTCCACAACTCAACTGATCAACGTTGCCTGCGACCCAGCTGGGCTCGTGCAAGGCAAACGTAGCGGCTCTTCACTTTTACGAGCGGCTTGGAGGCCGCGTCGTTGGGAGGGATCGCTCTGAGATTCCGGCTGCTGGCGGCCAGACTGTGCTGCACGTCTATCGGCAGACCCTCGCGATGACCTGACGCCGGTCGCGATGGCGCAACAATCAGGCTATGCTTGAGATGAAGCAACAGGGCCGCCCATGACCGTCGAATTCCGCCAGATCGAGGTCGCCGACACGGATGCCTTCCGCGCCGCCGTCGATGTCGTTGCCCGCGAGCGCAAATACATTGCGCTTGTGGAGGCGCCGCCGATCGAACAGGTCCGCGCCTTCGTTGCGCGCAACGTCGAGCGTGGCTACCCGCAGATCGTCGCCGTCGCGGACGGTGCCGTGGTCGGGTGGTGCAACGTGCCGCCGGCCAGTCGCGTCGTCTCGGCGCATGTCGGCGATCTCTTCATGGGGCTGCTGCCGGAGTTCAGGGGCAGGGGATTTGGCGAGGGGCTGCTGCGGCAGGCCATTCAGGCCGCGGACGCGTTCGGCTTCCGACGCATCGAGCTCGGCGTGTTCGCGACCAACACCGCGGCGGCAGCCCTCTATCGCAAGGTCGGGTTTGTCGAGGAGGGCACCAGGCGGATGGCCATCCTGGTCGACGGGATCTATCACGACGAGATCATCATGGCGCGCCTCAAGGACTAGCTTATCGGCCTACTCCTCCGGCTCCGTCGTGAACAACAGCGGATAGCCCTTGGCACGGGCGGCATCAGTGCCGCGGGTGGCCTTGGTCTCGGCCACGTCCTTGGTGAACACGGCGACCACGCAGGCCCCCAGTTTGTGTGCGGTGATCATGACCTTGTAGGCCTGATCCTCGGTCATGCGGAACTCGGCCTTCAGGATCATCGTGACGAACTCACGCGGTGTGAAGTCGTCGTTGATCAGGATGACCTTGTGCAGCTTCGGCCGTTCGACCTTGGTCTTTGTCCGCGTCTTCGGTGTGGTGACGGTGTCGTTCATCTGTCCTGAGATACCCCGGTCCTGAGCTTCCAGCCGCGCGGCGCTCAGCCTGCAACGTTCGCATTATATTGCAGGACCCGCGCCTTCTCCAAGACGGTCGGACCGTCCAGCATCATGCCGTGAGAGATGGGCAGGAATGCGCTGATCAGGCAAGCGCGGTCAAGGAAACGCGCGAACGAGCTGCATCGCGGCAATGAGGGCGCCCACGGACAGCACGACCGATGCAATCATATAGGTCGCCGAGGCCCATGTTTGTCCGCGCTCGATCAGATACCAGGCATCCAGCGAGAACGTCGAAAATGTCGTGTATCCGCCACAAATCCCGACCGTCAGGAAGATCCGGGCGGCCTGCGGTAAGTTCCATTTGGTGACAAACAGTGCGGCGAAGATGCCGATCAAAAAAGACCCCGTTACGTTGATGATCAGGGTGCCCCAGGGAAAATCGGTGCCGAACGCCCGGGCCGAGCCGAGCCCAACGAGATAGCGCATCACCGAGCCGAGCGCCCCGCCTGTGGCGACCGCCAGAATGAATTGGATGTTCAACGTCTCGTCCCCCAGTTTGTGTCGTGCATTGTCACTTGCCTTCCTCTCCCAGCCCGTTGCCGACAGCGAGCAGCCCCACCAGCGCGGCCAACGTGAAGCCGAATCCTGCGAGGAACGTGCCGGCCGGGCCGTAGGCGTCCCACAGCGCCCCGGCGATCACGCTCGCGGACAGCAATGCGAGGCCCGTGAACAGGTTGAAATAGCCGAACGCGGTGCCGCGCAAGTGCGGCGGCGCCGTATCGGCGACGAGCGCCGAAAGCAGGCCCTGCGTCAGTCCCATGTGCAATCCCCACAGCACGACGCCGAGCGCGAGGCCCGCTAGATTCGGCAGCAGCGCGAGCGCGAGATCGGCGCCTGCGAGGAAGACGAGGCCGAGCGCGAGCAGGGCGGTCCGGTTCATCCGGTCCGACAATACGCCGGCCGGATAGGCGGACAGCGCATAGACGATGTTCATCAGCACCAGCACCGCCGGCACCCACATCGCAGTGACGCCGATGTTCTGGGCGCGCAGGATCAGAAAGGCCTCGCTGAACCGCGCGAGCGTGAAGACGACACCGACCGCGACGACGCGCCAATAGACTGCGCCGAGCTGCCGCATCGCGGCGGTGTTCAGCGGATTTTTCGTAAGTTCCCGGCTTGCGTCCGGCTCCGGCTCGCTCACCGCAAGCGCGATCAGGCCGAACGACAGAAACGCCGGCAGCACGGCCACCCAGAACACGGCGGTAAAATTGTCCGCAGTCCACCACATCAAGCCGATCGCGGCGAGCGGTCCGACGAAGGCGCCGATGGTGTCGAGCGATTGCCTCAGGCCAAAACTCGCGCCGCGCAAGCCGGCGGGCGCGATGTCAGCGATCAGCGCATCGCGCGGCGCGCCGCGAATGCCCTTGCCGATACGGTCGATGAAGCGCGCCGCGACCAGCCATCCGACGCTGGGGGCGAGCGGGAACAGCGGTTTGGTGAAGGCGGCGAGCCCATAGCCGAGCGCGGCAAGCAGCTTGCGCCGGCCGAGCCAGTCCGACAGCGCGCCGGAGAAGATTTTTGTGATCGAGGCTGTCGCCTCCGCGATGCCCTCGATGAAGCCGACGGTGAGCGTCGAGGCGCCGAGCACGGTGACGAGATAGACCGGCAGCAGCGCGTGGATCATCTCGGAGGAGATGTCCATCAGCATCGAGACGAAGCCGAGCACCCAGATCCCCCTGGGCAGCCCGGCGCGCGCAGCGTTTGGTGTCGTCGTCGTCACGTCCTTGCCTTCAAGTCTTCGCCTTCAGGTCTTCGCCTTCAGATCCTGGCCTTCAGATCCTGGCTTTCATCAGGCAACAAAAAACCCGCCATCGGCGGGTTTGTCCATGCTCCCGCCAAAGGCAGAGGCTTATTGATTGCCTCACCTCAAGCAGGAGTCATCAGCCCAGCACGATCATCGACCGTCGGGCGGTTGTCGGGGGACTCCATCCCCATCTGTGCGGTCAACCTAGCATGGAAATCGCGCGGAACAAGTGGGCGGGGCGCGCTGTCCCGTGGCTCGCATGTGCGGCGACGCAAGCGTGGCGACATGGCGGCGGTTTCGCGCAAAGCTCGAAAAGCCTAACTTGAATGTGAAGCACAAGCGATCTTCGCACTTTGCGGCAAGGCGTTTGCATGTCACCATCGCGTCATACGACGGGAGACTGCGATGCGGTTGCTGTTCTCGATCGGGGCTGTGCTGGTGGCCGGCGTGCTTGCCGGAGGGGACGTCGCGGGCATCGCGGCGCCAGGACCAAGGCATCAACCGCAGCGGCAGGCGGCCGACGGGGATGCGCAGTCGGTTGATGTCGAGCTGATCCTCGCGGTCGACGTCTCCTACTCCATGGACATGGACGAGCTCGCGATCCAGCGCGAAGGCTACGCGCAGGCGATCCAGTCGAAAGAGTTCTTGCAGGCGCTCAAGGCCGGTCCCAACGGCAGGATCGCGGTGACCTATTTCGAATGGGCAGCGTCCACCGACCAGAAGATCATCATCCCGTGGCGCCTGATCGACGGACCGGAGACGGCGGATGCGGTCGCCTCCGAAATCATGAAGACGCCGATCCGCCGCGCCTCGCGCACCTCGATCTCCGGTGCGATCACTTTCGCGATGCCGCTGTTCGACGAGGATCCGTATCACGGGCTTCGCCGCGTCATCGATATCTCGGGCGACGGTCCCAACAACAATGGTGGCCCGGTCACGTTGGCCCGCGACGCCGCGCTCGAGAAAGGCATCGTCATCAACGGCCTGCCGATCATGGTCAAGGAGCCGTCCTATTCGACCATGGATATCGACAATCTCGATTACTACTACGAGGACTGCGTCGTCGGCGGCCCCGGCTCCTTCGTGATCACGATCAAGGACCGCGACAAGTTCAAGGAAGCGATCCGCACCAAGCTTCTGATGGAGGTCGCAGGCCGCACGCCAGAGCGTCCGGTGGTGCGGGTTGCGGACAAGGACAAGGAGCCGCGCGTCAGCTGCACGATCGGCGAGAAGATCTGGTCGGACCGCTGGGGGCGCTGAGGCGCATCCCCGATGAGACCATTTGCCCCATCGCACCCGGCGGTTGAAATTAACCGCTTGTTAACGACGGCGTGGCCCTAATCAGAATTGTTTCTGAATGTTTCTGATGCCGTCTCCCGGCGCTCGAACGCAAGCGAGTTCGTCAAACTCGTCCACCGAGCAAAGCAATGGCCATCGTTACGCAAAGCACCAGCCAGATTTCGCCCGCTAACGAGCGTGTTTATCACCAGAGCGCTCTGCTCGGTGATTGGAAGGGCAATTGGGCGGGCAACAACCAGCCCGTCGGCTTCAAGGTCGTGAACATCCGCGGTAGTCGGGCGCAGGTCGAGTACACCCATAACGGGCACACCGAGCGCGGTTTTGCCCAGGTCAGTGGCGCGCTTATCACCTTTGGCGGGGTCACGGTCGGCACCAAGGACGGCAAGAACCTGGTGCTCCTGTTCTCCGCGGGCGGCTCTGGCAAGCAGACTGCGTCGCTCGAGAAGCAGGCGCCGCCGGCCTCCGACAGCCGCCTGATGGGAAGCTGGGGCGGCTATTCCAGCGACAACGGCAAAAGCGCGAGCTTTCGCGTGCTCGGGGTCAACGGCAATGAAGCGCAGGTCAGCGTCACCACCGATGGCATCACCCGCCAGGGCACCGGCATCGTCTACAAGAACGTCATCATGTTCGGCCAGTCGCAGATCGCGACGGATGACGGACAGAACGGCAAGATCATCTACCAGGTCGGCAACAAGTCCTTCATGGTGCCGGTGACGAAATATCCGCCGGCAGATTCGTCGTCCTCGGTCGACAAGACGGCGTAGCTGGACGCGGTTCGGCTCCCCGCATTGTCTCAGCGTTCGCGACTGTTAAACCCGTCATCCTGAGGTGCATTCCATGGGGCGCAGCGCGCCCTATGGAAGGCCTCGAAGGATGCACGGCCAAAGCTGGCAGCCGGGCCGTCGCCCTTCGAGGCTCCCCATCCGGCGCGTTGCGCCGCATGGCTCGCACCTCAGGGTAACGGCGATAGAATTGTCAGGGCCTGGGTGGAGGCTTCTACTTGGCCGCAAGCGGCGGCAGCGGTGGCACGCTGTCGTTCGGCGCTTCGGCCTGCATCGTGATCAGCGTCATCGAGACCAAATCGTAATAGCCGATCAGGCCGATGATATCCATGATGCCGCGCTCGCCGAATTTCTGCTCGGCCGCGCGGTAGACCTCGTCGGACACCTTCTTGTCGCGATAGAGCGCCATCGCGAGGTCGTAGAGGGCGGCTTCGTCGTCCTTCATCGCCTGCGGCCGCACGCCGCTCGCGATATCCTTGGCGACCTCTGGATCGAGCCCCGCCTTCATCGCCAGGGGATAATGCGCGAACCATTCATATTGCACCGTCCACTGCCGCGCCGTGATCAGGATGGCGAATTCGCTCAAGCGCGCCGGCAGCGACGAATTCCAGCGCAGATAGTCCGACATCGCCGAGAGCTTTGGCGCGAGCTCGGGATTGCGGATATAGGCGCGGTAGGGCGGGTTGGTGAATTTGGCATTGCGTGGCGGCACGGCGATCGCATCGGCCCATTCCTTCTGCGGCGGCGCAAGCTCGTCCGGCTTCAGCGGCGTAAAGCGCGTCGGCTCGCCGGCGCGGCCGGCTCCCGAACTCGCGACGGTGAACAGCACAACCAGCGCCAGGCCGAGATATCGCATCGTCATCCTCCCATTCCGGCGGACTGTCGCCGCCGTGTTCGGTCGCCAGCTTACGTTGCGGAATGGGCGGTGCAAGACCTCGTGATCGCATGCTAGGCTGCGTCGGACGACAGGCTCGCGATGCGAGGAGGCTGCAATGACTGACGAACACCCGATGATGGCAGGCTCCGCCACTGTCTTCGTCGTCTCTGACATCGCAACGAGCCTCGCCTATTATCGCGATGTGCTCGGCTTTCAGGTCACGTTCGAATACGGTGAGCCGCTGTCCTATGCCTGCCTCTGCCGCGACGAGGTCGCCTTGCACCTGCTCGCATCGAGCAGGACGAAGCGACTGCCCGGCCATGGCGCCATCTGCGTCTTCGTCCGGGATGTCGACCAGATCTATGCCGAGGTGTCGGGACGCGGCGCCAGGCTGCTCAACCGGCCGGAGGACCGCGACTACGGCATGCGCGATTTCGATGTCGTCGATGCCGACGGCAACCAGCTCACCTTCGGGATGGGCACGGACGCCGCGGCCTGACAATTTCGGCCGCGCGCCCGGCGTGAGTCAGATTCGCGCCTCCAGGATCAGGTTGAAGGGCGTCTCAGTGGCACGACGAAAGCGCGTCAGGCCACCTTCACTTGCGACCTTGCGCAGCCTTGCCTCGCCGGCTTGCGCGCCCAGCGCCAGGCCGACCTCCTGATCGAGCGAGGCCGGCGTGCAGATCATGGTCGACGCCGCATAGTAGACGCGCCCGACCGGGTTGAGATTGTCTTCGAGGCGGTCGTTGGCGAACGGCTCGACCAGCATGCAGGTGCCGTCCTTCGCCATGGATTCGCGCACGTGACGGATGGCGCCGACGGGATCGCCCATGTCGTGCAGGCAATCGAAGAAGCAGACGAGATCATAGGCCTCAGTCGGATAGGTTTTGGCGGAATGGACTGCGAAGCTGACCCGATCGCCCAGCTTTGCATCAGTGGCCGCCTTTCGCGCGGCCTCGATCGAGCCCTCGTGATAATCGAAGCCGTAGAAGCGCGAGTTCGGGAAGGCCTCCGCCATCAGCCGTGTCGAGACGCCATGCCCGCAGCCGACATCGGCGACCTTGGCGCCGCGCTTCAGCTTGTCCACGACGCCATCGAGCGCAGGCAACCACTCTTGCACCAGATGATGCATGTAGCCGGTGCGGAAGAAGCGGGCCGTGCCGCAGAACAGGCACTCGCTGCGCCGGTTCCAGCCGACGCCCTTGCCGCTCTTGAATGCATCCGAAATTTTGGGCTCGTCGAGAAACGCCGAGGCAATGACATTGCCGAACGCGCCGAGGAAAACCGGGCTGTCCTCGTCGGCCAGCGCCATCGCCTGCTCGGGCAGCATCGAGAATTTTCCCGAAGCGGAATCGTATTCGATGTAGCCGGACGCCGCCTGGCTCGACAGCCATTCGCGGACATAGCGCTCCACCGTGCCGGTGGCGCTTGCGAGCTCGGACGAATTCATCGGTCCCTTGGCGGCGAGGGTGCGGTAGAGACCGAGCTTGTCCCCAAGCAGGACCAGCGATGCGTTCATCGCTGCACCGAACTCGGTGACCATCTTGCCCATAAAGGCATTCAACTTGTCGGAATTGACCTCCATGACAACCTCCATGACGTGTTGAGAATTTTCAAAGGTCTGCGCAAATTGCGCGCTGCTGGACCACGCTTGGCCTTCGCGATCAAAGTGACGGCCTGAGCTTGCGCGTCCTTTAGGTGGGTCCATCCGCCGCAGGGGAGGTTCAACGTATCAAGAAGACGTAATCCCGGAACCTGAGCAAGCGATGACCGGCATCGGTCCGCTGGCATTCGTGCTATCCGAGTAGTATAATTTGCGAACTTTTCGACGGAAGCCTGAATGTCCAGCCTTGCAAGTTCTTGCGGTCTCGCAGCTTTGTTCGCGGTGCTTTGTCTCGGCGGGGCGCCTGCCCACGCGCAAGCTGCGCCTCTAAGTTATTGGATACCAGGCGGTGCTTTCGGCTTTGGCGGCAGTGCCGGCCAGAGCGCCGATACCTATGGCAACTTTCCAAGTTTCGATGCCAGCGGGCGCACCAATTTTGCGAACGGCTTCTTTGTCGGGAGCCAACGCGGCAACCTCAATTGGAGCGGCCTCAGCCAGACTGGGCCAGTCGGCAATTTCAACGCGCTCTCTTATGATAGCTCGCAGTTCGGCTACAATACCAAGACTGCGGGCGGCCTGCCGGTGACATTCTTCGCCGGTTTCGACACCCTGAAATACGGCAACGGCATTGGCAGCTCGGTTGCGCCGCTGACCTCGGGCGCTACACCCGGCTACGGTGCGTTTGCGGGCGTCGAATTCAAGCCGACCTCCAACCTCAGCCTGACGTTCGGGGCCGGGTTCACCCAGCAGGATTCGGGCCGCATGGACAGCGATATCAGCTCGAACATGCTGCCCGGCGAGTCGCCGGCACTTGGCGCGCTACGGCGTTAAGACATCACCGGGTAAAGCGCGCTATCAATTCTACATGCGGCGTGTGGCGGAACTGGTCGACCGGCACGACGGTCTCGATCTTGTAACCGCCATCGATGAGCAACCTCGCGTCGCGGGCGAAGGTTGCAACGTTGCAGGACACCGCGATCACGACCGGCACCTTGCTTGCGGCAAGCTTGAGCGCCTGCGCCTGCGCGCCCTGGCGCGGCGGGTCGAACACCACGGCGTCGAAGTCGCGCAGCTCGGGCGGCACCAAGGGACGGCGAAACAGGTCGCGCGGTTCGGCCTTGATCGGCTTCAGCCCCGGTGTGCGCGCGGCTTTTGCCAGCGCGGCGACAGCGCCAGCGTCGCTGTCATAGGCTGCAACGCGCGATTTCTCCGCAAGCCTCAAGGCAAAGGGACCGACGCCGCAAAAGAGATCGGCGACCTCCTTGGCCTTGCCGACGCGCTCGGCGACGAGCGCGACAAGCGTCTCTTCGCCCGAGACGGTCGCTTGCAGGAAAGATCCCGGCGGCAGCGTCACCTCGGCGCGGCCCATCTGCAAAGTCGGCGGCAGGCGTTGCAACACCAGCTCGCCGTGCCGCGTCAGCCGCGCCAGGCGATGCTGCTCGGCGACGTGCGATAGCGCCGTGACCAGCCGTGTCGGCAGAGGGCCCGAGCCGCGTATGTCGACGTCGAGACCGGTGGCGGTCGCGGTGACCTGGATGTCGAGCGGCTTCGTCACCGGCATTTTGGACGTCAGCGGCTCGGCGAGTGCCCAGGCGGCATCGAGCGCGCCGTCGAGCGCGGGATCGAGGATCGGGCAGCGATGGATCGGGATCACATCGTGCGAGCTTGCTGCGGCAAAACCGACCTTGAGGACGTTGTGCGTGCCGAACCTTCCGTGCAGCGTGACGCGCCTGCGGCCAGCGCCATGGGCGTCGACCAGCGGCGCGACCTCGCAATCGATACCGGCCTGCGCCAGCGTCTCGACCACGATGCCGCGCTTCCAGGCATGATAGGGCTCGGCCGCCCAGTGCTGGATCGCGCAGCCGCCGCAGACGCCGAAATGCGGACAGAACGGCTCGATACGCGCGGGACTTGCGACATCGACCGCGAGCAGCTTGCGGCGGTCGGGATGGCTGCCCGCGTCGACCTCGACGGTCTCGCCGCCGAGCGTGTAGGGCACATAGACCGTACCGCCCGCGTCGAGCGAGACACCGTCGCCGCGATGGCCGACATGATCGATCCTGACGCGTTCAACCACGGCGCGCACCCAGGAAGAATTCGATGTTGCCGTCGCCGCCTGCAATTGATGAGGGAAACACCTCGATGTCGGTGCAGCCGAGCGAGGCGGCAAAGGCTGCGATGTCGTCGCAGATCTCCTGATGCACGGCGGCGTCGCGGATGATGCCTTTCTTGTTGTGTTTTCGGTCGGCCTCGAATTGCGGCTTGATCAGCGCCAGCAGGCTCATGGGCGCTGCTGCGAGCGACAACGCCACCGGCAGCACGGTCTTGAGCGAGATGAAGCTGACGTCGATCACGACCACATCGGGCCGCGCCGGCAAACGTTTGCCGTCATAGGTCCGGATGTCGGTCTCCTCCATCGACACGATTTTTGGATTGTCCCGCAGCGAGGGATGCAACTGGCCGGTGCCGACATCGATGGCGAAGACGAGGCTCGCGCCGTTCGCCAGCAGCACCTCGGTAAAACCGCCGGTGGAGGCGCCGACGTCGAGGCAGACATGATCCTCGATCTCGATCGGATAACGCTCCAGCGCGCCGGCGAGCTTGACGCCGCCACGGGAGACGAAAGGATGTGCCGGCTCGGCCTGGATCACCGCATCTTCCGCGATGGTCTCGGACGGTTTTTCCACAGGCTTGTCGTTCGCGGTGACGAGCCCGGCCTCGATCGCCGCGCGCGCCCGCGCCCGGCTCTCGAACAGGCCGCGCTCGACCAGCAAAACATCCGCGCGCTTGCGGGGAGGGGACATCAATCTCTCCGAGGAAGACCTGAGCGCTTATGGTGCGATCAATCGCGCAGCCGCCATCCGGACGCAAGCCTCGAACGCGGCGAGATCATGCCAGACGTCGACCGGCATCGCGGCCGGAATCACCAGCGGGCAGCCATGCAGCTCCAGCGCATGGATCATCATGAGATTGTCGACGAGGCCAAAATCCTCGACTGTCAGCCCCTGCGCATCGACCAGCCGACCGTCCTCGGAGGTCACGTTCATGAAGCGGCCGACGCGGTCGGCATAGGTGGCGGGATCGTTGGAATAGGCCAGACAAAACTTGCCGCGGCCGGCCATGTAACCGAGCTCGTAGACGGTGCCGGGATCAGCGCCGGCGCCGCGAAACGGTGTGAGATTGGCGATGATGGCGTCGGCCTGATCCATCATGGCCTCGTTGGCGGTAAAGATCTGCCGCGAGGCGTCGGGAACGGCGAGCTCGATGGCGTTGTCGAGGGGATAGAGGCCGATGAGCCTCTGCGCGGCGCAGATCGCGGCTTTGCGCCGGCCGATCTCAACAGCATCCGGCAGGAACACGTCGGGGCCTGCCAGATAGATTTTCATGAAGGTCGCGCTGCTTCGCGAAGGTCGAAGCTCGCCGTCAGGCGAGCTTGACCGTCTCGGTCTTGACGTCCTTGCCGAGCGCCTCGAACACCTTGGCGACGATGCCCTTGGCGTCGAGACCGGCGCGGCCGTACATCGCCGCCGGCGTGTCGTGGTCCTGGAACACGTCGGGCAGCACCATGGAACGGAAGCGCACCATGCCGCTGTCGAGCGCGCCCTGATCGGTCAGGAACTGCGTGACATGCGAGCCGAAACCGCCGACCGCGCCTTCCTCGATCGTGATCAGGATCTCGTGGTCGCGGGCCAGCTTGAGCACCAGCTCGGTGTCGAGCGGCTTCATGAAGCGCGCATCCGCAATCGTGGTGGAGAGGCCGTGAGCGGCGAGCTCGTCGGCCGCCTTCTCGCATTCGGCCAGACGCGTGCCGAAGGAGAGCAGCGCGATCTTGCTGCCCTGGCGGATCACGCGGCCCTTGCCGATTTCGAGGGGAACGCCGACGTCGGGCATCTCGATGCCGCGGCCTTCGCCGCGCGGATAGCGCAGCGCGCTCGGGCGGTCGTTGATCGCAACCTGCGTCGCCACCATGTGCACGAGATCGGATTCGTCGGCCGCGGCCATGATCACCATGTTCGGCAGACAGCCAAGATAAGCGTTGTCGAACGAGCCGGCATGCGTCGCGCCGTCGGCGCCGACGAGGCCGGCGCGGTCGATGGCGAAGCGCACGGGCAGGTTCTGGATCGCGACGTCATGCACGATCTGGTCGTAGCCGCGCTGGAGGAAGGTCGAGTAGATCGCGCAGAACGGCTTGTAGCCTTCGGTCGCAAGACCCGCGGCAAACGTCACCGCGTGCTGCTCGGCGATGCCGACGTCGAAGGTGCGGTTTGGGAACGCCTTGTTGAAGATGTCGACGCCGGTGCCGGACGGCATCGCCGCGGTGATGGCGACGATCTTGTCATCCTTCTCGGCTTCTTTGACGAGGCTCTGGCCGAACACGTTCTGGTAGGCCGGCGCATTCGGCTTGGACTTGGCCTGGGTGCCGGTCGCAACGTCGAACTTGACGACGGCGTGGTACTTGTCGGCGGAGGCTTCCGCCGGGCCGTAGCCCTTGCCCTTCTGCGTCACGACGTGGACCAGGATCGGGCCGGTCTCCATGTCGCGGACGTTCTTCAGCACGGGCAGCAGATGGTCGAGGTTATGACCGTCGATCGGGCCGACGTAATAGAAGCCGAGCTCCTCGAACAGCGTGCCGCCGTCCATCATGAAGCCGCGGGAATATTCCTCGACGCGGTTGGCGCGGTTGGCGAGGACTTTCGGCAGGCGCTGGTTGATCTGCTTGGCCGCCTCGCGCAGCGTGCGATAGGTCTTACCGGAGTAGAGCCGCGACAGATAAGCGCTCATGGCGCCGACCGGCGGTGCGATCGACATGTCGTTGTCGTTGAGGATGACGATCAGGCGCGAATTCATCGCACCCGCATTGTTCATGGCCTCATAGGCCATGCCCGCCGACATCGCGCCGTCACCGATCACAGCGATAACGTTGTTCTTGCCGCCGGAGAGGTCGCGCGCGACCGCCATGCCGAGGCCGGCGGAGATCGAGGTCGAGGAATGCGCGGCGCCGAACGGATCGTAATCGCTCTCGCTGCGCTTGGTGAAGCCGGACAAGCCGCCACCGGTGCGCAGCGTGCGGATGCGGTCGCGGCGACCAGTCAGGATTTTATGCGGATAGGCCTGGTGGCCGACGTCCCAGATCAGCCGGTCGCGCGGCGTGTCGAAGACGTAATGGATTGCTGTGGTGAGCTCGACCACGCCGAGACCCGCGCCGAAGTGACCGCCGGTCACCGAGACGGCATCGATGGTCTCCTGACGCAGCTCGTCGGCGACCTGGCGAACCTGCTCGACCTTGAGCTTACGCAGGTCGTCCGGCGTCCGGATGGTGTCGAGAAGCGGCGTTTTACTGTATGCGTTCACGGCGATTTCCAATTTGTCAGCGCCGGAAAGTCATTCCGGTGCGCGATGGGTTTGCACAATATCGGCGCAGCGCGAGTCCCCAAACCGTCGGAGCCACCTGCATGGGGCAAAGCCCCTTGTTCAAGCTTAGGTGAGCTTTAAGTGCGCTCCGGTTCAGTCTCTGTGACCCCTGTCACTTAGATCGGCTTCGTCCGTCCCAACCAATTTCATTAGCGATTTGAAGCGCTTGTCGCCGGCAATCGGTGCCCACGTAAGGCTAACAAAAAGCCACACTGCGCGCAGCTTTACACCAAAGCTTAGGCCAAAGCCAACCCGCCGGACCGATTCCGGGTATGCAGGTGCAACCGGCGGGCCAGTTTAGTTAACCGCGGCGCCGGAGCGGAGGTTCCAGTCTTGCCCGGTTCCTCGGCAGCTTTTTGGCGAGAACGAGGCCGTTTTCGGTGAGATTCACGAGGTGGGAGCCCGTGGAAGGCGGGGCGCGACTCATCATCGATCGCGCGTTCCCGTGAGCGGAACCCACCTCAAACCATCATGACAAAATTGCAGATGGCCATTGCCCAAAACAGGCCGCTCGGAAGCGGCCTTTACTGTACGTCGAGCGGCGCGGTGCCCGTGGCCTGGCCGCTGGCATCGGTGGTGATCTTGTCGACGCGCGCCTCGGCCTGGCGCAGCAGTTCTTCGCAGCGGCGCTTCAGGGCCTCACCGCGCTCGTAGATCGTGACGGATTCCTCGAGCGGCACCTTGCCGTCCTCGAGCCGCTTCACGATCGTTTCGAGTTCCTCGATGGCGCGTTCGAAGGTGAGCCTGGAGACGTCGACTTGGGTATTTTCGGCCATATAAGTTTCCGATTGCCCGATTCGCTTCACATGGAGAAAAGCAGAGTTTTACGGGCTTAATGTGGCGGGTGCGTCAAGCGCCCATCAGGGCGCCGACATGCGCCGTAACAGATTCTTTCAGTCCTTGCAGGTCATAGCCGCCCTCGAGCACAGAAACAACGCGACCGCCTGCAGACTTGTCGGCAAGGTCCATCAGCTTGCGCGTCACCCAGGTGTAGTCCTCCGCGCGCAAATTGAGCGAGGCGAGAGGATCGCGGAAATGCGCGTCGAAGCCCGCGGAGATGATGAGCAGCTCCGGGCTGAATTCCGTCAGCCGCGGCAGGATCAAATTCTCAAACGCAGCGCGGAATTCAGGTCCGCCGTCCTCGGAGGCGAGCGGCGCATTGACGATGGTGTCGTGATCGCCGCGCTCATCCTTCGCGCCCGTGCCCGGAAACAGCGGCATTTGATGCGTCGAGCAGTACATCACGGTCGGGTCCGACCAGAAGATGTCCTGCGTGCCGTTGCCGTGATGCACGTCGAAATCGACGATGGCCGCACGCTTGATGCCGTATTTGCGCTGCGCGTGGCGCGCGGCGATCGCGACATTGTCGAAGAAGCAGAAGCCCATCGGCTTGCCGATCTCGGCGTGATGGCCCGGCGGACGCACCGCGACGAAGGCGTTGCGGTGCTCGCCCGCCATCACGGCTTCGGTCGCCGCAACCGCGCCGCCGACGCCGCGCATCACCGCTTCCCACGTGCCCGGCGACATCGAGGTGTCGCCGTCGACATAGACCTGCCCGCTGGTCGGCGCGATGTGGCGGAGCTCGGTGACGTAATCCTCGTTGTGGCAGAGCGTGACGAGATCGAGATCGCCCTCCGGTGCCTGGTCGCGCACCAGATACTGGAAGCGCTCAACCGACAGCGCTTCCTCGACCGCACGCAGGCGGTCCGGCCGTTCTGGATGTCCCGGTGGCGTGACGTGGTCGAGGCAAGCCTTGTGGGAGAGAAGAAGCGTGCTCATCAGGTTGGCCTCACAGGGTACGGGCTCTCGACGTCGCTTGGCGCATCCGGCGCCAAAACGCAATGCAGAACCCAATCTATGCGTTCGGTCGGGAATGGCAAAGGGTGGTCCAGTTCCGGCCCGCTTGCGCCAGATCAATTCACGCGGAGGATGCGGCTCAGTGGAAGCGGCCCGATCGGTCCGTGCGCCCGGAAGAACGCAAACAGCGCGTCTGCGTCGTAGCCGCCATACTGCTGCGCTGCGCCCTGTTTCGCGACCGTGAAGCCGTCGCCGCCGACGGCGAGGTAGTCGTTGAGCGTAACGCGATAGCCGGTGGCCGGTTCGAGCGGCTGGCCGTTCAGCGTCATCTTCTCGGCCATGACGCGCTCGCCGAATGGCTTCGACGCGTCCCAGCTGTAGCTGAATCCGTTCGAGACCTGGAGGATCCGCGGCCGCTTCGGATCGAGCCATTGCTGCTCCAGCATGTCCTTGAGCTGGCTGCCGGTGAGCGTCATGGTGACGAGGCGGTTGCGGAACGGCTGGCTCGCGAACAGCTCGCCGTAGGACACCGTGCCGTTCTCCTTCGGGATGATATCGGTGCGGATGCCGCCGGGATTGGTGAGGGCGATGACAGCGCTGCCATCCTTGGCGTCCTTGGTGACGGCAAGCTGCGCGTCCGCGATGATGTCGCCGAGCGCGCTTTCGCCGGCCTCGTTCGGCACGCGCGACAGCGTCTGCGTCACTGAGCCTGCCGGTCGGTTGGCGATGGGAGCGGCGAGCTTGTCATAGGCGTCGATCAGCGCGGTCTGCTCGGGGTCCTTGGCCAGCGAGGCGTTGGCGACGATGACGTTCTCGGCCTTGGCGCTGATCACGTCGCGGCTGGCGGGATCGAGCTTGAGATCGATCGCGGTGACCAGCGTGCCGTATTTGTCGCCACTCGTCACCAGCCGTCCGTCGATATTGCAGACATAGGCGCGATGCGTGTGGCCGCTGACGACGACGTCGACGGCGCGGTCGAATTTCTTGACGATATCGACGATCGGCCCCGAGATGCCCGGGCATTCGTTGTAGTCGCCGGCGGGCTCGCCGCCTTCGTGGATCAGCACCACGATGGCTTCAACCCCGCGCGCCTTCAGTTGTGGCACCAGCGCATTGACCGTCTCCGCCTCGTCGCGGAATTCGAGGCCGGCGATGCCGGCGGGCGAGACGATGCCGGCGGTGCCCTTCAAGGTCAGCCCGATGAAGGCAATGGGAATGCCGTCGAACTCCCTGATCTCGTAGGGGGGCAGCACGCTCTTGCCGGTCGCGGTCTCGATGGTGGAGGCGGCGAGATAGTGGAATTTGGCGCCGGTGAACGGATGCGGGCCCTGGCAGCCGTCGACCGGATGGCAGCCGCCGTTCTGCATCCTGAGCAGTTCGGTCCTGCCTTCGTCGAATTCGTGGTTGCCGACCGAGGTAATCGCAAGCCCCATCATCGACAGCGACTCGATCGATGGCTCGTCGTGAAACATCGCCGACAAAAACGGGCTTGCGCCGATCAGGTCGCCGGCGGCAACGAAGATCGTGTTCTTGTGCCCGTCGCGCAATTGCTTGACCAACGTCGCCATGTATTCGGCGCCGCCGGCCGCGACCATCACCTTCTTGGTCTTGTCCTCGGGATCATTGATGCGGATGCCGCCCGGCGGCGGCCGGAGATTGCCATGGAAATCGTTGATCGCGAGGATGCGCAGCTCGACAGGTGCCGCGGTTTGGGCGGCAGCGGGCGGGGCGGCGAGCGCGAGCGTGGCGAGGATGAGTGCAGAGGCGTATCGCATGGAACAATATTAGTCGTTCCGCGCGAAGATTTCACGAAGCATTGTCGTGAACGCCTTACCGTTTCTTCCGGTTCGCGAACGCGTTGAACGCGGCGACCGCCTCGTCCGATTTCAGCCGCTCGCCGAACAGATGGCCTTCCTGGTCGATGCGGCGGCTGAGCTCTTCGGGTGCTGCGCGCAGCAATTTGCGCGAGATCGCGACTGCCTCGGCCGGCAGCCGGCAGATCTCGCGCGCCACCTTGCGGGCCTCGACCTCGGTGTGTCCCGGCGAGACCACGGTGTTGACGAAGCCCGCGGCATGCGCCTCGGCGGCGCTGAAGGTCCGTCCCATCACCAGCATGGCAAAGGCACGCTGGTACCCCATGGTGCGTGGCATCAGCAGGCTGGCGGCGCCGACCGGAACCAGCCCGAGACTGATGTAGGGCGCCGAGAAGGTCGCGGCGTTGGAGGCGAGCACGTAGTCGCAATGGAACAGCATCACGGTGCCCATGCCGATGGACGCGCCGTCCACGGCCGCGATGATCGGCTTGGCGTTGAGCGCCAGCGAATAGAGAAATTTGGCGCCGTCCGACAGCGTCTCGGGGCGTGAGGTGTCGGCCTTCAGGAAATCGTCGATATCGTCGCCGGCGGTGAATACGCCGGAGCCGCCGGTGATGATCATGCAGCGGATGTCGGGATTGTTCTGCGCGGTGTCGATCGCGCGGCTCATCTCGCGATACATGTCCTGCGTGATCGCGTTCTTCTTGCCCGGACGGCGCAGGGTGATCACGCGCGTTGCGCGATCCTCCGTCACGATGATGTTGCCATTCGGCATGAAGCCCCCCTGCGGCCGCCGCGGCGCCTGCCGTCGACGAGTCCTGCGATGCTCAGCCTACATCATCTCGCAGGCGTGCCAATCCTGCGGCTCAACCTTTTCGACAGTGATACCCGCGAGAAGTTGCATGACACCGGCACAACGGATGCATTCGTCCGGGGAACTGTGACGTGAGGGCTGTGCGACATTTTGATGGGTGTTGCGCGTTGCAACAATCGGCTACAATGTTTCATTTGAAAAACCGGTGGTTGTGCGGCACGATGGCCCGTCTCGTTCCATTTGGTCGATTGCATGATTGATGATTGCCGCAACAGGCATTGACGAATCCTCGCTGCATTATCGCGGCTGGCGCGTGGTGCTGGCCTGTTTCCTGATGGCTTTTTTCATGTTCGGCTTCGGCCTCTACGGCCAGGGGGTCTATCTCGCGGAGCTCCAGCGCGCTCATGGCTGGCCGGGCACGCTGGTGTCCGCCGCCAGCACCTTCTCGTTTCTGCTGACCTCAGTTCTCGTCATCTTCACCGACGATCTGCTCGCCCGCATCGGGCTGCGGGCGCTGATCCTGTGCGGCCTGACGGCGCTTGGCGCTTCGACCGTGCTGCTGGGACTGATGCAGACGCCGTGGCAGCTCTATCTCGCCTACGCGCTGATGTCGGTCGGCTGGACCGGCATGGGCACGGTGGTGATCGCAACCGTGCTGAATGCCTGGTTCGAACGGCGCCGCGGGCTTGCACTTAGCCTTGCGTTCAACGGCGCGACCTGTGGCGGTATCGTTCTCGTTCCGGTGCTGCTGGTGCTGTCCGACAGTATCGGCTTTCGCTCCGCCATGCTCGCGACCACGATGGCGATGATCGTGCTGGTGTTGCCGGTGGTGGTGATCTTCACCGGCTGGCCGGCCGATGCGTCGCTGACCTCAGCCGGCCGCGCCTCCGGCGGCGGCGCGGCCGCGCCTGCGGCTCATTCGCGCAAGGCGCTGCTCGCCAACGCGACGTTCTGGACCATGGTGCTGCCGATCGCGATCGCGCTATTGGCGCAGATGGGATTCATCATCCATCAGGTGACGTTCCTCGAGCCGATGATCGGCCGCTACGCTGCGGGCCTTGCCGTCACAATCATGGCGGCTATGGCGGTGGTCGGACGGCTCTCGCTCGGCCTGTTCGTCGACCGGCTCGATCCGCGGCGTGCGTGTGCGGCGTCAATGACGAGCCAGGCGGCGGCGCTGTTCGTGCTCCTGCAAAGCGAGAGCCCGACGGTGCTGCTGCTGTGCTGCGCCGTCTACGGCTTCTCGATCGGCAACATGATCACGTTTCCGCCTCTGATCATCCAGCGCGAGATCGGCAGCGCCGCATTCGCCGCCGCGATGGGCCTGGGAACGTCGATCAGCGGCATCATCAGCGCGTTCGGTCCGGGCATCGTCGGCGTCGTGCGCAGCCTCACCGGCGACTACACGATGGCGTTTGCGATGTGCGTGGTGCTTGATCTCGTTGCGGCCGGCCTCGTGCTGTGGCGGCCGGGGAGAAGGGCGAAGATCGCAGCTTCGTAGCGCACGCGCGTCCCATGCATTCGGTGTCATCGTCCGGCTTGACCGGGCGATCCAGTACTCCGAGACGTCTGTGGTTCGCCGAGAAGCCGCGGCGTACTGGATTCCCCGCCTTCGCGGGGAATGACAGCGAGGAGGAGAGACCTCCCTTACCCCAACAGCACCGCATCCGCCGCCGCGACCGATTCCGCGCTCTCCGTCACGGTGCGCTCCAGCGCGCCCGCCTGCACCGTGATGTTCTCGGCGAAGAAGCGCGCGAGCGAGACGTAGCGCGACGCATCCGTATTGCCGTCGACCTTGGCGGCAAGCGCCTCGGACGCCAGCATGCAGCCGCCGAGCGTGGCGCCGAACTGCTGGAGGTAAGGTGTTGCGCCGGCGAGTGCCTCGTTCGGCGCGGACGCAACCCGCTCCAGCAGCCACTTGCTGGAGCGCGTCAGCGCCTCCAGCGCCTCGCGCAGCTTTGCACCGGTGGTGCCGAAGGCGGGATCGTTGGAGGCTTCGACCTGCTTGACGGTTGCCGAGAGCTCGTCGATCAGCGTCCACACCGAGGCGCCGCCGTTCGCCGCGAGCTTGCGTGTGACGAGGTCGATCGCCTGGATGCCGTTGGTGCCCTCGTAGATCGCGGTGATGCGCGCATCGCGATAGTGCTGCGCGGCGCCGGTCTCCTCGATGAAACCCATGCCGCCATGCACTTGCACGCCGAGATAGGCGACCTCGTTGCCGACATCGGTGGAATAGGCCTTTGCCATCGGCGTCAGCAGCGCCGCGCGCGCAGCCGCATCAGCCCGAACCTTGGGGTCCTTGGCGCGCGTGGAGACGTCGAGTGCGACCGCCGTGGCATAGCAGATGGTCCGTGCGGCCGCGGTCTGCGCCCGCATCCGCATCAGCATGCGCTTGACGTCGGGATGCACGAAGATCGCATCCGAGCCGTCGCTCTTGTTGCCGACGGCGCGGCCCTGCTTGCGCTCTTGCGCGTAGGCCAGCGCCTGCTGATAGGCGCGATCGGCGACGCCGACGCCTTCGAGCCCGACGCCGAGGCGGGCCTGGTTCATCATCGTGAACATGCAGCGCATGCCCTGGTTCTCTTCGCCGATCAGGAATCCGATCGCGCCGCCATGGTCGCCCATCGTCATGGTGCAGGTGGGGGAAGCGTGCATGCCGAGCTTGTGCTCGACGCCGCTGGCAAAAATGTCGTTGCGCGTGCCGAGCGAGCCGTCTTCCTTGACCATGAATTTCGGCACCAGGAACAGCGAGATTCCCTTGGTGCCGGCCGGCGCATCCGGCAGCCGCGCCAGCACGAAATGCACGATGTTATCGGTCATGTCGTGCTCGCCATAGGTGATGAAGATCTTCGTCCCCTTGATGCGATAGGTGCCGTCGGGTGCGCGCTCGGCGCGGGTGCGCAGCGCGCCGACGTCGGAGCCGGCTTGCGACTCGGTGAGCTGCATCGTCCCGGTCCATTCGCCGGTGACGAGCTTTTCGAGATAGATCTTCTTCAGCTCCTCGCTGCCATGCGCATCCAGCGCCTCGATCGCGGAGGCCGTCAGCAGCGGGCAGAGGCCGAAGGCGAGATTCGAGGCGCTCCAGATTTCGGTGCAGAGCGCGTTGATCGCAATCGGCAGGCCCTGGCCGCCGAACGCTTCTGGGCCCGACACCGCGTTCCAGCCGCCGTCGGTCCAGCGCTTGTAGGCGTCGGGCCAGCCCGGTGCGGTCGTGACCTTGCCGTCGTCGAGCTTGATGCCGTGCTCGTCGCCGACCCGGTTGAGCGGCGCCAGCACGTCGGTTGCGAACTTGCCGGCCTCTTCCAGCACGGCAGTGACGATGTCGGCGTCGAAATCGCCGTAATGGCCGGCGTCCATGGCGGCCTTCAGGCCGGCGCCATGGTTGAGCGACAGCAGCATGTCAGAGATCGGCGCGCGGTAGGTCATGGCTCACTCCCGAGGACATCATTGGCGCCGTATTCCCATGAAACGGCGGAGGTCTCAACTGCCGGGAGGGACGGGAACGGACCATGGCCGGGACGACACCAGAGTGTGGCGGGAGCCGGCCCCGGCCTGTGGTATTTTGCCCCTCCAGGCGGTTGAAATGCTGCGCCGCTCCCTATAGACCGACTGCGACCAACGGGAATCTGTGGCAGCCGGTTCTTCCGCCGTTCCCCGGGTCGCCTGTTGGGGCGTAGCCAAGTGGTAAGGCAGCGGATTTTGATTCCGCCATTCGGAGGTTCGATCCCTCCCGCCCCAGCCAGAAGCTCCGCTGCATTCCATCAATATCAACGCCGCATCGGCGTCCGACGATCCTTCGACGGGTGCGGCACCTGATCAACGGGTGCGTATGATCGGGCCTCTTGTGCGACACTGCTGAGATATTTCGCCGGCGGTTTTCCAAGCGCCTTTTTGAACATCGTGATAAAGGCCGTCACCGATTCATAACCGAGATCGGCCGAAACCTGCTGCACGCTCGCACCCGAGGCCAGCTCCCGGATGGCGACGATCAAGTGCAGTTGCTGACGCCAGCGTCCGAAGGTCAGGCCGGTCTCCTTGACCACGAGACGTGCAAGACTGCTTTCGCTGAGCGCGACGCGGTTGGCCCATTCCGCCAACGTGCGACGGTCCGCGGGATTGTCCGCCAACGCTGCGGCGATGCGCTTCACACGCGGCTCGGTCGAGAGCGGCAAATGCAGCTGCTGGAGGGGCATGCGCGGCAACTCGCCGAGCAGCACGCTGATCAGGCGCTCCCTCCGCGCGCCGTCATGCTGCATGCCGTCGGATAGTTCGACGATCAATTCGCGCAGCAATGGCGAGATCGAAATGGTGCAGCACCGATCCGGCAGATCGACCAGCTCCGCCTCGATGTAGATGAAGAACAGCCGCGCATTTGTGGTGGCGCGATTGCTGTGCGCCATGCCGCTGGGAATCCAGACCGCGCAATGCGGTGGCACCATCCACAGGCCGCTCGCGACGCGACAGGTGACGCCGCCTCCGAGCGAGACCACGAGTTGTCCCTTGCGATGGCTGTGGTCCGGCACCTCTCCTTTCGACCCGTCTGAATCAACGCGCACGGCAATGACCGGCGCGGACCGGTCGTCCACGTCCAGGTCCAGCCAAGGGTAACGCAGAGGGTAGCGGAGAGGCTGTCTCATCTTTGACGGCTTTTAGCGATCGAATGCAATAACAAGTAAATTAATCGCACGCAAAAGTCGATAGATCTCGGTCAACAGGAGGTACGACCGTGCATGCCTTGATGACGAAAGCAGCCGAACTGGGCCGACAGGTTCGCACGCAAGCCGGTGAGGTGCGTGGTGAGCGCCGAGATGTCAGCGGCGTGCTGGCGTTCAAGGGCATCCCGTATGCCGCGCCACCGGTCGGGCAGTTACGCTGGTGCGCACCGCAGCCGCCGGCGCCCTGGACTGGTGTGCGCGATGCGCTGACATTTGGCGCGGGCTGTCTTTCGGCGCTCGAAAATGATCCTCGGCCGGGGCCGCGCGCTGAGGATTGCCTCACGCTCAATGTCTGGACCGCCGCGAAAGAGGCTGACGAGAAGCGGCCCGTGATGGTGTGGATTCACGGCGGCGGTTTTCAATTCGGCTCCTCCGCCAATCCCGCCACCGATGGTGGGCCATTGGCAGCGAAAGGTGTCGTAGTCGTCAGCTTCAACTATCGCCTCGGCATCTTCGGCTTTCTCGCCCATCCGGATCTCGACGCGGAAGCGCCATCGGGCAATTACGGCCTGCAAGATCAACTCGCAGCGTTACGCTGGGTCCAAGCCAATATCGCCGCCTTTGGCGGCGATCCCGACAACGTCACACTGTTCGGTGAATCCGCCGGCGCCATGGCCGTCGGTATCTTGATGGCGTCGCCGCTCGCGCATGGACTCTTTCACAAAGCCATCGGCGAAAGCGGCGCATTCTGGGATGGCCGGCACGGACCACTCCAAAATTTCGAAGAAGCTCGCGCACGCGGCGTGGCTCTCGCGCGTCAGCAAGGCGATGGGTCGATCGCAGCCTTGCGCGCCATGCCGGCCGAACAGTTGAACGCAGCCGCACCCTGGAGCTTCGAGCTCGACCACGTCACAGCGTCCTTCTCACCAAGTATCGATCATGATGTGGTGCCTGATGTGCCCGCGCAACGCTTCCTCCGCGGGGAGCAGATGCATATCCCCTTGCTGGCCGGCTGGAACAGCGCGGAGGAATTTCCTTTCATGTCGCAATCACTCCCCGCTCAATCGGCGCAAGCTTTTTGCAACTCGGCGGAGAAGATGTTCGGCAGGGAACGGCTACCTGATTTTCTTAAAATCTACCCCGCGGACACCGACGCACAAGCCAAGGCGTCTGCCGCCGCGCTCACGGGCGACATCGTGGTCGGCGAGCAGTGCTGGCAGTGGCTGCGGCTGCATCGGGCAAGCCGTCGCGCGCCGGTCTACGGCTACCACTTCAACTATACGTCGCCCTACACGCCGATTGCGTCGCACGTCACCGAGATACCCTTTGTCTTCGGCACGTTGACGCCGCAACGGGTGATCGGCAGCACCACGTCACCGAATGAGGCGGACCGCGCTCTGGCGCAGACGATCATGGGCTATTGGGTCAATTTCGCGATGCGTGGGAATCCCAACGGGCCTGGTCTGCCGTCCTGGCCGGTCTATGACGAGACAGACGTCGTGCAGATCCTCGGCACGACGGTCGAGGCCCGCCCCAATCCGCAAGCCGCCCGCTTCGGTTTCCTCGGCAGTTTCCGACAGAACGGCATTCTCCCGATGCGTTGGCGCGACGTGCCGTAGACGACAGGAGCCAGTCCGCGTCGCCCGTCAACCTGCGCGCACGAGAGACGGTGCAAGGCCGACATATGTATCCGGCGTGATGTCCTTCATTCGCTGCTTGGTCTCGGCATCGACGAATTCCGGGTCGAGCCCATCGACGAACGCATGCAGATCGGTGAGCGTAATCTTCGCGCCACGCGAGAGCGATTTGAGCGCATCGTAGGCGTTCGGGTAGCCCTTGCTGCGCAGGATCGTCTGGTAGGCCTCGGCGAGCACTTCGGGATGCGCGACGAGTGCGAGGCGGATCTTCTCGGCATTCGGCGAGACCTTCTTCATGCCCGCGCGCAGATTCTCATATCCGACGATGCAGTGCCCGAAGATCGTGCCAAAGACGCGCGCGACGGTCGAGTCTGAGAGATCGCGCTGCATCCGGGACACCGGAAGCTTCCGGCAGCAACCCTCCATGAGCCAGTTGGCAATCTGAAGATTGCCCTCCGCGTTCTCGAAGTTGATCGGATTGACCTTGTGCGGCATCGCGGACGAGCCGACTTCGCCGGCGATCGGCTTCTGCACGATCCAGTCGTCGCTGATGTAGCGCCACATGTCCTGGGTGAAATCCACCAGGATGGTGTTGATGCGCATGAGGACTGCGAAGAGCTCGGCATAGGTGTCGTGCGGCTCGATCTGCGTGGTGAGCGGATTGAACGAGAACGAGACGTGGGCACCCTTGCGCAGATACGTGCCGTCTTCGATGAACGCCTGCGCGAATTGAGGCCAATCGATATTCGGAAACGCCGCGTGCATCGCCGCGTAATTGCCGGAGGCGCCATTGAGTTTGAGCGACAGCTTCAATGCGCCAATCTGCTGGATCTGCCGGCGCAGGCGCTCCTCGAATATTGCGAACTCCTTGCCCAGCGTGGTCGGCGTGGCGGGCTGGCCGTGCGTGCGCGAAAGCATCGGCATGCGGGCGCAGTCGCTCGCGGAATTCTGGATCCACGCCACCGCGAGCCCGAGCGGCTGCATCAGCGCATCGACGGCGTCTCGCAGCATCAGCCCATAGGCGATATTGTTGACGTCTTCCGACGTGCAGCCGAAATGGATCCATTCCACGGCTCCGCCGAGGCCGATCTGGGCGAATTTCCACCGCAGCCACAGCTCGCACGATTTCACGTCATGATTGGTGGCAAGGATGCCGTTCCAGCCCTTGGTCTCGAGCTGCTTGATCGAGAGGGCGTCGTCCTGCACGAATGCATGGATGATGCCTTCGACCGCCTTGGCCTCGGCCTGGTTGAGTTGGAACGGAATGTCCGCGTGCGCGCCGAGCGCCAGGACGTAGCGCACCATGACCTCGACACGGTATTTGATGAGGCCGAATTCGCTCATGATCTGGCGCAGCGGCGCCGTGTAGCGTTCGTACCGGCCATCGACCGGCGAGATATTCATCAGCGCATCCGACATCGTGCTTGGCTTCCGTTGGTTGAACGCCATTCATCCAAAGCGTTTTGTGCGCTGCCGATTATCACGCCGCGTGTCGGCAGGCCAGCACGAGCGTGCGCTGCCGGAAATGTCGTCTTCGGGTGATTTTCGACACCCAGTGTTCACGCTAAGAGATTTTCGTTGAGGACCCGCATGGCTATCACTACCATGGCAAGGCATTGATCAAAAAGCATTCAACCGTGGCCGGGATGGTAGCTGGTTCAAAGAGAGCGCGCGGAGGAAGCGGCCGCGTCAAGCTTGAGGAGGTGGCCCGCAAGGCCAATGTCTCGACCGCGACCGTATCGCGCGCATTCAACGAGCCCGGGAAAGTCTCCGAAGAGGTCAAGCAGCGGGTCAAGGAGGCAGCACGCGCCCTGAGCTGGATTCCGAATGCTGCCGGAAGGGCGTTGGCCTCGCGCAGGACCCATATCGCAGGCGCCATCATACCGACGCTCGACAACGAAATCTTTGCCCACCAGATCAGCGGCATGCAGACCGTCTTCAGCGAACGTGGCTTCACGCTGTTCCTGGGCTGCTCGAACTATGATCCGAAAGAAGGGCTGCGGCAGGCCGACGCAATGCTTGCGCGGGGCGTGGAAGCGCTTGCGGTCGTCGGTGAAAATCATCCTCCCGAGCTGTTTGACGCGCTCAACGCGCGCGGCATTCCCTATGTCGTGACCTACTCCTACAACAAGCTGTCGTCGCACCCGTGCATCGGCTTTGACAATCGCGCCGCCTTCAATCGGATCACCAGCCATTTGTTGTCCCTGGGCCATCGTCGATTTGCCGCCATCTTTCAGCCCGACGCCAACAATGACCGCGTAAGGGAAAGGCTTGGCGGCATCAGGGACGCGCTCGCGGCCGCAGGACTGGAGATTCCCGCCCAGGATTTGATGATGGGCCCCTCGACGCTGGAATTCGGGGCGGCGAGCTTTGCGAGATTGATGGCGCAAGCGATCGACGCCCGGCCGACCGCAATTGTTTGCGGCAATGACAATCTGGCGCTCGGTGCGTTGATGGCCGCGCGGGAATGCGGCCTGGAAGCGCCCAGGGATTTTTCGATTACCGGCTTCGATGATCTTGCGATTTCATCGCGCTTTTCTCCCAGGCTCACGACGATGAAGGTCGACAACCAGCAGATCGGTATATTGGCAGCCAACGAGCTCCTCGCTGTGATCGCAGGCGAGCAAGGGCAGGTGCAGTCCCGGGAAATCGTGCCCGATCTGAAAATCCGGGAAAGCGCCGGCAAGGCAGCGGGCCGTTAGGCCCCCAATAACCGCGGCAAATTCCGTCCTTTCGATAAGCGCGCAAAGGCTCGGCAAGAGGGTCGCTTGACAGCTTGTATGTAAGCGCTTACATGGGCCCGTTTTGAAAGCCATAAAGAGCAACCGGCGGGCCCCTCGCTGGGCTGGGACGGAGAGGAAACGACAATGCGGAATAGCCTTTTGCGGTGGGTCAGAAACTGTTCGATGGCGGTTGCTCTGCTCGCGCCCATGATGGGGACGGCGAGCCCGGCAGCGGCTGAGGAGAAACTCGTCGTCTGGTGGAACAAGGGCTACTACAAAGCCGAGGAAGACGCGCTGCTCGCTGTCATCAAGAAGTTCGAGGCCAAGACCGGGGTGAAGGTCGAGCTGTCGCAATATGCGACGCAGGACATGATGCCGAAGCTGGTGGCGGCGCTCGATGCGGGCAGTCCGCCCGACGTCAGCTATGCGGACACCTACCATTTCCAGGGCGCCGGCAAATGGGCATCCGAAGGCAAGCTGGTGGATATCGGCTCCATCCTCGAGCCGATCAAGGGCGAGTTCACACCGGCTTCGCTCGAAACGGTCATGCTCTACAACGACAAGACCAAGGCGAAGGCCTACTACGCCTTCCCGTTGAAGCAGGCGACGCTGCATCTGCACTATTGGAAGGACATGCTCGAGGAGGGAGGTCTCAATGAGGCCGACATCCCGAAAGACTGGAAGGGCTTCTGGTCGTTCTGGTGCGACAAGGCGCAGCCGGCCGTGCGCAAGGCGTCCGGCAAGCGCATCTATGGCATCGGCCATCCGATGGGCGTCGACGCTACCGACAGCTTCATCTCGTTCCTGGTGTTCATGGACGCCTACAACGTCGTGCTGGTCGACGACAACGGCAAGCTGCTGGTCGACGATCCCAAGGTGAAGGCGGGCCTCGTTGCCGCCATGAAGGACTATATCGAGATCGCCGCGAAGGGCTGCACGCCGCAATCGGCGACGAGCTGGAAGGATCCCGACAACAACGTCGCCTTCCACAACAAGACGACGATCATGACCCACAATTCGACGATTTCAGTGCCCGGCAAATGGCTGGACGACGCCAACAACGAGACGCTCACTGCCGAGCAGCGGGAGGAAGCGAAGAAGAACTATTACGAGCGCATCCGCACCATGGTCTGGCCCAACAAGCCGGATGGCACGCCGGTCCACACCCGCGCGTCCGTGGTGATCGGCCTGATCTTCGAGCAGGCCAAGAACAAGGAGCGGGCCAAGGAGTTCGTCTCATTCCTGTTGCGCGACGAAAACCTCCAGCCCTATGTCGAAGGCGCGCTCGGCCGCTGGTTCCCGGTCAAGGTCGCCGGCCAGAAGTCCGCCTTCTGGGACGGCGACGTGCATCGCCGCGCCGAGCGCGACCAGTTCTTCGCCGGCGTCGGTGGTTATGAGATGAGCAAGAACTACAAGTTCACCACGCTCTACAACGAGAACGTCTGGATCAAGGCGGTGAACGCCATCGTCACCAACAAGGTGCCGGTCGAAAAGGCCGTCGACGATATGATCGCGCGCATCAAGGAAGTGGCCGGCAATTGATCGCCAGGGCGAACAGTTACGCTCACGCGTTGCAAAGACGCGTGAGCGGCAGGCTCCTGCCTGTCAACGATTTCAACGTCTCGGGAGCTGATCTGTGACTGCAACCATCAAAGGCATCATTCCCGTGATGCTGACACCGTTCACCGAAGCCGACGCGATCGACTATGCGGGCCTCGAGAACCTCATCGAATGGTACATTGCCAATGGCGCGGATGCGCTGTTTGCCGTGGCCCAGTCGAGCGAGATGCAGGCCCTCAGCCTCGATGAGCGCGTCGCGCTGGCGCGTTTCGTCGTGCGACAGGCGGCGGGCCGGGTGCCTGTGATTGCGTCCGGCCACGTCAGTGAATCGCGTGACGATCAAGTGGCCGAGCTGACCTCCATCGCCGCAACCGGCGTGGACGGATTGGTCCTGGTGACGAACCGGTTCGATCCGAGGGGGCAGGGCGGCACGGTCTTCATGGACAATCTGCGCGGCCTGCTCGATGCGCTGCCCGCCGATCTTCCGCTCGGCCTCTACGAATGTCCGGCACCGTTCCGCCGGCTGCTGTCCGACGACGAGCTGGGGTTCTGCGCCGAGAGCGGGCGTTTCGCGATTCTCAAGGACGTGTCGTGCGATCTCGAGACCGTGAAGCGCCGCGTGGCGCTGACGAAGAATTCCTCTCTCGCCATCGTCAACGCCAATGCGGCGATTGCCTTTGACGCCATCAAATACGGATCTGCTGGTTTCACCGGCGTGTTCACGAACTTTCACCCTGACCTCTACAAGTGGCTGCTGACCGACAGCACTAAACATCCGGCTCTCGCGGACGATCTCTCCGTCTACCTCGCGCTCGCGGCGATGGCTGAGCCGATGGGATATCCCAAGCTGGCGAAGCTGTACCATCAGAGGCTCGGCACGTTCTCATGCGTCCGCAGCCGGACCGTCGACTTCGACATCCGCGAGCGCTTCTGGGCGCTCGACGCGCTGCTCGACAAGATCATGCAGGGGCAGGCGAGCTTTCGCGCCAGAATTGCGGCCACGCGCTGATCGTCAGCGTCGATTCCTCAGGCTCCAGCCGGGACTTGCGCGGAGGGAGCTCCAATGAGGAGGCGGCTTCCCGTGCTCACTCGGTTGCCTCCATGTGGTTTCGGTCCACGACCCGCAGCGTCCGTCGCACCATGCCGTCGACAATGACCGCCGACCCGCTAGGACGCAGATGGATCGCCGTGGACTTGAGCAGCCATGGCAACACCGCTTGCTCCAGCCGTTCCTCATAGGCGTGGCGCATCATGTCGAATGCCTGAAGGCCGGGTCCCGCCAGGATGACATGGTGTGGGCGCAGCACGGATATCGTTGCCGCGACCGCCTCGGCAAGCGCGCGACCTGCCTGCTGGAATAGATGCTCGAGGCGCGGATCGCCGCCCAGCGCCCGCTCGCGCAGCAGAGCCATCTGCGCCTCGGACGGCTGCTGCGAGTCCGCCGGCGGCAGGTCGAGAAAGGTGCGGGCGTCGCGGTAGAGCGCATAATCGGCAAGATAGGCCTCGATGCAGCCGCGCTGGCCGCAGCGGCATTGCGGACCGTCCGGCGCCACCTTGACATGACCGATCTCGCTGCCGGCGCCCCCGCGCGCTTCACCATCGACGACGACGCCCATTCCGATGCCGTGACCGACCATGATCGTGGCTGAGAGGCCCTCCGCCAGCGCCGGCTCGGCGGCTGTGAGGGCGAGCGCAACTGCGACAGCGTCGTTCGCCACCACGACCTCGACCCCGAACGCCTCGCGTGTCGGCGTCGCCAGATCGACGTCGGTGATCGACAGCGCCGGACTCCACAGCGTCCAGCCGGTGTCTGCGTTCACGATGCCCTGCAGCGCAAGCCCGATTCCCAGCAGTTGATGGCGCGGCGTCGACGTCGCATCCAGCATTGCATTGATTTGCGCGATCACGAGATCGCGCAGTGCGGCTGCATCGAGAGCGCGCGTCGGGAGTGCAAGTCGCGACTGCGCCAAGCCGGCACCGCTGAAATCGGCGATCAGCGTCTCAATGAGGTTCATGCGCAGGGAGACCGCGATGATGCGCCCGAACTCCGGGTTCAGGGTCAGCAGCACGGCCGGCCGGCCACGGCGGCGGCCATTCAGCCCGTCCGCATCCTCTTCGTCGGGATCGTCGGACCATGAGGATGCCGCTGTCTCCGTCTCGCACAGCAATTCTTCCGCGATCAGTCTCGATGTCAGGCCGGAAACGGCGGGGAAGCTCAGTCCCGTACTTCGGGCGAGCTCCACACGCGGCAACGGCCCCTGTCGTCGCAAGACCTCGACGAGGCGGCCGCGGTTCGAACCGCGGGCCATGCTGGAAACACGTCTCGGCGGCTCAATTTGGTCAACCATGTTGCCACTTTAATTCGACAAGTGAAATTAATAAGAGCGTGTTACGGCCGTGTGATCGAAAAAGCACATTCCGGGCGCGTTGTTATCAGCCATATTTACTATCATCGTACCTCATGTACTATTTATGCTCGAAGAAGGAGCTAGTACATCCTGATTTTGGTGTTTTGCTCTGCGACATTTCTTCGCCGTGTAAATAAAATAAGGCGCAAAAGCGCTGTGAGGCCCCTCAGTGGGGCGACCAAAGGGAGGTACACATGAACGGATCAATCAAGAAATTGATAGTGCCGCTGCTCGCGACCGTCGCGCTCGCGACGACCACGGGGATGGCGCAGGCCCAGCAGAAAAAGACCATCGCGCTGGTGACCAATGCCGCGGCTGATTTCTGGGTCATCGCCGGCCGCGGGCTCGAGAAGGCTCAGAAGGAGCACCCCGAATACGATATCCAGTTGATCGTCACCAACGAAGCGACCGCGGCGGGCCAGCGGCGCGAGCTGGACGACCTGCTGGTGCGCGGCGTCGCCGGCATCTCCATCTCGGTCGACGATGCGCCGCACGCAACCGAAGAGCTCAACAAGGTTGCGGCCAAGACCGTGCTGATCACGACCGACAGCGACGCGCCGCAGAGCAAGCGTCTCGCCTATATCGGCACCGACAACGTCGCGGCCGGGCGGCAAGCCGGCGAGGAGTTCAAGAAGGCGTTGCCGAACGGCGGCAAGATCGCGCTGTTCGTCGGTACGATGGATGCAGACAATGCCCGCGAGCGCGTGCAGGGGATCAAGGAAGCGATCGCCGGTACCAAGATCGAGCTGGTCGACATCTTCACCGACCAGGTGGACTCCGCCAAGGCCAAGGCGAACATGGAGAACGTGCTCGTCAAATATCCGGACATTGCGCTGCTGTCCGGGCTTTGGAGCTACGAGACGCCGCTGATCTATGACGCGGTCAAGGCGGCGGGCAAGGCCGGCAAGGTAAAGATCGTCGGCTTCGACGAAGATCAGCGCACGCTGCGGGGAATATCCGACGGCACAATCGAATCCACTGTCGTGCAGCAGCCGTACGAATTCGGGTATCTCTCCGCCACCAACATCATCAAGACGCTGAACGGCGACAAGTCCTGGATTCCGGCTGACAGCAAGCTGATCGTGCCAACCCAGGTGATCAGCAAGACCAACGTCGCGGAGTTCACCGCTCATATGAAGGAGCTGCTGAAGAAGTGACTTTTAGTGCCTTTCGACGCCCGGCTGGCACAGCCGCCGGGCGTCGAGTGGGAGGAAATGAATGGCGGAAATCCTGTTCGAACTCGCCGGGATCAGCAAGTCCTATCCCGGGGTCATGGCCCTCGACGATGTCAGCCTGCGGGTATACCGCGGCGAGGTGTTGGGGCTGATCGGCGAGAACGGCGCCGGCAAGTCGACGTTGATGCGCGTGCTGGGTGGCGTGATCGCGCCGAGCGCGGGCGTGATCCGTATCGGCGGCGCCGACCATGCCCATATGACGGTCAGCGAGGCGACGCAGGCCGGCATCGCCTTCGTGCATCAGGAACTGAACCTGTTCGAGAATCTCGACGTTGCCGCGAACGTCTTCATCGGACGCGAGAAGCTCGTCGGTGGCCCGCTGAAGCTGGTGAACAACGCGGAGATGCGCGCCCGCGTGACGCCGCTGCTGGAGCGGCTGGGCGCAGATTTCACCCCGGACACGTTGGTCGACAATTTGTCGATCGCCGAGCGTCAGATGGTGGAGATCGCCAAGGCGCTCTCGATCGACGCCCGCGTGATCATCATGGACGAGCCGACCTCCAGCCTGACGATTTCGGAGACTGAACGCCTGCTGGAGGTGATTGCCGATCTGAAGGCGCACGGCATCGCGGTGATCTATATCTCTCACCGGCTCGGCGAGATCATGACCTGCGCTGACCGCGTCGTGGTGCTGCGCGACGGGCGCACGGTGGGAGAGCTGGCGCGGGGCGAGCTGAGCCATGCCGCAATGATCCGGCTGATGATCGGCCGCGACCTGAAAGCGCTGCATACGCCGCCGAAACGGCCGCCGCAGCCGGGCGGCTGCGACATCGTCGGCCTCGTGACATCAGCCTTTCCCGACCGGCAGATTGATCTTTCCGTGCGGCATGGCGAGATCCTCGGACTGGCAGGGCTCGTGGGCGCTGGTCGCACCTCCCTTGCCCGCGCGGCCTTCGGCATTGATCCGCTGCTGGGTGGCGAGATCAGGATCGACAACGCGCGCGTCGATGTCGCATCGCCGCGAGACGCGATCAGGCAAGGCATCTATCTGATGCCGGAGGACCGCAAGAAATCCGGGCTCGTGCTGGAGCTGCCGATCCGGGAGAACGTGACGCTGGCGAGCCTGCTGGATCATGCGCGGATGTGGCTGGTCAGCGGCGCGGCCGAGCGCAAGGTCGCAAAGGAGCAGGTGAGGCGCCTCTCCATCAAGGCACCGAGCATCGATATGGAGGCCGTGACGCTCTCCGGTGGCAACCAGCAGAAAGTCGTGCTGGGCAAGTGGCTTTCGATGCAGCCGCGCGTGATGTTCTTCGACGAGCCGACCCGTGGCGTCGATGTCGGTGCCAAGAGCGAGATCTACGCGCTGATGCGCGAACTCGCCGATCAGGGCGTCGCGATCGTGATGATCTCCTCGGACATGGAGGAGGTCATCGGCGTCTCCGACCGGGTCGCGGTGATGCATGAAGGCAGCGTCAGCGGCGTGCTGGAGCGCTCGCAGTTCAGCGAATACAACGTGTTGCGGCTCGCGATTGGCCAAGCGCTGGAAACCTTGGAAGCGGCCAGGCCATGATCAAGAAGGAATTCGGCCTAGGCCTGCTGCTGGTGGTGATTGCCGCCATCACGGGCGCGATCAATCCGGCCTTCTTGTCGCTGGTGAACTTGCTGAACATGGCCAATCTGATCGGCCTGTTCGGTGTGTTTGCGCTCGGCGAGGGGCTCGTGATCATCACCGGCGGCATCGACCTTTCGCTCGGCTCGATGTTCGCGCTGCTCGGCGTCGTATTCGTTGATCTTCTGACAACTTATCAGGTTCCTTGGCCCTTAGCGCTGCTGGCCGTGTTGCTGGGCGGGCTGGCGCTGGGGGGCATTCAGGGTTTCCTGATCACCCGGTTGAAAATGCAACCCTTCATCGTCACGCTGTGCGGGTTGCTGATCTATCGCGGCGCCGCGCGCTACTATACGTCCGACTCGACACGGGGCTTCGGATATGGCGACGAGGCCGGGACACTGGGCAACATTGCCTCCGGCAATGTGGCGGGCATCCCGAACACCTTCATACTTCTGATTATCCTTGCGCTGGTGCTCGGCGTGCTGCTGCACCGCTCGGTCTACGGGCGCTGGCTTTATGCTGTCGGCAAGAACGAGGAAGCGGCGCGCTTCTCCGGCATCAACACGAATCTCGTGATCGCAACCGCCTATATCATCAGCGGTGGGCTCGCCGGAGTTTCAACGGTCCTCTTCGTGTTCTACACGAACTCGGTGTCTCCGAGCTCGTTCGGCAATTTCTACGAGCTCTACGCGATCGCGGCTGCCGTGCTGGGCGGGTGCAGCCTGCGCGGTGGCGAGGGCTCCATTCTCGGTATCGTGCTGGGGACAGCGCTGCTGCAAGTGTTGCAGAACCTCGTGAATATCCTGGGCATCCCCAATTCTCTCAACTTCGCGGTGATGGGAACGGTGATTCTGATCGGTGTGTTGGCGGATCAACAATTGCAGGCCCGAAGGCGGCGCAAGCTGGCGCTGGCGGGCATCGCCCGCACGGCGCCGAAACCGACGCTTGTACAAGGACAACAGGGCGCATCATCGCGCGGCGTGGACGCGTTGCCGGCGAGGACGGGCGACCAGGTATGACGGATCCAGGCTCCAGTTGACACAAGACCGCTTCGTCGGCGGCCGGCGGCCGTGTGTGCTGGGGAAGGAGCACGTTCCAGGCTCGAGGGCTTGGGCAGGAGCGTGAGGCAAGAACAACAAAGCCTGAGACTGCGGGAGGACGAGAAAAATGTTGCGCAGGTTTGTAAACATCGCTGGTGCGTGCGGTGTCGGGATCGCCTTTTCATCGCTGCTTGGCGGTGCAGGACATGCGGCCGATTTTTCGACGAAAGCTGCACCTCTTCCTTATGCGGAGACCGACGATTTCTGGACGAGACCGTATCTGTTCGGCGATCTCGGCAGGACGCAGCTGAAGGAGAAGGGTATCGATCTGGGCCTGACGCTGGGCAACGAATCTGTCGGCAACGTCACGGGTGGAAGCAAGAACACCGCAGCCAACGCCGGTCAGCTGTGGTTTGGCGCGAAGTTCGATATGGGGAAGCTTGCCGGCATCCAGGGCGGCACCGTCGGCCTTACGCTGGTCGACCGCTTCGGCCGCAATCTGAACGACCAGGCCGGCATTCCCGCCTTGCAACTGACCAACGAAGTGTTCGGCCGCGGCAACATTCTGCGCCTGACCCAACTCTACTATTCGCAGAAGCTTTTCGATGACCGCCTTGAACTCAAGGGCGGCCGTCTTCCCGTCGGCTCCGACTTCTTCTTCGGTCTGTGCGAGTTCATTAACCTGACCTTCTGCGGCGGCCAGCCCGGCAACATCCAGGGTGGGTACATCTATAACTGGCCGGTAAGCCAGTGGGCCGGTGTCGTCCACTACAAGGTGGCTCCGGAATTCACGGTGTCGGTCGGCGTCTACGACGCCAATCCGAATTATCTGACGACGGACCAAGCGACCACCTACTTCTTGCCGGGCATCCCCTCATCAAACCCCGCCAGTGGCGTGATGGTGCCGGTGGAGTTGGTCTGGACGCCCAAGGGTCCCCTAACCGGGACCTGGAGACTTGGCGGCTGGTATGACAGCGCATCGACCATCGATGGTGGCCTTCCCGGTATCATCTCCACCATCCCGGGCGTCGGTGGCGTCCCGGATCAAAATCTTGGGGATCAGAGAGGTCGCTTCGGCGTCTACGAGTCGATCCTGCAACGGTTGACTGTTGACGGTCCCGGCGCGGTGGGTTGGTACACCTTCCTCAATACGACTGTCGCCGATCACCGGACGTCGTACCAGGACTACCAGATCGCCCTCGGCTTCCGGCATACCGGAACGTTCGCTTGGCGTCCCCAGGACGAAGTCGGCTTCGCCGTGGGCACCACCCACGTGAATTCGGCTGCGCTGAGCCCCAATGCCGACGGCAACGAAGTTCCGATCGAAGTCTGGTACGGCTGGCAGGCGACCGGCTGGCTGAACCTCAAGTTCGATGCGCAGTATGTGATCAATCCCGGCGGGCGCGGCTATAACGCCGCGGGCGTGAAGACCGACAACGCCGTGGTTCTTGGTATGCGCACCGAGGTCCACTTCTGATGTGACGCTCACCCGTCTGGCAACATGCGGCGGCCCCGCTCGGCGGAGCCGCCCGGCAACCGAGACTCGCGGGACTTGGCTATTGCCTATCCCTCGTACTGATCCGGCCCCATCGCCCACGATGCCTGATCGTGGCCGTACGCGTAATTGCGGTTGTTGACCACCGGATTGCGATTGACCATCGGCCGCATGAACATCGGGTGGGTCGCGCTGCGCACCTCGTGCTCGACTGTGAACAGTGGCTTGCCGCTGCCGAGATCGACGATGTCGCAGAACCGGTACTGATACTGATTGTCCTCGCGCGAGATCAAATTGCGCGCGAGCAGCCTGCGGTACGGGCCGGAGAAGTCGGTGATGTACATTTGCACATGGTGGCCGTCATAGTCGCCCTGCGGCCGGTCGCTCTCGCGGAACAGCAGGTGCTGGTCGCGGCCCGTCTTCACCGCTGCAACCGTGCCGTCTCCATTCCACAAGTCCGTGGGCATGCCCATGATCTCCGGATAGAAGGCGCAGATCGCTTGCGCCGTCCCGACAGGCACCTCGAACTCGACATAGGGGATACCGAGCGTGATGCGCCCGAAGCGCGCCGCGTCCGGTTCATAACAGCGCAGGCGGTTGCCCCACGGACAGGTCGCCTCGACATAGCCATTGTGCTCGGCGAATTTGAACGCCGTGCCCTCGAGCTTCTTGGCGACTGACGCCAATCGTTGCAGCAACGCTTCACGGCCCTCGATGACCAGCCCGACATGGCCGCGCAGCACCTGCGGTCTGCCGCCTGGCAGGTGAAACTGGCTCCGTCCGGCATTGATCCACATGTTGGTGTCGGACACCATCAGATAGGGATCGCGGGTGAGCCCGAGCCCCGCGACGTAAAACAGCGCGGCGAGGCGCTGATCCGGAACCTGGATGTTGACGTGCTCGAAATGAATGGCGTTGCCGAGATCTTCTGCGGATCGATCGAATTGTTGCGGCATGGATCTACGCTTCTGGCTGGAGGAACGGACTGATCCATACTAGAGCAGAATTTCCGCCAGCCGAAACGGTTGGATGATGACATCTTGAAGGCAGGGCATCTGTGCGCTGCACCTTGCCGTGGCAGGCATTCCCTGTAATCTGACCGGAAAGATAGAGGGAAAGAAGAGATCGATGGGGGGAGTTCTGGAGGGCGTGCGCGTCCTCGATTTCGGGCGCTATATCGCCGGGCCGTATTGCGCGACACTGCTGGCCGAATTCGGCGCCGAGGTCATCCGCGTGGAGAAGCGCGACGGCAGCGAGGATCGCTTCGTGGCGCCGGTCGGCGAGGGCGGTGAGGGCGCGCTGTTTCTCCAGGTCAACCGCAACAAGAAGTGCATCACGCTCGATCCGATGAAGCCGGAGGGCCAGGAGGTGATGCGCCGCCTGGTGGCCACCGCTGACGTCGTCGTCGCAAATTTGCCGCCGCAGACCCTGCGCGCGATGAAGCTCGATTACGACTCGTTGAAGGCGATCAAGCCCGACATCATCCTGACGACGGCAACTGCCTTCGGCGGACCGGGGCCATGGTCGGACCGCGTCGGCTTCGACGGCGTCGGCCAGGTCATGTCGGGTTCGGTGTACATGACCGGTGCAGGCGATCCGCCCTACCGCGCCGCGGTGAACTGGGTCGATTTCGGAACCGCGCTGCATTGCGCGTTCGGAACGCTCGCCGCGCTGATCGAGCGCGGCAAATCCGGGCGCGGGCAGATCGTCGAGGGCGCGCTGCTTGCGACCGCATTGTCCTTCACCAACGCCACGCTGATCGAGCAGGCGGTCATCGGCGTCAATCGCGTTCCGACCGGCAATCTCGGCCAGACGGCCGCGCCCGCCGACATCTACCGGACCAAAGACGGCTGGGTGCTGTGCCAGGTCACCGGACATCCGCTGTTCAAGCGCTGGGCCAAGCTGATGGGTGAGGAGGAGCAGTGGCTGAACGATCCGCGCTTTGCCGACGACATCAGCCGCGGCAACAACGGCCCCATCATCAGCGAACGCATGGCGCGCTGGTGCAGCGAGCGCACCACGCAGGAGGCTGTCGATACCCTGGGCAAAGCGATGATTCCGACCGGGCCGGTTCTGAGCCCGCAACAGGCGCTGGATCATCCGCACATTCGCGCCGCCGGCTTCTTGCAGGACGTCGACTATCCAGGCTTGCCGAAACCAGCCCCGGTCGCGCGCGCCGCCGTCCGGCTGTCGGAAACGCCGGGTGAAATCGCGACGCGTCCGCCAATGCTCGGTGAGCACACCGATGTTGTGCTGGCCGAACTCGGCTATGACGCGGCTGCGATTGCGGCGCTTCGGCAGAGCGGCATCATTTAGTCGCGAAGTTCTGGCAAGGTAGAACAAGGGTAGAAATAGGCGCGCACGTCTGCTAGACGACGCTTGTCCTCGCGCAATTGTTCGCGTTTGCCGGCAATCGGCACGCCGCGCGCGAGTTGATGGGAGGCGTGCGCTCGCACGGCAGATCCCATATGCATGACGCCGCACTGCCGAATCGACATGAGTTCGGCGCGCGTGCGATTGACGATCGTTGACGACCAGAAACGGATTCACGTGCGGCATTCCAAGAAAACGCGCCCTGCCAAGAGCTCGACAAAGAACTCGACAAAGAGCTCGGCAAAAAAGAACTCGCCAAAAAAGAGTTCGCCAACGAAGAGTTTGCCAAAGCAGGGCAAGGGCTCGCAACGCGCCACGATCTCGTCATCGTCGCCGCTCGGCATGATGGCGCTTCATCTGCTTGCGCAATGGAAGCAGTCTGGCCGCAGCGGCCTCGTGTTCCTCGCCGAGAGTGAGAACCGGGCGGAGCGGCTCGGTAGCGTCATTCACGCGCTCGACCCGTCCTGCGAGGTCCTGGTGTTTCCGCGCTTGAACACCTTGCCGTTCGATCAGTTGGAGCCGTCTCGTGAAATCGCAGGGCGCAGAGCCGCGGTCCTGAGACGTCTGGCGAAATCCAAACGGCCGATCTTTCTCGTGTCGACGGCGGAAGCGGTAATGGAGCGCCTGCCATCGCCGGCGAGCCTGTCGCGCCTGCATATGAGTTTGAAGGTCGGCGGTGCGTTCTCGGAAGCCGAGCTTCGCGTGCGTCTCGCGGCGCTGGGTTACGATTCTGATGACGAGCCGGATTATCCGGGCGGCGTGCTGTTTCACGGGCAGACGTTCGAGATATTTCCGGCCGGTGCGCTGGGTCCGTTCCGGGTCGAGCATTCGGGGCGCGCGATCAATCGGATCGTGGCGTTCGACCCGAAAGAGCACGAGATCATTTTCGAGACGAAAGAGCTCCTCGTCGATCCCATGTCGGAGCGGCTCGGCTTCGCCGGCAAGCGGGACAAGCGCGCGACGCTGTTCGACTATTGCGGACGCGCCAAGTGGATCGCGGATTCGGGCGTCCCGCTGCATGCCGACGGCTGGCTGAGCACGATCGAAGACGCCGCGGGCCGCGTCGAGCGAGAGCGCGAATATCTGGGGCCGCGCGACTGGAAGCAGGCCACCAAGGGCATGAAGGTGTTGGCACGGACGGCTCCGTTCCAGCCCACGCCGGAATTCTCGAAGCTGACATCCTCTCGGAAAGCCTTTCGTGCCTTCGTCGAGGAGACGCGGGGCGATGGTTCGCGCCTGGTCTTCATCGCGGCGCAGGAGGAGGATCTGCGTGCGATGGAGCGGATGAGCGGCGTCAAGGCGGAGCGTCTTTCGGATTGGGACGAAGTGACGAGCAGCCGCAACCGCGAAGTCGCAATGCTGGCCGATCTCGATGCGGGCTTCGTCGTGCCGGGGAAAAAGGCTCTTGTCGTGGTGACGGCGTCCGACGTGCTCGGGAGCAGGGCCCATCACCCGCAGCCGATGGCCAAAGCCTGGAGCACCGCTTTCGACCATGCCGATGTGCCGGAACAGGGCACGGTGATCGTTCATCTCCAGCGTGGCCTCGCCGTGCTCGATGGCTTGCAGACTGTGAACACGGGCGGCGGCGCGTTGCGGGAGATGGTCAGGCTGTCGTTTGCGGGAGACGATGCGGCGCTCGTGCCGCCGCCCGATCTGGCCCTGATGTGGCCTTACGCGGCGGAGCGGGGCAAGCTGGCGCTCGACAAGGCGGATGGGAGCCATTGGTGGGCCCGCCGCACCGAGGCCGAGCGCGAGATCCAGATCGCCGGCAAGGTGCTTGCCAAACACATCAGCCAGCGCCGCCGGCGGCGGGCTGCAAAGCTGGTCCCAACGGGTGCGGTCTACGAGAAATTCGTTGCGCGCTTTCCCTATTTCACGACGGCCGATCAGGCCAAGGCGATCCGTGACGTCCTTGATGATCTCGCGTCCGGTCACCCGATGGACCGGGTGATCTGCGGCGACGTCGGATTCGGGAAGACCGAGGTGGCGCTGCGGGCGGCAGCCGCCGTGGTGCTGTCGGGAAAGCAGGTGGCGATCGCAGTGCCGACGACCGTACTGGCGCGGCAGCACGTCGCGACGTTCCGCAGGCGTTTTGCTCCGTTCGACATCGAAGTGGGGATGTTGTCGCAGGCCGTGTCAGGCGCCGAGATGCGGGAGACGAAGGAGGGCTTGCGAAGCGGCCGGATGAAAGTCGTGATCGGAACCCAGGCTCTCGCCGCAAAGGACGTGAAGTTTGCCGATCTCGGCCTCGTCATCATCGACGAAGAGCAGCATTTTGGCGCGGCCGAAAAGGCAAAACTCTCCGGGCTCGCCAAGAATGTTCATACGCTCTGGATGAGCGCCACACCCATTCCGCGGACCCTCGCCGCAGGTCTCGCCGGCTTCAGGGATTTGAGCATCATCGCCTCGCCACCGCTTTATCGGCTCCCGGTCGCAACCAAAATCGCTCCCTTGTCGGATGCCGCGATTGCTTCGGCGTTGCTGCGGGAGCAGAGGCGCCACGGGCAGAGTTTCCTGATCTGTCCGCGCATCCAGGATCTGGAGCCCATGCTGGCACGGGTGCAGGCGGTGGCCCCCGATCTTCACATCGTCTGTCTCCATGGCAGATTGCCTGCCGACGAGATTGACGACCGCATGATGAGCTTCGTCGAGGGCAGGGCCGATGTTCTGCTCGCCACCAACATCGTCGAGAGCGGCCTCGATATCCCGCGTGCCAATACGATCGTGGTCTGCTGGCCCGAAAAGTTCGGCCTTGCCCAGCTTCACCAGCTGCGCGGCCGGGTGGGGCGTGGCGGAATACGCGCCTTCGCATATCTGTTGACCGAGTCGGCCTCCGAACAGTCCGAGAAGCGGCTCGCTGTGCTCGAGGAGTTTAACCGGCCGGGCGCGGGTTTTGCCATCAGCGAGCGCGACCTGGATCTCAGGGGCGCAGGCGACCTGTTTTCGGAGCAGCAATCCGGCCATGTCCAGGTCTTCGGACCCGTGCTCTACAGCCATCTCCTGAAGATGGCGTCGGAGAAGGTCGATGACGGACGGGCCGCGGTTTGGGTGCCCGACCTCAATCTGCCGGTCGCGGACATGCTTCCGGAGACTTACGTGCAATCCGAGCCGGTGCGGCTCGAACTCTATGCCCGTGCCGCACGGTGCCGCAGCGAGGACGAGCTTGACGATCTGGAGGAGGAAACCTCCCGCCGGTTCGGCCAACTGCCGCCGGGGGCCAGCGACTTCTTTGCAGCAGCAAGACTGAGGCTCGCTTGCAAGCGCCGAGGCATCATCCGCCTGGACGTTGGCCGCGAGGCGGTGGCCGCGACGTTCCTGCCCGGGCGATTGCGGAAATCCAAGGGGAAGTCCACGGGGCGGTCGCTGCAACGCGACGGCGATCGTGTCGTCTACCACAGCCCGATGCGCGATGCGCCGTTCGACAGGGTCGAGGAATTATTCGATCATCTCGACGAGGCGTGATGACGGAAGGCTACTATTCGGATTCAATCCAGTGGCGCAGGCCCTCGATGGTGCGAAATCCATCGGCGGCGTAGCAGCGGATGTCGGGGAGGAAGGCCTGCATCATTTCGGCGAGCGCATGTCCCGGACCGAGGTCCAGCACCCTGCTGACCCCCAGCTCTGCCAGGGCCTCCAGCGTCGCCGACCAGTCGATGGGGCGCGCGACCTGGCAGGCAAGCTTTGCTGTTGCATCGCTTGCGGAGAAGATGCGCTCGCCGTCACCTCCGGCGAGCAGGATCCGCTGGCTTGCGATCGGGACGCGCCTGCTGGCGTCGAGCGCCTGTTGCAACGGTTTGCAGGCGCGCGCGAGCCGTGACGTGTGCGATGCGATCTTCACTGCGAGAAGACCGCTGCGTGCGGCGCCCTGTCGGATTGCCGCCTCGCAGAGGTCGATCACATCCTGCTCAGAGCCTCCGATCACGACAAGACGATCGGGATTCCTGATCGCGACCTCGCAGCGATATGTATCGAGCAGGCGTTCGAGCGTGATCTGGTCAAGGCCGCGGACATAGCCGAGGCGACCATCCGGTCCGGCCGCACTGTCCATCAGCTGCGCGCGAACGTCCGTCAACCGCAACGCTTCCTCGGCCGTCCATATTCCGGCAATGCTCCAGGCCGCCATTTCGCCGACGCTGTAACCTGTGACGGCGGTTTGCTCGGTCAGCAGGTCGGCAATGCAGGCGTGGATCGCCAGCGTCGATGTGACGGTCAGGATCTGGCTGACATGGTTGGCGGATAGCTCGTCCGTGCCTCGCGTCCTAACAAGATTCCGCGGATCTTCGCCGAGACAGGCGGTTGCCGCAGCAAAAACTGGCGCTACGGCAGGTTGATCGGCGACCAGATCGAAGATCTTGTCCGAAAGCGTACCTTGTCCGCCGCAGAGCAGTGCCAGCATCAGCGTTCCAGCCGATCGACAAACAGGGCCATGGCGAGCAGATCCGCCGAGCCGCCCGGACTGAGATTGCGCGCCACGAATGCGTGATGAATATCGACGGCGCGCGTGCGCCACCCGGCAGACCCGACGCCTCCGGCGGCGAGGAATGCCGATGCACTGGCTTGCGCGAAGCGCAATCCCTCGGGCCCGCCCCGGTGCAGCAGATTGGTGTCGGCAACATTGGCGATCAGCGCCATGCATGTCTGAATGCGCACTGCTTCCTCATCACTAGGCGCGCGCGTTCGCGCTGCACGCAGCGCGGGCAGCGCGATGTCATAGACCGACGGAAAGCCATCGGCAGCTTCCGCCCTGGCGCCGCCGGCGCCGTAGCGCCGCGCCGCCACCGCGCCATGGCTGCGGAGCGATATGGGGCCGGACAGGATGTCGTCGCCCCAAATTTGCGATACCGCATCGCCGAGCGTCTTGCGAAGGCCGGCCGCACTGCGAAAGCCGGCCGCGGCGCAGAGCAGGCCCAGCCCGAAGATCGCGCCGCGATGCGTGTTCACACCTGCCGTTGCCGCGAGCATGGCACGTTCGGCGGCGACTCCGATCGCGCGCAGCCGGCTCATGCCGGCGCCCTCAGTGCCGGCGACCGCCAGATCGCGGAAGAATGGAGCGAGGGTATCGGCACTTCGGCACAGCAGCTCGGCGTCCATGTCGCTGTGCGCGCCGTTGTCGATGTGGCTGACGAGCCCCGGCTTTGGATGGGTCTCAACTTCGAGCTTGAGACAAAGCGACGCGAGATGACCGATCTGCTCCGCATGGAGCTCGCGGCCCGGCAGCGCCTGCCATCTCAGCGCAATGGTCATGGCGTCCCGCCTGCGAGAAAAGCAGCTCTCGTCATGCTGTGGACGCCGCTCAATCCCTTCACGAGAACGTCGTCCGAATCCGCGCCTGTCAGTTCACGCCATTGCACGCCGCCCGCGGTGCAGATGATCTCTCCGTCGAGCCGCATCGGCGCCAGGTGCGCGATGCCGGCGATCTCGAGGGGCAGGGTGCTCGCCTGCGCCGGCCACAGCAGGTCGAGGTCCGAGTGATCCGAAAGATAGGGCAGGCCGGTGAGATGTTGCCACGCCAGGCTGCCAAACGTCCGCGTCTCCGGACACAGGCGGACAAGGCGGTCGATCGTGTCCTGCCACGTCGAAGGGGCGGACGCTGCCGCGTCGGCCAGCAGTGGAGGCGGCTTGCGTTCGATGATCTCGCCGGCATCGAGCGCGATCGCGATGCGCCGCTTGCCGTGAGACGGCGGCAGCGGCAGGCCGAGCGGAATCTTTCCCGCGGGATCGCTGCAGCCTGGCCGCCGCACGATGAGCGGACGGCCGGCACGCGCCCAGCCTTCGACGATCACGTGCTCAGCGAACTCCGGATGCCGCGCCATCACCGCGGTCCAGGCTGCCGCGGAAGTCTTCACCATCGTATGGCGTTCGAGAGCTTCAGCCATGTTGCCCCCCCTGATGCAGGGCCGTAGCGAGCGCAACGACCCGATCGGCAATCTCGGCTGCCTTGAGACGTCCACCTCGTACGGCGCCAAGCCGGGCGCGATCATCCCGTCCTGCCGGGCGCGCCAGCACGGCCGCAAGCTGCGGCGCCAGCGGCGCAGTTTCGTCCCAGACGATTTGAATGCCGCCGGTGCGGACCATGTTGTCGAGCCCGGGCGCGAACACCGGCGTCGCTTCCGCCTTGGCCTTGAGGACCTCGATCGGAAGCTTGGTGACCCGCGCCATCGACGGCAGATCCATCACGGCGGGATGCGCGCCGGGAAGCGCCACCAGCGTGCCGGTGGACAGCGCGGTGGCGATGAACGCGCCGGCCGCGCTGCCGCCGTAGAGCAGGCCGACAGTGCGGTGACCCTCTGCCTCCGCCAGCAGCAGGGCCTTGGCGAGATGCGCGAGGTACTCGCTGAGGCCGAGCAGCTCGTCGCGCCGGCTCATGCGCTGGCTGGCGGAATCCACCAGGACCAGGATCGGAGCCCGGTCTTGCGATCCGATGATCTCGATCACATGCCCTGCGAGCACGATCGCTTCGTCCACGCCAAGGTTCTGTCCTTGGGTGATGCCGAGCACGTGGATCGGCCTGCCATCAGGCAGCGTCGCATTTCCGGCAAGGATCGCACCGGCAATTTCGATGTCGCTGCCGTTCGGAAACAGGCTGGCCAGAATCTCATCGCGCGTCATCGGCGTTCTCCCTCTTGCCTGCCGCGCGAAGGAACGCGTCCGTTGGAAGAGCAGGGATTTCGGTCGGCGCATCGAGCCCGAGCGCCTGCCAGATCTCGACGGCGTCCTTCGCCTCGCCGAAACGTTGCAATCGCCGCTCGAGGCGCTTCTGCTCGGCTTCGAGAACCGCCTCGTCGTATCCTCGCTTGCCCCTGAGCGCTCCGATCGCAGCCTGGCGAAACGCAAGCGCCTCGTCGTCGACGAACATGTCGGCGCCGCCGATGAGATAGCGGTGCTTGCCGCCCATGGTGCGCCAGACCAGCGCACGGTCGCGCGAGTCGAACTCCTCGATGCCTCTGTTGGTCTCGATCACCTCGGGGCCGCTGACGCTGATCCGCCCCTGCTCCGACACGATCAGGCGCGAGCAGGTGCCGGCGATCAGGCTGCCGCCGCCGTAGCATCCGGCGCGTCCGCCGATCAGCCCGATCACGCTGATGCCCGCGCGCCGTGCCTCGACGACCGCGCGCATGATCTCGGCGATCGCGAGCTCGCCCGCATTGGCCTCCTGAAGGCGCACGCCGCCGGTGTCGAACAGGATCAGCACCTCCTGATGAAGTGCGCACGCTGCGCGCAAGAGTCCGGTGAGCTTGGCGCCATGGACTTCACCGAAGGCGCCGCCCATGAAGCGTCCCTCCTGTGCGGCAACGAGCACAGGGGAGCCCTCCAGGCGGCCGCGTCCGACGACGATGCCGTCGTCGAACTGCTCCGGCAGGTCGAAGATCGAAAGATGCGGACTGGTCTCCCGCAACTCGGGGCCGATGAATTCTTGGAAGCTATCGGTATCGACGAGAGCGTCGATGCGCTGCCGGGCGCTCGCCTCATACCAGCTCAGCAAGCCAGTGTTGGCTGTGGCGGCTGTCATTGTTCCGGCTCCTCGATCTTGCGGACGCCTTGCGCGAGGCGTAGCGCGACCGTGTCGGGCCGGGCTCCGCCATCATTGATGGAGATGCGCAAGCCACCGGCCGACCGGCGCGCGGCGAAGTCGCGGACCACGGCGTCCCATACGAGGCCGAAGCCATGGGCCGCCGTCGCGATCTCGATCGTGCAGACATCGGCCGGTGAGGTCCGTTCCAGCAGGACTTCGAGATTGCCGGAGGCGACGACGCCGACGATCGCCTGCGTGCGGGTGCCGCCGGCGCTGTTCGGGGAAGACAGTCTGAAGCTGAGCTTTTCCATGCAAAACTCCTCACCAATTGCGGAAGCGACTGGGCGGACGGTAAAGGCCGCCGGATGCCAGCATGAGATCCTTGATCGAGCGGGCCGCCAGCAGACGCCGGTCGGCGTCGAGCGGGTCGATGCCGAGATCTTCGGGGCGCCGGATCACACCGCGCTGCCTGAGCTGCTCGACCAGTTTTGGATCGCGGGCCCTCCCGATGTCCGTATATCCGGCAACGCCGCGTATCGCCTGCTCGCGCTCGTCCTTGGTCCGGCACATCAAGAGATTGGCGATACCCTCTTCGGTGACGATGTGCGTGACGTCGTCGGAATAGACCATCACCGGCGCGAGATCGAGGTTGAGCGCGCGCGCCAGTTCGAGCGCGTCCAGCCGCTCGACGAAGAGCGGGGCGTTGCGATCGCCAAAGGTCTCGCCAATCTGCACCACCAGCTTGCGGCCGCGGCGCAGTGCCGCGGGGGCGTCGGGCGCCGCCTCGGCGCCGGCCTTGAGCCAGGGTTCGCTCGGGTGGCGGCGGCCCCGCGGATCGGAGCCCATGTTGGGCGCACCGCCGAATCCGGCGATGCGGCTGGTCGTCACCGTCGAGCTGTGGCCCTCGAGGTCGATCTGGAGCGTCGAGCCGATGAACATGTCGCAGGCATAGAGGCCCGCCGTCTGGCAGAAGGCGCGATTTGATCGCAGCGACCCGTCCGGCCCGGTGAAGAAGATATCCGATCGCGCGGCGACATAGTCCTCCATGCCGACTTCCGATCCAAAGCAGTGGATCTGCTCGACCCAGCCGTTTTCGATCGCCGGGATCAGCGTTGGATGCGGATTGAGCGCGAAGTGCGTGCAGATCTTGCCCTTGAGGCCGAGCTTCTCGCCGTAGGTCGGCAGCAGCAGCTCGATCGCGGCGGTGTTGAAGCCGATGCCATGATTGAGCCGGCGCACGCCATAGGGCGCGTAGATGCCTTTGATGGCGAGCATCGCCGTCAGGATCTGGGTCTCGGTGATGGCAGCGGGATCGCGGGTGAAGAGCGGCTCGACATAGAAGGGACGGCCGGCCTCGACGACGAAATGCACGAGGTCGCCGGGAATGTCGACCCGCGGCACCTTGTCGACGATCTCGGTGACCTGCGCCACGACGAGACCGTTCTTGTAGCTCGTCGCTTCCACGACCGTCGGCGTGTCTTCGGTATTGGGGCCCGTATAGAGGTTGCCGTCCTTGTCGGCGCTCACCGCGGCGATCAGCGCGACGTTCGGGGTGAGATCGATGAAATAGCGGGCGAACAGCTCGAGATAGGTATGGACGGCGCCGAGCTCGATCTTGCGGCCGAACAGCATCTTCGCGATGCGCGCCGCTTGCGGACCGGAGTAGGAAAAGTCGAGCCGCCGCGCGATGCCCTTCTCGAAGATGTCGAGGTGCGCGGGCAGAACCACGCCCGACTGCACCATGTGCAAGTCATGAACCTCGGCAGGGTCGAGGTTCGCGAGCGCGGAAGCGAGGATGTCGGCCTGCTTCTGATTATCGCCCTCCAGGCACACCCGGTCGCCTGACCTGATCACCGCCTTGAGAAACGCGGGCAGGTTTGGGAGCGGGACGGTCTTGCCCTTGGCGTGCCGACGGCCGGCCGCGAGGCGCTCTCCCAAGACGGCCTTTTGCATACCCCAATCGCTCATCTCGGCTCCTTGGCATGCGCAATCAGTTTCAATGACGTTTAGTGTATGCGTATTGCCTTCGAAAGTCAACCGGTGTATGCACTAAGCCATAAGCGATGGATATTCGCATACATAGGAGGGAATTTAAGATGCGATTGCATACAAAGCGTCCGTATCCAGGGGTTGGCTCCTCGCTCACCGAGAGGAGGCGCCCGTGACAATTTCCGGCGTTGCACTGCTCGCGATCTGCACCCTTCTCGGCGGCCTGTTGGGAGACCTGCTTGGTGTCGCCCTCGGCGTGAAGGCCAATGTCGGCGGCGTCGGCATCGCGATGATGTTCCTGATCGCGGCCCGGCTTTGGCTGATGCGGCATGGCCAGCTCAGTCACGGGCTCAAGACCGGCGTCGAATTCTGGGGCAGCTTCTACATCCCGATCGTGGTCGCCATGGCGGCGCAGCAGAACGTTGTCGCTGCGGTCAAAGGCGGACCGGTCGTCGTCATCGCGGGAATCGGCGCGGTCATGGTGTGTTTCGCGATGGTGGCCCTGATCGGCCGGCTCAGCGGCCGTGTCGAGACGATGGACGAGATCGAAGCGCGAGAGGCCGAGGCACTCGCGGCGCCTGTACCTCACTTCAAGTCCGGGAGGATCGGATGAACATGATATCTCACGTTCTCGCCGCCAATGCGCTGATCACCGCTTTCGCGGCCGTGGGGATCCTGATGTGGATATCCGGAGCAATTTCGAAATACCTCACCTTCGGGCGGATCCACGCCTCCGCGATCGCGATCATGCTCGGCCTTGCCCTGGCCTTTTTCGGGGGGCTGGCCACCGGTGGCGAAAAGGGTGTGGCCGACTTCCCGGCGCTGGCCGGGGTCGGCTTGATGGGAGGCGCAATGCTGCGGGATTTCGCCATCGTCGCCACGGCCTTCGAGGTCGACGTCGTCCATGCGCGCAAGGCTGGCGCGATCGGCGCGATCGCGCTTGGACTGGGAACGGTCGTTCCGTTCATCCTTGGCGTGTTCGTTGCCGCGGCGTTCGGCTATACCGATGCCGTCTCGATGACGACGATCGGTGCGGGCGCGGTGACCTACATCGTCGGCCCGGTCACGGGGGCGGCGATTGGAGCATCTTCACCGGTTATTGCGCTCTCGATTGCGACCGGTGTATTCAAGGCAGTGATCGTTATGATCGGTACGCCGTTCGTGGCGAAGATGATCGGCCTGAACAATCCGCGCAGCGCAATGGTGTTTGGCGGCTTGATGGGAACGGTCAGCGGCGTGTCCGGCGGGCTTGCGGCGACCGACCGGCGTCTGGTGCCTTATGGTGCGTTGACGGCGACATTCCACACCGGATTGGGATGTCTGGTCGCGCCGTCGATCCTTTACTTCGCGGTGCGCGCGATCGTAGGAGAGTGAATGGCGGGTTTGTTCAAGGTCGCAACCGAAGCCGAAGACGATGGGGGGCTGCTCTCCGATCGGATCCGGAACGCGCTCACCGACGAGATTGCATCCGGTGCGCTCGTTGCCGGGTCGGCGCTCGAAGAGCAGCAGCTTGCCGATCGTTTCGGCGCTTCCCGCACACCGGTGCGGGAAGCGCTTCGCCAACTTGTGGTCGGTGGCCTCGTCGAAGTGCGCGGGCGTCGCGGCCTGGTCGTTGCGCGGATGACGCCGGAGCGTATCATGGACATGTTCGAGACCAGCGCCGAGGTCGAGGCGATGTGTGTCCGGCTCGCGACCTATCGCATGACCCCGCTCGAGCGCAGCGATCTGATCGAGCTTCACGACAGCTCGATGGCGATGGTCGAGGCGCGAGACGTCGATGCCTACGATGCTTTCAACCGGCAGTTCCACGAAGGCATCTACCGCGCGACGCACAACGCATTTCTCGCCGAGCAGGCGCAGGATGTCCGTTCGCGGCTCAGTGCCTTCCGCCGCACGCAATTGCGGCAGGGCGATCGCATTCGCAGGTCTCGGGACGAGCATGACGCCATCATGCAGGCGATCGCCGAAGGGGATGGCGATACGGCTTCGCGCAGAATGCGTGCGCACATGTTGAATGCCGCCGCAGCGCTTCGGCGTTACATCGACGATCGCCTCGGACCAGGCTGATCGTCGGCGGCCGCCGGCGAATTCAGAGCGAGCTGCCGCCGCAGATGACGAGTTGCTGGCCCGTGATGGCCGCAGCGTCTGCTGAGAGCAGGAATGCCACGGCGCCTGCGACTTCCTCCGGTTGAATGAAGCGGCCGATCGGCGGCAGTTTTGGCGCGACATTGGCACGCGTCGGATCCTTCAGCATCGGCGTCTCGGTCGCGGCCGGCGCGACGACATTGACCGTGATACCTTTTGGCGCGAGCTCGATCGCCCAGGACCGCGCGAGCGCGACCAGTGCTGCTTTTGTCGCGGCATATTGGCCGCGGCCGGCCGCGCCCGATGCGGTGCGGCTGCCGATGAAGATGATGCGCCCGCCCTGCGGCAGGCGCGGCGCGAAGGCGTTGGCGAGACGCTCGGCGACATCGACATGCAGCCGCCACATCGCGGCGCCGTCGTCATGGCTGAGCGATCCGAGTTCGCCGACCTTGAGCATGCCTGCGGCATGAACGAGCGCAGTCGGCGCGAGGTGCGCGACGGCGTTTGCAACGCCGTCGACATCGTTCAGGTCAAGCGACAGATGATCAAACGCCGGATGATCGAACGGCCCGGGGCGGCGGCTGATCCCGGTGACGCGCCAGCCGTCGCGCAGCAGTCGCTCGACGATCGCAGCGCCAATCCCAGAACTGGCGCCCGTGACGAGCGCGTGCGGCCTCTTGTCCATGATCTCAGTCCCGCGTCACCCAGGGTTCGGTCACGCGCACATATTTGATCGCGCGGCGATGGAAGGTAAAGGCCATGTGGATCGCACCGTCGGCGGTCTGCTTGACCGAAGGATAGGACAGCTCGCGGTTGGTCTGGTCGCGCGAATTGTTGGTCATGCAATAGCCGTCGCCGGTCTCGACGTTGCGTCTGGTCCAGCTCCGTCCGCCGTCAGCCGAAATCGCCAGTGTCATCGGCGCCCGTGGCGCGCCCCAGAACGCGGTGCGTCCGTCAGCCTTGCCGCCGTCGCCGGCGAGAACCGGCGGAAGGTCGTCCTCGATTTCGTCATAGAGCGAGAGGCGGCGCCCGGTCGCATCCTTGGCGCTGGAATCGTTGAAGACCAGCGCGAGATGGCTGTTGCCGAGCCGCGTGACCTGGATCGAGGAGTTGTTGTTCGGAAGCGAGGTCGCCACCGGCGCCGACCAGCTGCGGCCGTGATCGGTGGACCGGCTCTGATAGATGTTGTCCGCCCAGCGGCTGCGGTACAGCGCGATCAGCGCGCCGTCGTCGAGCCGCGCGATGCTCATATGCACGCAGCCGCGGCTGCCGGGGACGTCGACATCGCGCCAGGTCGCACCCGCATCGGACGAGATCTTCACCGCGCTGGTGTCCTCGTCGCCGTTCCATTTCTTACCCGGCGTGCTGTGGCAATAGAACACCGGCAAGAGCCAGTCGCCATTGTCGAGTACGACGATCGGCTGCCGGATGAAGGTGCCGCGGCCGCGATGCTCGGGAAACAGCGTCTCGATCGGGCCCCAGCTCTTGCCATGATCGCGCGAGATGCGGCGGCGGATCAGCGCGGTGTCCTGGTTGCCCGCCAGTTGCGCCGTCCACATCAGCCACAGCGTGCCGTCCGGGGCAGGGAACAGCACCGGGTTCTGCTCCGAGCGGCCGCTATCGTCGGACAGCTTCTCCGCCCGCGACCATTGCGTCGCGCCGCGGGGAAGCCGCGAGAAATAGACCGAGATGTCCGACATGCCCTCCTGCGTGCCGCCGAACCAGACGCAAGCCAAATCGCCATTGGCGAGCGGCATCAGATTGGCCGCGTGGTTCTGCACGCAAGGCGAGGGAATGAAGGCGTCGAACCGGTCGGGATCGCCGGCAGCCTGGCGAACGGCGCCGTCGGCCGCGATCTCGATGTCCGTAATCGCGACCTCGGTATCGATGGTCATGTCGAAGTCCTTTCCACCAATGTTGGCTGCGCAGGCTGTGCCGGGGCGGGCGTGCGGCCCAGCAGCAGGCGCTCGAGTGCCATCACGGCCAGCGGCGTTGCGGCTGCGATATACATATTGTCGATGCCGAAGGGGTTGCCGAGCACGTACCAGATCGTGGTCGAGACCGCAGCGCCAATCAGGCCGGCGGTGGCGCCGCGGTTGCTGGCAAACAATGGCAGATAGAAGCCCATCATCGCCACCATCGTCACCGACAGGCGCAGTGCGCGCGTGAAGAACGACAGCTTGAGGATTTCAGGGATGAAGAAGACGAACACCAGCGGTGCGATGCCGATCACTACCGAGAACACACGCGTCATCTTCAGCTCGCGCTCCGGCGTCGGTTTCCAATAGGGCACATAGAAGTCGCGCACCACAAGCGAAGCGATCGCGAGCGCCACGGTGCAGACGCTGACGAAGATCGAGGCGACCAGTGAGGTCGTCACGAAGGCCGAGGCCAGCGGCGGCATCTTCTCCAGGAACACCGGCAGCGCGTAAAGGCTGTTCATGTCGGGATAGAGAAATTTCGCGGCGACGCCGATCAGCGCGAGCAGGAAGCCGAGCGGGAGGCAGAACGCCGCCGCATAATAGGTCGCCTTGCGGGCGTCGTCCGCGCTTGGCGTCGAGGAGATCGCCTGCACGATGAATTGCGTCGAGAAGATTGCGCCGACCGTGCCGAAGGTCCAGGCGAAGATGGTCGTGAAGCCGATCTTGCCGTCCCAGCTGAAATAATAGGCCGGCAGCTTGGCCTGGATCGGCGCGATGCCGCCGGTCAGCGACATCGCAACGGAAAAGATGATGATGATGCCGACGACCTTGAAGGCGCTGTGCAGGATCGTCACCCAGGCGACGCCCTTCAATCCGCCGAACACGTAGTAGAAGGTCGAGACCACTGCGATGACGCACATCGCAACGGGCATGCTGACATGCAGCGCGGTGACGATCGCCGCCGCCCCGCTGACATAGTTGCCGACATTCACGAGCAGAAGTGCGTAGATCATGATCACGGACACCGTGAGCATGGTCGACTTGCCGTATTTCTGCGCGATCGCGGCCGAGATGGTGTATTCGCCGGAATTGTAGAGCTTCTTCACCATCAACACGCCGAACAGCAGGAAGCCGAGCGAGGCGCCGAGCACGGCCCATCCGGCCGCCATGCCGGACTGAAACGCTTCCTGCGCGGTGCCGACGGTCGATTTGGCGCCGACGAATTCGGACATCATCAGCACGCCGACGACCACGGCCGGCATCGCGCGCGAAGCGGTCATGAACTGGTCGCTGGTCTTGCTGCGCAGCCTGAACGTGAGCCAGGACGTGAAGGCGATGTAGGCGACGATCATCGCGATGATGAGCGTGCTGTCGCCCGTGAGGATGGCTTGCATCGGTGACGTTTCCTCTGGTGACGCGGACGCGGTGTTGTGACCCCGCTTTGCCCGATTGGCGCGTGTTCGGAATGCGAACAAATGTTGTTGATGATTATTAAACCCGCCCGGGCGCCGTGCGTCAAGCGCACGCCCGCGAGCCGGCGGCGCGACGCATCCCGCCGGCCGGCATTGCTGCAGTATGTTCAGAGGGTTGCTGGTGAGAGCGTTTTCGAGCGAAGTGGATGCCGGCTCGCGTAACGAAAACGCGTCAAAACAAGAGTCTAGAGCCCCGTTCCGATTCTATCGGAACGGAAATGACTCTAGTTCGCCGACAGCGCCGTCCTGGCGACCTCGGCCATCCAGCCGGATGCGACCGGTAAAATCGCGTCGTTGAAATCGTAGCGCGGGCCGTGCAGTTCGGCGCCGTCGCGCAAGGGTCCATTGCCGATCCAGACAAAAGCGCCGGGGCGCTGGGCGAGGTAGAACGCAAAATCCTCGCCGGCCATGCTGGGCGCGAGATCGCGGCGCACGCGCGCCTGCACCTTGTCGGCGGCCATGCGCGCGAGGCCGGCTTCCTCCGGCGTGTTGATCACCACGCCGACGCCCATGACGATCTCGGGCGTGACCTTGACGTCAAAGCTGGTCGCGATGCCGGCGCAGATCTCGCCGATCCGCGCGACGATGGTGTCCTTCACGGCATTGCGGTGATGCCGCAGCGTGCCGCGGATGGTGACCTTGCCGGCAACCTGGTTCGGCGCCGTGCCGCCCTCGATCGTGCACAGCGAGAGCACGGCGGTGTCGAGCGGATCGACGCTGCGTGAAACGATCGATTGCATGGCGACGATCAAATGCCCCGCCGCCATCACCGGATCGCGCGTCAGATGCGGCATGCCGGCGTGTCCCGCATGGCCTTCGATGGTGATGGTGACGCGCCCGCCGGAGGCCATGACCACACCGTCATGCACCGCGATGGTGCCGGCCTCAAGTCCCGGCCAGTTGTGGAAGCCGAACACCCGATCCATCGGGAAGCGCTCGAACAGCCCGGCCGCGACCATCGCGCGCGAGCCGCCATAGCCTTCCTCGGCCGGCTGGAAGATGAAATCGACCGTGCCGCTCCAACTGGTGTCGGCCGCCAGCAGCGCGGCGGCGCCGAGCAGCGACGCCGTGTGCCCGTCGTGCCCGCAGGCGTGCATCACGCCGGGATGTTTCGAGGCGTAGGCGAGCCCGGTATCCTCGGTGATCGGCAGCGCGTCCATGTCGGCGCGCAGGCCGACGCGGCTCTGCGCAGACCCTCGCGTCAGTGTCGCGACGATGCCGTGGCCGCCGACACCGGCCTCGAAGCCAATGCCGAGCTCGGTGAGCTTTTCCTGCACGAAGGCGGCGGTGGCCTTCTCCTGGAGAGACAGCTCGGGATGCGCGTGAAGGTGCTGGCGCCACGCGGTCAGTTTCTGGTGCAACTCGGGGGTCAAGGCGTGGCTCTTTCCGATGGTGTCAGCTGCTGCCAGCATAGCGGATTATCCGCCCCCTGCATCAAGCGCCTTGGAATGCCTCGCGTGCAGCAACGCGTGCCGCTTAAGGCGAAAGCTTCGCCAGCCCCTTCCAGTCAAAGCTGATACCGTGGCCCAACCGCGCCGGGGCCAGGGCCTTGCCGTCCTCCAGCACCAGCGGATGCTCGATGTACTTGTCCAGCCCGAAACCGTGCGCTTCGAGATAGGAGCGGTTCGGGCAGGCCGCGAGCAAATGCACGGTGATGTCGTGGGCGCCGTGGCTGGTGACGGGCAGGTTGAAGGCCTCCGCCAGCCGCGCGATCTTCATGAACGCACTCACGCCGCCGCAATTGGTCACGTCGGGCTCGGGATAGGAAACCGCACCCGCGACGATGTAATTCTTGAACTCCCACAGCGAGCGCAAATTCTCGCCCGCCGCGATCGGCACGCCGCCGGCCTGCATGATGCGCGCATGTCCCGCGACGTCGTCGGGGATGATCGGCTCCTCCAGCCAGGTCAGGTCGTACGGCACGAAGGCACGGGCGGCGCGGATGGCGTCCTCCACCGTCCACTTCATGTTGGCGTCCGCCATCAACGGAAAGCCGTCGCCGAGATGTTTGCGCATGCTAGCTACGCGCGCGACGTCGGATTTGAGGTCGGGCCGGCCGACCTTCATCTTGATGGCGCGAAAGCCTTTTGCGAGATTGCCGTCGGTCTGCTTCAACAGCGCCTCGACCGAGAGATCGAGATCGATGCCGCCGGCGTAGCACGGCACGCGCGCATCAAAGCCGCCGAGCAACTGGTACAGCGGCAATTTCGCGCGCCGCGCTTTCAGATCCCACAGCGCGATGTCGAGCGCGGAGAGCGCCAGCACTGCCGGCCCGCCGCGGCCACCATAGTGCAGGCCCCACCAGACGTGATGCCAGATGGCTTCTGTATCGTCGGCCTCACGTCCTTCGACGAGCGGCGGGATCTCGCGTTTCAAAATGTCGGCGACAGCGCCGCCATTGCGTCCCACCGTGTAGGTGTAGCCCACGCCCTCGGCGCCATCGGCATCGCGGATGCGGCAGGTGATCAGCTCGAACGCCGCGATCTCGCCATGGGTCGAGTCGGAGAGCGTGACGGGGAGGGGGATCCGATAGAAGCCGGTCTCGATCTCAGCGATGCGTGGCATGTAGCCTCCCTGCGTTTTCTTTGCAGGCTAGGCCGGCGTGCGCTGCTCGGCAAGCGCGAGCAGCGCAACGCACCTCACCGCATCGTCGCAAGCTGCACGGCCAGCGCGCAGGCGCGATCGTATTCGTCGAGATTGATCCACTCGTCGATCGTGTGCGCCTCGTTTTGACCGGCGCCGAAGGTCACGGTCGGAACACCATGACGCACCATCCAGTTCGCATCGAGGCCGCCATTGGCGGCGCGGACGGCCGGCGTGCCGCCGACCGCGGACACCGCCTCGATCGCGCGTTTGACGACGGGGAGGTTCTCCTTCATGCGGAACGGATAATAGTCGGTCTCGGCCTTGAACTTGACCTTGCCGGACTTGCCTTGCGTGTTCGTCACCTTCTTGGCCGCCTTCTCGAACGCCGCCTTGTAGGCCTTGGTGATCTCCTTGAAAAATTTCCCGTCATGGCTGCGGCTTTCGCCGCGCACATGCACATAGTCGGTGACGACATTGGTGGCGTCGCCCGCGGGGCGGCCCTCGCCGCCGGTGACGGGGCCGACATTGCTGGTGCCTTGCTGCTTGCCCTTCACCACCTTGCCGAACCAGCCGCCGGCCTTCACCTCGGCAAGCGCGAGCGCCATGATCATGGTCGAGGAGATGCCGCGCTCGGGCGCGACGCCGGCATGGGAGGCGCGACCAAAGATCTCGACGTTCCAGCGGTCCGCGCCGACGGCGCCGATGGTGACGTTGGAGGCGGAGCCGCCGTCATAGTTGAAGGCCATCGTGGGCGAGCCGAGCTCGTCGAGCTTGACGTGGCGTGCGCCATAGAGCCCGCTCTCCTCGCGCACGCAGAACAACAGCGTAATCGGCGGATGATCGAGCTTCTGCTTTTCGAGTTCGGCCGCCAGCGTCACCAACACGCCGCAGCCGCAGCGATTATCGCCGCCGAGCGCGGTCTTGGCGTCGTTGACGATCTTGCGGCCGGATTTCTTCGGCTTGGCGCCGGCGCACAGCGGCACGGTGTCCATGTGGGTCATGAACATGATCCGCGGCTGGTTGTGCAGCGCGCCGCGGCCGGGCAGGTCGACGATGAGGTTGCCGGTCTCGGTCGGCACCGGAATGCGCGTGTTGGCATCGTCGAGCCGGATCGCCTTGGCCGGCACGCCGCTTTCCTTCAGCGCGGCGGTGAGCTCCCGCCCGATCGCCGCCTCCTGTCCAGTCACGCCCTCGATGGCGAGGAAGCGCATGAGGCGGTCGGTGGCGGCTTTGGTGTCGACAGGCATGATTCATTCCCTTGATGCACGAACCGCCCATCCTACGAATTCGCCGACGTATAAGTCAAAAAGATCATCACCCCGACGACAAGCGCCGCCGCCATGAACAGCAGCACCGCCGGCAGCCCCGCGAACGCTGCCACCGCGCCGGTGATCGACTGCATCAGCGCCGCGCCGAGGAAGAAGGCGAGGTTCACCGCGGCGAGCGCCTTACCCGCAACTTGCGCGTCGACCAGTTGCCGCGACATGCCGAACAGCAGCGGCTGCGCGGAGGTCGCCAGCCCAATCAGCACGAACAGCACCAGATCATATTGCGGCGGCATGACGGGTACGCCGAACAGCCATGCAACCGTATAATGCGGCGCGCCGAGCGCCATCAGTGCGAGCAGCACGGCTCCGACGAGGTGCGTGCTGGCCACCAGCTCGCGGCGGCGGCCGAGCCTGCGATCGATCATGCCGATGCACAGCGGGCCTGCGATCATCGCGAGCGTGAACGCGCCGAGCTGGTTGCCGGCCTCGACCCGCGACAAGCCCTTGACCTGCATCAGCCACGGCCCGCCCCACAGGCCGCGCAGCACCAGCGAGGTCGCCAGCGACACCAGCGCCAGCGCGATCAGGCCGCGCAGCGGACGCGACAGGCCGAGCCGCAGCACCTCGATCATCTGCGCCAGCGGCGAGGAAGTGTCCTTGTGCTCGGCCGTCTGGTTCGGCACCAGCACAAACACCGCGAGCGCCACCACGACGCCGCCGGCTGCTGCGATCCAGAACCCGGCGCGCCAGCCATAATGATCGACCACGAAGGCGAGCGGACTCGACGACAGCAGCATGCCGATATTGCCGATCGACAGGATCGCGCCCGACCACAGCCCGAAGCGCGCCGCCGACAATTGCTTGGCCGCGAGCGTCATCGGGCACATCAGCATGCCCGAGGTTGCTATCCCCAGCATCAATTGCCCGAACGCAAAACTCTCGGCCCCCGTCGCAAAGCCCGACGCGATGGCACCGACAATGGTTCCCCCAAGCAGGCTGAGCGACACCGGCCGCACGCCAAAGCGATCCATCGCGGCCCCGACCGGGATCTGCGAAGCGGCAAAGGCAAAATGATAGACCGAGGTGAGGCTCGCCAGCGCCTGCGGCTCGATGCGGAAATCCGCGGCCATCAGATCGAGGCTGATCGCGGGAATGGTGCGCAGCAATGTCGACAGCATGTGCCCGCAGGCAAGTGCGACCAGCGCAAAAATCAGCGCGCGGGTGGTGTTCCCCGCGTCGTCGGTGGCAGCGGTCTCCATAGGCGTCCCGTCCCGAGAAGGTTTTGGGAGGGGTTACATGATTGGCAGACGGGTGCCAATGGGGAGGGCAAGATAAGGCGCGCGATATTCAGTAGCTGCATTCCAGTTTACTCAGGCACAAATTCAATTGCTCGAGTCTGTAAAAGTCCTCCGTTGCAATGAAGACGAGAAGCCCGAGCAGAACCATGGCCGCGATGTTCGAGCGCATGCTGGTGCTATTCTCGACGACGCGGCGATCTTGTTCGAATTTCGAGAGATCGAGCATGCGCAGAATATTGTCGGACTGCGCACCATCAACTCGATGTCTGCCGTCTCCGGATCGCTTGCGAAACGGGATGATGTTTTGCTGGTGGCTCTGCTGACTGGCCCTCATCTTGCGCCTCAAACGACAATTTGCGTTGCCATCAAGATGTCGATGATAAGGCCCCACTTGAGATCAGCGTTCGTTAAAATTCTTGATCGCTGGCGCAATTTGGCGTGATGCCGCGAGAATCCTTAACGTCTGTCCATATCGTTTCTGTCTGTTTCTTCTCTTCCTGATGATCGTTTTCGATTCGTCGGCTCCATCCGCGCGATTGCATTTCGCGACGAGCGAACATGACGAATTGTACAGAAAGTTGCACGCGATCGTTATTTTGACGCTGTGAACCCGTCCGCGATACTCCAACACCAAACACGTGCAAGCAGCAGGTTCACCTGAAAGCAGGCGCAAGCAACGAAATGGCCATGGATATGACAAGGCGACCGAAGCTCAGTCTCACGCTGTTTGGAATCTTTGCAACAGCCGCGGTGGCCGGCGGCGCATGGTATGAGCTCGTCGGGAGCGTCAAGCCCGTCGCGGCATCCGCGCAAAGCAGCTCCAGTCAGCCTGCGGCCAAAATCCCCGTGACCTCGTTCGAGGTGAAGAAGACCGACTTCCCCGTGCACGTCTACGGTCTTGGAGTCGTCTCGCCGTTCAAGACGGTGACGATCAAGAGCCGTGTCGACGGTCAGATCACGAAGGTGTCCTTCAAGCAGGGGCAGATGGTGAAGGAGGGCGATCCGCTCCTCGAGATCGACCAACGTCCTTATACCGCGGCTCTGGAACAGGCGGTGGCGAAGAAGGCGCAGGACGAGGCCAATCTGAGGAACGACCAGTTGAACTTGCAGCGCTTTCAGACGCTGGCGAAACAGCAATTCGAGACCCAGCAAAATCTCGATACCCAGCAGGCGCTGGTCGATCAGGTGACTGCGCAGCTGAAGGGTGACCAGGCCACCATCGATAATGCGCAGACCAATCTCGGTTACACCTCGATCAAGGCGCCGATCAGCGGACGAATGGGTTTCCGGCTGGTTGACCCCGGCAACATCGTGCATGCCGCGGATACGACGGGGATCGTCACCATCGCCCAGCTGCAGCCGATTGCCGTGCAGTTCACCGAGCCGGAAGAGCAATTGCAGGCCATCGACAAGGCCTTTAAGGCCGGCGAGGTGCCGGTCGAGGCGCTGACTTCGGACGGAACCAGGACGCTGTCGCAAGGCAGGCTCGTGGTCATGGACAATTCGGTGAACCAGGCCACCGGGACCATCAGCCTGAAAGCGCGTTTCGACAACAAGGACAACGCGCTGTGGCCCGGCCTGTCCATCACCACACGTATGCTGGTCGACACGCTCAAGCAGGTCATCGTCGTGCCACAGGATGGCGTGCAGCACGGGCCGTCCGGTCTGTTCGCTTATGTGATCGGCGACGATGGCAAGGTCAGTGCCAGGCCGATCAAGATCAGTCAAAGCGGCGACGCAAATGCCGTGGTCTCCGAAGGCCTGAACGTCGGAGACAGGATCGTGGTGGCCGGGCAGTCGCGCCTGTTCGATGGCGCGCTGGTCGACGCAAAGCCGGTCGGCGCTTTGGCTGCGCCGATGGCGGATGCCAATAGTGGCACCAAAACCGGGTCGGCGGACTGACATGGCTGGCGGTATCTCGGCTCCCTTCATTCGCCTTCCCATCGCGACGTCGCTGCTGATGGTCGGCATTGTCTTCGTCGGAATCATCGCATATCCGCAATTGCCGGTGGCGCCGCTGCCGGAAGTCGACTTCCCCACCATCCAGGTTTCCGCCAGCCTTCCCGGCGCAGATCCCGAGACGATGGCGTCCTCGGTGGCGCAGCCGCTGGAATCGCAATTCGCCCTGATTCCCGGCGTCTCGGAGATGACGTCGTCGAGCCAGACCAGCTCGACCCAGATCGTTCTGCAGTTCGATCTGTCGCGCAACATCGACGGCGCGGGATCCGACGTGCTCGCTGCGATCAATGCGGCGAGCGGGCAATTGCCCAAGAACATGCCGAGCACGCCGACCTACAGAAAGGTCAATCCGGCGGACTCTCCCATTCTCACGCTTGGCGCGACGTCGACGACACTGCCGATGACGCAGGTGTCGGACGAGATCTACACCAAGCTCGCACAGGCGATCAGCCACATCAGCGGCGTCGGCCAGGTCAGTGTCGGCGGACAGCAGGCGCCGTCGATCCGTGTCCAGATCGATCCCGCCAAGCTGGTTGCCAAGGGCCTGTCGCTGGAGGACGTGCGCACGCCGCTCTCGGTCATCACCGTCAACAATCCCAAGGGAACGCTCAACGGCGACACCCGCACCTACACCGTGTATGCCAACGACCAGTTCACCAAGGCCGAGGCCTGGGACGACATCGTCATCTCCTACCGGAACGGCAGTCCTGTCCGTGTCGGCGACATCGGCCATGCCGTCAGTGCGCCGCTGGACAATACCCAGTACGGCTGGGTCGACGGCAAGCCCGGCGTGTTCCTGGTCATCTTCAAGCAGCCCGGCGCCAACGTCATCGATACCGTCGATAGCGTCATGAAGCAGCTGCCGCATCTCCAGGCGGGCATCTCGCCGGCCATCAAGATCTCGGTGCTGTCGGACCGCACGCAAACCATCCGCGCGGCGGTGAAGGACGTGCAGTTCACGCTGCTGCTCACGATCGGCCTCGTCGTGATGGTGATCTTCGTCTTCCTGCGCAGCGTGTGGGCCACCATCATCCCGTCGATCACGGTGCCGCTGGCTCTGCTCGGCGCCTGCGCGCTGATGTGGATGGCCGGCTACAGCCTCGACAATCTGTCGCTGATGGCCCTTACCATCGCAGTCGGCTTCGTGGTCGACGACGCCATCGTGATGCTGGAGAACATCACTCGCTACATCGAGGAAGGCGAGACGCCGATGGCCGCTGCGATCAAGGGCGCGAGCGAAATCGGGTTCACGATCATCTCGATCTCGGTGTCGCTGATCGCGGTGCTGATCCCGCTCTTGCTCATGAGCGGCATCATCGGCCGCCTGTTCCGCGAATTTTCCGTGACGCTGGCGATGACGATCGTCGTGTCGGCCTTCGTGTCGCTCACGTTGACGCCGATGATGGCATCGCGCTTCCTCAAATCGCACGACGAGGAGCATCACGGCAGGCTGTACATGCTCAGCGAGCGGATGTTCCAGGGCCTCGTGGACGGCTACGAGCGCGGCCTCGACCTGGTGCTGCGCTTCCGCTTCGCCACCTTGATGGTGTTCTTCGCCACGATCGCCCTGACGGTCTATCTGTTCGTGATCATCCCCAAGGGGTTCTTTCCGCAGCAGGATACCGGGCTGATCACCGGAATCGTCGAGACTTCACAGGACGTGTCGATCGCGGACATGGCCAGGCACATGCAGGAGATCGGCACGATCGTGCTGAAGGATCCGGCGATCGATCACGTGGCCATGCGCATGGGCGGAAGCGGCAACACGCTCAACGACGGCACGATGTACATCACGTTGAAGCCGCGCGATGACCGCACCGCCTCGGCCGACCAGGTCATCCGCCGCTTGCAGGGCCAGACGGCGAAGGTTCAGGGCTCGCGCCTTTATCTCCAGTCGGCACAGGACGTCCGCGTCGGCGGCCGGGCCTCCCGGACGCAATTCCAGTTCACCTTGCAGTCGACCGACATGGACCAGCTCAACACATGGGCGCCCAGGCTGCTCGACAAGATGAAGGGGATGCCCGAGCTGCGCGACGTCGCATCCGACCAGCAGACATCAGGCACGACGCTGACGCTGTCGATCGACCGCAACCAGGCAGCGCGTTTCGGGATCACCCCCGACGTCATCGACGCCACGCTCTATGATGCCTTCGGGCAACGGGAAATCGCGACCTATTCGACCCAATTGTCCACCTATTACGTCGTTCTCGAGGTGCTGCCCTCGCTCCAGAAAAATCCGTCCACGCTGGAGCAGATCTATCTGCATTCGCCGACCACGGGAGGCGAGGTGCCGCTGTCGGCGTTCACGAAGTGGACCACGGCTCCAGTGCGGCCGCTGGCGATCAATCATCAGGGCCAGTTCCCGGCGGTGACGATCTCCTTCAACCTGGCGCCCAACGTCGCGCTCGGCCAGGCGACGCAGGCGATCGAGGCGATGGAACAGCAGCTGAACGTGCCGGCTGCCGTCACCTCCACGTTCGCGGGAACGGCGCAGGCGTTCCAGCAGTCGCTGTCTTCCGTGCCCTTGCTGATCGTCGCGGCGCTGGTCGTGGTCTATCTCATTCTTGGCGTGCTCTATGAGAGCTACATTCATCCGCTGACGATCCTGTCGACCTTGCCGTCAGCCGGCGTCGGCGCTCTCGCCACACTCCAGATCTTCCATTTCGACTTCAGTCTGATCGGGCTGATCGGCCTCGTCCTGCTCATCGGCATCGTCAAGAAAAACGGCATCATGCTGGTCGACTTCGCGATCGTGGCGGAGCGGGATCACGGCATGTCGCCGGTTGAGGCCATTCGCCGCGCCTGCCTGCTGCGCTTCCGTCCGATCCTGATGACGACGATGGCGGCGGTGCTGGGCGGCGTGCCGCTGATGCTGGGCCACGGCACCGGCTCGGAGCTCCGCCAACCGCTCGGCTACGCCATGGTCGGCGGTCTGCTGGTTAGCCAGGTCCTGACGCTCTTCACCACGCCGGTGGTCTATCTTTATCTCGACCGCGTCTCACAATGGCTCAGTCCGAAACGACACGCGGGACAGGATCACCAGGACATGGGCTCTCCCGACGACGGCGATCTGGACATCGTCGACGAGGTCGCCCTGAAGAAATCCAAGGTCCTTGCAGCAGAGTGACGGTTCGGAATCGGCTCGGTGCTGCGGGGCCCATCGTCCATGATCGAGTGGCGCGCTTTGCGAGGTGCGCTGGGTTCCGCTCACGTGACGGTGCGTTGACGATGCGATGCTGCGCGGCTCCGACCAGAATCTACGCTTGTCTCATGCGGCGAGCTTGACCAGGGCTTCCGGCGCGTCGATGAAGGCGAAGGCGTTGAGGAATTGCCGCCTCCACAGGAAGTTGCGGTCGACCTCCGAGAGCGCTGCCGTGTCACACGCGTCTTTCCAGAATGTCTTGATCGCCTTGATCTGTCCGGCAATGAGCTCGGTTGCCTCATGGAGGTCGAGAAGGAAGAGTGGCGCAGCCTGCAGGCAGATCGTGATCTGGCTGGTGCGTTGTTCTCCGGTGATGAACATCGCTTGCGTTGCCTCTCCCCCGTTCCTGGCTTGCGGGCAGATGTCGTAGGCGGGCGTCAGCGCGAGTTCCTTTCCATCCCAGAATGCCGCGTGATTCCGGGCATGATCGTCCGTGTTGCCGCAGAGTATGTTGAATACAATCCGCCCGAAAAGTTCGCGGAGAGTTTCCTTGGGCGAGGTGAACCTGTGGCGCACGATCGTCGCGAGGTCCTCATAGCTTGCGTAACGCGCCATCATTTCCTCGAGTTCGAGCAGTGTCAGCGCGGACACCATCGCGCGGCGCTGCCACTCGGCCCCGGTCCTTTCTCGATCGAAACGTTCAATCAGCAGAACGTCCTTTCCGGCGGCGCGGTCGAGGCTGACGGGGGCCGCGGCAAGTCCAGCCTTTGCTGCAAGTCGCATGGCCACGAACTCCGCTTTCACGACGTTATAGACGTCGTTCTGCGATGAGAACTTGGCGATATATTTTTGAATGTTCGCAGTAATCATTGTTTTCGGCCGGGCGCCGCCGATCGAACTTCCGTGCAGAAGGGCCCGATCAAGCTCCTGTGTGAGCGGCACACCTCGTTCGACCAGCGTGGTCGCGGCCTGAAGTTCTGCAAGCGACGCTGCCGAAGCCTCTCGCGGGATGTAGCTCTCCGCCGAGAGCTGAAAATCCAGCGCGCCGATGCGGTCCGAGCCGGATTCGAGGAGATAGGTCAGCTCATCGATTTCGCCGGTATCGACGTCCTTGCCGCTCTTTCCGAATTTCCTGTTGAAGATGACGCGGCGGCCCCAGGCGTCCGGCGCGGCATCGCGGATGCAATTCGGCATCATCAAGCCCGGCGTCAGTGAAAGTGCGCCGCTCCGCAGCGGCAGCTCCGGGTCATAGAGCGAGATCGCGTCGTTGCGCGCGAGATAGCTTCGTCCGTAGTTGAAGTGGAGCTGGTTGCCCGCCGCAAACAGTCGACCGGCGACCACAGGTGTGGTCGCGCCCGGCAGCCAGACCCAGACGAAGGCCTCTGTCGGTTTCTTTTCAGAAGTCATCATCGACCGTCTCTGGGGACGTGCGCACGGATTTCGGCAAGAGCTTCATCACAGCGGAGTTCGCGGCGAGGGCGCTCGTCAGAGCCCGCTCGTCGCTATCGAACAGCGGGACGCCCGCGACGGCAGCGGCTTCGAAGACGGCGCCCAGCGTGCAGCCGAGATCGCCGTTCTCGACACGCCGCAAGAGGCCGCGCGAAAGGCCTGCCCTGATGGCGAGCTCTTCGGCCGTCATCTTCCGCTCGATGCGCGCCTTGTGAATGAGCTGGCCCAGCAGGACAGCCGCATCCTTGGCATAGCGGGAATAAGGTCTCGCTTTTTTTGGCATCAATGATCCATTAATCGATCGTATGGGGCTAAGCGATCCGCTTATAGACCAAACAGGTCGACCCGTCAATTGACTGGTCCATAATCAGACCATATGCTGCAAAATGGTCTATTAATGGCTCATTTTCGCTGGGCCGGTCTCTTCGGGGGACAGTCTGACATGATCTCGATCAGCAGCGTTCGCGTCTCGTCCAGCAACGTCCGGATCGGCCTCTGTTCTGCGATCCGGTCTCGTGTGAAGGCGCCGTGCGTCCGCGCATTCTGATTTCCCATCGGTGCACCAGATCCCCATGCTCCGCCGTGCATGCGGCAGCGCGTCTTGCCGTGCAACGCTGGCGCGCGACAGGTCTCGCCGTTGCGTGTCCGCGCGCCGCAGCGCGGGCTCGTCTGCATCGGGCCGGTGTTGCGGGCGTGGCTCATGCGGTGACGGCCGCCGCGTCCGCCAGGCCCGGCTGCGCCGCGATCAGGCTCGCATGTTGTGTGAAATTGCCGACGACGGCCTTGCCGCCATCCTGCACCGACAAATTCCGCACCGTGATCGCGCAGGCGCCGTTGCTGCGATGCCGGCTCAGGGCCTCCATCTGGGCTGCGTAGGTACGAGCCAGCCGGGTCAGCGCACGCGTGAGGCTCTCCTGCTGCGGTACGTCGTCGGTGCAGGCGAGACGACAGGCGCAGCGCATCGTCGCGACGTGAACGCACACCATCTGCGCCGCCAGCGAGTCCTTGGGCGCGATGCTCTTCAGCATCGAGATCATGTAGGCGAGATTGCCCTGGTCCGGCCGCCGCGCAACCGCGCTGGCCTTCGCCAGCTGGCTCAAGAGGCCATGCAGCGCGTCGCGGTCGACGGCGCCGAGTGCCTCGGCCAGCAGTCGCTCGCCGGCTTGCGGATCGGGGTGGTCGATCAGGATGCGCCTGCGGCGGAGTTTGACCTTGGGGCTTGCGATGAGCGCGGCGCGATCGCGTGCTACGATGGGCACCGTCTCGCTCTGTGTCTGGGATGTCGTCATGCGATGTGTCCTTTGCCGGTGCAGGCACGCGGGACCTCGCGGCGAGCGAAGCCAATCGCGCCTTGCTGGGTGGCGGTTACGATTTTTCAGATGCTGATGGGAGGTTACGCGCAGCCGGGTTGAGGCGCCCATGATCAGGAGGTGCCGCGGGCACCGACGATTGTCGCGATGATGCCATCATGCCCCTGTTTTGCCCGACGGGTCAAACGGGTTTTCGGGATACACGAAATCACCTTCCGCGCAAGTCCTTGTTTCGACTGGTGTTGTCTACTGTGTATGGGGTTGTTTTCGCGCTTTTGCTTGGATTCCGCCGCTGACCTGCCGTGCGACGGAATGCGCGGCGGTGCTGATGCGGAAACGCGATTGCGAAAATCGGTGCGGCCGCTCATCATGATCCCCGAACGCGTCGCACCAACAACAAGCACAGGCGGCACTGAGGTCCGGGGAGAGAACGAATGCAACGAACGGCCCGCCTGTTGGCGCTCATCGCCGGCCTCTGCGCCTCTGCGCTGTCGACGCAGGCCATCGCGCAAAAATATCCGGTGCGGCCGGTCAAGATCATGGTCGGCTTCAGCGCCGGCGGTCCGGTCGATGTGGTCGCGCGCATCATCGGCGACCGGCTCGGGGCCAAGCTCGGGCAGCCCTTCGTGGTCGAGAACCGTGCCGGCGCCAACGGCATGATCGCGGCCGAGGGCGTGGCGCATGCGGACGCCGACGGCTACACCATGCTCGCCTGCAACTCGTCCACGATCGCGCTCAACAAGACGCTGTTCAGGGATATCCGCTACGATCCGGAAAGAGACTTCGCGCCGCTCACCACCGTCGTCTCGGCGCCGCTCGTGCTGGTGGTCAATCCGGAGAATCCCAAGACCGCTGATATCAAGACCGTCGCCGATCTCGTCGCTGCGGCGAAGGCCGCGCCCGGCGCGCTCGCTTACGGCTCGGGCGGCAACGGCAACCTCGCGCATCTCGCGATGGAGCTTTTGAGCGAGCGCGCGGGCATCAAGATGATCCACGTGCCCTATCGCGGCGGCGCCGCCTCCGAGGTCGGCATCCTTGCGCAGGAGGTGCTCGCCGTGTTCGATCCGCTCTCCGCGGTGCCGCTGGTCAGGGGCGGAAAGCTGCGTGCGCTTGCGGTGTCTTCGGCCGAACGGCTGCCGTCGCTGCCCGATGTGCCGACGGTCGCGGAGGCCGGCTATCCCGGCTTCGATCTCTCGTTCTGGGTCGGCTTCTTCATGCCGAAGACCACACCCGCGCCGATCCTCGAGACGCTGCACCGGGAGATCGTCGCGGCGGCCAAGGATCCGACCGTCGAGGAGCGGCTCGGCTCGCAAGGCGTGGTGAGTGTGCTCAGCCCGGCCGAGTACACCGCTAAGATCGCGAAGGAGACCAAGGAGCTTGCCGAGGTGGTGGCGGCAGCCAACATCAAGTCTGATTGAGACGTCGCTACAGCCACAGGATCTGCTTGCGATAGCCGAGATCGTCGAGCAGCGGCGCCGCTGGCCCCTGGTGGAACACTGCGCCGCGCTCCAGCGCGAAGACGCGGTCGGCGAGCGCCAGCACGAGGTCGAGATTGTGCTCGACGATCACGATCGACATGTGCCGGCGGAGCTGGTCGAATACTTTGAAAAGTTCGAGCGTCACAGCCGGCGCAAGCCCCTCGAACGGCTCGTCGAGCAGGAGGAGGCGGACATTGCCCGACATGGCGCGGGCGACCGCGACCATTTGCTGCTCGCCGCCGGAGAGATAATCGGCTGCGATGTTCATGCGCTCCTTCAGGCGCGGGAAATATTGCAGGATCTGCTCCTCGTTCCAGACCACGCCGTCGCTGCCGTCGGTCTTGCGGGCGAGACGCCCGAGCGCGAGGTTTTCGCGCACGGTCATGCCAGCAAACAGCCCGCGGCCCTGCGGCACATAGCCGATGCCGCGCCGCGCGATGTCGGGAGCGGGGACGCCAGCGATATCCGCGCCGCGATATTCGATCGTGCCGGATGCCGCCGGCACGAGGCCGGCGATGGTCTTCAGCAGCGTCGACTTGCCGGCACCGTTGCGGCCCAGCAGCGCGACGATCTCGCCGTCGCGCACATCGAGCGCGGCGTCGGTGAGGATGTGGCTCTTGCCGTAGAACGTGTTGACGCGGTCGAGCCGCAGCACGGTCTCGTGCCCACCGGACGCCTCGTCGCTGCGCCGATGCTCGACGGCGGGAATGCCCTTGCCGGTATAGATCTCCTGCACGCGCAGATCGGCCCGCACCGCGCTTGGGCAGGCGGACATCAGGACTTCGCCCTGATTCATCACGGTGACCACCTGCGAGAACCCGAGCACGCGATCGATGTCGTGCTCGACGATCAGCACGGGGATGTTCGCCGCGATGTTCTTGACGAGATTGGACACCCGCTCGCGCTCGGCCGCAGCAAGCCCTGCGAGCGGCTCGTCGAGCAGCAGCACTTGCGGTTTGGAGCCGAGCGCGATGCCGAGATCGACCAGTCGCTGTCCGCCATAGGAGAGCTCGCCGCCTTCGATCTCCTCGATGCCTTCGAGCCCGAGGAATTTTGTCAGCGCGACCGTCTCGGCATGGATGTCCTTGTACGCGTCGATGTCGTTCCAGATGTTGAAGCGCATCGGGCGGCGCGCCTGGAGCGACAGGCGCAAATTCTCGTAGATCGAGAGCCCGCGAAACAGATTGGTGATCTGGAACGAGCGCGCCAGCCCTTGATGGCAGATCAAATTCGCCGGCACGCCGGCAATGTCGTTCCCCCTAAGGCGGATGGTGCCTTGATCAGGTGCGTAGAGGCCGGAGATCAGGTTGAACAGCGTGGTCTTGCCGGCGCCGTTCGGCCCGATCAGTGCGTGGATCTCGCCGGCGGCAATGGTGATGCTCGCATTCTCCACCGCACGGATGCCGCCGAATTTTCGCGACACGCCGCTGACCTCGAGCACCGTGCCCGTCAGTGCCTCCGGCCGCAAAAAGTCCGGCAGCGGCAGGCCGTCATAGATCTTGCGCCGGCTCATCGCAGCGGATTCTTCTGGTGCTGGGCGGAAGCGGCGCATCACCAGCGAACCGATGCCGACGAGGCCACCGGGCGAGTACATCACGAACGCCACGAAGGTGAGGCCGAACCAGAACAGCCAGTCCGACGTCCAGATCGAGAACAGTTCTCTGAACAAGATGAAGAACACCGCACCGAGCGCAGGTCCGAGCAGGCTGCGCATACCGCCGATGACGACCATCGCCAGCAGTTCACCCGCGAACGGCACCGAGACGGCTTCGGCAGAGACGAGATAGTTCAGGAACGCAATCAGCGCGCCGGCGAGACCCGTCACCACGGCGGAGATCACGAACACCGCGAGCTTGTAGCGCTCGACCGGATAGCCCTGAAAGCTCGCGCGCAACTGGTTCTCGCGGATCGCGACCAGTACATGCCCGAACGGCGAGCGCACCAGGCGCATCAAGACATAGACCACGACAAGCCCGATCGCCGCGACCACGATGTAATAGCTGAGCGCGCTGTCGAAGCTGATGGGTCCGATGCCGCCGCGCTTCAGTCCGCCAAGCCCGTCCTCGCCGCCGGTCAGGCTGGTCCAGCGGAAGGCGGTGGTGTAGACGAGCGCGGCCAGCGCAAGCGTCAGCAGCGAGAAATAGACGCCGCGCCGACGCAGGATCAGCACGCCGATCAATGTCGATGCGATCGCGACGACCACCATCGACAACAGCAGCGGCAGCCAGATCTCACCGGGGAAGAAGCGGAGCTGGATCAACCCTGCTGCATAGGCGCCGATGCCGAACCAGGTGCTGTGGCCGAACGAGACTAGGCCGGTATAGCCGATGCAGAGGTTGAGGCCCATGGCCGCGATGGCAAGCCCGAGCATCCAGGTGCCGGTATTGAGCGATAAGCCAAGCGCCCGCAGCAGGAAGGGCAGCGTGATGACGGCAACAGCTGCGATCAGCAGCGGCCTCAGCCTGTCGATGGTCGAGGCGCTCCTCATTCGAACTTCTCGATGCGCTCGCCGAGCAAGCCGCGCGGGCGCACCAGCAGCACCAAAAACATCAGAATGTAGATCGAGGCTTCACCCGCGGCCGGCTCGAAATGAATGGCGATGCCGCGCACGACGCCGACGAGGAGAGCCGCGATGATGACGCCCCAAAAGCTCCCGAGGCCGCCGATCACGACGACGACGAAGGCCACCGTCATGATATCGGCGCCCATCGCCGGATGCACGGTCGTGATCGGCGCGAAGAAGGCGCCGCCGAGCGCGGCGAGACCAACGCCGAGCACCACGATTGCGGTCATGTAGGGCTGAAGCCGGATACCGAGCGCAGCCACCATGTCCGGCCGCTGGATGCCGGCGCGCACCACGCGCCCAAACGAGGTCTTGTGCAGCAGCAGCCAGACACCGACCATGATCGCTGCGACCACGGCAAGGATCAGCAGGCGATAGCGCGAGAACAGGAAGTCGCCGACGATGACCGACCCGCGAAAACTTTGCGGGATCTCGGTCGAGACGGGCGCCGCACCCCAGATCATGCGGATCGCCTGCTCGGCGACCATCGCAAGCCCGAAGGTCACGAGCAGGCTCAGGATCGGATCGGCCGTGTAGAAGCGGCGCAGGATGAAGCGCTCGAAGAGGATGCCGAGCAGGGCAACCGCGAACGGCGAGACCACGACGGCAGCGCCGAAGCCGAGACTCTTGGTCAGCTCGACGCAGACATAGGCGCCAAGTGCGTAGAACGCGCCATGCGCGAGATTGACGATGCCGCCGACGGAGAAGATCAGCGACAGCCCGAGCGCGATGAGCAGATAATAGCCTCCGAGCACGAGGCCATTCACCACCTGTTCCAGCAAGAACTCGAACTGCATGTTGCGTCCGCCTTGGCGTGCGCGCGCGCGTCAGGCCTTCATCTCGCAGGGATTCTGTTCCCTGGTCGGATAGATCGTCTCGAGCGGATCGTTCGCGGCCGGCACCGCATCGCCCAGCACCAGCATGTCCCACTGGTCCTTCATCTGGTCCTTCGGCTTGACCGTGAACGGATAGGCTTCCTGGACGAGCTGATGATCCCAGGCGCGGAAATAGGCTTTTCGCGCTTTGCCGATGTCGAACTGGGCCTGCTTCTCGAAATAGCCTATCAACTCGCCGCTGTCGGTCGACTTCGTGGTGTTGATCGCTTCGGCGAGCAGCTTCAGCGTGACGTAGTCGATCCAGGCATGGTTCTCTGGCGGTTTGCCGTATTTCTTGCTGAAGGCCGCGACGAAGGCTTGCGACGCCGGATTGTCCAGCGTGTGATACCAGACGGTCGGCCAGGTGCCACTGAGATTGCCCGCGCCTGCGGCCCAGGCGTCGCCGGTGTTGAGATTGAAGCCGACCAGCGGATAGGGGAAGCCGAACTCGGCATATTGCTTAACGAGGTTGGTGACCTGGTTGCCGGCGAGGTTGCAGCAGACCACGTCGGGTTTTGCCTGGCGCACCTTCAGCAGATAGGGGCTGAAGTCGGTGACGTCTGTTGCGATCAGCTCGTCGCCGATCAAATTCGCGTCGTGCGCGCCGAAGAAGGTTTTTGCCGCCTTCAGCAGGTCGTGACCGAAGATGTAGTCGGCCGTGAGCGTGAAGAACTTCTTGCCCTTCACCATGCCCTTCTGCGACAGCGCGGTGCCGACCGCGTTCACCATCACGGTGTTCGGGATGTCGCAGTGGAACGAGTATTTGTTGCAGTTCTTGCCGCGCAGCGCATCCGAGCGCGCGCCGGTCGAGAAGAACACCTTCTTGTTGCGCTCGGCCACCTGCATGATGATCAGCGAGGAGGCCGAGGAGATTTCGCCGAGCAGCACCACCGCGCCGTCCTGCTCCAGCATGCGCTGCGCCTTGGTGGCGGCGGTGGCGGGGTTGATCGAGTCTTCCGAGAGCAGGTCGATCTGCTTGCCCAGAATGCCGCCCGACGAATTGATCTCCTCCGCCGCGAGCTTTGCGCCCAACTGCGCGTAGCTGCCGATCACGCCGAGAAAGCCGGTCAGCGGTGTCAGATGCCCGATCCGGATCTTCTCCGTCTGGGCCTTCACGATGGCGGGAAACCCAAGCACGGACGCGCCAGCGAAGGCTGCGCCCGCCTGCAACAACGTCCGTCTGCGGTAGCGGATCATGTCTGTCTCCTCCCCGGGGGCATCGCGTGCCTCCCTTCAAAACCGGCTATCCGGTATTGTGAGAGACCTTTTTCTAATGCTGGAGGATAATCCCGAACGCGCTCGCCGGTGTCAACCGGCAAAATCGCCGCTTGTGCGCGTCTCAGGCTTTTTGCGGGATCGTCTTCCGCGCGGTGCGCTCTGCAGCGTTCTTGGCGCCGAATTCGGCCGACAGGCGGTCGGCCGCGGCCTGCACGACCTGCGCGCTGGCGTGCAGCGCCTGGTTGGAGAGCCGCCAGATCGGGCCGGAAATGCCGAGCGCGCCGATCACCTGTCCGGTGAAGTCGGTCACGGGCACGGCGACGCAGCGCACTTCCATGTTGAACTCGCCGTCGTCGAAGGCAACGCCGGTACGTTGCACCTCGGCAATCTCGCGCATCAGTGCGCCGACATCGCTGATGGATTTTGGCGTCGACGGTTTCAGTTCGACGCGATCGATGAACCGCGTGAGCTGCTCGGGGCGGAGTGAAGCCAAAATGATCTTGCCGAGCGCGGTGCAATGGGCCGGGCGCACCACGCCGACGCGATCGGTCAGCTGGAACGCGCCGGGGCCGCTGGTGCGCGCGATGACGACCACGGCATCGCCCATCCGCACTGCAAAATGGCTGCTTTCGCTGGTCTGGCGCGATAGCTCCTCCAGCACGGGCGTGGCGACATTGACCATCTCGATCTCGTCGAGCGCACTTGCGGCGAGCGCGAACAGCGGGCGGCCGATGCGGTAGCGCTTGTTGTCCTTCTCCTGGCGAAGGTAGCCGAGCGAGACCAGCGTCTTCGCCAGATGAAAGGTCGTCGAGTTGTGCAGGCCGACCAGCTTGCTCAGCTCCGCAAGCCCAATCCCTTCGCGATGGCGCGCCACCTCTTCAAGGATGGAGAAGGCGCGGCCGAGCGACTGAACCCCGCCGACGCGCTGCTTGTCGTCGGCCTCGTCGTCGCCATTGGCTTGCGGCACCGGGATGAGTTTGGCAATCGCGACCTTGCGCGGGCTTGCGGGCTTTTCGCCGGTGGTAGGCTTGGTGCGCGATCTCAAGGACAAGGCCCCCTCTGGTGAATCGTCTGGCTCCGTTCTTGCGACAGTAGCACGCAACCTGCACGGCCGTCGGCGCGGAGCCTCGCGTTCCCTCACATCGACAGACTACCACAATATAAATTGACGTACAGCATTATGAGAAATAGGGTGCCCGCGGCCCAATGATGACCGGCCGCGTTTCCGCATCGGTACACAAGACGTCTTCGGGCCGAGAGGGAGACGGTTGATGTCGCGAAATATGCTCAACGGCGCCCAGGTCATTGTCGATTATCTGATCCAGGAGAAGGTGCCGCAGGTGTTCGGGCTCTGCGGCCACGGCAACATCCAGTTCATCGACGCGCTGTACGAGCGCTCCTCAGAGATCAAGACGATATCCGTGCATCACGAGAGCGTCGCCGGCTTCATGGCCGACGTCTACTACCGCGTCTCGGGCAGGCCGACCGCGACCTTCACCTCCTGCGGACCGGGCTCGGCCAATTTGCCGATCTCGCTTGCGAATGCCTACCTCGATTCCGTGCCGTTCATGGCGATCACCGGCAATGTGCCGACCAGCCAGTTCAACCGCGGTGCGTTCCAGGAGATGTACCGGCACTATCAGGCGGACTTCCCCTCAACGGTACGCACGATGTGCAAGAAGGTGTTCCAGCCGACGCGCGGCGAGATGGTGCCGCTCGCGGTGCGGCAGGCCTGGAAGACGATGGTCACGGGGCGACCGGGGCCTGTGGTGATCGACGTGCCCTACGACGTCTTCATGGAGGCGGCTGCCGAAGAAGCGCCGAAGGCTGCCGATTGGAGCGCCAACATCTCCAGCCGCTGCGGTGCTGACCCCGAAGGCGTCGAGAAGGCGGTCGACATGCTGCTCTCGGCCGAACGGCCGGTGATGCTGGTTGGGCAGGGCGTGCGCTATGGCGGAGCGGCGGATGAATTGCGCAAGCTCGCTGAGCGGCTCCAGATCCCGGTGGCGGCATCCGCGAGCGGGCTCGGCGCGCTCGACGTCAATCATCCGCTCGCGCTCGGCCTCGTCGCGCGCGCCGGCCACTATCAAGCCAATCACGCGACGCGTCAGGCTGATGTGCTGCTCGCGCTCGGCGTCCGCTTCGACGACCGCACCTCGAGTTCGTGGATTCCCGGCTATTCCTTCACGATCCCGCCGACCAGGCTGATCCACGTCGATATCGATCCAGAGGAGATCGGCCGCAACTATCCCGTCGCGCTTGGGCTGATGGCCGACGTTCGCACCTTTCTGCGCCAGGTGCATGCCGAGCTCGATCGCCGCGACAACCTGTTCAAGAAGTCCGACGCGCGCAAAAAATGGCTGGCGCAGATCGACACCTATCGCAAGGAGTGGGACAAGTTCGTCGCGCCTGGCTTCTCCGACGACACCACGCCGATCAATCCGCAGCGTGCGGCCGCCGAGATCGACAAGGCGCTGCCGGAGGATGCGATCCTCGTCTCCGACATCGGCGTGCACCACAATTGGCTGCTCAGCTTCTGCAAGCCGAAGCGGCCGGATTCGCTGATCGGCTCGATGGGGTTCGGCCCAATGGGCTTCGGCGTCGCCGGCGTGATGGGGGCGAAGTTCGCCGCACCCGATCGGCCCTGCGTGTCCGTCTGCGGCGACGGCGCCTTCTTCATGCATGCCAACGTGCTCGGCACCGCGGTCGAATATAATCTGCCCGTGGTCTGGGTGGTCTGGAATAACTACGCCTATGCCTCGATCCGCGGGCTTCAGCGCGGTTATCTCGGTGGCCGCGAGCTCGCCACCGACTTCAAGCATCCGGAGACGGGCCAACGTTACAATCCCGACTTCGCGGCGATGGCGCGCTCCTGCGGCGTTGAAGGCGTACGGGTCGACCGCGCGGGAGATCTTGGCGAGGCGATCCGCAAGGGCATCGCCGCCAACAAGCCCTATCTGATCGACGTCGATATCGCGGCCGACATCAACCCAGTCGGCGCCGGCGTGTGGGAATTGCCGGGCCTCGGCCAAAGCAAGGCCGGCATCGGGACGCGCTTCCAGCCGGGCTGATCGCGCGGTTCTTAAATCGTCAATCAAGAAAATTACGGGAGATGGGAATGACGCTCGCAGGCAAAAAGGTCGTCGTGGTCGGCGGCTCCTCAGGCATCGGCCTCGCCACGGCGGAACTGGCCAAGGCGCAAGGCGCCGAAATAGTCATCGCCTCACGCAGTGCTGCAAAACTTGATCCCGTTGCCGAGCGGCTGAAGGTGACGGCCATTCCCACGGATGTCACCAGCGACCAAAGCGTCGCCGATCTGTTTCGCCGCACCGGTCCGGTCGATCACGTCGTGCTGACAGCCGCGCAGTTGCGCACCGGGCCGTTCAAGACGGTCGCGATGGAGGATGTGCGCGCCACCATGGAAGGCAAGTTTTGGGGCGCCTGGCGTGTCGCACGTGAGGCCAACATCCGGCCGGGTGGCTCGCTCACGCTCGTCACCGGCTTTCTCAGCGTCAGGCCGCGGCCGAATTCGGCGATCGTCAGTGCGGCCAATGGCGCGCTGGAGTCGCTGGCTCGCGCGCTTGCGCTCGAGCTTGCGCCGGTGCGCGTGAATGCAGTGTCACCCGGCGTGATCGACACGCCGATCCGGGCGGCAATGCCGGAAGCTGCGCGGAAGGAGATGTTGGCGAAGACGGCTGCCGCACTGCCGGTCGGCCGCGTCGGCATGGCCGAGGACATCGCTCAGCAGATCGCAAGCTTCATGACCAACGGCTTCGCCACGGGTTCGATCGTCTATATCGACGGCGGCGCGCTGGTGAATTAGGGAGCACGATCATGGCCGAGGAAAGCAACGGCGCCTTCATCCGTAACATTGCCGAGGTGCCCTGGCGCGAATTCCCCAACCATTTTGGCGGCGCGCTGTCGAAGCCGCTGGTGATGGCGGAGACGGCGGGTTCGCACCACATCGACTACCGCATCTCGATGTACCAGCCGATGGCCTATGTCGCGCGGCATCATCACAAGGTGCAGGAGCAGGTCTATCACGTGCTCGACGGCGAGGGCCTGATGGAGATCGCGGGCAAGAGCCATGTCGTGCGCAAGCACGACGTGATCTTCCTGCCGCCCGGCGTCGAGCACGCGATCTCGAATTCCGGCCTGACCGATCTCGTGTTTCTGGTGGTGACCTCCCCGGTCACCGATGACGAGAAGCCGGTCTGACGGCTCAGCGTTCGGTGGATGCGACGCGGATGGCGCGGCTCTTCGCGTTCTTTCCGGCCGCGCGCGCTGCAATCATGCTGCGCGCCTTGCCGTGGGCGGAGCCGCTCTTCCTGAGCAAGGATGCGAACCGCTTGCGTGCACGATTTGCCGAGAGCCGCGCCGCCAGTTGCTCGGCCTTGCGAATGATATTGGCGACCGCGGGCGTCAGTTTGACCGGAACCCAGGCGACGTCTTTGGTCTTGGACAGGCTGCCGATACCCTCGCAAGGCGCTTCGCGCGGCAGGTCGATCCGGATCGCCAGAGCTTCCGAGCGCTCGGTCCAGTCCTCAGCCCTGGTGCCGGTGATGATGCGGACATAGTCGCGCGTCTCGCGTGGCAGCTCGCTCTCCTTCGCGAGCCACTTCTGGATGCGGCCCGGACCTGCGTTGTACGCGGCTGCCGCAAGGCCGAGATTGCCAAAATCGTCGCGGAGCTTGCGCAGAAATTTCGCCGATGCGGGCAGCGCCTTCATGGCATCGAAGGGATCATCGAGCCCGACCTCCGCGGCCGTCTCTGGCATGAACTGCGCGACGCCCTGGGCGCCGGCCTGGCTGACCTCGTCGGAACGAAAACGGCTCTCCTGCCAGAGCAAGCGGGCGAAGAAGGGGACGGGAATGCCGCTCTCCTCGGCCGCTTCCCGGAGTGCGTGACAGAATTGTTCAGTCGGTGAAACCGGGGCCTGAGCGGGGGTTTCGACCGCGCGCGTCGGCTCGGTCGTCTCTTCGTACGACGCCCGCGCATTCGCGAGCGCGATGGCCTGCACGCTTGCGAGGAAGAGCTCGACGAGGGGGACCGGCGAAGGTGCGCGATCGGCTTTTGGCGCTGCATTGTCGAGATGTGAGGCTTGCCAGGACGGCGGCGAACCGACGTCGCACATCAGAATCAGGAACGCAGCGCAAGCCGCGACGAGAAATCGCATCTCGGTCAAAGTCCTCGAACTGTGGGGGAACGACCAGCGCATGCGCCGGTGAGAAGGACTTCTTAACCGTAATTGCGGCGAAGCTGCGATTCCGGGAGACCGCCGGTGTTAGTACGGTATTCCCTTTGCGGAAAATACGGCGTCAGCCCCGCGGATCTACGGGAGCCGCGGGGACATGCAATATTGCGAGCGGTCATGCGGGAGGCGTGTGGAGCTTACGCCTTGGGAAAATCCTTGCGCATCGCGATCTCGGCGGCATCGCCGGGCGACAGCACGGTCTGCTCGAACGCTGCTTGCGGCCTCGTCATGATGTCGTAGAGCGAGATGCCCTTGATCGGCTTATCCATGAGCTCACGGACGCAGTCGGCGAGCGTGCCGTTGTAGACGAGATAAGGAGGACCTCTGTCCTTCTGTCGTTCGCCCTTCAGCGACGGCCACTTCTTCAGTTCGGCCGGCGCGTCGTAAGCGATCGGCGATTCCTCTTTGAACATGCGCGTAGTCCCGAGCGGCCTGGATTGGGGGAATCCTAGGGCCGCCGGGTAAACACGCGTTAAAGAATTGGTTCAAATCAACCGGCAATGAAGGCGAGCAGGGTGCCGTTGGCCTTGGCCGGCGGCACGCAGATCGCGGCCCCGCTTCGCAACGCCGCCGAACCCAGCGCCTTCTCGGTCGCTGCGAGGTCGCCGCTCACGAGCACCAGGGCCGCGCCGCCGCGCTCGGAGAGACCGGCGAGAGGCACGCCGGGATAACGCTTTCCGAGTTGTTCCAGCGTCAGATAAACGAAGTCCGCACGATCGCCGCCGGAGGGCACGGTGGCCGCGCCGTCGGCATCAGCCTTCGGTTCGCGGTCGATCAGGCGCGCCAGATGCGCCGCCTCCTTCGCGGGCTCGGGTGTTGCGATCAGCACCTGCCTGATCCGCTTGGCCGCATTGGCGTGTTTCATCAACTCGGGAATCCACACGGTCTCGCGCGTCTTGTGCTGGCAGGCGAAGATGCGCACGCCGCCCGGCGCTTCCGCGGTCGGCCACATGAAGGTGCGGAATTTTGCGGCGGAGATCGTGCCGTTCGGCAGCGTCACCGGCCGCTCGAAATCGGTGGGGCCGATCGGCGTAAGGCCACGCGCGCGGATCTCTTCCGCACCGGCGGCGGAATCGACCGCAGTGAACGCGACGCGCTCGATGCCTTCGCCCTGCTTGTCGAGGAACGCGCGCGCCGGCGCATTGTGCTCGGTCGCGGCGAGCACGCCGAGCAGCTCCATATAGTCCGGGTCGAACATGATGGTGTAGTTGCCCGTGCCCATATGCGCGCTGTGGGTGCCGCGCGGCGAGATGGTGAAGCCGAGCTGCCTGTAATTCTCGGCGGCCTTGTCGAGGTCTTTCACCATGACCACGGCGTGGTCGATACCGATGACGTTCTTGAGGGCCACTGTGATTTCCCCGCGGCAAATGCAAATTGACGGCGACCTGTGGCCGCTGGCCTTATCTACGCCGGATAGGCGCCCAAGTCATTTTCAAATCGGCGGGAAATGCGGAATTTCGTTCCGCGTGAAGCTCGATCGACGCGAAGGCCGACGGCGTCAGCGATCCTGTCCGCTGATATAGGCGGCGAGGATGGCCCGTTCCTCGCTGGTCATTTCCGTGATGTTGCCGGGCGGCATCGCATTCGACCAAGCGGCCACGCGTCCGATCAGGCGGATGTTGCGATGGATGTGCTCGGGCGCGTCGAGCAGGATACCCTTTGGCGCGGTCACGATGCCGGCCCAGACCGGCTCGGACGCATGGCACATGCTGCAACGGGACATCACGATCTCCTCGACATTGGCGACCGTGACTGGCGCCGACAGCGCGCCCGTCTTGACCTCACGCGGGCCTGCGGCGGAGAGGAAGAGGATCGCGATCGCGCCGGCCGCAGCCACGCCCCACACCCACCACGGCGATTTGCGTCCGGCATGGCCCTCGTTGAAGAAGTGGCGGATCACCGGGCCGAGTGCGAGGACGATCGCGACGATGATCCAGTTGAAGCGGGTGGCATAGAGCAGCGGATAGTGGTTGCTGATCATCAGCACGACCACGGGCAGCGTCAGATAGTTGTTGTGGACCGAGCGCTCCTTGCTGGTCTTGCCGAGCTTCGGGTCGGGCGCCTTCCCGGCGATCAGGGCGGCGACGATCTTCTTCTGGTTCGGGATGATCACCGTAAACACGTTGGCGACCATGATGGTGCCGACGATCGCCCCGATCTGGTTGAAGGCGCCGCGCCCGCTCAGCACGTGGGTGAAGGCGTAGGTCAACGCGACCAGGAACAGATAGCCGCCGATGGCAAAGGGAAGCTCGCGCTGCGCAAGCCCGGTGCGGCAGGCGACCTCATACAGCAGCCAGGCCAGCGCCAGGCTCGAGAGGCTGAACAGCCCGGCCTGGATTGGCGTGAGGTCGAGGATCGACTTGTCGACCAGGAACAGGTCGGCGTCGAGATAATACACCACCACCATCAGTGCGAAGCCGGACAGCCAGGTGGTGTAGGCCTCCCATTTGAACCAGGTCAGCTCGTCCGGCATCTGGGTCGGCGCCACCAGATATTTCATGATCCGGTAGAACCCGCCGCCATGGACCTGCCAGGCCTCGCCCCCCACTCCGTCCGGCAGGTCAGATTTCGGCTTCAAGCTGAGATCGAGGGCGATGAAATAGAAGGAGCTGCCGATCCAGGCGATTGCGGCCACCACATGCAGCCAGCGCAGCAGCAGGCTCGCCCATTCCGATAAGATCGATCCCCACATGATCACCCCATCAATCGCGACACCAATGCCGCAGCTTTGATGACCGCAACCGGCGGCCGTGCCCCTACAATGTGTCGCACCGATCCGCGTTGTTTTCCAGTACGATGGGCGCACGCTGTTGCACATCGTGCGGGCATGAGCTGACGTGGGATTCGGCAGATAAGTCCGGGAGGAAGATGACGTGAAGAATCATGTTTCGCACATGATGGTGCCCGTATGGCTTTTGGCAGCCTGCGCTGGCGTGCAGGCCGAGCCTGTGCTGCAAGGCAAGGACGCCTACGGCAGCTGGCAGGCCGACAAGCCCGGCGTGGTCAGGCTGATCCGCCCGCAGGATCTGGCCAAACCGGGCGCCTCGCCGTCGGTTTCCAATTCCACGCGGGTGGCCGCGCGTGGCGGCGCCACGCCGCTCGTGCCAGAGGGATTCAAGATCGACCTTCTGGCTGACGGCCTGTCCGACCCGCGCGTGCTGCGCGTCGCGCCGAATGGCGACATCTTCGTTGCCGAGACCGGGCCAGGGCGCATTCGCGTGCTGCGCCTCGGGGAGGGCGGCGCCAAGGTCGCAACGAACGAGGTCTTTGCCAGCGGGCTCACCCGCCCCTTCGGCATCGCGTTCTTCCCGAACGGCGACAATCCGCAATGGGTTTATGTGGCCAATGCCGGCAACGTCGTCCGCTTCCCCTATCACGCCGGCGATCTGAAGGCGTCAGCCAAACCCGATGTCGTGGTGGCAAACCTGGCGCAGGGATCGGGTCATTCCACCCGCGACATCGTGTTCACGCCCGACGGCAAGCGCATGCTGGTGTCGGTCGGCTCCGCGAGCAATGTCGGCGAAGGCATGGGGAGTCCGCCCGGCGGGCTCGAAGCCTGGTCACGCACGCAGGCGGTCGGTGCGTCCTGGGGCTATGAGGCCGAGCGCGCCGCGGTGCTCACCCTGGATCCCGAAGGCAAGGATCGAAAGCTCTATGCCACCGGCATCCGCAACTGCGTCGGCCTCGCGATCCAGCCGCAGACCGGGCTGCCCTGGTGCTCGACCAACGAGCGCGACGGCCTCGGCGACGATCTCGTGCCCGACTATGTGACGAGCGTGAAGGAGGGCGCCTTCTACGGCTGGCCGTGGTTCTATATCGGTAACAATGAAGACCCGCGCCATGCCGGCGCGCGGCCGGACCTCAAGGACAAGGTGACAGTGCCGGACGTGCTGGTGCAGCCGCATTCGGCCTCGCTCGGCATGACCTTCTATCAGGGCACGCAGTTTCCGACGGAGTACCAGAGCGACGCCTTCGCCGCCGAGCACGGCTCCTGGAATCGCTCGAAGCGCACCGGCTACAAGGTGATCCGCATCCGGATGAAGGACGGCAAGCCGACCGGGGAGTACGAGGATTTTGTCACCGGGTTTGTTGTGAACGACACCCAGGTGTGGGGACGGCCGGTCGGGATCGCGGTGGCGAAGGACGGCGCGCTGCTGATCTCGGAGGATACTGGCGGCACGATTTGGCGCGTGACGCATTAGATCGGGCTGCAGTGAAGGTGCACCCTCGCCCCTTGTGGGAGAGGGTGGCTTCGCGACAGCGAAGCCGGGTGAGGGGTTCTCTCCGCGAGTCTATCTCGCTATGAGTTCGCCGACAGAACCCCTCATCCGGCGCCATAGCCGATGCAAAAGCATCGGCGTTCTTAAGAACGGCGGCCGTAGGCCGCCTATGCCACCTTCTCCCGCAAGGGGAGAAGGGACGGCAGCGCGCCTCTACTCAGTCACCCCCGTCTCACGCTTGCTCCCCCATCCACCGGCAGCGTCACACCCGTGATAAAATTCGCCTCATCCGACGCCAGGAATAGTGCGGCGTTCGCGACGTCCCACCCCGTGCCCATCTTCTTGCGCAGCGGCACCTTGCTGTCGCGTTCGGCTTCGACTTCGGCGCGGGTCTTGGACCATTCGCGGGCGCGGGTATCGACGGCCATCGGGGTGTTCATCAGGCCCGGCAAAATGACGTTGGCGCGGATGCCGTATTCGGCGTTCTGGTAGGCGAGCTGTTCGGTGAAGGCGATCATCGCCGACTTCGTCGCCTTGTAGGCGACGTAGGGATAGGTCGTGATCGCGGCCATCGAAGAGATATTGATGATCGCGCCGCTGTTTTGGGCGCGCATGATCGGGATCACCTCTTTCGCCGCCAGGATGCAGCTCTTCAAATTGATGGCGACGATACGGTCGAACGCCTCTTCGGTCAGCTGAAGCAGCTCGGCGTCACCGCCGGACAGGCTGACGCCGACATTGTTGTGCAGCACATCGATCCGGCGCCAGCGCGCCTGGGCGTCGGCCACCATCGCCTTGATGTCGGTGGATTTTGTGACGTCGGCCCTGAAGGCTGCGGCGATCCCTTGCTTCGCGGCAATCATCGCGGCGGTTTCCTGCGCCGACTCCAGATGATGGTCGACGCACAGCACTTTCGCGCCCTCGCGCGCGAACGTCAGCGCCGTGGCGCGGCCGTTGCCCATGCCTTCGCCGGGGCTCTGGCCGGCGCCGACGACGATCGCGACCTTGTCTTTCAAGCGCATGTCAGTTCACTCCCGGGATCGGGTACTGCTGGAGTACCTCTTTGTAGTAAGGCTCGTTGTCGATCTTCATGGTGGCGAGCACGCGCACCACGCTGCAATAGAAGGCGATGGTCAGGACGAGGTCGACCATAAGCTCGTCGGAAAGTTGTGCCTTGATCTCGGCAAAGGTTGCGTCCGACATCGCGAGCTCGCGCACCATTTCGCGGGCGCCTTTGAGGATCGCTCTCGCCAGCGGCTCCAGCTTCGAGGGCTTGCCCTCGGTCTCCGACATCAGGCCCGCGATGTCCTCGTCGGTGACGCCGAATTCCTTGCCGATCTTCACATGGTGGGTGAATTCATATTCCGACTTCTCCATCCAGCCGACCTGAAGAATTGCCAACTCCCGCAGCCGTGGGTCGAGCTTGCTCTCGAAGCGGATGTAGCCGCCGATGCCGTTGAAGGCGCGTGCCATCTCCGGCGAGTTGACCAGGAGCTTGTGCAGATTGGTGTTGCGCTTGAGCATGTCGCGATATTCGGGCGCGACCTGGTCGGCCTCGAGATAGGGTAGGCGGGCCATCCGACTCATTCCTTCTGCTAGTGTTCTTGTGATTCACGTTCGGGGGCTTGCAGCGTCACGCCGCCGTCGACCACCAGCACCTGGCCGGTGATATAGCGCGCAAAATTGCTGAGCAGGAATTTGACGGCGTGGCCGACGTCCCAGCCGGTGCCTTCGACTCTCAGCACGGAGGCCCTGGCGCGATTGGCACGCGCCTGCTCGCTCATGCCGCGGGCATAGACCATCGGCGTATACATCGGCCCGGGGCAGATGCAGTTGACGCGGATGTTATCGCGGCCGTGATCGACCGCCATCGCGCGGGTGAGGCCGATGATGGCTGCTTTCGACGTCGTGTAGGTCGTCAATCCGCGCGGCCGCAGCGCCGAGATCGAGGAGATGTTGACGATCGCGCCGCCCTTGGCAGTCTTGATCATGGCGGGGATCGCGTGCTTGGAGAGCAGGAACATGGTCTCGACATTGACCTGCATGACGCGGCGATATTGCTCGGGCGCCTCGTCGACCACGCTGCCGCGGCTGCCGATGCCGACATTGTTGTCGAGAAAATCGAGCCGGCCCCAACGATCGAGCGCGGCTTCGACCAGTTTCTTGCAATCAGCTTCGCTGGTGACGTCGCCGCCATGGGCCGCGGCCGTGCTGCCGTTGGCTGCGATCATCTCCACGGTGCGCTCGGCGAGCTTGAGGTCGCGATCGGCCACCAGTACATTTGCGCCGGCGCGAGCCAACAAAATTGCTGCGGCGCGGCCGTTGCCGATGCCGTCGCCCGCGGCGCCGCCGCCGCTGATCAGCGCCACCTTGCCGGCGAGGCCAGCATCGTCCTCAGGGCCCTGCATGTCGTTTCATCCCGATATTTTCGTGCAGATTAGCAATCGCCCCGACAGGTGAGAAGGCCGGCCATCACGCGCCGATGTCATTGACATCGCATGGAATTGCATGCCGCCGCGCGGCAGGAGGCACGGTTGAGCGGGTATGTTGCGGAACCGTCTTCACGCAACTGCGTTTGTCGGCGGGCCTTTTTCGCGTTACGCTGTCCCTCGGGGTTTCCCAATCGCCAGTGGCTTGCCGATGAATCTGCTCGATCCACAAGGGCCGGTGGCTGCGGCCAACAGCACCATCCTGGTCGATTCCGTCTTCATCATGCTCGCGATCGTGGTGCCAACCATCATCGCGATCCTGGCGTTCGCGTTCTGGTTTCGCGCGTCGAATCCGAAGGCGAAATTTCAGCCTGACTTCGTCTATTCCGGTCGCGTCGAGATGGTGGTGTGGGCGATCCCGGCGCTGACCGTGATCCTGCTCGGCGGTGTCGCCTGGATCGGTTCGCATAAGCTCGATCCCGCGGCGCCGGTGCCGGGCACCGGCAGCCCGGTGCGGATCCAGGCCGTCTCGCTCGATTGGAAATGGCTCTTCATCTATCCGGATCAGCGTATCGCCACTGTCAATACGCTGACGGTGCCGGCCGGCGCTGAGCTGAATTTCCAGCTGACGTCGTCGAGCGTGATGAACGTGTTCTTTATCCCACAGCTCGGCAGCATGATCTACAGCATGAACGGCATGGTGACGCGGCTGAACCTGCGCGCAGACAATGAAGGCAAGCTCCAGGGCCTGGGAGCGCATTTCTCCGGCGACGGCTTTCCGGACATGATGTTCGACGTCAATGTGATCTCGCCGCTCGCTTTTCCCGATTGGGTGGCGGCGACCGCGAAGTCCGGTGCCGTGCTGAACGAGGAGAGCTACACGAAGCTGATGCAGCAGGGCATCGAGCGGGGCAGGCCGACCTATCGCCTCGACGATCCCCGCCTGTTCGATCTGATCGCGACCCAGCACATTCCGCCAGGGCCCGGCCCGGAGCTGATCTCCGATGCCGGCCGTCCGCACAGTGGAGGCCATGATGCTCGGTAAGCTCGATTGGTCCGCGATCCCGTTCGGCCAGCCGATCCCGCTGATCGCGGGCGCCGTGGTGCTGGTTGCGATCCTTGCGGTGCTGATCTGGGTCGTGGTGAAAGGGCACCTGCCTTACCTCTGGCACGAATGGATCACCAGCGTCGACCACAAGCGCATTGGCGTGATGTATATCCTGCTGGCATCAGTCATGCTGCTGCGCGGCGGCAGCGACGCCATCATGATGCGGATCCAGCAGGCGGTCGCTTATCAGTCACAGGGCTATCTGCCGCCGGAGCATTACAACCAGATCTTCTCGGCGCACGGCACCATCATGATCTTCTTCACGGCGATGCCGTTCGTGATCGGGCTCATGAACCTGGTGGTGCCGCTTCAGCTCGGGGTGCGCGACGTCGCCTTTCCCACGCTCAACTCCGTCGGCTTCTGGCTGACAGCGACCGGCGCGCTGCTGGTCAATATCTCGCTCGTGGTCGGCGAGTTCGCGCGCACCGGCTGGCTGGCTTTTCCGCCGCTGTCGGAACTGTCCTATTCGCCGGGTGTGGGCGTCGACTATTACGCTTGGTCGCTCCAGATCTCCGGCGTCGGCACGCTGGTCGCCGGCATCAATCTCGTGACGACAGTGCTGAAGTTGCGCACAAAAGGCATGAACTATCTGCGCATGCCGATGTTCTGCTGGACCACGCTGGCCTCGAACCTCCTGATCGTCGCGGCCTTCCCGATCCTCACCGCCACGCTGGCGATGCTGCTGCTCGACCGTTATCTCGGCTTCCATTTCTTCACCAACGAGGCCGGCGGCAACGTCATGATGTTCATGAACCTGATCTGGGCCTGGGGCCATCCGGAGGTCTACATCCTCGTGCTGCCGGCCTTCGGCATCTTCTCCGAGGTGGTCTCGACCTTCTCCGGCAAGGCGCTGTTCGGCTATCGCTCGATGGTACTTGCGACCATGGCGATCTGCGTCATCTCCTTCATGGTCTGGCTGCATCATTTCTTCACGATGGGCGCAGGCCCCGACGTCAACGCCATCTTCGGCATCGCCAGCATGATCATCGCGGTGCCGACGGGGGTGAAGATCTACAATTGGCTGTTCACGATGTATGGCGGCCGTATCCGCTTTGCGACGCCGATGCTGTGGGCCGTCGGCTTCATGGTCACCTTCATCATCGGCGGATTGACGGGCGTGCTGGTCGCGGTGCCGCCGGCCGACTTCATGCTCCACAACAGCATGTTCCTGGTGGCGCATTTCCATAACGTGATCATCGGCGGCGTGCTGTTCGGCGCCTTCGCCGGCTTCGAATACTGGTTTCCCAAGGCATTCGGCTTCCGCCTCGACGAGCGCTGGGGCAAACGTGCGTTCTGGTTCACCTTCACGGGTTTCTACGTCACCTTCGTGCCGCTCTATGTCGCCGGCATGCTCGGCATGACGCGGCGCCTGCAGCACTATGAGGTCGCGGCGTGGCGGCCCTGGATGATCGTGGCGGCGTTCGGCATGGCCGTGCTGACGATCGGAGTGATCTGCCAGATCATGCAGCTCGTCGTCAGCATCCGCAATCGCGAGGCGTTGCGCGACCGTACCGGCGATCCCTGGGACGGCCGCTCGCTGGAGTGGGCGACCTCGTCGCCGCCGCCGGTGTTCAATTTCGCCTTCCATCCCGACGTGCGCGGCGAGGACGCCTATTGGGACATGAAGGTCGCTGCCCAGCAGCAATCGCTCGACCACACCGCACCCGAATATCACGACATCGAGATGCCCAAGAACTCGCCGACCGGTTTTGTCTGCGCGTTCTTTGCCACCATCATGGGCTTCGCGCTGATCTGGCACATCTGGTGGATGGTGATTTTGGGCGGCATCGGCGCGATCGCGACCTTCGTCGTGTTCGCCTGGCGCGATCATGATGAGTACGTCATTCCGGCAGCCGAGGTCGCGCGCATCGACCGCATCAATCTCGAGGAACGGCGCGGCCTCGTCAGCATGGCGGGGATGATCTGATGTCGATGACCGCAACCGTCGGCCGCGCGCACGCCGATCCGCATCACATCGGGCTCGTTGTCGAGCATCCCGGACCCGCGCCGAAGCGCACCGTGACCGCCTACGGCTTCTGGGTCTTCCTGCTCTCCGACATCGTGATGTTCTCCTGCTTCTTCGCGGCTTACGCGGTGCTGGCCGACCAGACCGCCGGCGGCCCGAAGGGCTCGGAGATTTTCGAGCAGCGCAACGTTGCGATCGAGACGGTCTGCCTGCTGCTGTCGAGCTTCACCTGCGGCATGGCCAGCATTGCGGCCGACGTGCGTAACCGGTTCTGGTTCTACCTCGGCATGGCCGTGACCTGCGTGCTGGGGTTGATCTTCCTCGCCATCGAGTTCCGCGAATTCGCCGATCTCGTCTCGCGCGGTTACGGCCCGTCACGCAGCGCGTTCCTGACGTCGTTTTTCTCGCTGGTGGGCTGCCACGGCCTCCACGTTTCGGCTGGCATATTGTGGCTGCTCACCATGATGGCCCAGGTCTTCGCAAAGGGCTTTCGTGCCGACGTCCTGCGCCGGATGATGTGCTTTGCGCTGTTCTGGCATGCGCTTGACATCGTCTGGGTTGGGGTTTTCTCTGTCGTCTATTTGCTTGGGAGTGGCGTATGAGCGATCAGACACATATGCCTGTCGAACACGACCTCGCACCGGGCGAGGAAGAGCAACACAGCGTCGGTGAGCGGATCACAGGTTATGTCGTCGGCCTCGCGCTTGCGCTGTTGCTCACGGCGACGTCGTTCTTCATCGCCGGCACCAATCTGGTCTGGCAGCCTTCAATCCCCGTCGCGCTGATCGTGCTCGCGATCGCGCAGATGGGCGTGCATCTGGTGTTCTTCCTCCACATCACGACGGGGCCCGACAACACCAACAACGTGCTGGCGCTGGCGTTCGGGCTTATGGTCGTGTTCCTGGTGGTCGGCGGGACCGTCTGGATCATGGGGCATCTCAATCAGAACATGCCGCCGATGGACCAGATCATGCAGATGCGACAGTAGTAGAGCCCGCACAAAAAAGAAGAGCCGCTCGTTTGTGACAAGCGGCCCAAGTCTAGGGAGGAAACGCCCGAGCAAAGACAATCCGATGAGGATCGTCTGCCAAGGATGCACTCGCGCAAGGCGCGTGCGCACGTTGATAAGTGCAGCAACTCGCGATGGAGTTCAATTCCGGATCAATACTGTCTCCGGCCACCACTCACGGGTGCGTGAACCAATTGTTCACTTTGGCCGGCGGCAGTTGTACGCCTTGCGGAAGCCCGAGGCCTGGGCGTCGTCCTCCGAGCAGAACCAGCGGTCCGGCCTGGTGGTCGCGGCATAGCTGGGGCAGCCTCTCAAGTGGTAGATGCCGATATTGCCGGTGACGCGCGCGCGCACCGCGAGCTTGCCCTTGATGGCGCAGCTCGGCGGCGCCGTCAGCTCGTCCGGAAACAACACCCCGCGGATCTCCTTGTCACGGTCGGAGCGGCAGGCGGCGCCGAGAAGCGCGCCGTCCCTCTTGCCGGTACGGAATTCTTGCGGTGCAACAAAGCAGCCCTTCCAGATGCCGGCCGAGGCGGTCTTGGCGTCAGCCGCCGCCGACTTGATATTGGCCTTGATCGGATCGCGCGCGATGGCGAAGCCGAGCTTGACCAGTTGCTCGTTCAAGCTGACCTTGTCGCCCTCGGCCGTGCAGATGGCCCGGTGCCGTTTGCCAAAGTTCTTTTCGGGGCCGACATCGTCGCAGCGCACGGAGCGTCCGCCGATCAGCTTGGTCAGCTGGTCGCGGGCGTCGATGCCGCAGGTCCAGGGATCGGCGTGGTCGTCGATGCAGACCTGGTCCAGTTCCGGCGCATCGATGCCGTCGAGCCGGTAGGTGATATCACCAAGCTGGATGGAATTGGCGTCCCGGGCGGTTGCGGCTGCGGTCAGCGCGGAGGCTGGCCCGGATGCGGCCAGAAATCCTGACAGAGCGAGACATAAAACAAGCGCGAAAGCGCGGGCGGCGGCATAGGAATTTCGGAAGGACATGCGGTCTCGCTATCGATTGCTCTTGCGCTTCGTTCCTAGCATCCGGATGTGGCGATACCAATGGTCTGCGCCCTGCGAAGTGCGACATTCCGGCCTCGTGGCTTTACTCAGCCGCCGCTCTGATCCTATCGTTTGCGATAAGCCAGCGTGCCGTGAAGGCCGAATCGCCCGGGAAGCGGCGAGGGCGGGAGGAAAAGGTTGCGATGAAAGACCCCGTGGACGTCCTGATCATCGGCGCCGGCGCTTCGGGCGCCGCAGTCGCGTGGTCGCTGGCCGAGACCAAGATGCACATTCTCTGCCTGGAGCAGGGCGGCTGGATGAACCCGGCGGAATACCCGAGCACGGGCCGGGACTGGGAAGCCAAGTTCTACGGTGAGTGGTCATCGAGCCCCAATATCCGGGGACGGCCCGAGGACTATCCGATCAACGACGACAATTCACCGATCAAGGTGGTGAATTACAACGCCGTCGGTGGCTCGACGGTGATGTACACCGCGCATTGGCCGCGGCTGCACCCTTCCGATTTCAAGGTGAAGACGCTCGACGGCGTCGCCGATGACTGGCCGATCGACTACGACGCGCTGACCCCATTTTTCGAAGAGAACGACCGGATGATGGGGACCTCAGGGCTGTCGGGTGATCCGTTGTCGCCGCTGACCCATCCGCCGATGCCGCAGCAGCCGATGGGATTGTCCGGCGCCATCATCGGCAAGGCCATGAACGAGTTCGGCTGGCACTGGTGGCCGTCCGATACGACGGTCGCGACCATGGACTACGAGGGCAGGGCTCGCTGCATCAATCTCGGCCACTGCACGCCGGCCTGCGCGCAAGGCGCAAAGTCCTCGACCGACATCACCTATTGGCCGCACGCGGTTCGCGCCGGCGTCGAGCTGCGCACCCATTGCCGGGTGCGCGAGATCACGACCGACGAGAACGGCATGGCCTCGGGTGTGGTCTATTACGACAAGGACGGTGTCGAGCAGTTTCAGCCCGCGCATGTCGTCATCATCGCCTGCAATGGCGTCGGCACGCCGCGCTTGTTGCTGAACTCCGCGTCGGGGCGATTTCCAGACGGTCTTGCCAATTCGTCGGGTCTCGTCGGCAAGAATCTGATGTTCCACCCTTATGCGCAGATCTACGGCTATGTGAAGGAGCCGACCGATAGTAACCGCGCGCCGCCGACCTGCCTCTGGAGCAAGGAGTGGTATGACACCGACCTGTCCCGCGGCTTCGTGCGCGGCTATGGCGTGCAGTTCGTCCGCGGCGCTGGGCCAGTATTCGAAGCCGTCGTGAGCGAGCAGAAGGGCATTCTGCCGTGGGGCGCCGATCATCACCGCGTGTTCCGCAAGCTCAATGGCCACCGGCTGGGTTTCTCCGCGATCTGCGAGGACCTGCCGGAAGAGCACAATCGCGTCACGCTTGATCCGGTCCTCAAGGACAGCCACGGCATTGCCGCGCCGAAGATCGACTACACGATCAGCGAGAACAGCCGGAAGATGATGGAGCATGCGCTGGCGCGCGGCCGCGAGGTTCTCGAGACGGCGGGCGCGACCGACATCTGCGTCAATTCGCCGATCCCGTGGGGCGGCTGGCATCTGCTCGGCACCGCGCGGATGGGCACCGATCCCGAACGCTCCGTCGTCAACGAATGGGGCCGCTCGCACGACGTGAAGAACCTCTTCATCGTCGACGGCAGCATCTTCGTCACCTCGGGCGGCGTGAACCCGACGTCCACCATCCAGGCCCTCGCGCTCTACATCGCCGACCAGATGAAGCAGCGTCTCGCCAATTTGTTCGATTAAGGCCGTCATGTCCGCAGACAATCAACTGACACGCACTCAATGCAACGATCTCCGCACAATTGCTGCGATGATCGTTCCCGCTAGTGACGAGTACAAGGTGCCCGGCGCCGACGATCCCGCGATCCAGGCCGATATCCTTGCGACGCTCGGCCGCGACACCAAACTGGTGGCGGCGGCGCTCGACCATCTGGCGCGGCTCGCAGGCCAGCCGCTCGCGGAGCTCGATGCCGGGAAGCGCGATGCGGTAGCGCAGGAGTTTCGCAAGCACGGCGGCGCGGCGGCCGCAACGCTCGTTCGCGTCGTGCTGCAATGCTACTACCGCGACGATCGCGTGCTGCGTTCGCTTGGGCTGGAGCTGCGCGCGCCATTCCCAAAGGGCTATGTGCTCCCGGATGGCGACTGGTCGCTGCTCGATCCAGTCAAGGCAAAGGCGGGCACGCTCCGGCGCGCGCCCTAGCCACCTGGGCAGTCCAGCCTTGCGCCCCAAGCGGGCCACTTGCGCGAGAGGGAACAGGCCACCATCTCTGTGAGCCTCAAGGACTCTTGCCATGTTGGATTTTACCTCAGATATCGCCGATGACGGCTCGTCATCGCGAACGGCAGCGGCTGCCCCGGCCGATGACCGGGCCCTGCTGGACGCCTATTCCAATGCCGTGATCGACGTGACCGATCGCGTCGGCCCTGCCGTCGTGCGGGTCGAGACCGGACCAAAAGTGCCGAACGGCCGCGAGCGCGGCGGCCTCGGCTCGGGCATCGTGATCTCTCCGGATGGATTGGTCCTCACAAATAGCCACGTGGTCGGCTCCTCCAAGGAGATCCGGCTGCGGGACGTCGAAGGTAACGTCGGTGATGCCCGCGTGCTCGGCGTCGATCCCGACACCGACCTTGCGCTGCTGCGCGCCAACGGCGTCCGCGACTTGCCCTATGCCGCGCTCGGCAACTCCAAGAGCCTCAAGCGCGGCCAGCTCGTGATCGCGATCGGCAACCCGCTCGGCTTCGAGTCAACCGTCACCGCCGGCGTCGTCTCGGCGCTGGGGCGCTCGATCCGCTCGGTCAGCGGACGCACCATCGAGGACGTGATCCAGACCGATGCCGCGCTCAATCCCGGCAATTCCGGCGGGCCGCTGGTGTCGTCGAATGCCGAGGTGATCGGCATCAACACCGCCATCATCAGCGGTGCGCAGGGCATCTGCTTCGCGGTTGCCAGCAACACCGCGCAATTCGTGCTGTCGGAGATCATCCGCCACGGCTACGTCCGCCGCGCCTATATCGGCGTCGCCGGACAGACCGCGCCAGTCCCCCGGCGCCACGCGGTGCTGGCGGGCGTTGAGAACAAGATGGGCGCGCTGCTGGCGCAGATCGAGCCTGACGGGCCGGCGGCAAAGGCGGGCCTGCTGTCCGGCGACGTCGTGATCAGGCTGGACGGCGTAGAGATCAACGGCGTCGACGACCTGATCCGCGTGCTCGACCGTGACCGGATCGGCCGGCGGCTCGCTATGGACGTGTTGCGGCTCGGCCGGTTGCGGGCGATCGACATCGATCCCGTCGAGCGCAAGCCTGCGCGCTAGCCTCTGATGCCCGGGGCGGGGTATGACGGTGTTATGCCTCGTTCCGGGAAACCCGCCGCATGATGCCGGCGCATGAGACCTACGACGTAATTGTCATCGGCGCCGGCGCGGGCGGCATGACGGCTGCTGCCGTCGCCGCCGCCGAAGGCTTGCGCGTGTTGGTCATCGAGAAGACGGCGTTCGTCGGCGGCACCACGGCCTGGTCGGGCGGTATGGTCTGGATCCCCGCCAATCCCAAGATGAAAGAGGCGGGGCTTTCTGACAGCGTCACGGATGCCGTCCAATATCTCGCGAGCACCGTGCCTGAGCCTGCCAATGCCGGCTTGCGCGCCGCCTTCCTCGCGCGAGGGCCGGAGGCCATCGCCTATCTCGAGGCCAAGACGGAGGTTCGCCTCCAGCCGGTGAAGGCCTACCCGGACTATTATCCGGAGCGGCTGGGCGCCACGCCCGGCGGGCGCGTGCTGGAGCCGGTCGCGTTCGATGGCAGGCGGCTGGGCGCGAGTTTCGCACGGCTGCGGCCGCCGCTGCCGGAGTTCACGCTGTTCGGCGGGATGATGGTCAATCGGCTCGACATCCCGCATCTGCGCCGGGTCGGAAAATCGCTGCGCTCGACCTTGCGCGCGGCGCGGCTTGTTTCCGAATACGCGTTGCAGCGGCTGCGCAACCCGCGCGGCACGACGCTGTATCTCGGCAATGCGCTCGCCGCGCGGCTCTATGCCTCGCTGCTGGCGCGGCAAGTTGAAATTCTCTTCAGCGCCGATGTCGAAGATCTGTCGATGCAGGGCGATCGCGTCGTTGGCGTGGTGATCCGTCACGGCTCGCGCGATCGCCCGATCTCCGCACGTCGCGGCGTGGTGCTGGCGACCGGCGGCTTTTCGCACGATGCCGCCTTGCGCAAACGTTTCTTCCCACCCGCGGCCGGGTTCGTCTCAGCAACCAATACATCCGGCACGGGTGATGGGCTTCGCTTCGCGACGACAGCCGGGGGTGCCGCGCTCAACACGGATGCCACCAGCCCGGCGTATTGGGTGCCGGCCTCGCTGTTTCGGCGCGCCGACGGCAGCCGCGGCGTGTTCCCGCATACGGTGACGGATCGCGCCAAGCCCGGCGTGATCGCCGTCAACGCAGCTGGCCGGCGCTTCGTCAACGAGGCGCTGTCCTACCATGAATTCGTGCTCGCCATGCTGCGCGACGGCAACGGCGAGCCCGATCGGCCCTTCCATCTGATCTGCGATCGCCAGTTCCTGTGGAGCTACGGCCTCGGCCGCATCAAGCCCTTCACCCGCAACGTTCGGCGCTATGCGGCGAGCGGTGAGCTGATCGAGGCTCCAGATATCGAGCAACTTGCGGCGAAGATCGGCATCAAGCCGCCCGCGCTCGCCGCGACCATTGCAAACTACAACACCGATGCGAAGGAGGGCCGCGATCCCGAATTCGGTCGCGGCAGCACGATTTATCAGCGCCACCTCGGCGACGCCGCGCACAAGCCCAACCCTTGCGTCGCACCGATCATCCGCGCGCCGTTCTTCGCGATGCGCATCTATCCAGCCGACCTCGGCACCGCGATCGGTATGAAGGTCGATGCCCAGGCCCGCGTGCTGCGCGACGACGGCACGCCCATTGCGGGGCTCTATGCCTGCGGCAACGACATGGGCTCGATCATGAATGGCAACTATCCGGGGCCGGGCATTACGCTCGGGCCGGCGCTGACGTTCGGGTATGTTGCGGGACGGCATTTGGCGGAGGGGGCAGCCGTGACGATGAGTGCGGTTACAGCGTCAGTCTAGCCATCTCCACCGCTGTCATGCTCCGCGAAAGCGGGGCATCCAATACGCCGCGGCCCATCGATTCAACCACTCCTGTCTCGGCGCACTGGATCGCCCGGTCAAGCCGGGCGATGACAGCTGAGAACACGGCGACAGCTACTCCGCCGCTGCCGCAAAGCGGCTGTTCTCCAGCTCCGCCTCGAGCCGGGCCTTCTCCGCCACCGCCAGCTTGATATTGGCTTCCTTAACGTGGCCGAAGCCGCGGATTGTCTCCGGCACGCGTGCAAGCCTCGTCAGCAGTGGGATCTGCGCGGCCTTCAGCCCAGCGATCCGCTGATCGATCATCGCGAGATAATCCTCGATCAGCTTGCGCTCGGTCCTGCGCTCCTCGGTACGTCCGAACGGATCGAACGCACCGCCGCGCAGGAACTTCAGCTTTGCCAGCGCGCGGAACGCGTGGATCATCCAGCCGCCGAACTCTTTCTTCTGAAGATGCCCAGTCGTCTTGTCACGCTGTGCGAAGATCGGGGGCGCCAAATAGAACTTCAACGAAAAATCGCCGTCGAACTTCTCCGACACTTTTTTGGCAAAACTGCCGTCGGTATAGAGCCGCGCGACTTCATATTCGTCTTTGTAGGACATCAGCTTGAACAGGCTTTTTGCTACGGCTTCCGTAAGCTCGGTCGACGCAGGCGAGGCAGCGTTCTCTGCCTTGCGCACCTTGGTGACGGCAGCGAGGTAGCGGTCCGCGTAGGCCTTGTCCTGATAGCCGGTCAAGAACTCTGCGCGCGTCGCAATGATGTCGTCGAGCGACTTCGTTGGCGCACTCGCCCGGCTCTTGAACTGGAGCACGCTGCGCACCCGCGTCATGTCGTGGGCGGCCAGCCGCCCCCAGGTGAAGGCGAGCTTGTTCATCTCGATTGCGGCACCGTTGATCTCGATGGCGCGGAGCAGGGCCTCCAGCGACAGCGGGATCGCGCCCTTCTGGAAGGCGAAACCGAGCATGAAGGGATTGGTCGCAATCGAATCGCCCATCAGCGCCGCGGCGATGCCGGTGGCGTCGATGATGTCGAGGTTCTTGTCGCCGATCGCATCGCTCAGCACAGTCTGCATCGTGCCCATCTCGAAATCGAGATCGGGGTTCTGCACAAAACTCGCGGTCGGCTGGAGATCGGCATTGATGTAGGCTTTCGTCACCCCGCGCTCGGCACGGCTGAGCGCGGAGGGACCTGCCGAAACGATCATGTCGCAACCGAGGATGACGTCCGCGCCGCCGGTGGTGATGCGGACGGCAGAGATATCCTCCGGCTTTGGGGCGATGCGGACATGGCTCATCACCGCACCGTTCTTCTGCGACAGGCCGGTGAAATCCAGTGCCGAGCAGCCGCGGCCGTCGACATGCGCGGCCATGCCGAGCAGCGCACCGATGGTGATGACACCGGTGCCGCCGATGCCGGTGACGAGGATGTTGTAGGGGGCCTCCAGCTCGCGTGCGGGCGGCAGCGGGAGGTCGGCGAACAACTGCCCGGAATCAACGCCCGAGGTCTTGATGCGCTTGAGCGTACCGCCGTGCACGGTGACAAAGCTCGGGCAGAAACCCTCGACGCAGGAAAAATCCTTGTTGCAGTTCGACTGGTCGATCTGGCGTTTGCGACCGAACTCGGTCTCCAGCGGCTGCACCGAGACGCAGTTCGAGGCTTGCGAGCAATCGCCGCAACCTTCGCAGACCAGCTCGTTGATGAAGGCGCGCTTGGCGGGATCGGGATAGAGTCCGCGCTTGCGGCGGCGGCGCTTTTCCGCCGCACAGGTCTGGTCGTAGATGAGGACGGTCAGGCCCTTGATGTCGCGCAGCTCGCGCTGGACAGCGTCGAGCTCGCGGCGGTGATGGATGGTTGCGCTTTGCGGGAAGTAATTGCCTTCGGGATATTTGCTCGGATCGTCCGAGACGATCGCGAGCCGCTTGACGCCCTCAGCCCAGACCTGGTGCGCGATCTGCGCAACGTTGAAACCGCCCTCGGCCGGCTGGCCGCCGGTCATCGCCACCGCATCGTTGTAGAGGATCTTGTAGGTGATGTTGATGCCGGCGGCGGAAGCGGCGCGAAGCGCAAGCAGGCCGGAATGCGTATAGGTGCCGTCACCGAGATTCTGGAAAATGTGCTGCTCGGTGGTGAAGGGCGACTGCCCGATCCAGTTCACGCCCTCGGCGCCCATATGTGAGATCAAATCGGTGCGGCGGGTCGGCATGCTCAAGGCCATGCCATGGCAGCCGATGCCGGCCATGGCGCGGCTGCCTTCGGGTACTTTTGTCGAAGAGTTGTGCGGGCAGCCCGAGCAGAAGAACGGCGTGCGCGCGAGCTTGATTTGTGCAGTGGCCGGAACAGGATTGTCGAACGCCTCGAGCCGCGCCAGGCGCTGCTCCAGCACCGGGCTGTGATGGCCGAGCTTGCGCAGCCGCGCCAGCAGCGCGGACGCAACGATGGTCGGCGTCAGCTCGCCTTCGCTCGGCAGCAGCGGCGCGCCGCTCTCGTCGCGTTTTCCCGTCACCGTCGGCCGCTTCGACGCATCGATGTTGTAGAGGATGCGCATCAGCTGGTCTTCGATGAAGCCGCGCTTCTCCTCGACCACCAGCACGTCCTGAAGACCCTCCGCGAAGCGCCTTGCGCCGCTTTCCTCCAGCGGCCAGGTCAGCGCGACCTTGTAGATGCGCAAGCCCAGATCCTGCGCGTCCTTGTCGGTAATGCCCAAGTCGGCGAGCGCCTGGCGCAGATCGAGATAGGCCTTGCCGGTCGCGACAATGCCGAGCCGCGCGGGCTTTGAATCGAGCACGATGCGGTCGAGCTGGTTGGCGCGGGCAAAGGCCTGCACCGCAGCCATCTTCGGGCCGAACAGGCGCCGCTCGGCCTCCAGCGGTGGATCGGGCCAGCGGATGTTGAGGCCGCCGGGCGGCATTTCGAAATCATCGGGCAGCTTGATCTGGATGCGCGCGGGATCGCTATAGATCGACGCCGAGCTCTCCACGGTCTCGCTGATCGCCTTGAAGCCGACCCAGCAGCCGGAGAAGCGCGACAGCGCGAAGCCATAGAGGCCGAGATCGAGATAGTCCTGGAGCGTTGCGGGATTGATCACGGGAATCAGCGCCGCCGCAAACACCTGCTCGCTCTGATGCGCCAGTGTCGAGGACTGGCAGCCATGGTCGTCGCCGGCGAGCGCCAGCACGCCGCCATTGAGCGAGGTGCCGGCGGCATTGGCGTGCTTGAGCGCATCGACCGAGCGATCGACGCCGGGGCCCTTGCCGTACCAGATGCCGAACACGCCATCGACCTTGGCGCCGGGAAACAGTCCGACCTGCTGGCTGCCCCAGACCGCGGTCGCCGCCAGATCCTCGTTCAGCCCGGGTACGAAGGCGATGTCCTGCTGCTGAAGGTGCGACTTCGCGCGCCACAGCGCGTGGTCGTACATGCCGAGCGGGGAACCGCGATAGCCCGAGATGAAGCCGCCGGTGTTGAGCCCCTGAAGCCGGTCGCGTTCGCGCTGCAACATGGGCAATCGAACCAGGGCCTGCGTGCCGGACAGGAAGATCCGCTTCGATTCGAGCCGGTATTTATCGTCCAGCTCGACCTGCATCAGCGTCATTTCGGGAGTCCTTGTTTTTCTTGGTCTGACGGGAATTTTGCGCCGCGGAAAGAGTGGCGGCTTGCGAAGCAGGATGAGGCAGTCAAAAGCATGGGCCAGCGAAGTCAATACGGCTAGCCGCATCTGTGGCGCTCCTGCTAGTCATGGCTTCGATCGGAGGACACCATGGCTGCAAGCGCATTCGAAACCGAGATATCAGAAACGGCCAATGCCTTGGTCGGGCCGTGGCGTCAGCCGCGGCAGATGCTCCACGCGCAGACCTATGACGCGCATGCCTCCATCCACGACGATGCCACCGCGCAAAAGCTTGGCTTCAAGGGCGGCACCATCGAGGGGCCGACGCATTTCAGCCAGTTCGCGCCGCTCGGCGTGCGGTTGTGGGGACAGGCCTGGTTCGAGAGCGGCTGTCTCTCCGCGCACTACCGCAACGCCTGCTTCGAGGGCGAGGAGGTGCAGGCGATCCTGTCGAAGCCATTGCCCGGCACCAGCCAGATCCAGATGGTCAAGCGTGACGGCACCGAGGTGTTGCGCGGCACGGCATCGGTCGGCGATCCCCAAGCTGCGACCGCGCTGGAGGCGCGCCTTGCCGAGCTCAAGCCGCTTACTGATCCCGTGATCCTGCGCGACGTGAAGGTGGCGCAGACCAGCCAGCGGCAGTCGGTGCGGATGGCCTTCGACCAGAACATGGGCGACCTCTATCCGTTCTCGCTGCGGCAGAAGCTCGCCGTCATCACCGAGAACTCGCCATATTATTCCAGCGCGGAGAATCCGTGGGGCCGCGCCATCATTCCGATGGAGATGCTGAGCGTGCTGTTTCAGTACCGCTCCAAGGACGATCCGCTCCCGGCCAAGGGGCCTGCCGTCGGCCTGTTCGCCGACCAGGAGATCAGGCTCGTGAAGGGTCCGCTCTTTGTCGACGAGGCCTATGAAGTCGAGCGCGAGGTCGTCGCGCTCTCCGGCAGTCGCCGCACCGAGAGCGCCTGGATCAAGACGCGCGTGTTCGACAAGACGGGTACGATGGTGGCCACGATGCTGCTCAACATGGCGACGCTAAAGGACTCGTATGCGCCGTATGAGGACGAGTATCGGCGGCTGTACGGAGATACTGCCCGCTAAAAAAGCGAGCTTCGCCGTCGCTCATCATTTGAGCAAATGCACGTCGCAAAGACGTCGCACAGCGAATGAGCAGACCCGCGCTCCTCTCTTAACATTCTGACAGCACAGCAAATTTCTCCGCGTCGCGCGTCGGATTGTCATTGTACACAATGGCACGGCGTTTGCAGAACTCCTGGCAACGAGAGTTCTCGCGGGGGCCTGCGTCATGTTGAACTCAACCAAGCCGACACTGGGCGTCATCAGCGCCGAGCCCGAGCCGATCAAGCTCGACTGGGCGAGCACGGCGCTCGTGATCATCGACATGCAGCGCGATTTCATGGAGCCCGGCGGCTTCGGCGAGACACTCGGTAACGACGTCAGCCAGCTTGCGCGTGCCGTGAAGCCGATCGGCGCGCTGCTGACGGCTGCGCGCGACACCGGCATGCTGGTGGTTCACACCCGCGAAGGCCATTTGCCGGATCTTTCCGATGCGCCGCCGGCGAAAGTCGAACGCGGCGCGCCGAGCCTTCGCATCGGCGATCCCGGCCCGATGGGACGCATTCTCATTCGCGGCGAAGCCGGCCACGACATCATCCCCGAACTCTATCCGCTCGACAGCGAGGTCGTGATCGACAAGCCCGGCAAGGGCGCATTCTACGCCACCGAGCTCACCGACGTGCTGGAGAAATACGGCATCGAGAACCTTTTGGTATGCGGTGTCACCACAGAGGTGTGCGTCAACACCACCGTGCGCGAGGCCAATGACCGCGGCTATCGCTGCGTCGTCATCTCGGACGGCTGCGCATCCTACTTTCCCGAGTTTCACGAGATGGGCCTGAAGATGATCAAGGCCCAAGGCGGCATCTTCGGCTGGGTCGCGGACTCAGCCGCAGTACTGGAGGCGATGAAGACTTCGACCACATAGGGGTATTATCATGAGCGCTTTGACGGGGACGGCCGGCAAGTCCGAGTTTAAGCCGGTACTATGGACACCGGGCGACTGGAACGCGTTTTTCGGCTTCGGCACCAACATCCTCGTCAACATGCTGGTGCTTACGGGCCTGCTTCGTTTCGTGCTGAAGATGCCGGACAGTCTCGTGTTCGGCCGCATCCTGCCCGCGCTCGGGCTGATGATGTGCCTGTCGACCTTCTACTATGCGTACCTCGCCTATCGCCTCGCGCAGAAAACCGGCCGCACCGATGTCTGCGCGCTGCCCTCGGGCGTCAGCGTGCCGCACATGTTCATCGTCACCTTTGTGATCATGCTGCCAGTCACGATCAAGACCGGCGATCCACTCAAGGGCTGGTCGGCCGGCCTGGTCTGGGTGTTCTTCCAGAGCTTCATCTTGATGATCGGCGGCTTCATCGCGCCCTTCATCCGGAAGATCACCCCGCGCGCTGCGCTGCTCGGCACGCTTGCAGGCGTCTCGCTGACCTTCATCGCGATGCGTCCGGCGCTCGAGATGTACATGACGCCGCAAATCGGTCTGGTCTGCTTCGCCGTCATCCTGGTGAGCTGGTTCGGTGGCGTGAAATATCCAAAGGGCATTCCCGCCGGTCTGATCGCGATCGTGGTTGGCATGATCATCGCCTGGGGCTCGAACCTGTTCGGTCTCAGCCTCGGCGGACTGAGCATCAAGGGCGTCGGGGATGCCTTCGCCAATTTCGGCTTCTCGGTGCCGATCCCGGCGGCGGGCTACGTCTTCTCCGGCTTCGAATATCTCGGCGTCATTTTGGTGACCGCTATTCCCTTCGGCATCTATGACCTCGTCGAGGCCATGGATAACGTCGAGAGCGCGGAAGCCGCCGGCGACGAATATCCGACCACGCGCGTGCTGACCGCCGACGGCGTCGTCAGCCTGATCGGCTGCCTGATGGGTAATCCCTTCATCAACGCGGTCTATATCGGTCATCCCGGCTGGAAGGCGATGGGTGGCCGGATCGGCTATTCGGCCGCGACCGGCATCATGGTGGTGGTCCTGTCGTGGTTCGGCGTCATCTCGGTCCTGCTGGCGCTGGTGCCCGTCGTCGCGATCTCGCCGATCCTGCTCTATATCGGCATGCTCATGACTGCGCAGGCATTCCAGACCACACCGTCGAAGCACGCGCCCGCCGTGGCGCTGGCCTTCACGCCGCATCTCGCCGCCTGGGCCAAACTCCAGATCGACACGATGCTGGGCTCGACCATGAATGCGGCGGCAACGGTCGGCGGCATGGCCGCCGACAAGGCCGACGCGGTCAAGGCTGCTGCGATCGCAGCACTGCCGCAGCAGGGCGTGTTCTATCACGGCCTCGAGATCATGGGCGGTGGCTCCATCCTCGGCGGCCTCATCCTGGGTGCGATCGGTGTCTTCATCATCGAGCGTGACTTCGAGAAAGCCTCGGCCTTCGCGCTGGTCGGTGCCGTCTTGACTTACTTCGGCTTCATGCATGGCGAAGCCGTCGGCATCGGCGGCGGGTTCGGCGTGACGCCCGCGGTGGCGTTCGCCTATGCCGTGATGGCGGCGGGCCTGTTCGCGGCGACCAAGCTAGGCGCTACCGAGCACTATGCTGCGCATCCGGAGATGCACGCCGCGCCTGCGGAGTAGGCAGCTCTGACATCAATCGCGGCCGGGTGACGTCGTGTCGCCCGGCCGTTTCATTTCTACCCGCCCTTGACGGCACCGGCAGTGAGCCCGGCGACGATCTGCCGTTGGGCGAGCACCGTCAGCAACAGCACCGGGAACGTCACGATCAGCGCGGCGGCGGCGAGCGGGCCCCAGCTCAACTGGTCGAACGAGATCATGTTGTAGACGGCAACCGGCAGGGTGCGCGTCTCGCGTCCCGCCAGCACGATGCCGAACACAAAGTTGTTCCAGGAGAAGATCACGGCGAGGATGAAGGCGACCGCGATGCCCGGTTTTGCGATCGGCAGCGCGACGTGCCGAAACACCTGCCAGCGCGTGGCGCCGTCGATCAGGGCGGCTTCCTCCAGCTCCATCGGTGTCGTCTCGAAATAGCCGATCATGATCCAGATCACGATCGGCACCGTCACCACCAGATGGATGATGATCTGCGGCACCAGCGTACCGAGCAATCCGAGCCACTGGAACAGCAGGAACAGCGGGATCAGATAGGATAGTCCCGGCGTGATGCGGGCGATCAGGATCACGATCGCGGATTTGTGCGCGGCCATCCGCGCGATGCCGTAGCCGGCAGGGACCCCGGTCAGCAGTGCCAGCGCGGTGGCGCTGCCGGTCACGATCAGGCTGTTGATGAAATAGGTCAGGAAACGGTTGGAGGCGAGCACGTCGGCATAGTTCTTCCAGGCGAAATGCTCGGGAATGAACACCGGCGGGTAGGCGGCATTGTCGATCTCGAATTTGAGCGACAGCGACGCCATCCAGAGGAAGAACAGGATCGCCGGCGACACGATGACGAGCACCGCGAACCACAGCCCGATCCGGCCGAGAAGGCTGCGCAGGTTCATGCGTCGCTCCCCGTCTCGGTCCACAGCATGCGCTGGCGGAAGTAGAGCATCACCGCGGCCAGCGCGACGATCAGCAGGAAGAAGATGACCGCGATCGCCGAGCCATAGCCGATGTCGTAATAGGCGAAGGCGACGCTGTAGAGATAGAGGTTGATGGTCTCCGATGCCGAGCCTGGTCCGCCCTGGGTGATCGCGAAGATGATGTCGAAGCTTTTCACCGCGTCGATCATGCGGATCATGCCGGCGATGAACAGGAACGGCATGATCAGCGGCAGCGTAATGAAGCGAAACACCTGCCAGAAATTGGCGCCGTCGATCTGTGCGCTTTCATAGGGCTCGGTCGGTATAGCAGCGAGGCCGCCGAGCACGATAAGCATGACCAGCGGTGTCCATTGCCAGGTCTCGACCAGCACCAGCGACGGGATCACCGTTGCGGGATGAAACACCCAGAGCTGCGGCGGCAGGCCGATCAGCGACAACAGGTAGTTCAGCACGCCGAGCTGGGGATGGAACATCATGGTCCAGACCAGGCCGATTGCGACGGGCGTCGCCATCATCGGCATGATGAAGACGCCGCGCAGGAAGCCGCGGCCGGCGAATTTCTGGTGAAACACCACGGCTGCGAACGTGCCGAACAGCAGCGGCAGCAGCACTGACAGCGCGGTGTAGACCAGGGTGTGGCCTACCGCCTCGATGAAGCGGGGATCGTTGGGTAGCCGCAGATAGTTGGAAAATCCGACGAAGGTGGTCGGCGCGCCGACCTTCCACTCGTTCAGGCTCATCCAGATCGTGAACAGCCAAGGGAAAATGATGATGGCGAGCACGACGACCAGCGCCGGCACCACGAATGGCCAATAGGACGGCCGACGCCACGGTTTCTCCGGCGCGGCGGCTTGCGCCGCGGCCGGAGAGGTCTGTGTTATTACGCTCACGCTTTTTCGCTGCGCTCCAGGATCGGGCGGAATTGCTCGTGTGCCTTCTTCAGCTCCGTTGCGGGATCGGCGCCGGACAAGGTCGCGGTCAGTGCAGCGCCGACGGTGTCGCGGAATTCGGCAACCGGGATGATGACGGGCAGACCGAGCTTGGAGATCTTGGCGGAGTCGATGACCGACTGCAGCCACTCCTTGGTCTTCACGCCCTTCGCGACTTCGGGATCATCGACGATGGAGTTGCGGAACGGCACGCCGCCGCCGGCCTGGAGCAGGCGGGCGCCTTGTCCCTTTGAGGCCACCCATTGGCAGAGCAGATAGGCGGCTTCCTTGTTCTTGCTCGCCGCCGCAATGCCGATGCCGTCGCCATAGGTTGACGAGAACTGGCCTTTGGGACCCGCGGGCACCACGGTGTAGCCGACCTTGCCGACGATGCGGGAGGCGCCTGGATCTTCCAGCGGTGGCGCCCAGCCGTCTGCGTCGATCCACATCGCCGCCCGGCCTTGCGTGAACGAGGCCATCGATTCCATCCAGTTGAATCCGGCGACGCCGGGAGGCGCGGACTTGGTCAACAACCGCTGATATAGCTTGGTGGCTTCGATCGCTTCCGGACCGTCGGTCAGGATGTTGCCCTTGGCGTCGAGGAATTCGCCGCCATAGTTCAGGTAGAAGTTGGTCCACATTGCCATGTTGGCGTTGCGTAAGCCGCGGCCGACGAAGCCATAGATCCCTTCCTTGGGATCGGTGAGCTTCTCGGCCGCAACAGCCATTTCCTCCAGCGTTTTCGGGACCTCGACGCCCTTCTTCTGGAACAGCTCCTTGTTGTAGTAGAGGATGAAATAGTCGACCGACCACGGCAGCGACAGCATCTGGCCCTTGTCGTTGCGGGCGTATTGCAGGCCCGCCGCCGAGAAATCGCTCTCGACGAGATCGGGCGGCGTGAGACTGGGGTCCTTGAGATAACCGGACATGTCGGCGAGCCAGCCGGCCTTCTCGAACTGCCGCTTCTGCACGTGATAGCTGAGATGCACGACGTCGAAGCTCGGCCGGCCCGAGGTCAGCTCGATCACGACCTTCTGGCGCTGCTGCTGCTCGGGGATCTGCTCCGACTCCACCTGGATGCCGGTGAGTTCGGTGAACTCCTTGATGTATTTTTGCAGGTTGTCGCCGCGCGGTCCCTTGGCGAGGATCACCTCCAGCTTGGTCCCGGAATATTTCTTCCAGGCTATCTCCGCGCGGGCCGGAAATCCGGTGACGCCGAGCACGCCTGCTGCTGCGGTGCCGGCCAAAAGGCTGCGGCGCGAAATCTTGTGGTCAACCACTGTATTCCTCCCTGTGACTCATTTTCTTTGGGAGGGATAGTAGCGTCCGTGCCGCGCCTGCCTAGCCCTAATCTCTGCGGATCAAGGTCGCACGGCCGGCGTTTCCATCGGCATGCCGCGCGCCCGCGACATCAGATAGAGCTCGAGCGCGACCAGCTCGGGCGCGCCGTAATCATAGGCCTGGGCGCGGACACCGGCCATGCAGCTGCGCAAGCGACGCTCCAGCGATCCCAGCGTCTGCCATTCCAGCCGATAGAGCGGATAGCCGGTCGGCTGTGCTTGCGTGATCGGCGCGCCGGCGAGGTGCTTGTCAAAGTTGTCGTCGTGGCAATTGGTGCAGGCCAGGTTGAGCTGGCCCTCGCGCTGCATGAAGAGGTTGCGGCCCTGTTCGACGAAAGGCTTTGCTTGAGGATCGTCGCCGGCCGTGATCGCGACACCGCGCGACTGCTGGGCGACGAAAGCGGACAGCGCCAAGAGGTCGCGGCTCTCGTAGGGCAGCGGCGTCGCCTGCTGATGATCTGCGCGGCAGAGATTGATACGCTGGTCGAGCGTGACGGGGCGGCCGAGCGTCTTGTCGAAGGCGGGATAGCGCGCTGCGATGCCCTTCATGCTGTTGCGCGCATCACCATGGCAGTCCGCGCAGGCTTTCCCGGCGCTGCCGGTCTTCTTCGCCCACAGCGCCTCGCCGTCGAGCACGAACAGCATGCCGGGGTTGGACGTGTCGTCATCCTGGATGGCGCGTGTCTCGGGGCCCATGAAGGAATAGCCGGAGCGTCGCGCATCGGACGGAATTTCGCCGGCGAGCAGGCCGGGGACCGTGACGAGAAACGCCACGACCGCTATCGCGCGCCAAAAACTCATTCGACCGTGATCGATGCCGACGCGGTGGACGCATATCCGTTGTCGCCGATCCATTCGAACTCAAACTTGCCGCTTTCCTTCGCGATCGTGAAGAACGACAAATACGGATTGGCTGCGATCGCCGGAAACAGGTCGGCGCGGAAGATCTCGGTGCCGTTGTAGCGGCAGGTGAAGCTGGTGATGATGTCACGCGGCACCAGTGTGCCGTCCATGGTGTGGCGAAAGCCGGTCTCCATGATGTGCGAGGTCAGCGTGCGGATCTCGATGATGTCGCCGCGCTTTGCGCGTGAGGGAACGTTGATGAGGGCTGCGGCCATCAGTTCACCTCCTCGGTGCAGGCGGCGAGCGTCACGACAACGTCGGCTGTGACCTGCCAGAAGCTGTCGTCGGAGAGGCGGGCGATGGCGACCACCTTCTGGGTGTCGGCAAGCCGGATCCGCGTCGAGACCTGGGCGCGGCCGGAGGAGGGGTTGAAGTAGAAATTGCCGATGTTCGGCTGCGGGTTCTTCTCGTTGAAGACGTGGATGCTCTTGACGTAGTCGTCCGCCGTCATCGGGCTTGCGACACTGATCGTCATCGGCACCGTGTTGCCGTTCTCGACCAGCGGCGGAATGTCGATCTTGACCTTGCCGGTGCGTATCGCGGCTTCGCCGACGACATTGCGAATGGCGGTATTGAGCATCGCGGGCGTCGCGTTGAGTGGACGCAACGTGACGATCGGGATTGCTCCGGCGGCTGTAACGCTGCCGGCGAGGCTCAAAAATTGTCGTCGCGTGGTTGGCATGAACAGTCCTAGTCCCGAAGCGTTGCAAGATAGGCCACGATGTCCTCGATCTCCGTGGCCGATAGTATCGGTTTGCCGGCGAAATTGCGCCCGACACGAACGAGCCCGTCGGCGCGATAATAGGACGGCATGATGGTCTCAGGGTTGAAGTGCGAAGCATCTACCAGCCGAAGCCGCAACTGGCCCACCGACCAGCGGTTCCCGGCGCCTGTGAGATCAGGCGCGAGATCACCCTGGAACCGCGTTTCGGGAAAGGGGCCAGAATGGCAGAGGATGCAGGTCGTCGTCCGCGCCAGCACCAGCGCGCGTCCGCGCACGGCATCGCCGGGCGAACCCGTGAGCGATTCCGGAATGCCGTCACTGATGATCTTGTAGGGCACGAGGCCCTCTGCTCTCGCGCCGGGGACAAACGCGAGACTGGCGGCGATCAGCGCAGCGATATGGACGGTCGATCTAGCCAAAGGTCTCCGCCGTGATGGTTTGAAACCAGCGCTCCGCCTCGGCCGCCTCGCGGGCGCGCAGCTCGCGCGGCGCATCGACCGGGCTCGTCGCACCGCCCTCGACCTCGGCAAAGATATCGCCCCTGGGCTGGTAGTTGCCGGCGAGTGAGAAGCCGTAACCGGGCGCGACGGTGTTGTAGCACACGCCGGTGAGCCGCGGTGTCTCCGGCGCGTCGCCCGCGAGCAGGTTGACGATTGCGGCGGCGCAAGCCTTGCCTTGCGCGCTCGCAGCTGACGCCGATTTTGGAATGCCGCCGCCGAGACAGGCGTCGCCGATGACGTGGATATTGGGGACGAGTTTTGACTCGAAGGTCATGGGATCGATTGGACACCAGCCGGACGTGTCGGCCGCTCCGGCGATTTCGGCGATGCGCCCGGCCCGCTGCGGCGGGATGACATTGGCCACATCTGGGGTGTAGTTGCCGAATTCGGTGATGATGGTTTTGGTCGAGGGATCGACCGAGGTGACACGGCCGCCCTGCGACAGCGCCACGCGCTCGATCATGTCGCCGTAGAGCTCCTTCCACGCCTTCTCGAACAGCCGCTGCTGCGAGAAATTGTCCTTGGCGTCGAGGATCAATACTTTCGAGCGCGGCTTCTTCGTCTTCAGGTAATGCGCAATCAGGCTGGCGCGCTCGTAAGGTGCCGGCGGGCAGCGCGAGGGATTGGCGGGGACCGCGATTGCCACCACGCCACCATCGTCCATCGCTTCCAATTGCGTGCGTAGCAGCAGCGTCTGTTCGCCGGCTTTCCAGGCGTGCGGCATTTTTTTCGATGCGGTTTCGTCGTACCCGGGCAGGGCGTCGAAGTGAAAGTCGATGCCGGGCGAGAGCACGAGACGGTCGTAGGGCAGCGCGACGCCATCAGCCGTCACGACGCTGCGCTGCTGCGGCTCGATCGTGGTTACGGTCTCGCCGATCACGGTGACGCTCTCGGCGGCGAGCTTGTCATAGCCAAACTGCTGCGCTTCGATGTTGCGCAGGCCCGCAATCACCTCGTTGCTCAGGGGGCAGGAGGTGAAAACCGCATTGGGCTCGATCAGGATGATTTGCAAGTTCTCCTGCATACGCTTCAGCGCGCGCGCGCAGGCTGCGCCGCCAAAACCGCCACCGACCACGACGACACGGCCCGTGGATTGCGCGCGCAAGATCGACGGCCGCGCCAATGTCGCGGCCGCCGCGATGCCGAGCACCGCATTCCGCCGTGTCACCGGGCGCGTGGTCATCAGGATCATCCGGAAGTGGTTGCGGCGGCAATTTCTCGCCGCCGCAACTCGTCTTTTAGACGAGGGTAATGTTCTGGTCGCGCAGCGGCACCGAGCGGATGCGCTTGCCCGTCGCCGCGAAATAGGCGTTGAGCACCGCAGGTCCGGCAACGCAGATGGTCGGCTCGCCGACTCCACCCCAGAAACCGCCACTCGGCATCACGATCGATTCCACCTTCGGCATCGCCGCGATGCGCATGGAGTCGTAGGTGTCGAAGTTGGTTTGCTCGATAGCGCCGTCCTTCACCGTGCAACCGCCGAAGAACAGTCCGCTGAGCCCGTAGACGAACGAGCCCGCGATCTGGCGATCGATCTGCGCCGGGTTGACGGCATAACCGGGATCAGTGGCCGCGATGATGCGCTGGACCTTGACCTTGGTCCCGTCGGTCACAGAGATTTCGGCTGCCGCCGCAACATAGCTGCCGAAGCCCATGAAGTGAGCGAGGCCGCGATATACCCCTTCCGGGGCCGGCTTGCCCCATCCGACCTTTTCGGCGACGGCCTCGAGCACCGCAAGATTTTTGGGGTTGTTCTTCATCAACTTGCGCCGAAACTCGAGCGGATCCTGATTCACCGCATGAGCCAGCTCATCCATGAAGCATTCGACATAGAGAGCGTTGTGATTGACGTTCACGCCGCGCCAGAAGCCCGGGATGATGTGCGGGTTGCGCATCGAGTGATCGATCAGGAGATTGGGCACCGAGTAGCCGAACGATGCATCGCCCTTGGGCGCGAGGCCCTGGAAGGTCGAGGGATCCATGCCGTTGACCAGGCCATCTGGTCGGAGCGTGAACTGGATCGATTGACCGGAGATCCGCATGTGGAGCGCCGTCAGATTGTTGTCGGCGTCGAAGCCCGCGGTCATCTTGCATTGCGTAATGGGATGATAGCGGCCATGCGTCATGTCCTCCTCACGAGTCCATAACAGCTTGATCGGTGTGCCCGGCATCTGCTTGGCGATCAGCACAGCCTGGCGCACATAATCGGTCTGGCCGCGTCTTCCGAAGCCGCCGCCAAGCATGAGCTTATGCACGTCGCATTTGTCAGCAGGCAGTTCGGAAGCCTCAAGGACCGCGGCAAACGCTGCCTCACCATTCTGCGTGCCGCACCAGACCTCGCACTTGTCGGCGGTGTAGAGCGCAGTCGCGTTCATCGGCTCCATGGTGGCGTGGTTCTGGTAGGGATAGTTGTAGACGGCTTCGACCGTCTTCGCCGCGCCCGCGAGCGCCGTCTTCACATCCCCGTTGGAATTGCCGACATAGGCTTGGCCGCCGTCGAGGCCTTCCGCCAGCCATTTTGCGATGGAGGCGCTGGAGACCTTCTTGTTCTCGCCTTCGTCCCAGACGATCGGCAGCGCATCGAGCGCGGTCTTGGCGTGCCAGAAGGTGTCGGCCACGACCGCGACCGCGCTGTCGCCGACCTTCACGACCTTCTTCACGCCCTTCATGCCGGCGATCTTGGCTTCGTCATAGCTCTTCAGCTTGCCGCCGGTGACCGGGCAATCCTTGATCGCGGCGTTGAGCATGCCGGGCAGCTTGACGTCGATGCCGTAGACGGTGGCACCGACGACCTTGTCCGGCGTGTCGAGCCGCTTGACGCCCTTGCCAATCAGCTTCCAGTCTTTTGGGTCCTTCAGCTTGACATCGGCCGGTGGCGTCAGCTTCGCGGCGGCCTCAGCGACCTTGCCGTAGGTCGTGGTCTTGCCCGACGGGCTATGGGTGATGACGCTGTTGGCGGCCGTGCATTCCGATGCCGGCACCTTCCAGTCGTTGGCCGCGGCCTGGATCAGCATCATGCGCGCGGTGGCGCCGCCCTTGCGGACGTAGTCTTGCGAGGTGCGGATGCCGCGGCTGCCGCCGGTCGAGAAATCGCCCCAGACGCGCTTGCGGGCCACGCTCTGGCCGGGCGAGGGGAATTCGGTCGTGACCTTGGTCCAGTCGCATTCGAGTTCCTCGGCGACGAGCTGGGCAAGGCCGGTCAGCGAGCCCTGGCCCATCTCGGAGCGGGCGACGCGGATCACGACGGTGTCGTCGGGCTTGATCACGACCCAGGCATTGATTTCGGGCGAGCCGTCGGCCGCGCGCACCACGGCGGGGCCGCCGAAGGGAATATCGAGGCCGATGGCCAGGCCGGCGCCGAGCGCGGTGCTGCCGATGACGAAGGCGCGGCGATTCATTCGGGGTGAAACATGCTTGTTCATGTTGGCGGCTCCTTACGCGCTTGCGATCGTGTGGATCGCTTCGCGCACCTGTTGGAAGGTGCCGCAGCGGCAGATATTGGTGATGGCCTCGTCGATGTCGGCGTCGGTCGGTTTCGGATTATCGTTGAGGAGCGCTGCCACCGCCATGATCATGCCGCTTTGGCAATAGCCGCATTGCGGAACATCCTGGGCGATCCAGGCCTCCTGCACCTTGTGCAGCGTGCTGCCGGCCCCCAGCCCCTCGATCGTGGTGATCTTCTTGCCTTCGGCCTCGGCGACCGAGATCCCGCAGGAGCGGGTGGCGCCACCGTCCATGTGAACGGTGCAGGCGCCGCATTGTGCGATGCCGCAGCCATATTTGGTGCCGGTCAGCCCGGCATTCTCGCGGATCGCCCAGAGCAGCGGGGTATCCGGCTCGACATCGAGCGTGAGTGATTTTCCGTTTATTGTTAGGTTTGCCATCGCAAAGTCCCCTGATTGGCCCAATCCATCGACTGGACTCAGGGCGCAATGTGTCCGGCAAATTGGAACTGTTCAAATCAAGAGTCTGAGGGCTGGCGGCAGAAGATTCTGTCGGTCGCGGGAAGATTACGGACCGGGCGGTGTTTTGTCCTCCCCGCAGGAGATACCCGCCCATGCCCCAAAACGCCGCCTCCCTGAACGCCAGAGGTGCGGCCTCGGGCGACGAGGGGCGGCGACAGTTTGTCCCTTTTACAGGGATGCAAGACGGATGCGCTCTGTTACACTGGCGCGAAGCAAAAGGGGTTCCATGAACGTACCGCGCTCTTGCAACGTGTTGATGCTCTATCCGCTCTTCACCGCCGAGTCGTTCTGGAGCTTTGGCGAGTCCTGCCAGCTGATGGGCGTCAAGCGCCCGGCTGCTCCCTTGGGCCTGATCACCGTTGCCGCAATGTTGCCCGAGAGTTGGACGGTCCGGCTCATCGACTGCAACACGCAGACCTTCGGCCGCGACGATCTCGCCTGGGCCGACGTCGTCTTCACCGGCGGGATGCTGCCGCAGCAAGCCGACACTTTACGCCTGATCGAGCTGTGCCGCGCGGCGGGCAAGCCGGTGGTGGTCGGCGGTCCTGATCCGACGTCGAGCCCGCACGTTTACGCTAGCGCGGACTTTCAGGTGCTCGGCGAGGCCGAGAGCATCCTCGACGAGTTCATTGCTGCCTGGGATAGCGGCGCACGTTCCGGCGTTTTCACCGCGCCGAAATTCCAGGCCGACGTCACCACGACGCCGGTGCCGCGTTTCGACCTGCTCAAATTCGAAGACTACCTCTACCTCGGTGTGCAGTATTCGCGCGGCTGTCCGTTCACCTGCGAGTTCTGTGACATCATCGAGCTCTACGGCCGTGTGCCGCGGACCAAGACGAACGAGCAGATGCTGGTCGAGCTCGAGAAGCTCTACCAGATGGGCTATCGCGGTCACCTCGATTTCGTCGACGATAATTTCATCGGCAACAAGAAGTCGCTCCGCCTGTTCTTGCCGCAGCTCGCCGAATGGCAGCGCGTCCACGGCTATCCCTTCGAATTGTCCACTGAGGCTTCGGTCAATCTCGCCGACGATCCCGAACTGCTGGATCTGATGGGTGCGGCCAATTTTTTCGCCGTCTTCGTCGGCATCGAAAGTCCGGATCCCGCAACCCTGGTCGCGATGCGGAAGAAGCAGAACACGCGACGCAACATCGCCGAGAGCATTCACAAGATCTACGCCGCCGGCATGCTCGTCACCGCGGGCTTCATCGTCGGCTTCGACACCGAGAAAGTCTCGATGGCGGAGGCCATGGTCGATTTCATCGAGGAGGCCGCCATCCCGGTCGCCATGGTCGGCCTGCTCTATGCGTTGCCGAACACCCAGCTCACGCGTCGCCTGGAGAAGGAGGGCCGGCTGCACGCGGATCACGATCTGGCGTCGACGACAGGCGGCGATCAATGCACGGGCGGCATCAATTTCGATCCAGTGCGGCCGCTGCGCGATATCCTGATGGACTACAAAACCGTGCTGGAGCGCGTCTACAGCCCGGCCGCCTATGCGGGCCGCGTCGACAAGTTGATGACGCTGCTCGACCGTTCCAGGCAGCGCCATGAGCTCGCCGAAGGCGACATCCGCGCCCGGGTCGGCGCAATGGAGACCGTGCACCGTGTGGTCACCGCGATCCCCGAGGCGCGCGGACCGCTCTGGCAGACGTTCATGAATTGCGCCAAGCGCGACACGTCATCGGCGCGTATCGCCGTGCAGATGATCGCGGCCTATGCGCATCTCGGGCCGTTCTCGCGCAAGGTCATCGATGCCATCGATGTGCGTTTGGCCGAGTTGGATGACGAGCAGCCAATCATCCCCGCGGCGATCGCAGACGCGACGGCGGCTCAGCATCTGGCCTGACCGTCCTACTTCACCGCGAGTCGCAAAAAGCTCATCACGCTGCCGAGCGCGGCAAAGCCTGCGCCGAGCGCCAGCGCGACGGTGGCGCCGTTGTGACCGGCCATGGCAAAGCAGGCCGCAGCGAGCGCCGCACCGGTCGTCTGTCCGGTCAGACGCGCGGTCGCGACGATGCCCGAGGCGCTACCGCTGCGATGCGGCGGCGCGCTTCCCATCACAGCCTTCATGTTGGGCGCCTGGAAGAAGCCAAAGCCCATGCCGCAGATCGCCATCCGCCAGATGATGTCGGGAATGGCGGGATTGGCCGGAAGCAACGCGAGCAGCGCCATGCCGATCCCGAGCAGCACGAGCCCGATGCCGCCGAGCAGGCCGACGGCGTGGCGGTCGGACAGGCGGCCGGCGATCGGCGCCATGATGCCGACCACCAGCGGCCATGGCGTCATGAAGAAGCCGGTCTCGACCTGCGAACGGCCGAGCACGTCCTCGAAATAGAACGGCAGCGAGACGAAGGCGAGGCCCTGGACCACGAAGGAGCAGACCGCAGTCGCCGCCGACAGCGCGAACATCGGCCGGGCGAACAGGTCGATCGGCAGCATCGGCGCCGGATGATCGGCATGACGGCGCATCAGGATAAAGCCGAGCACGAGCGCCGTGACCAGCTCGACCGCAACCAGCGCCGGCGAGAGGTTATGCGCGGCGCTGCCGATCCCCGTGATGAACAGGCCGAGGCAGGCGGAGGCCAGGGCCGCGCCGAGAAAATCAAAGCTGTGATCGGCCCGCGGCGTCTTCGGCAGCATCGCAAAGCCGATGCCGATTGCGACAAGGCCGAAGGGGATGTTGACGGCGAACAGCCACGGCCACGGCCCGACCGCCAGGATCGCGGAGGCGATCGACGGTCCGAGCGTGAAGGCGGTTGCGACCACCATTGCATTGTGGCCGAAGCCGCGGCCCTGCATCCGGCCGGGATAGACGAAGCGCACCAGCGCGGTGTTGACGCTCATGATGCCGCTTGCGCCGAGGCCTTGCAGCGTGCGCGCGACCAGCAGGCTGTCCAGTGACCACGCCACCGCGCAGAGCAGCGAGGCGATGGTGAACAGGATCAAGCCGCCGAGATAGATGCGCTGGTGCCCGACGATCTCGCCAAGCGCGCCGAGCGGCAGCAGCGTTGCCACCAGCGCGATCTGATAGACGTTGACCACCCACACCGACTGCTCCGGGCTGACATGGAGATCGGCGGCAATGGCGGGCAGCGCGATGTTGGCGATCGCGGTGTCGAGCGAGGCCATCGCCAGCGCGGTAAAGATCGCGGCAATCGCCCAGCGCCGCCGTTCCGCCGGCAGGCCATCGGCAACGGGGTGATCGGGCTCGCGCGCAGCGGCAGGTAACGTGATTGTCATTGCCTTGCGCGTTCTCCGACAGCATGGCCCAAATGGTCTTTCCGGCATGTACTACGGCTGGAGCTGCTTCCACAGGCATATGCTTGCATGCTGTGTATGCGCGAAGGTCAGGCGCTGTTGTCGTGCCCGCCATTTTGCCCTTTGACCGACAGCTGAAACCGCCGATCACCCGTTAGCCAGAACGATGTCAAATTGCGCGACCAACTCGTGCTTTTCCAAGTGCGAAAGGGGTTGCAGGGTAACGATCAACCGTTCCGGATGCGGGGCCGCATTAAGCCAGCGGTCGGTGGCGTTGTCTCCTTCGCCTGCGAAATACAGCTGGGTCACCAAGCAATCGAACTGCCCCTCAATGGTGAGGTGAATGTGCGGCGGCCGGACGTCGCCTTCTGGTGTCGGGTAGCGGCCCGGTTTGATCGTACGAAAGCTGTAGTGCCCGGACGCATCCGTTGTGAGACGCGCGAAGCCCTTGAAATTGGGATCGAGCGGCGCCGGATTGGTATCACTCGGATGACGATATTTCCCCGCAGCGTTGGCTTGCCAGATGTCGATGCGTGCATGCGGCACCGGCGCTCCAGAACGGTTGAGCACACGTCCCCGGACATGGATGAGCTGACCCTGCGCCTCAGCGGTGCTGCCGTTTGGACGCGTCAGATCGTTTGCCAGATCGGGGCGCTCCGAGACTGGATAGAACGGGCCGACAATCTGCGGCGGCGTGATCGCCAATGCGGCCGCCTCGGGGCCACCCGTCTGGGTTTTGGATGTGGTCTGGCCCATCAGGGTAGCTTGATATCCGCATCCTTGACGACCTTGGCCCAGTGGGCGATGTCGGTCCGAATTCCTTCTCCAAATTCCGCAGCGGTGCCGCCCACTGCTACCGCTCCTATTTTGTTGAGCGAAGCGCCGATTTTTGGTTCGGCCAGGACCTTGTTGATTGCCTTGTTGAGTTGCGACGTTATCTCTGCGGACGTCCCACGTTTGGCGGCTAAGCCGATCCAATCGGCTGTCACCAGGTCGGGAAGGCCAGCCTCGATCACGGTGGGAACGTCCCTCAAGGCAGCGATCCGGGTAGGAGCGGTGACGGCAAGCGCGCGCAACTTGCCGGTCGCGATGAGGTCAATAACGGGAAGCGTGGTAACAAACATGTACTGTACGTTGCCGCCGATCAGATCGGCGATTGCTTGAGAAAACTGTTGGTAAGGCACGTGGGTCGCGTGCACGCCTGCCTGCAATGCAAACAGTTCGCCGATCAGATGCGAGGGGGTGCCGAAGCCGGCGGAAGAGAAGTTGAGCGTTCCCGGCTTGCTCTTGAGCAGCGCCACCAGATCGGACAGCGATTCGACCGGCAAGGAAGGTGTTGTAACGAGTACGGTGTAGGACTTCGATATCTTGATCACGGGATCGAAATCAACATCCGGCCGTATTTCCGTCTTCGGAAGCAGGGACGGCGTGACCGTCATCGGAAGACTCATGGTCAGCAGGGTATAACCGTCCGCGGGATGCCCGCTCACGTCGTTCATGGCGATAGTCTGCAGTGCGCCTGGGCGATCTTCCACCACAAGCCGCCAGCCTTCATTGACCGCGAGCCCGTCCGCGATCAGGCGGCTGATAATATCAGGCGGTGTACCCGCACTGGTAGGGACGACAATCCGTATGAGATTGGACGGATAGGGTTGCGCGGCGACCTTGCCGGGCAGCAACAATCCCGCGAGGCTTCCGAGCAGGAAGGTGCGGCGAGGAAGATAAATCTTCGACATGGGCTGCTCCAACGCTATGCAGTGGAGGTTAAGGCGGATTGCAGCTTGTCCGGCGGAGCTATATAAGAAAAGTTCTATTTTCCGATGCTTCTATTCCATTTCAGAAAGGGGTCGCATGCTCGATGCATCCCAGATCAGCCGTCGGATCAAGCTGCGGCAGCTGAGCGTGTTTATCGCCGTCGTGGAACACGGGAGCATGGCGAAAGCGGCCGAGCACCTGGCCATTTCGCAGCCCGTTATATCCAAGATGATCGCGAGCCTCGAGCAAACGCTCGGTCTTCCGCTTCTGGAGCGCAGCCGGCTCGGCGTTGAGCCGACGCTTTATGGCAAGGCCTTGCTCAAGCGTAGCATTGCGTTGTGCAACGATTTGCGGAGCGGTGTTGACGAGCTGCAATCGCTCGCCGATCCCGCGATGGGTGAATTGCGCATTGGCAGCACCGAGCCCGTGATGGCTGGATTACTCCCCGCGATTATTGACCGGCTGTCCCGGCAATATCCGAGACTTGCGCTTCACATCATCGAGGGCGAGCCGCCGGAACTGCAGGATCGCCATCTGCGCAATCACGACATAGACCTGATGATCGGGCGTCTACCGGGCCCAACGCCGGCGGCCGATACCGATGTGGAAGTGCTTTTGCACGAAAGCGGTGTCGTTGTTGCAGGCTTGAACAGTCCGTGGGTGCGCCGGCGCAAGATCCGCCTCGACGAGCTGGTCAACGAGTGTTGGTGCCTGCCACCCCGCGAAAGTTTTCCGGGCGGCTGGATTGCCCACGCATTTCACGCCTGCGGATTGGAGGTGCCACGTGCCAGCGTGACCGTGTATTCGATCCTTATGCAGTCGGCGTTGCTGTCGTCGGAACGTTTCCTGAGTTTTCTTCCGGCATCGATGTTGCACTTCAGCGCGAAGCGGCTGTCGATGAAGGTCTTACCCGTCGAAATGCCCATTCAGATGTGGCCGGTCGGAATTATTGCGCTCAAGGGCAGAACGCCAAACCCTGCTCAGCGCCTGTTCGTCGCGTGCGCTCGAGAGGTGGCGAAGCCGCTCGCAGGCAAGCGAAACGCCCGGTCCAATCGATGAAATTGAAACTGATCGTTGCAGGCTCCCGTGCGGCTGCTCCTGACGGGGCGTTTTAAACACACGCTGAGGCGTTGATTAAAACTTTGTTGGCAGGTGCCTGCTGCCAGACACGTGCTAAGCGGTCATCGTTACACCAAATTGGGGGGCACGGTGACGAGTTCGGGAATGAGTTTTCAGGATGTTGTCGCGCTAAATGCTTCCGCCCGGCTGAATCGTTTAGCCGGATTCGAGGTCACGACCGCAGCAAACGGAACGGCTGAACTCGTCATGCAATGGAACGATGATCTGACACAATATGCTGGTCATCTTCATGCGGGAATGATCGCCGCCCTATTGGATACCGCGTGCGGTTTCGCAGTCGTCACCGTAGCTGGCGGTGTGACCGCATCTCATTTTTCCATGAATTGTATCAAGCCGGCCGTCGGCCGGCGATTTGTCGCGAAGGGAATTACGGTCCGAGCCGGCCGCAGGCAGATTTTTGCAAAAGCCGAACTCTTTTCCGAGGACGAGAAGGGCGGCAGGACGCTGGTTGCCACCGGCGAGACGTTGCTGGTGCCACTTGATCGTTAGCAGGTTTAGGTCGGAAAACCGCCGCGCACTCTCCCGGATCATGCCTTAATCGATGATGTTGCCGCCCTCCGCCTTCAGGCGGGCGACATTGTCTTTCATCTGTTGCAGCCGTTCAGGCGCATGGCCTTGCCACTGCGTCACTTCGGCAATGACCCGCAACGGATCGCGGGAGCGATAGGACAGCGTCGGATTTCCGGGAAACTTCTTATCGGTCACGTTCGGATCGTCCATGATCGGCCCGGTCGGCTCGACGACGTAGATTCGTCCGCGTGCGGTACCTACGGCCAGCTCGGCGCCCCAGATCGCCGCATCCAGCGTGGCCGCGAAATAAACCCAGGACAGCGGCTTCACATCGGTGAAGTTGGATGGGTGGCCGACGACAATAAGGTCGCCGGGTTTCAAATCGGCCCGTGTGCCGTGGAAGAAGGATTGCGCGAACGTGGTTGCGGCAGATGACATAAGACGATCCTGGAATCGTTAGCAGCGGCAAGGATGTCGCATATGCACTCCGTCATTGCGAGCGCAGCGAAGCAATCCAGATTGTCTCCGCGAAAAGGCTCTGGATTGCTTCGCTGCGCTCGCAATGACGATGCGGATGCCGCGAGAGATCATTCCGACATTTCGCCCCGCGAAACGGGCAGTCCGACGGCGAGCGAGCCCCCTAAAACTGATACCTCCGCAACCCCCCATCCACGGGGATCACTGTCCCCGTGATGTACCGCGCCACCGGCGACGCCAAAAACACCGCGAGTGCCGCCAGATCCTCCGGCTCGCCCCAATAGCCGACCGGGATTTCCTCTTCCGCAAACCGCTCGCGGTACTCCGGCGGATAGTTGCGGCGAATCTGTTCGCTCATGATGCGGCCGGGCGGGATGCAGTTGATGGTGATGCCGTGCTCGCCGATCTCGCGCGACAGTCCCTTGGCCCAGGCGTGCACGGCGGCTTTCGCGGCGAAGGCGGCGTTGAGGCCTTCCGGCTCGGACTTGCCGGTGATGTTGACGATGCGGCCCCATTTGCGTTCGATCATCTGCGGCAGCAGCGCGTGCGCGATGCGGCGGTAGCTGGTAAAATTCAGCGCGATCGCCTCGTCCCATTTGCTGTCGGGCGCATCGACCGGCAGCGGACGGCTGCCGCCGGCATTGTTGATGAGGATGTCGACATGGCCGAGCTCTTTCAGCGCGAAGGCGGCGATGTTCTCAGCTGCATCCTTGGCCATCACGTCCTGCTCGAACGGCGTGATCAACCCGCCACCGACTTCCTGCACCAATTGCGCGAGGAGGTCGGTCCGCCGCGCCACGCCGACCACGCGCACGCCTTCGGCAGCTAGGCCCTTGGCGATGGCGCGGCCGATGCCGATGCTGGCTCCGGTGACAACAGCGGTTTTCGATTTGAGCCCGAGGTCCATGGTCACACGCTCTCTTGTTTGCTTTTGCTTATTGCTGTTCGTTTGGTGTTCGTTTTCCTGCCCGGTCCCGGTCAGCGTGATTTGCCCGACGGGGACGAGCAGTGGTAACCAAGAGAGACAGTGAAGGAAACACGAAAAAGAAAAGGCGTTGAACGATGGTCTGGGACCCGCAGCAATACCTCAAGTTCTCCGGCCACCGGCTTCGGCCCGCGGTCGACCTGTTGATGCGGATTCCGGATTTTGCCCCAAGCGAGATTGCCGATCTCGGGGCAGGGGCCGGCAACGTGACAAAGCTGATCAAGGAGCGCTGGCCGGATGCGGCGGTGACCGGCGTCGAGGGCTCCGCCGAGATGGTCGCCGCGGGGCGGAAGGCGGCGCCGGACGTGCAATGGTCGCACGAAGACCTCGGTCATTGGCGTCCGGCCAAGCGATATGATTTGGTCTATTCCAATGCCGCACTGCACTGGCTGCCCAATCATGCGGCACTCTTCCCGTCGGTGATGGAGAAGGTCACGCCCGGCGGCATGCTCGCGGTGCAGATGCCGCGCAACTTCCTGGCCCCTTCGCATGTGCTGATCGGCGAGACCGCCCTGAACGGTCCGTGGCGGTCCAAGGTCGAACATCTCGTCACGCCACCGCCGGTCGAGGGGCCGGCCTTCTATCACGATGTGCTCGCGCCGCTGTCGCAAAACATCGACATCTGGGAGACCGAATATCTCCAGGTGCTCGAAGGCGAGAACCCCGTGAAGGAATGGACCAAGGGCACCTGGCTGACGCGCTATCTCGACGTGCTCCAGGGCGACGAGAAGGCCGCGTTCGAAGCGGCCTATGGGGAGCGCGTCGCAAAGGCCTATCCGAAGAATGCCGCGGGGCAGACGCTGTTCCCGTTCCGGCGCCTCTTCATGGTCGCCCAGCGCAAAGGTTAATTGCGCCGCCGCGATGCGACATAAGCGCTCGCTTCCTCAGGAAGGTGCGGGCGCCGGGTTGCGTATCCAACAGCCGTCAAGATAGCTTGGCTGCGGCAAATTGGGCTTAGGTCTAGTTGTTCGGGTGGTGGATTGCTGCCACTACTGAAGCCGGAAAACAAAAAAAGAACCCGGTTTTAGAGGTTGTTGGGAGGTTAGTTCATGCGCAAGCTGCTTTTTGCAGTCGCGGCCGCGTCTCTTCTCGTGGTCCCGGCTGCCGTCCAGGCTCAGGCCCCGATTGTCATCAAATTCAGCCACGTCGTCGCCAACGATACGCCAAAGGGCAAGGGCGCGCTGAAGTTCAAGGAGCTTGCCGAGAAGTATACCGACGGCAAGGTCAAGATCGAAGTCTATCCGAACTCCTCGCTGTACAAGGACAAGGAGGAGATCGAGGCGCTCCAGCTCGGTTCGGTGCAGATGCTCGCGCCCTCGACCGCAAAATTCGCGCCGCTCGGCATCAGGGAATTCGAGGCGCTCGACCTGCCCTGGCTGTTCAAGGATGACGAGACCTATTCCAATGCGATGAAGGGCACGATCGGCAAATGGCTGTTCCAGAAACTGGAAGCCAAGGGCATCACCGGGCTTGCCTATTGGGACAACGGCTTTCACATGGTTTCCTCCAGTCGTCCGCTGATGAAGCCGGAGGATTTCAAGGGCCTGAAGTTCCGCATTTCCGGATCGAAGATCGCCGACCAGTATTTCCGCCTGATGGGCTCGATCCCACAAATCATGGCGTTCTCGGAAGTCTATCAGGCCTTGCAGACCGGCGTGGTCGACGGCTGCGAAAACACGGCCTCGAACTATCTAACGCAGAAATTCTACGAGGTGCAGAAGGACATCACCGTGTCCTATCACGCGCATCTGCAGTATGCTGTCATTGTCAACTCGAAATTCTGGTCCGGCCTGCCGCCTGACATCCGCGCCCAGCTCGAGAAGGCGATGAACGACGCGACCGACTACACCAACTTGATCGCGCATCAGGAGAACGAGGATGCGCTGGCCGAGATCAAGAAGGCCGGCAAGACCACGCTGCATTATCTGACTGACGCCGATCGCAAGGCATGGCAGGAAGCGATGCGGCCGACTTATACCTGGGCAAAGGGCCGGGTCGGGCAGGAAGTGCTCGATCTCGTCGCCAAGGAACTCGACGTCAAGATGAACTGACGGCGCTTCCGAAAAAACAACAAGAACGGTCGGGAGTGAACGCTCCCGGCCGTTTCGATCTGATATGGGGGACTTGATTTGCTTCGCGTGCTCAATAGTGCGCTCAATCATCTCGAAGAATGGTTGATCGCGACGCTCATTGCGGCGGCAACGGGTTTGATCTTCATTGCCGTGGTGCACCGCTACGGCGCCGGCGAGTCGATCGTGTTCTCGCGATGGGCCGCCGCGCACGGGCTGACCTGGCTCGCGACGCTGTCGATGGCGGTGTTCACCTTCCTGTCCGAGCTCGATCTCTCCTGGGCGCAGGAACTCTGCATCTACATGTTCATCTGGATGGCGAAGTTCGGCGCGGCCTATGGCGTGCGCACCGGCATCCATGTCGGCGTCGATCTCCTCGTCAATCGCCTGCCCGAACATTCGCGCAAGCATGTCATCCTGTTCTCGCTGCTCTGTGGCGCACTGTTCACCGGCATGATCGCCGCCTTCGGCGCTTCCTTTGTCTCCGAGATGTTCAAGACCGGACAGCAGTCCAACGACCTCGAAGCGCCGATGTGGTTCGTCTATCTGGCGATCCCGCTCGGCTCCGGCCTGATGTGCTTCCGCTTCCTCCAGGTCTCGTGGTTCTACTACTGGACCGGCGAGCTGCCGCACCATGATGAGACCCATGTCGAGGGCGTGGAGGCCGACATCTCGCCCGCGCTGCATCCGCAGCCCGCGGGCGCGGCGACGAGAGCTGCTGCGCGAAAAGTTTCGCCGCTTGGCGTGATCCTGATCATGGCGCCGATCCTGATCTTCGCGATGTGCCTTGCCGAGAAGTTTGGCGTCGTCGTGCTGCCGCATTGGCTGCGCGCCTTCACCGTGTTCGCGCTGCTGATTGCGCTGATGCTGACCGGCATTCCGGTGTCGATTGCGCTCGGTCTCACCGTGATGACGTTCCTGTTCACATTGACGACGGTGCCGATCGAAGCGGTCTCGATGAAGCTCTTCACGGGCATCGAGGGCTTCGAGATCATGGCGATTCCGTTCTTCATCCTCGCCGGCAATTTCCTCACCCATGGCGGCGTCGCGCGCCGCATGATCAATTTCGCGACCTCGCTGATCGGGCATTGGCACGGCGGCCTCGGCCTTGCCGGCATCGTCGCCTGCGCGATGTTCGCACTGGTCTGCGGCTCGAGCGTGGCGACTGTCGCGGCGATCGGCGCCATCGTGTTGCCGGAGATGGTCCGCCACGGCTATCCCATGCGCTTCGGCGCCGGCATCATCACGGTCGCGGGTTCGCTCGGCATCCTGATGCTGCCGTCGATCCCGAAGATCGTCTACGCGGTCTCGACCAATACCTCGATCGGGGCGCTGTTCGTCGCAGGCCTGCTCCCCGGCATGCTGCTGACGACCATGCTCTGCATCGTCACCTGGTGGCTGGCACGCAAACGCGACTATCCCCGGATGAAGAAGGCGAGCTGGGGTGAGACGCTCCACGCCTTCCGCGAGAGCATCTGGGGCCTGATGCTGGTCGTCATCATCATCGGCGGCATCTACAGCGGCCTGTTCACGGCCACCGAGGCGGCCGCGATGGCCGCGGTCTACTCCTTCGTCATCGCGGTGTTCGTCTACAAGGCGATCAAGATGGTGGACGTGCCGCGGGTGCTGCTGCGTGCCGCCAATACCAGTGCGATGCTGCTCTACATCGTCACCAATGCGGTGCTGTTTTCCTTCGTGCTCTCCAACGAGAACCTGCCGTCGACGCTCGCCGACTGGATCGCGGCGCAGAACCTCGGCTGGGTCGGCTTCCTGCTGGTCGTCAACGTGTTGCTGCTGCTCGCCGGCAACTTCATGGAGCCGAACTCGATCATCCTGATCATGGCGCCGATCCTGGCGCCGGCGGCCAAGAAGCTCGGCATCGACCTCGTCCATTTCGGCATCGTGATGGACGTCAACATGGAGGTCGGCCTCTGCCATCCGCCTGTCGGATTGAATCTCTATGTCGCCTCGATGATAGCGCGAATGCGAATAACCGAGCTCGCTGTCGCGGTGATGCCATGGCTCCTCACCATGCTCGGCTTCCTCGTCATCGTGACCTATTGGCCCGATTTGACGCTGTGGCTGCCGCGGGTGCTGGGCATGCATTGAGCCGCACGTCGTAGCCCGGATGGAGCGAAGCGTAATCCGGGTCTCTCTCGCAGCTCGATAGAAGGCCCCGGATTGCGCTTCGCTCCATCCGGGCTACGCATTACTCCTCCGCCAGTGATGGCAATCAACCGCGAGATGCGGTTAGATGCCGCAACAAAGCCGGGAGGATAGAGATGACAGACACATCCAGCAGCGAGCCGAAGGACGCAACGTCGTCCGTGATCGCGCAGCAAACGGCGATGCTGAATGCGCTGCCGTTTTCCGACACGCGGGATTTCGATGACGCCGCGCGTGGTTTCCTCGGCACGATCGAGAATGCGAAGGTCTCAAATCCGCAGGGGCGGACGGTCTGGAGCCTCGAGCCCTACGGCTTCTTGTCCACTGAACAGGCGCCCCCGACCGTCAATCCCAGCCTGTGGCGACAGTCGCGCCTCAACATGAATCACGGCCTGTTCGAGGTCGTGCCGGGCGTCTACCAGGTGCGCGGGCTCGACATCGCCAACATGACGCTGATCGAGGGCGACAGCGGCGTCATCGTCGTCGATACCCTGACCTCGACCGAGGGTGCGCGCGCCGCGCTCGATCTCTATTACAAGCATCGGGGCGCCCGTCCGGTTGCGGCCGTCATCTTCACCCACACCCATACCGATCATTGGGGCGGCGCGCGCGGCGTGCTGGAGGAGGATGCGCTCGCCACCGGCCGCGTACCGATCATTGCGCCGAACCTGTTCATGGAGCACGCGGTCTCCGAGAACATCATCGCGGGACCGGCGATGCTGCGCCGGGCACAATACCAGTTCGGGCCGTTCCTCGCCAAGGGTGTGCGTGGGCAGGTCGATTGCGGCCTCGGCAAGTCGATGGCGGCGGGCTCGGTTGCGCTGCTTCGCCCGACCGATCTGATTATGGCGACCGGGGACAGGCGCGTGATCGACGGCGTCGAATTCGAATTCCAGATGGCTCCCAACAGCGAAGCGCCGGCGGAGATGCACTTCTTCATCCCGCGCTACAAGCTGTTGAACCTCGCGGAGAACTGCACTCACAATTTCCACAATCTGCTGCCGTTTCGCGGCGCCGACGTGCGCGATGCGCTGGCCTGGTCAAAATACCTCAACGAGGCCTTGCAGCTCTGGGACGGCAAGGCGGAGGCGATGTGCGGCCAGCATCACTGGCCGGTGTGGGGCCGCGAGCGCATCGGCACCATGATCCGGCAGCAGCGTGATCTCTACAAGTTCGCGCACGACCAGACCATCCGCCTGATGAACCATGGCCTGACCGCGGCCGAGATCGCGGAGACCATTCAACTGCCGAAGAGTCTCGAAGGAGCCTGGCACGGTCGCGGCTATTACGGCCACATCCGGCACAATGTGAAGGCGATCTATCAGAAATATCTCGGATGGTACGATGCCAATCCGGTCAATCTTGACCCGCTGCCGCCGGTGGAATCCGGCAAGAAATATGTCGAGTATATGGGCGGCGCGGACGCCATCCTCGCGCGCGCACGTAAGGATTTTGACAAGGGCGAATTCCGCTTCGTAGCGCAGGCGCTCGGCCATCTCGTGTTTGCCGAGCCGGACAACGCGGCGGCGCGGACGCTGCTTGCGGATACGCTGGAGCAGCTCGGCTATGTCGCCGAGAGCGCGACCTGGCGCAACGCCTATCTGTTCGGCGCGCAGGAGCTGCGCCAGGGCATGCCGAAAACGCCGCCACGCCCGCCGATGCCGCGCGAGACGCTGGCGGCGCTACGCACCTCACAGCTCTGGGACGTGCTCGGCATCCGCCTCAACGGACCCAAGGCCGAGGGCAAGCACATCGTGCTGAACTGGAGTTTTTCGGATACCGGCGAGACGTTCGTGCTCAATTTAGAGAATTGCGCGCTGACCTATACCGAGGGTGTGCAAGCCGAAGGCGCGGATGCCAGCTTCACGCTGGCGCGTGCGACGCTCGATGAGGTGATCGCGAAGCTGACGAGCTTTCCGGAAGCTGTGGCTGCCGGCAAGGTCAAGCTTGCTGGTAATCCGATGCGGCTGGCCGAGCTGATGGGCCTGATGGACGAGTTTCCACGGATGTTCGAGATTGTGGAGCCGAGGCGGGCGGTGGTGGGGTAGGCGAACTGCCGCCACAAACTTGCTGTCATCGCCCGGCTTGACCGGGCGATCCAGTACGCCGAGGCTGTTGTTCTGAATCTCTTCGCCTCTGGAATACTGGATGCCCCGCTTTCGCGGGGCATGACAGCGATCGTGTGGATGCGGCGTTGTCTACTCCGCGCTGCTTACCAGCTTGATCCGCGGCGCCTGGGCCTCGGTCAGGCTGCGATACGCCGCGAGATAGTCCAGCGCCATCCGTCGCGCCGTGAAGCGCGTTTCGAACTGCTTGCGGATCGCGGCGCGGTCCAGTTGCGGAAGTCGTTTGACGACGCCGGCTGCGCTGATGATGTCCTCGACCACGAAGCCGGTGAGGCCCTCGTCGATGATCTCCGGCACCGAGCCGCGGTTGAACGCGACGACCGGTGTGCCGCAGGCCATGGCCTCGATCATCACCAGCCCAAACGGCTCCGGCCAGTCGATCGGCAACAGCAAGCCGAGCGCGCCGCTCAAGAACTCCGACTTCTCGTGATCGCCGATCTCGCCGATGAATTCCACCAGCGGATTGTTCTCGATCATCGGCCGGATCAGCTCGTCATAATAGTCCTGGTCGGCGCGATCGACCTTGGCCGCGATCTTCAGCGGGATGCCGCAATTCATCGCGATCTTGATGGCGCGGTCGACGCCTTTCTCCGGCGCGATGCGGCCGAGCACGGCAAGGTATTCTTGGCGAGCCGGCTTCGGCGTCAGCAAATTCTCCGGCAGGCCGTGATGGATCGTCTTCACCCAATTCGCCTGCGGCACCGGCCGCCGCTGCGCGTTCGAGATCGAGATCACCGGGACTTTGGAGAAGGTGTTGAACACCGGTTGATGCTCGGGAAGGTCGAGCCGGCCATGCAGCGTGGTCAGGAACGGTGTCGGCTGCCGGTAGAACAGCGACCACGGATAATAGTCGAGATGAAAGTGGAGGAAGTCGAACTCCTCGTCGTCACATTTCTGCCGCACCCGCTCCAGCATCACCATGTGAAGCGCGTTCGGATCGCGCACGGAACCGTCGAGCCGAAGCGCCCGCGGCCAGGTTGCATCCAGCTTTGCCGACGTCTGCGAATCGCCGCTGGCGAATAGTGTCACGTCGTGACCAAGGGCAACCAACTCTTCCGTCAACCAGTGCACCACCCGCTCGGTGCCGCCATACAGCTTGGGTGGAACAGCCTCCGTTAACGGAGCTACCTGCGCGATGCGCATCTCGCCATCTCCTCTGCGATCATGAACGTTAAAACCCCAGTGTGTGCGGCACCGGCAATGCCAGCCAAGGGAACGTTCCCGCAGTTGCGAAGTTCCTCTCAACGAACGTTACTTATTCGCCACATCGCACACGCGTCTCGATGCTGCCATCACCGCTTCTCAGTTCGTCCGCATCCGCATGTCGTGATGGCTTGCCCGGGAACCGAGGCGAAGTGGTCGATGTTCATTCGACCAGTAACAAAAGTAGAAATAACAGGGTCGCAGCCACATGGATCATCTCTCTGGATACGCGCGCAGGCCATTTGCCTTTGTCTTGCGCTATCTCCGGCATCGTCTGGCGTCGCATCTGGTGATCCTGACCGCTGTCGTTGCGGCAGTTGCCTGTTCGGTGGGCACGCAGTACGGCGTCAAATCCCTCGTCGACAGTCTATCGGCCGGGGCCTCGCATGGCGGCGGCGTATGGCTGGCATTCATTTTCCTCATGTCGCTGATCGCCGCCGACAATTTCCTGTGGCGGATCGCGAGCTGGACCGCGAGCTTCACCTTCGTCCGTGTCACCGGCGATCTGCGCCGTGACATTTTCCGCCATTTGACCGGGCACGCGCCGAGCTATTTCTCGGACCGGATGCCGGGCATGCTGACGAGCCGCATTACCGCCACATCCAACGCCGTGTTCACCGTGGAGAACATGTTCGTCTGGAATGTGTTGCCGCCGTGCATCGCCACAGTTGCGGCCATCGCGCTGATTGGAACCGTGAGCCCTTATATGGCGCTCGGCCTGATTGTAATCGCCGGCGGCATGGTGGCTGCGATGTTCCGTCTTGCCGCCGCCGGCAAGCCGCTCCACGACGACTTTGCCGACAAGGCCGCCGTTGTCGACGGCGAGATGATCGACGTCATCAGCAACATGCCACTGGTCCGCGCCTTTTGCGGCATCAGCCACGAGCACGAGCGGTTCGATGCCACCGTGAACCGGGAACTCACCGCGCGCGGCCGCAGCCTGCGCTATCTGGAGAAGCTGCGACTCACGCATGCCGGCATTACCGTCGTGCTGACCGTCGGCTTGATGGCCTGGGCCATCACGCTCTGGCAGGACGGCGAGGCGACCACCGGCGATGTCGTGCTGGTCTGTACGCTTGGCCTTTCTATCCTGAACGCCACGCGGGATCTCGCGGTGGCGCTGGTCGACGTCACCCAGCATGTCGCGCGGCTGACCGAGGCGATCGCGACGCTGCTGGTGCCGCATGAGTTGCGCGATCACCCCGAGGCCGAGCCGCTGGTCAAGAGCGGCGCCGCGATTGCGTTCAACAACGTCACCTTTGGCTATCCCGGCGGTGTAAAGATCTTCGAGCGCTTCAGCCTGCGGCTTCAGCCCGGCCAGCGCGTCGGCCTGGTCGGCCAGTCGGGCGGCGGCAAGTCGACATTGTTCACGCTGCTTCAGCGGTTCTACGATGCCGACGAAGGCAACGTCACCGTCGACGGCCAGGATATCTCGATGGTGACGCAGCTGAGCCTGCGCGAGGCCATCTCGGTGGTGCCGCAGGATATTTCGCTGTTCCACCGTTCCATCCGCGAAAACATCCGTTACGGCCGCCCCAATGCGACCGACGACGAGGTGCTGCGCGCAGCGATCGCGGCACGCTGCGATTTCATCGATAGTCTGCCGGAGGGGCTCGACACCATGGTCGGCGACCGCGGCGTGAAAATGTCCGGCGGCCAGCGCCAGCGTATCGCCATCGCACGCGCCTTCGTGAAGGACGCGCCGATCCTGCTGCTTGACGAGGCGACCGCGGCGCTCGACAGTGAATCGGAGGAAGCGATCCGCGAGGCCCTGTCGCGCCTGATGCGCGGCCGGACCGTGATTGCGATTGCGCATCGGCTGGCGACGCTGCGCAATTTCGACCGCGTGATCGTCCTGAAAGCAGGCAAGATCATCGAGGACGGTGCGCCCGATCGCCTGATGCAGGGCCAGGGGCCCTATCGCGAACTCGTCACGCAAGAGATGAGCCGGCTCGCCAAATTCGCAGCGTAAATCCGACAATTGCGTTCGCGTTGGTTGCGTTTCGAAACAAACGCAGGGGAGCACTTTATGGCAGCTGAAGTCGTCACCAAGTTCGTCTCCGTCTCGCGGACCGTAGAACAGGTCGCGGAGCAGCCGTTCTATATTCCGATGACGGGGCCCTCAGCGCGGCCGCGGCGCTCGCTCAAGCACGACGACACCTTTATCGTGCTCGACAGCCATGGAGATATCGGCGCGTCCGCCGGTGGGCCGGACGGCCTGTTCCACCACGACACGCGCTACCTCGCGCGGCTCGAACTCGTGCTCGACGACCTTCAACCGCTGCTACTCGGCTCGAACTTGCGCGACGACAATTCGGCCTTGACGGTCGACCTCACCAACCCCGACATCTACCGTCAGGGCAGCCTCGTGCTGCAAAAGGATCTTCTGCACATCGTGCGCACGATCTTCCTGTGGCGCGGCACCGCCTATCAGCGCATCGGAGTGCAGAACCATGGCGACCGCCGCGCCAGTTTTGAACTGACGCTGCTGTTCGACAACGACTTTGCCGACCTCTTCGAGGTCCGCGGCGAGCGGCGCCCGCGCCGCGGCACCAGCGCGAGCCGGCTGCTGGGGCCGACCGACGTGCTATTCGACTATCGTGGCCTCGATGATGCCGAGCGGACCACCGGCCTGCATTTCGATCCGCGCCCGACCCAGCTGTCGGTGAATTCTGCCAGCTGGCAGCTCGAGCTCGATCCGCATGAGTCGAAATCGCTGTTCGTGGCCGCATCCTGCAACCGGCCGCTGACGGAAAAGCCGGCGCGCTTCTTCAGGGGCCTGCTCGCGCACCGCCGCGAGATGCGCCAATTGACGACGCACGCAGCCAGCGTCGAGACCTCCAACAATATTTTTAACGAGGTGCTGTGCCAGGCCATGGCCGACCTCAACATGCTGATGACGGAGACCCCGCAGGGGCGTTATCCCTATGCCGGCATCCCCTGGTACTCGACGACGTTCGGCCGCGATGGCCTGATCACCGCGCTCCAGATGCTGTGGGTCGACCCGCGGGTGGCGAAGGGCGTGCTGCGGCGGCTCGCGCATTTCCAGGCCAAGGCGGTCGATCCGCTCGCCGACGCCGCACCCGGAAAGATCCTGCACGAGATGCGCGGCGGCGAGATGGCGGCGCTGGGCGAGGTGCCGTTCTCGCAATATTACGGCAGCGTAGATTCGACCGCGCTGTTCGTGCTGCTGGCAGGGCGCTATGTCGAGCGTACCGGCGACGAGAAGACATTGGTCGAGCTGTGGCCCGCGATCGAGGCGGGGCTCGCCTGGATCGACGGGCCCGGCGATCCAGATCAGGACGGCTTTGTCGAGTACCAACGCGCTACCGAAAAAGGGCTCGCTAACCAGGGCTGGAAGGATTCCTACGATGCGATCTTCCATGCCGACGGCCAGCTCGCGGAGGGCAATATCGCGCTCGCCGAAGTCCAGGGCTACGTCTTTGCCGCCAAGCAGCTCGCGGCGCGTTGCGCGCGGCGGCTCGGCAAGCCTGACCGCGCCGAGAAGCTCGAGGCCGAAGCCAAGGCGCTGGCCGAGCGCTTCGAGAAGGCGTTCTGGTGCGAGGAGCTCGGCACCTATGCGCTCGCGCTCGATGGCAGGAAGCGGCCTTGCAAGGTGCGGACGTCGAATGCCGGGCAGGTGCTGTTCAGCGGCATGATCCGGGAGGACCGCGCGCGCCTGGTCGCCGCCGACCTGATGCGGCCGCACTTCTTCTCCGGTTGGGGCATCCGCACAGTCGCGCAGGGCGAGGTGCGCTACAACCCGATGTCCTATCATGACGGGTCGATCTGGCCGCACGACAACGCGCTGATTGCGCTCGGGTTTGCGCAGTACGGGCTCAAGCATTCAGTGGCACATCTCTTCAAAGGGCTGTTCGACGCCGCGACCTACATGGATCTGCGCCGGCTGCCGGAATTGTTCTGCGGTTTCCGGCGCGAGAAGCGGCGCGGCCCGACGCTCTATCCGGTCGCCTGCGCGCCGCAGGCCTGGGCCAGCGCGACGCCGTTCACACTGCTGGAGGCGGCGCTCGGCATCGAGTTCGATGTCGGCCGCAGCGAGATCCGGCTGCGCAACCCACATCTGCCGGCGTTTTTGAACGAGGTCATTCTGCGCGACCTGCGATTGGGCGAGTCCACTGTCGATCTGCGCGTCAGCCGCCACGGTGACGACGTGGCGCTGGAAGTGCTCCGCACGCGCGGGCAAATCCAGGTGTCGATCGTGCTGGCGCGATAGCGACGCGCCGCGAGGAGGGTATATGCGTGCGATCGGATGGTTGTTTCTCAGTGTTGCGATCGTCGCAGGCTTGACGATCGCAGGGTCGCGCGCCGCAGATGAGCCACCCGCGGCTCCAACTGAAGCGAATGCGCCGCCGACGGCACAGCCGCCAGCCTCGGTGGTGCCCGTCACGCCAAAGGATGCCGCGCCGCCGCCGTCGGTAACCATCATCGGCGCGAGCGATGCGCACGGTGTGCTAGGTCGTGATGTGCTCAGCGCGGCGAACGAGGACATGGGCCGCATCGTCGACGTCATCGTCGATCGGAGCGGACGCGTGCGTGCGGCCGTCATCGATTTCGGAGGCTTCCTCGGCGTCGGCAGCCGCAGGATCGTGGTGGACTGGAACGCGATGCGGTTTGGCAAGATCGTCAACAAGAAGGACAGCATCACGCTTGAATTGACCAAGGCGCAGGTCGCGGCCGCGCCGGAATACAAGGAAGACACGCCGATGGTCGTGCTCGGCGCGTCCGGCAGCCTGCAACCGCTGCAAGCGGTTCAGTGAGGCGCGGGGAGGGATGGGCGCCTGTGCTGTTGTCGAGAAAGCCGAACCGTGCAGCCGAGGATCGCAGCGGCCGCGTTGCGCAGGACAATGTCGCCGGCCTGCAATCGGCCGCGGGTATTCCGGCGCCGTCGCGTCGGAGCCTGCGCGGCCTTGACTGGTTCATTTTCTTTCTTGCCGACGTGCAGACGGGATTTGGTCCCTTCATCGCGGTCTATCTGACGACGCAGAAATGGACCCAGGTCGAAATCGGCCTGGTGCTGTCGATCGGCGGCATCGTTGCCTTGATTGGGCAGATGCCGGGCGGCGCGATCATCGACGCGGCGAAATCCGAGCGGCTGGTCGCCGGACTTGCGATCGTGACCATCGGCTGCTGCGCGCTCGCCTATGCGGCGATGCCGATCTTCCCCGTGGTGGTGGCTGCGGCGACGCTGCATGCGGCGGCGAGTTGCGTTTTGGGGCCGGCGATCGCGGCGATCAGCCTTGGTCTCGTCGGTCCATTCGCGATCGGCGAGCGGCTCGGCCGCAACGCGCGTTTCGCTTCGCTCGGCAACGGCGTCGCGGCTGCGGTGATGGGCACCGCCGGTTATTTGCTGTCGAGCCGTTCGGTGTTCCTGGTCACCTTCCTGCTCGCGATCCCGACCCTGATCGCGCTGTCGCGCATCCGCGAGGAGGAGGTCGACATCGCGCGCTGTCATGGCGAGATGCCGCGCGAGGCGGAAGATCGCGGCGACACCAATATCTGGCATCTGGTGCGGCAGCGGCCGCTCATCGTGTTCGCACTCAGCGTGCTGCTGTTGCAGCTCGCCAACGCCGCGATGATGCCGCTGATGGCGAGCGCGGTGACGGCGCGGTCGAGCCAATGGGCGACGGTCCTTGTCGCCTTTTGCATTGTCGTACCGCAAGCGATCGTGGCGCTGCTGTCGCCGACCGTCGGGCGCAAGTCGCAGCTTTGGGGCCGGCGGCCGCTGCTGTTGATCGGCTTCGGCGCGCTGGCGATCCGCGGCCTTCTGTTCGCAACGGTGCGCGATCCCTATCTGCTGGTGCTGGTGCAGGTGTTCGACGGTTTCACCGCGGCGGTGTTCGCGGTGATGATCCCACTGATCGTGGCCGACGTCGCCTTCGGTAGCGGCCATTTCAACCTCGCGCAGGGCATCGTCGGCACCGCGACCGGCATCGGCGCGGCACTGAGCACGGTGCTCGGCGGCTATGTCAGCGACAAGTTCGGCAATGCCACCGCTTTCGTCGGTCTGGCGAGCGTCGCCGCAATGGGCTTTCTCTTGATCCTGCTGGTGATGCCGGAGACGCGGCGCACGGTATGATCGCAGCCCGAAACGGCTCTCCGAAATCAAGACGAACATCGTCGTTCATCGAATTGCCACAGGCCCTGCGGATTGTCAGTCTCGGTCCGCAGTCGAAAGGCCCTGCAAGTGGTGTCCGAGAACGATCTGGAATCTGCCCTCGATCAGGTTCGGGCTCACGCGGTAGGGCCGGTGGCCGGCGTATTCGGTCCGGCCTCGCTGACCTGGCAGATCGACCGGGAGGCCGTTATCTTCCTCGGTGCTGGCCGCGCGCTGTTGCTTCAGCTCGCCCACCCCTGGGTCGCTGCCGCCATCGCCGAGCATTCGCGCACTTTTGCCGATCCGATCGGCCGCTTCCATCGTACCTTCGACATCGTCTTCGCCATGGTGTTCGGCTCGCTCGACCGCGCCATGCTGTCGTCCCGGCAGCTGCACCGGCGTCACAGCATGATCGTCGGCGAGATGCCCGAAGCGGTCGGTCCGTTCGCGGCCGGCTCGCGCTACTGCGCCAACGACATTCCGTCGCTGCGCTGGGTCCACGCCACGCTGGTCGAGACCGCGCTGATGGCGCACGACCTGGTCCTGCCCCCGCTCTCGGTGGACGAGCGCGAACGCTACTGGACCGAGAGCCGGACGTTCGGCGCCTTGTTCGGACTGACGGCGGCCGGCGGACTGGGCCGGCTTCGCAGCCTACACTGCAATGATGGCGCAGTCGGACACGCTGACCGTCAGTCCGGCCGCGCGCGAGATCGCGGCACAAATCTTCACCGGCGCCCGTCCATGGCTGCGGCCGCCGCGATGGTATCGCGCGCTCACCGCGAGCCTGCTGCCGGAGCGCTTGCGCGCGGGTATTGGGTTTGAGCTCGACGATCGGGACAAGATGGTAGCCGACCGCGCGCTGAGATGGATCAAGCGCGTCTATCCGAAACTGCCCGATCGGCTGCGATACGTCGGTCCCTATCAGGAAGCACAGGCGCGGCTGAATGGCAGAGCTGAGCCGGATTGGATGACCCGCTGTCTCAACCGTGCCTGGATCGGACGGCCGCAAATGGACGTGCGGGGTAGGGAGTCTTAGCTCCGTCATCCTGAGGTGCGAGTTGCGCAGTGCACTTGCACTGCGCGGCGAGCCTCGAAGGATGCACGGCCCCGCAACTGCAGCCGGGCCGTCGCCCTTCGAGGGCCGCTGAAGGAGCGGCCACCTCAGAGCGTGTGATTTTTTGGCAGCGTGCCAGGTAAATCTGTCCGAATGCCGGTGGCATGTGATTCTCTGGCGATGATGGATTGGCGGGAGGCGAAGATGGCTGCCGATGAATTGTTCGGTGATCTGCCGGCGCAGTCGAAGCCTGAAGCCGACGCGGCGCCGCTCGGCGCGCCACGGCTGCGTGAGCCACAGCGCGACCAGATCGCGTTGCGAGCGGTGGATATCGAGAGCCTGATCGGGGAAGACCATCCGGTGCGCCTGATCTGGTCTTATGTCGAAGAGCTTGATCTGAGTGAGCTGGAGAACCGGATCAAGGCCAGGGGCGACCGCCCCGGTCACCCCGCGACCTCGCCGCGGCTTTTGCTGGCGCTGTGGCTCTCAGCCACCAGCGAGGGCGTCGGCAGCGCGCGAGCATTGGAGCGACTGTGCGAGAGCCACGATGCCTATCGTTGGCTGTGCGGCGGGGTGTCGGTGAACTATCACATGCTGGCGGACTTCCGGGTCGGTTGCGCCGACCTGCTGGACCGGCTGCTCAGCGAGCATCTGGCGGCGCTGGCGAAGGCTGGTCTCGTCAATCTGGCGACACTGGCGCAGGACGGGGTGCGGGTCCGGGCCAGCGCGGGAGCCGCCTCGTTCCGGCGCGAGGCGACACTCGAGCGGCATCTGGCCCTGGCTGGGACGGTGGTGGAAGACCTCAAGCGCGAAGTCGACGTGCGCTCTGACGCCAGCAATCAGCGCGCCCGGGCAGCCAAGGAGCGAGCCGCGCAGGAACGCAGCGCGCGCGTGAAAGCGGCGCAGGCGGCGCTTGCCGAGATCAAGCAGCAGCGCAAGGAACGCGAGAGCAAGCAAGGCAATGGCAAGACGCCGAAGGAGCCGCGCGCGTCGACGACGGACGCCGATGCACGGGTCATGAAGATGGCGGATGGCGGCTTCCGCCCAGCCTACAACGTGCAGGTGACGAGTGCGGCCGGCGAGCAGTTCGTCACTGACGTTAAGGTATGCAACACGGGGTCCGACCGCGGGCTGATGCGGCCCATGCTGGAGCGGCAGCGCACGCGCCCTGGCGGCCTGCCCAAAGACCATCTCGTCGATGGCGGCTTTGGCAGCGCGGAAGACATCGAGTGGGCGCATGCCGAGGGCATAGAGGTTTTTTGCCCGCCCACTCAATCCAAGCACGGCACCGACCCCTACCTGCCGCGACGCGGCGACGGCGCGGGGGTACTGGCTTGGCGTGCGCGGATGGCGAGCAAAGAGGGCAAGGCCCGGTACAAGCCCCGTTCGATATGCGAGTGCATCCATGCCCGCTGGCGCAACTGGAACCTACGGCAATTGACCGTGCGCGGGATCGAAAAGGTCCGCGCCGTCGTGCTCTGGTACGCCCTCACCAACAACATCCTGCAAGGCAACCGCCTCCGCAGCGCATAAACGAGAGCTCATCGACGAACTCAGACCCGCCATTTACCGCGACAGGAAACTCCACTCCGTTCCGAACAAGTAAAAGCGTCACAAGCTCTCAGG
>NZ_JYMS01000023.1:0-47924 GCF_000938285.1 Bradyrhizobium sp. LTSP857 | reverse complement strand
CCAAGGAAAAGGTCGCGCCGAAGAAGTCGATGGCTGAAGAGGGCGCCTCCGAAGGCGACCGCATCGCCAACCAGTCGATCCGCGTCAACGTGGATACGCTGGAGCACCTGATGACCATGGTCTCCGAGCTGGTGCTGACCCGCAACCAGCTGCTCGAGATCTCCCGCCGCAACGAGGACACCGAGTTCAAGGTGCCGTTGCAGCGGCTGTCCAACGTCACCGCCGAGCTGCAGGAAGGCGTCATGAAGACGCGCATGCAGCCGATCGGCAACGCCTGGCAGAAGCTGCCCCGTATCGTCCGCGATCTCTCGAGCGAACTCGGCAAGCAGATCGAGCTGGAGATGCACGGCGCCGACACCGAGCTCGACCGCCAGGTGCTCGACCTGATCAAGGACCCGCTCACCCACATGGTGCGCAACTCCGCCGATCATGGCCTTGAGACCCCGGCCGAGCGCCTCGCGGGCGGCAAGGGCGAGCAGGGCACCATCCGGCTGTCCGCCTATCACGAGGGCGGCCACATCATCATCTGCATCGCCGACAACGGCCGCGGGCTGAACACCGACAAGATCAAGGCCAAGGCGATCTCCTCCGGTCTCGCCACCGAGGCTGAGCTCGAGAAGATGTCGGAAGCCCAGATCCACAAGTTCATCTTCGCGCCGGGCTTCTCGACCGCGGCCGCCATCACCTCGGTCTCCGGCCGTGGCGTCGGCATGGACGTGGTCCGCACCAATATCGACCAGATCGGCGGCACCATCGACATCAAGTCGGTGGCCGGTGAAGGCTCCTCCGTCACCATCAAGATCCCGCTGACGCTCGCGATTGTCTCCGCCCTGATCGTGGAAGCCGCCGGCGACCGTTTTGCGATTCCCCAGCTCGCGGTCGTCGAGCTGGTCCGTGCCCGCGCCAACTCCGAGCATCGCATCGAGCGCATCAAGGACACCGCGGTCCTTAGGCTCCGCAACAAGCTGTTGCCGCTGATCCACCTCAAGAAGCTGCTCAAGATCGACGACGGCGCGGCCTCCGATCCCGAGAACGGCTTCATCGTGGTGACGCAAGTCGGCAGCCAGACCTTTGGCATCGTGGTCGACGGCGTGTTCCACACCGAAGAAATCGTGGTCAAGCCGATGTCGACCAAGCTGCGCCACATCGACATGTTCTCGGGCAATACGATCCTGGGCGATGGCGCGGTCATCATGATCATCGACCCCAACGGCATTGCCAAGGCGCTCGGCGCCTCCGGCTCCTCGGCCCAAGGCATGGCTGATGAAGCCGCCGCGCATCATTCGAGCTCCGGCGAGCAGACCACCTCGCTGCTGGTGTTCCGCGCCGGCTCCAGCCAGCCCAAGGCGGTCCCGCTCGGGCTCGTCACACGCCTGGAAGAGCTGCCCGCGGACAAGATCGAGTTCAGTAACGGCCGCTACATGGTGCAGTACCGCGAGCAGCTGATGCCGCTCGTCGCCATGGAGAGCGTCACCATCGCCTCGCAGGGCGCCCAGCCGATCCTGGTGTTCTCCGATGACGGCCGCTCCATGGGCCTCGTCGTCGACGAGATCATCGACATCGTCGAGGAACGGCTCAACATCGAGGTCGGCGGCTCCAGCCAGGGCATTCTGGGCTCGGCCGTGATCAAGGGCCAGGCCACCGAAGTGATCGACGTCGGCCACTTCCTGCCGATGGCGTTCTCCGACTGGTTCACCCGCAAGGAGATGAAGCCGTCGCTGCACTCGCAGTCGGTGCTGCTGGTCGACGACAGCGCGTTCTTCCGCAACATGCTGGCGCCGGTGCTGAAGGCCGCGGGCTACCGCGTCCGCACCGCGCCGACCGCGCAGGAGGGCCTGGCCGCGCTGCGCGCGCAGACCTTCGACGTGGTCCTGACCGACATCGAGATGCCCGATATGAACGGGTTCGAGTTCGCCGAAGTGATCCGCTCCGACAGCAATCTGGGCTCGATGCCGATCATCGGCCTGTCGGCGCTGGTGTCGCCGGCGGCGATCGAGCGCGGCCGTCAGGCCGGCTTCCACGACTATGTCGCCAAGTTCGACCGTCCCGGCCTGATCGCGGCGCTGAAGGAACAGACCGCGGGTGCCGCCGGCGCCTCCGAGCTGAGCCGGGCGGCGGCGTGAGAGCATGATCCGGAAAAGTGTGAAGCGGTTTTCCCTCGCGACAAACGCGGAACGCGTTTGTGCGGAGATCATGCTCAAACAAAGAGTCACGGATCAGGAGACGCAAAGATGAGCAAGAAGATGCAGACGGGCGAAGGCGCCATGGTCGAATACGTCACCGCGATGATCGGTGGCCAGCTGTTCGGCCTGCCGATCTCCCGGGTCCAGGACGTGTTCATGCCGGAGCGCGTCACCCGCGTTCCCTTGTCCTCGCGCGAGATCGCGGGCGTGTTGAACCTGCGCGGCCGCATCGTCACCGTGGTCGACATGCGCGCCCGGCTCGGCCTGCCCAAGCCCGAGGACGGCAAGGTGCCGATGGCGGTCGGCGTTGATCTCCGCGGTGAATCCTATGGCCTGCTGATCGACCAGATCGGCGAGGTCCTGCGTCTGTCCGAGGACGGCAAGGAAGAAAACCCCGTCAACCTCGACCCCCGCATGGCCAAGCTCGCCGGCGGTGTCCACCGCCTCGACGGCCAGCTCATGGTCGTCCTCGACGTCGATCGCGTGCTCGAACTCGCGCCCGAAATGATGGCGGCCTGATACGGCGGCGCCGCCGCCGACGGACGTGCAATTGGAAGTGCCCCCGCAAAGGGGACAGGAAGCAGAGGCTCACATGCGAACTTGTCTCGTCGTTGATGATTCCAGCGTCATCCGCAAGGTTGCGCGCCGGATCCTGGAGGGCCTCGACTTCCAGATTCTCGAAGCTGAGGACGGTGAGAAGGCGCTGGAAGCCTGCAAGCGCGGACTCCCGGACGCAGTGCTGCTCGACTGGAACATGCCCGTCATGGACGGCTACGAGTTCCTCGGCCATTTGCGCCGTATGCCCGGCGGTGACCAGCCCAAGGTGGTGTTCTGCACCACCGAGAACGACGTCGCGCATATTGCGCGCGCGCTGCACGCCGGCGCCAACGAGTACATCATGAAGCCGTTCGACAAGGACATCGTGACGGCGAAATTCCAGGAAGTCGGACTTATCTGAGCGAATTCCCGGAGGCCGTACGGATCCTTCGGCGATTGTCTTCAACTGAACCGTTTCAGTCTGAGTTGGTGAGTAATGAGTGTTGCGTTCGCAGGTAGTTCGACCACGAGCCCGTCGCGCGAAGCCGGGCCGCTGCGGGTGATGGTCGTTGACGACTCCGTCGTCATACGCGGTCTGATCTCGCGCTGGATCGGCGCCGAGCACGACATGGAGGTCGCTGCCTCGCTGCGCACCGGGCTCGAGGCGGTCAACCAGATCGAACGCATCAATCCCGACGTCGCCGTGCTCGATATTGAAATGCCCGAGCTCGACGGCATCTCGGCGCTGCCGCAACTGCTGGCGAAGAAGCGCGACCTCGTCATCATCATGGCCTCGACCCTGACCCGCCGCAACGCGGAGATCAGCTTCAAGGCGCTGTCGCTCGGTGCCGCCGACTACATTCCGAAGCCGGAGTCGACGCGCGAGGCGTCGGCCGCGGACATCTTCCACCATGACCTCATTCAGAAGATCCGCCATCTCGGCGCGCGGCTGCGCAGGAAGCCCGCGGTCGCGAGCCCGCCGCTGGCGCCCGCGAGCCCGGCTCCGGCCGCACGTGGACCGGCTGTCGCACGCCCTGCCGCGCCCGCAGCGACTCCGGCCCTGCATGCCCTGTCGTCGGGGCCGCTGACCACGCGCCCGTTCTCGACCCAGGCACCAAAGGTGCTGCTGATCGGCTCCTCGACCGGTGGTCCGCAGGCGCTGATGGCGCTCGTCACCGAGCTCGGTCCGGTGATCGATCGCGTCCCGGTGCTGATCACCCAGCACATGCCGCCGACCTTCACCACCATTCTTGCCGAGCATCTGGCGCGTTCGAGCCGCAAGCCGGCAGCCGAGGCGGTCGACGGCGAGCCTGTGAAGGCGGGTCGCATTTACCTCGCGCCCGGCGGCAAGCACATGCGCGTCGTGCGCAATGGTGCCGATGTTGCAATCGCGCTCGATGACGGCCCCGCCGTCAACTTCTGCAAGCCCGCGGTCGATCCGCTGTTCACCTCCGCCATCGACATCTGGCACGGCAGCATCCTGTCCGTGATCCTGACCGGCATGGGCTCGGACGGCATGCGCGGCGGCAAGGACATCGTCGCTGCCGGCGGCAGCGTGATCGCGCAGGACGAAGCCTCCAGCGTGGTGTGGGGCATGCCGGGCGCCGCCGCCAATGCCGGCATCTGCGCGGCAATCCTGCCGCTCAACCAGATCGGCGCCAAGGTCAATCGCCTGTTTGCGGGAGACCGCTCGTGACGCCCACGGACTATGAGTATCTGCGTAAGTTCCTGAAAGAACGTTCAGGTCTCGATCTCTCCCCCGACAAGCAGTATCTGGTCGAAAGCCGGCTGCTGCCGCTCGCCCGCAAGGCGAGCCTGCCCGGCATCCCCGATCTCGTTCTCAAGATCAGGAACGGCGACGGCCGGCTCGCGACCGACGTGGTCGAAGCGATGACCACCAACGAGACCTTCTTCTTCCGCGACAAGATTCCGTTCGATCATCTGCGCGACACCATCATGCCCGGCCTGATCCAGGCCCGCGCCGCGCGCAAATCGCTGCGCATCTGGTCGGCAGCTTCGTCGACGGGGCAGGAGCCCTATTCGATCGCGATGTGCCTCAAGGAGATGGGCGCTGCTCTCGCCGGCTGGCGCATCGAGATCGTCGCCACCGATCTGTCGCAGGAGGTGCTGGAGAAATCCAAGGCCGGCATCTACAGCCAGTTCGAGGTGCAGCGCGGCCTGCCGATCCAGTTCCTGATGAAATACTTCGCGCAAGTCGGCGACATCTGGCAGCTCAATGCCGATATCCGCGCGATGGTGCAGTTCCGCCAGCTCAACCTGTTGCAGGACTTCTCCCATCTCGGCACGTTCGACATCATCTTCTGCCGCAACGTGCTGATCTATTTCGATCAGGGTACCAAGGCCGTGATCTTCGAGCGCATGTCGAAGGGCCTGGAGGCGGACGGCACGCTGCTGCTTGGCGCCGCCGAATCCGTCGTCGGCATCACCGACGCGTTCCGTCCCGTCGCCGATCGCCGCGGCCTCTACCAGCTCAATCCAGCGCGCTCCGGCCGCCCGATGGGTGGGTTGATGCCGCAGCCGCTGAAGATCGCCGCGGCGCGGTGAGCTTTCTTCCTTCTCCCCTTGTTGCGGGAGAAGGAAAGAAGACCTCACAAAATTGCATGCGGGAGAAACCGCGAACTGTTGCCGGTGATAGGGCTCTCGTCCTCGCGGATCGACAGACCGCACGGTTCGTGGTTGACCAGCCAGCTTCCCACCACCGGATAGAAGCCTGAAAAGTTCGGCAACGGCGACAATGCCTGGCGCACGAAGCCTTCGGCGCCATAAGGGCCTGCGTGCGCGTCAAGCGAAACACCGGCCGAGACCAGCGTGACATTGGCGCCTTCGCGCGACAGCAGCGGCTTGCGCACATAGGAGCTGCCGAGCCCGGCTGCGCGCGGATCATCCTCGAAAAAAGCCGGCAGCAAATTGGGATGGTTCGGAAACATCTCCCAGAGCAGCGGCAGGATTCCCTTGTTGGAGAGCACGGCTTTCCACGGCGGCTCGATCCAGCGCGTCGATACGTCCGCGAGCTTTGCGCCGAAGGCGTCGTGGAACATCCATTCCCAGGGGTAGAGCTTGAAGGCGAGCGCGATGTCGCGATCGTCAAGATCGACGAAGCCGCTTGCATCGCGCCAGCCGATCTCCTCGATGTCAATGAGCGTGGTCGATAGTCCCGCCTGACGCGCGGTGTCCTCGAGATAGGCGAGCGTACCGGCGTCCTCTTCATTGCCGGTGGTGCCGGTCAGATGCAGATGACGGCCCGCGGCAATCGTCTTCCACGCCTCGATCAGCCGCTCATGGATGGAGTTGAATTGGTCGGCACGCGCGGGGATGATGCGCCGCTCGATCGCCTGCTCCAGCCAGGTCCATTGAAACACCGCGGCCTCGAAGATCGAGGTCGGCGTATCCGCATTGTATTCGAGCAGTTTTGCCGGGCCCTCGCCGTCGAATGTCAGGTCGAGCCGGCCATAGAGGCTGCGGTCGTCGCGCTCCCAGCTCGCCGCGATCAAGTCCCAGAACGCTTCCGGAATCTTCAAACGCCGCAAGTGTCGCTCGTCGCCGATCACGCGGCCGGCGAGCTCCACGCACATCGCGTCGATCTCGCCGGTCGGGGTCTCGATACCGCGCTCGATTTCGTCGAGCGTGAAGGCGTAATAGGCGCGCTCGTCCCAATAGCGCTCGCCGTCGATGGTGTGGAAGGCGAAGCCGCATTGTTCGGCGGTCTGTTGCCAGTCGTCGCGTTCGGGACAGACGATGCGTTGCATGGGTCAGCCGCCGCCGTGGCCGCCGTGACCGTGACCACCATGGCCGTGCGCGCTCATGTGATGCAGCGTGCCGCCGAAGCCGCCATAGGCTGGTCGGCAATAGGGCCTGCCGTCGATGCCGGGAACGGCTTCGAGCCCGGAGCCGCAAGGGCGCTCGCGCTTCACAAATCCCATCGAGACCGCGCTGACTGCGGCAGTACCCATCAGGGTGAGCACGACCCTTCGCGAACGTTTCATGCGGTGATCCTCCGGAGCCAGCTAAGCAGACCTGCGCGCGGCGTTGAACTCACAAACCCGCGCCTCACCCGCCGCCCGAGAAGCCATGCGCAAACGAGCCGAAGCCGCCGCGCGTGACGCCGCCGGAGCCTGAATCGGATGAGGTCCCCGACGAGTAATGGCTCGAGGAGTCGCTGCTGAAGAAGCTCGACCGCGACGACCAGTGCGAGCTGCCGCTGCCTGACGAGCCGCTGCTGCAATTGGTGCTCGTCTGTACCGGCGCCACCGCGCCGGGGGCTGACGTCCCGGGGACTGGCGCCCCGGGAGGAGGGGGATAGCAATTCGGCCGCGGCATCAGCGTGAAGGCGGTGGTGCCGACCGCGATCGTACCCATCACCAGCAGTGCGACATGGCGGGAACGCTTCACCGGCTCGCCCAGTGTCGGTGACACCGGCGCCGGCCTGCGCTTGCCGAACTCCTTGGTGGACGGCTTCTCTGTCATGTCAGTAGATCATGCAGGCGGCGTTCAAGATGCCCGCGGCGAGCGAGGACAGCCCGAGCCAGATCGCCGGTGCAAGCTCGCCAGCGGCGATCCGCGCCGACAGGTTCGGCACCGGGACCTTCACGAGAAAGAACACGACGACCTGCACGATCAGCGCGATGAAGGCCCATATCAGGCAGTCCAGCACGTTGGCCGAATGTGCGATCGCGCTGAACAACGGCGCCACGAAGCCGAGCAGGCTGAGACCGAGCGCAATTGCCGCAGCCGTGTCGTTCTCGCGGATGAGCTGGAACTCGTTATGCGGCGTGATCCGCGTGTAGACGAAGAGATACGCTACTATCGCGATCAGCCCGGTGCAGAAATAGACCAGGAAAGCAGGCAGGCCGGCGAGCGATTGCAGGATCATGGGGGAGGTCCGACGTTGACGGCGCGAAGTCTGGCACGATCGCTTAGTCACCGCACCGGGCGGATAGGTTCGATCTCCAGAAACGAAACGGCTCGCCGGCGAACGCTGGGCACTGCACAAATATTCGGGCCGTGTGAGACATGCTTCACAAATGCGTCTCGAGGTTGCGTGTGATAGTGTGGCCCATTGATGCCGCAAGCCACGCTAATTCGAGGGATTCTTCGTTCAAATAGAAATCTTGTTGAGTGAGGCTCAAAATGCCCGTTGCCGAATACGAAGATTTCGAGCTCGAGATCGGCTCCGATCTGCCCATGGGTGGCGGCCCTCAGCAATATTACGGCCGGGTCCTCAAGTCACCGGCGGGCGAGGCGCCGAAGAGCCAGGTCAAATTCTGGTTCTCTGCGCCTGGCGAACTGGCCAAGCTCAGGGGCGAGCTGGAAAACGCCGTTCTGGAAATCGACGATAAAAACCACCAGGGGCCGGCGACGCGCGGCGAACAGGTCTTGCGGGATTTCGGGCGCGGGGTATTCCGCAGCGTCTTCACCGACGTGCCGTCGATCCAGCGGATCTATGAACGCAGCAAGGGCGCGGCGCAGGATCTGAGAATCAAGCTGCGCATCGAGGCGGCCGACCTTGCCGGACTGCCCTGGGAATATCTCTACGACGAAGACGACATGCCCGGCTTCGTCAGCCTGACGCGTCCCATCGTGCGGTATCTCGAAACGGCGGGCGGCGTCGGCCGGATGGGCGTGAAGGGACCGCTGCGCATCCTCGGCATGATCGCCGATCCCTCGACCAGCGAATGGCCGAAGCTCAACGTCGTCAAGGAGCGCGATCGCATCAACAAGGGCATTGATGCGCTCCAGCACGAAGGCAAGGTCGATTTCCAGTGGGTCCCGGGAGGGAGCGGAAGAGACCTGATGAAGAAGCTGCTGGAAGGCGACTGGCACATCTTTCATTTCATCGGGCATGGCGGCATCGAGGAAGCGTTGCCCGGGGCCGGCGCGAGCGGCTTCGTCGTCATGGTCGACGAGGACGGCAAGCCGGTGAAGAAGTTTGCGTCCGACCTTGCCATGATGCTGACGGGGGCAAAGCGCAGCCTGCGCCTGATCGTGCTCAATTGCTGCGAGAGCGCGCGGATCAATGTCGGCGATCGTTTCGGCAATCCGGCGATCGGTCTGATGAAGACCGGATGGCTGCCCGCCGTGGTGGCGATGCAGTTTCCCATCACCGACAATGCCGCGATCTCAATGTCGGAAGGGTTTTACGCTGCCTTGGCCGGAAACCGTCCGATCGACGATGCGTTGATGCTGGCCCGCAAGTTCATTCAGGAGAAATCGCGGGTCGAATGGGGAATTCCGGTTCTCTACATGCGCTCGTCCGACGGACGGATCTTCGATGTCGAAACTGCGAAGCCGCCGGAGAGCCCGTCCGAGGCGGCGCGCCCCTCGAAGGAAATGCTGCGGCAGCGGCGCGACGAATTCATGGAGGCGCTCGCGGCCGGTGCGGCCACGATCGAGGCTCTGGAGGATCTGACCCGGCGCGGGCAGGAGCTCCACGGCCTGCTTGCCGACGATGCCGAACTCTCGGTCCGGCTCGCAAAGGTCTATTTCGACCTTGGCACGCTCCAGCACAAGCAGAAGCTGATTCCGAAGGCGGCGGCGAGTTTCGCCTACATGCTGAAGCTTGACCCGGCGAAGCCCGAATATTTCGTGCGCAGAGCCAATTTCAACGTGACGGTCGGTCTCTACGAGAATGCGCTCAGCGACATCACCGAAGCGATCAAGCTGAAGCCGAAGAATCCGGAATTCTACTGGATCAAGGGCATCGTCAGCATGACGGCCGCCGGCATCGACGACAAGCGCGGCTATCTCGAGGAGGCGATCAAGGCCTTCGGCACGGCGATCGCGACCAATGAGAACGAACCGAAATATCTGGTGTCCCGGGCCAACGCCTATGCCCAGATCAAGGACGCCGCGAAGGCCCAGAACGATATGGACAGCGCGATTGCGCTTGCACCTGACAACATCGATCTCCTGGTCCAGAAGGCCAAGATGGTTGCCCAGGCTGCATAATTCTCGCACGACCGCCGGATGCTGCGGCATCCGGTGCGTCTTCATCAGCGAACCCTAGCGATAGGAGTTCACCGTGACGCTCGATAATGTCGTAGACCCCCTGAATGCGATCTTCGAGTCCTTCGGCGGACCGCTTCTGGTCGTGCTGTTCTACTGGTTCAGGTTCCATACGCTCAAGGGCACGCGCTCGTTCACGACAAAGCCCTTGTTCGTGTTTGGTGTCGCCGTCTTCATCACGCCGTTTCTGGTTATCTATGCCCTTCTTCCCGACAAGCTGTCGCCGCTCGCCGCGATCTGGCTCCTGACGTTCGTCTGGCTCATTCCCGTCGCGCCGAAGGCGTGGCGAAAATTCTGCCAGGAGTTGGCCGGCATTCCCGTCAGCGCGCTCGCGCTGCGTGACGCGCTGGCCGCATCGCCGTTCCAGGTCAACCCTGACGACATGCCGAGCCTCCAGCGCAAGCTGTCCAGGGTCGGCTACCAGATCGACGATTTCCGCGCCGTGCAATCCACCGCGATACAGTCGCGCTTCCTCAAGATTTCGGCGCTCATGCTTCATATCGAACGCTGGGCCGCCGACCACGAGGCCTTTGTTGAGCGCAATTCCGATCTCTATGCCGAGCTGCTCGCGGTCCACGATTCCCTGTGCTTCCGCACCGTCCGCGTGCTCAAGAGCTGCGCCGAGATCTACGGCGCGATCATGGAAGACAGCCAGGTCGAGCCGGACGACTGGCAGGCGCTCGACCAGCTCTCGACCCGCCATAGCGCGGTCAGCCAGCTTCAGCTGGCCGCCCAGACGGCGGCGGGATGCATGCTGGAGGATCTTCGCAAGGACATGGATGCGCTGCTCAACAATCTCCTGCTGTTTGCTGCGCGCGCCGCGTTCGCCGGCGAATGGTCGCTCGCCGGCAGCAGGCGAAGGCTGGGCGCTATCGGCTTCACGCTGGAGCCGTCCCCGCCCGGCATCGCGAAGTTCGTGGCGGTCGTGGCAGGCTTCGCCTTTGTCTGGTGCCTGGCGTGGCTGATTGGATCCGGCAAGGTCGTCCACACGCCGGGAGAGGAGTATGTCGGCATGCTGCGGACGCTGGTGGTAACGCCGCTCTACCTCATCGTGAACTTCTGGCTGGTCTATTATTTCAAGCGGCACTACGCGTTCGCGAACGACACTATCTTCGGCCAGCTGCCGGTCCGGTTCATCCTGACGATCGGTCTCTGGAGTGCGCTGCTCTTCTTCCTTCCGCTTCAGGCGCTGTTCGACTTCTACCAGTTTCCGCAGAAGTCCTATCTCGACGTATTCCTGCACGAACTGCCGCTCCTGATCTTCCCCTGGGGGATCGCGGCGATGGCAGCGCTTCTGGTGCAGGATTCGACGTGGAGCAGGCGGTCCCGGATAACTCGGCGGATGCGTGATGGCCTCGTGTTCGGCGGTGGCATGACCACCATGCTGTGGGTGCTGATGGCCATCCACCAGGTCAGCCCCATGCCGGTCATGGCAGTCGTCGACAACGTCCCCGCGTGGCCGTTCTTGTGGTCCTTCGTGGTTCCGACCTTCGCGTTCGGGTTCGTCATCGGTTTTGGGTTGATCGCCTGGCTGCGCGAGGCAGCCGCGCGCTGCCCGGTCAGGAGCCCTGATCTCGCACGTCCCGTGCTCGCCAGCGCCTGACGAGCCCCCAAAAAACAAAACCCCGCCATTTGCGGCGGGGTCCAGGCTGGGAGGAGCAAGCCCCGAAGGGCTTGCGACGTAAACTGATCAGGCCGGAATGCGCTCTTCGACCTCGTGCGGCTCGCGCAGCACGTAGCCGCGGCCCCACACGGTCTCGATGAAGTTGCGGCCTTCCGAGGCATTCGCGAGCTTCTTGCGGAGCTTGCAGATGAAGACGTCGATGATCTTCAGCTCCGGCTCGTCCATGCCGCCATAGAGGTGGTTGAGGAACATTTCCTTGGTGAGGGTGGTGCCCTTGCGCAAGGAGAGCAGCTCCAGCATCTGGTATTCTTTACCCGTCAGATGCACGCGCTGGCCGCCAACTTCCACCGTCTTGGTGTCGAGGTTGACGACGAGGTCGCCGGTCTGGATGACCGACTGGGCATGGCCCTTGGAGCGGCGCACGATCGCGTGGATGCGGGCAACCAGCTCGTCCTTGTGGAAGGGCTTTGTCATGTAGTCGTCGGCGCCGACGCCGAGACCCTTGACCTTGTCCTCGATGCCGGCAAGGCCGGAGAGGATCAGGATCGGTGTCTTGATCTTGGAGACCCGAAGCTGCTTGAGCACGTCGTAGCCGGACATGTCGGGCAGGTTGAGGTCGAGAAGAATAATGTCGTAATCGTATAATTTACCGAGATCGACGCCTTCTTCCCCCAAATCGGTCGTGTAGACGTTGAAGCTCTCAGACTTCAGCATCAGCTCGATCGACTGCGCGACGGCGCTGTCATCTTCAATCAGCAAAACGCGCATGCCAGTTCCCCATAGTCGCCGCTCCTGGGCGTCAGGTCGGCCGCATTCGCGGCACTCAACAAAACGCCTTTGAACAACTGATTCGGATCCTGACGATAGATGGTTAACAAAATCTGATTCTGGAACGCAAGCCCTTGGGTGCAATTTTTGTCGAATCGCCCTAAGGTCTTGTGTAGGAAGCAGCTTTCGTCACGCAACGCCGTTCAAGTTCCACTTTAAGAGACGGGCCTAACCGACTCCCGCGACTCAGCCTTCTTCTGAAGGGGAATCACGTTCAGTCACAAAGACAGTGACGCAATGATTAACGATGCGGGTAAACACGAAGTTAAGCGCCGTTCAGAAATATGGCGAAACTTAAGGTTTTCGCCATGAAGGCCCCAATCCTGAAGGCGCGCCCCTTATGAAGGCCACCCTATGAAGGCCCCATTATGAAGGCTCTTGCCGAACAGATCGGCGACATCGACGGCGTCAATATTTATGGCCGTGTGGTCGGCGTTCGCGGCCTGATGGTCGAAGTGGCCGGCCCTATCCACGCGATGTCGGTCGGTGCACGGCTCGTGATCGAGACCGGTGCGAACCGTTCGATCCCCTGCGAGGTGATCGGCTTCTCCGGGAACAATGCCGTCGTGATGCCGTTCGCTGGCCTCGACGGCGTGCGCCGCGGCTGCAAGGCGGTCATCGCCAATGCCGCCAATCAGGTGCGTCCGTCGTCGGCCTGGCTTGGCCGTGTCGTCAACGCGCTGGGCGAGCCGATCGACGGCAAGGGGCCGTTGCCGCAAGGCGCCTCGCCGATGCCGTTCCGCAATTCGCCGCCGCCGGCGCATTCGCGCAAGCGCGTCGGTGCCCCGCTCGATCTTGGCGTGCGCGCGATGAACACCTTTCTCACCTGCTGTCGCGGCCAGCGCATGGGCATCTTCGCGGGCTCCGGCGTCGGCAAGTCGGTGCTGCTCTCGATGCTCGCGCGCAACGTCGATGCCGATATCAGCGTCATCGGGCTGATCGGCGAACGCGGCCGCGAGGTGCAGGAATTCTTGCAGGACGACCTCGGCGAGGAGGGGCTGGCACGTTCCGTTGTGGTGGTGGCAACCTCCGACGAGCCGGCCCTGATGCGGCGGCAGGCCGCGTATCTGACGCTCGCGGTCGCGGAATATTTTCGCGACGAGGATCAGGACGTGCTCTGCCTAATGGACTCGGTGACGCGCTTCGCCATGGCTCAGCGCGAGATCGGGCTGTCCGCCGGCGAGCCGCCGACTGCCAAGGGCTACACGCCGACCGTCTTCACCGAGCTGCCGAAATTGCTGGAGCGCGCCGGCCCCGGTCTCGGTGAGGGCGCCATCACCGCGATCTTCACGGTGCTGGTCGACGGCGACGATCACAATGAGCCGATTGCCGACGCCGTCCGCGGCATCCTCGACGGCCACATCGTGATGCAGCGCTCGATCGCCGAGCGCGGCCGCTACCCTGCCATCAACATCCTCAAATCCGTCTCCCGCACCATGCCGAAATCGGCCGACCAGCAGTTCTGGCCGACCATCCAGCGGGCGCGCCAGGTGATGGCGACCTATGCCGATATGGAGGAATTGATCCGGCTGGGTGCCTACCGGGCAGGTTCCAGCCCCGAGGTCGACGAGGCGATCCGCCTGCATGAGCCCCTGGAGGCCTTCCTGCGCCAGCGCAAGGACGAAAATGCGTCGCTTGCCGACGGCTACCGCCAGTTGGCGCAAATCCTCGGCAATTTGGAAACGGAACGCTAACTTTGTCCCGTCATCATCCCATCCCACAGAGTAGCAAAGCCGGTCTTGGCCCAAATTGGGCCTGTGGGGAGACCGGTGTCGTCCCACGTGCAGCTAAGGGACTTCTGGGGAGTACGAGTCGATGAAGTCACGTGATACCCTCATTCGCCTGAAGAAATTTCAGGTCGACGAGAAGCGCCGCCGGGTCGCACAGATCGAGTCCATGATCGCCGACTTCCAGCGGATGTCGACCGATCTTGATCGCGAGATCCAGACCGAACAGGACCGCGCCGGAATCAACGATCCCGCGCATTTCGCCTATCCGACCTATGCCAAGGCCGCCATCCAGCGCCGCGAGAACCTGACGCGCTCGGCCGACGAGCTGAAGGGTCAGCTCGACGAGGCCAAGGCCGCGCTCGGGGAGGCCTTCGAGGAGCTGAAGAAGGTCGAGCTCCTGGACGAGCGCGACCAGGCCCGCGAGCGCGCCGAGGAAAACGCCCGCGAGCAGGCCGATCTCGACAGCATCGGCCTGATGCGCTCCCGCATCGGTGCCGTCGCCTGAAGGCGCAGCCCGCAATCAAAATCGCCTGAGAATTTGCGAGCCCGGACCCGCAAGGTCCGGGTTTTTGCATTTGCTGTCCACAGTGTGGCGCGCCGCCCCCTTGGTGAGGGGCTTGGCCGCGCGCTATGGTAGCAGGGGTGCCAGGGTCCGCGCGGGATGCGATGAGGCCTGCGCGTTGGGGGGCTGAATGCTGACGCCAGCAGAGCTGGTCGGGCTGATTGAGGCGGTGGCGAAGCGCGATCAGGCCGCGTTCGAGCGCCTCTACGGGGCCACGCGCGCGAAACTCTTTGGCGTCGTGCTCCGTATCTTGCGCCGACAGGATCTCGCAGAGGAGGTCATTCAGGAGACCTACGTCAAGATCTGGAACAGCGCCGGCCAGTTCAATCCGGCGCTGTCGTCACCGATCACGTGGATGGCGTCGATCGCGCGCAACCGCGCCATCGACATCGTGCGCAAGAAGACGGAAGTCTCCATCGAGGAGGAGCCTCAGGCGATGGAAGTCGCCGCCGACAGTCCCGATCCCCTGGCGCGCCGGGAGATGTCCGAGGAGTTGAAGCGGCTGCTGGAATGTATCGGCCGGCTCGAGCCGGATCGTCAGAGGCTCGTGCTTCTCGCCTATTACAACGGCTGGAGCCGCGACCAGTTGGCGGAGAAATTTGCCGCGCCCGTCAACACGGTGAAGACGTGGCTCCGGCGCAGCATGTTGGATATCCGGGAGTGCCTTGGACTATGAAGGCTTGGACTATGAGGGCCGGACGAACGAGGATGGGTTTGGACTGCAATTGATGGCCTACAGCGAGGACCATATCGCGCTCGCCGCGGAATACGCGCTCGGCACACTCGATGCCGAGGAGCGTGCGCAGGTCGCGACCATGATGGCGGTGGACCCGGAGTTCGCCGCGATCGTGCAGGCCTGGGAATTCCGGCTCGGCGTCCTCAACCAGATGGTCGGCACGATCGAGCCGCGGCCGATCGTGTGGGAGAATATCAGGCGCGAGATCGCGCGGACGGCATCATCGCAAGATTCGTCTCCGGAGCCTCCGATGCTGGCGGACGCGCCGCCGCCGCTGCCGGAGGTTTATGCGCCGGAGCCGTCATCGCCGGAGTCTGGGTTGCCCGAGGCTCCATCGTTGGGCGAGGCTCCATCGTTGGACGTGCAGCCGCCCGAACCGCCGCAATCTGACTCCGATGTCATCCCGGACATCGCGCCGCAGTTTATCCCGCAGACCCACGCGCCCGACCCGCGCGTCCTGCCCGTCACGCAGGTGCCAATCGTCGACGATACCAATGTGATCTATCTCGAGAGTCGCGTGAAGCGTTGGCGCAATGTCGCCTCCGCCGTGGGCGCGCTCGCGGCCGCACTGCTGGTGACGCTGTCGCTTCAGATCTTCTCGCCCGATGCGCTGCCCGGCGCGCTGCGTCCTGCACCGCGTGTCCGGACGGTCGAGGTGAAGACCCCGACCGTGCCGTTGTCGGCGCCGGCGCAATATGTTGCGCTGTTGCAGGGCCAGAGCGGCGGACCCGCGTTCATCCTCACCATCGATGGTGCGACCAAGAATTTCACGGTGCGCAAGGTCGGTGCGACGCCGGAGCCGGGCAAGAGCTTCGAGCTCTGGCTGATCTCCGACAAGCTGCCGCGCCCGCGTTCGCTCGGCGTGATCGGCAGCGGCGACTTCACCGCACGTCCCGTGCTCGCCGGCTTCGATGCCGACGTCGTCAACGGTGCGACCTATGCCGTCACCGTCGAGCAGTCGGGTGGCTCGCCCAACGGCCAGCCGACCTCGGCGCCGGTGTTTTCCGGCAAGCTGATCGAGACGGTGCCGCCCACGCAGCCGCAGGTGCCCGCGAAGAAGTAGGTTGCCGGTTCCAAAGGACTGCCACCGCGCTCGTCCTTGTCGCCGCTGTCCGCTCCATCGTCGTAATCAGACAAGCCCGGCCAAATCCGCCCCCGATTTGAACCTCCCCGCCATCCGCGGCGTCAAATCCCCGGAATTTATAGTCAGCGCCGCCGATCGTGGTGCTGGAGAGGGGGTAGAAATCAGATGGATGCAGTCAAGCCGCCGGGCATCTTCATTCACCAATATGCGGGCCTGCCGCACGGCCCCGCCTTCGAGCATTGGCGCGACCGGGCCTGCGGGCCCTGTGGCCTGGATATCGGGCCGAGCCGTGGCGAGAGCATCGATTGCCGGCTCCAGATCAGTGTGGTCGACAATATCGCGCTGGCCATTCCCGAAGGCGCCTCCGCGCAATATTCACGCACCCAGAGCTTGCTTGCCGACGGCAGCGACGATCTCGTGCTGATCGCCGCGCATGCGGGTCTCGTCCGCGTCGGGCAGAACGGTCATAGCGTCGAGCTCGCGCCGGCGCAGATGGTGCTGGTCGATATGGGCATCACCGGCACCGTCGGCCACACCGATGAGAACCGCTTCACCACCATCCGCATGCCGCGTCGCGCGCTGCTCGACATCAATCCGCGCGCCGAAGAGAAGCTGTCGCAAGTGCTCTGCGACGGTGCGGTCGCCGAAACCATCTTCCGCTACCACGCGCTCGCAGCCCATCATGCCCCGCATCTCGACGCCGTCGGCCAGCGCCTCACCGCGCAGCATATGGTGGATCTCGTCGGTCTGCTGGTTGGCACGGATGCCGAGCACACGGCGCTCGCGCGCGGCCGAGGCCATGCGGCGGCTCGTCTCGATCTCATGCGCGCCGACGTGATGGCAGCACTCGGCCGTAACGATCTCTGCCTGTCCGAAGTCGCGACGCGCTCAGGGCTCAGCCCGCGCCAGGCACAGCGGCTGTTCGAGCAGGCCGGCACGACCTTCACCGAATTCGTGCTCGAGCAGCGCCTGCTGATGGCGCGAAAACTGCTTGGCGATCCCCGCGCGAGGGCGCGCAAGATCAGCGACATCGCGCATTCGTCAGGCTTCTCCGATCTGTCCTATTTCAACCGCGCCTTCCGCAAGCGCTTTGGCACGACGCCATCGGAGCTGCGCGAGGCCTGAGCAGTCGGCGCTGCAATCCTCGCTTGCGGATCGAGGTGGGCGCACGGCCGATTTGAAGCCGAGACGTTTTGTCGCCGCCAAAAGGCGGAAAATGCTTCGCCACGAAGTCATTTTCGAGCGCGGCAACGCGGGCCTGAAACAATCACTCTGCATGATCCTGAAATTGATGAGCCCAGCTGCGTCGAATTTTGCGGCGCTGATTTTGCGATTGCCGGCGAACGCCGCTTTTTGAAGCCCGTTTCTGAAAAAGTCATTGACGGTCACGCTGTGACCAGGAGGGCCACATGGTCAGCTTTGTTGACCGGCCGCTTGCCCTGTTTGCACTGCTCATTGCCGGTTTTTCAACGCCGCTCGCGTCGGCGCAAACGATGCAGCAGAGTTCCCAGCCCGGGCTCGCCCTGGCGAGCAGCGACTCGTCGTTGCTGGATATACGGCTTTCAAAACCGCTGTCGCGGCACGAGGAAGCAGCGCTTCGGCCGAAGGATCGGTTCAGGGAGTGCGAGCACTGTCCGGAGATGGTGGTCGTTCCAGATGGCACCTTCACCATGGGCGCGAGCGCGAACGAGCCCGGCAGCACGGAGGACGAACGGCCGCAGCATCAGGTGACAGTGCAGCGCTTCGGCGTCGGACGTTCGCCCGTGACCTGCGACGAATGGAACGCCTGCGTGAGGGCGAAGGGTTGCAGCCGCCACGCCGAGGTGACGGCGGATCACGAGTACGATTCTGTCACCGGCATCCTGTGGGACGAGGCGAAGGACTACGTGCAATGGCTCTCGCGCACGAGCGGCCGCACCTATCGGCTCTTGAGCGAAGCCGAGCGCGAATACGTCGCGCGCGCCGGCACCACCACTGCGTTCTGGTGGGGCGATGGAGTAGATCCACACCTGACCGAGGCGACGGCCGCCGATCTGATCGCCGACATCGGCATCGCGATGACGTCGGTGATATCGGCGACGCCCCGGACCGCCAATCCTCTCGGGCTCTACGAGGTCCATGGCAGCGTCTACGACTGGGTCGAGGACTGCTGGCACGACAATTACGTCGGCGCTCCGACGGATGGCTCTGCGTGGGTCACGGGAGACTGCAAGGGCCGCGTCCTGCGAGGCGGTGCGGCCAGCCGTTCCCTCCAGACCCGGCGTTCGGCGGCGCGAATCTGGTTTGGTCCACCGAACCGGATGAGCTATATGAGCTTGCGCGTGGCAAGAACGCTTGGTCCGTAACAAAGCGTGGTGGGACGAAATGGCGCGTATCGTCGTGCTTGGCGCTGGATTTGCAGGCCTGTGGGCGGCCATCGGCGCCGCCCGCATGTGCGACGAGATCGGCGCAAACAACGACATCGAGATCCGCGTCGTTGACCGCAATCCCTATCACAACATTCGCGTGCGCAATTACGAGGTCGATCTCAGCGAGGTCGCGCTTCCACTTGCGCAACTGCTGGATCCGATCGGCGTCAGCCATGGGATCGGCGAGGTCGAGGCGATCGATCCGGCGCGGCGCGTAATCTCGCTGGTCACGCGCAGCGGCGAGGAGATGCTTTCATATGACCGGCTCGTGCTCGCGCTCGGCAGCGAAGTGATGCGGCCCGACATTCCCGGCCTTGCTGACCACGCCTTCGACGTTGACACTTACGCCGCGGCGCTCCGCCTCGAAGACCATCTCACTTTGCTCGGACGCAGCGCGCCGTCGCCCGGGCGGTCGACGGTCGTCGTGGTCGGGGCCGGCTTTACCGGCATCGAGGTCGCGGCCGAGATGCCGGACAGGCTGGCGCGCGCCGGCGTCACGGGCAGCCACCGCATCATCCTGGTCGATCCCAATCCGACTGTCGGCGCCACCATCGGCGCGCACGCGCGACCCGTCATCGAGACGGCATTGTCGTCGCTCGAGATCGAGACGCGGCTCGGTGTGCGTGTCGTGTCCGTCGAGGCCGCCGGCATGCACCTCAGTTCGGGCGAGTTCATCCCGACAAAGACGGTGATCTGGTGCGCCGGCATGCGGGCGAGTCCGCTTGCCGCGAGTTTTCCAGGCGCGCGCGATCGCCTCGGGCGCCTCCTGGTCGATCCCTTCATGCAGGTTGCGGATCAGCCCGGCGTCTTCGCGGCCGGCGACGTCGCCTCCAGCGTGGTCGACGGGCTACATCCGACCGTGATGTCCTGCCAGTTCGCCCGCCCCATGGGCCGCTTCGCCGGCCACAATGTGGTGGCCGATCTCATGGGCCAACCGATGTTGCCGCTGCGGATCGACTGGTACGTGACCGTGCTCGATCTCGGCAATTGGGGTGCGCTCTATACGGAAGGGTGGGACCGCGAGGTGCGGACGACCGGTCAGGCCGCGAAAGCGACCAAGCAGACCATCAACCGCAAGCGGATCTATCCGCCGCTCACCGGCAGCAAGGACGATCTCTTCGCCGCTGCCGCGCCGACCGTGCAGGCGCCGCCGCCAACTTATGGGGCGCGGTAGGCTCTATTCCGTCATTGCGATGACGAGACCCCAGACATGAGAAAGCGCCCGTGGGGGGCGGGCGCTTTCTGTAGTCGACTTGGGGTTGGGGTCGTCTACATATCCACGTGGCGACTTTGGGGGGCTGGTAAAGAGCCGCGTGAATTCGAAAAACTCGTCAAAACTCCTTAGCGAACGAGCGATGCGTTCGAGCTGGTGATCACAACCGGCTTGCCGGCCTTGATGACGCGGGCGGTCTGGGTTAGGCCGTCGTCCGAACCCGAGCGTGCCGTGATGCCGAAGCCCGCCACCGCGATCCCTGCGACGAGGGCCACGACCACGATCTTCAGGTGGGTCGAGCGATCTGCGCTGTAAATCGAGTGGTTCATGGAAGGCTCCTGCCGCCATCTACCGGAAGTAGTCGCCACCTTGTTCAGGCAGGTTCATGCTTCCGATGCCCAACAACCTAGTATTGGGGGGATTCGTTCCCAAGAGGCGATCACAAGAGCGTGACACGACGTGATCGGCCGCGATCAAAAGCGGCCCTTGATCGTACGATTTTGTAATTATTTCAAAGGTATAATGTCCTTGTAAGGTGCCCTCTCAGCATTTGGTCGACCAGGCACCAGGAACTCAAAAACCATTTGCCTGTGGCCAAAAAACACACGGCTTCTTAAGGCAAATCAGATGCTTCCGACCGTTTTCAGCCTCGCCCTGGGGTGGATTTCGGCCTGCGACAAGACCGTGGTCTGGGCGCGGAACCGCTCGACGAGAGAGCGCACGAAGGGACGAATTGCCGCAGAGGTGACCAGCACCGGCGCTTCGCCTTCGCGGGCGGCGCGCTCGAAGGCCTCGCGCACGCCGGTCATGAACTCCGACAGCTTTGAGGGCTGCATCGCGAGGCTGCGCTCTTCGCCCTGGCCGACGATGGATTCGGCAAAGGCCTGCTCCCACCGCGCCGACAGCGCGATCAGCGGCAGATAGCCGTTGTAGGAGGTATTTTGCGCGCAGATCTGCCGGGCCAGCCGGGCGCGGACATGCTCGACCATGGTTGCGGGATTGCGCGAGAAGGCGAGCGAGTCGGCGATGCCTTCGAGAATGGTCGAGAGGTCGCGGATCGAGATGCGCTCGGCGAGCAGCAGTTGCAGCACGCGCTGGATGCCGGAGACCGTGACCTGTCCGGGCACGATATCCTTGACCAGTTCGGCCTGCTCCTTCGGCAGCTCCTTGAGCAGCTTCTGGACCTCGCCATAGGACAACAGGTCCGACATGTTGGCCTTGAGCAACTCGGTGAGGTGGGTCGAGAGCACGGTCGCGGCGTCGACAACGGTGTAGCCCTTGAGCGAAGCCTCCTCCTTGAGGCTGGCATCGACCCAGGTCGCGGGCAGGCCGAAGGTCGGCTCGGTGGTGTGGATGCCGGGCACCTGCACCTGGCTGCCGCCGGGGTCCATGACCATGAACTGGTTTGGCCAGATCTTGCCGGTGCCGGCGTCGACCTCCTTGATCTTGATGATGTAGGTGTTGGCTTCGAGCTGGACGTTGTCGAGGATGCGCACCGCCGGCATGACAAAGCCCATCTCGATCGCGAGCGAGCGGCGCAGCGCCTTGATCTGCTCGGTGAGGCGGTCGGTGCCGTCGGGACCGTTGACCAGCGGCAGCAGCGCATAGCCGAGCTCGATCTTGAGGTCGTCGATCTTCAGCGCTGCGGAGATCGGCTCCTCCGCCGCAGCGGAGCCGGGTGCACCCGGCGTTCCCGGCGCAGGCGCGTTCTTTGCAATTTCGTCAGCCTTGGCAGTCGCCCGGTTGCGGTTGCGGGCGTGCCAGGCGAGCGCGCCGGCGCCGGTGCCGAGTGCGAGGAAGGGAAGGGTCGGGATGCCCGGCAGCGCCGCCAGCACCAGCATGACCGCCGCGGACATCGCGAGCGCCTGCGGATAGCCGGAGAACTGCTTCATCAGCGCCTTGTCGGCAGCGCCGGAAACGCCGGCCTTGGAGACGAGCAGGCCGGCGGCGGTCGAGACGATCAGCGCTGGCACCTGGGTGACGAGACCGTCACCGACCGTCAGCAGCGTGTAGCTGCGACCGGCGTCGGCGAAGGACAGGCCCTGCTGCGCCACGCCGATGATCATGCCGCCGACGACGTTGATGAAGACGATCAGCAGGCCGGCGATGGCGTCGCCGCGGACGAATTTGGAGGCACCGTCCATGGCGCCGAAGAAGCCGCTCTCGTCCTCCAGGTCCTTGCGCCGCTGCTTGGCGACCTTCTCGTCGATCAGGCCGGCGGAGAGGTCGGCGTCGATTGCCATCTGCTTGCCGGGCATGGCGTCGAGGTGGAAGCGGGCGGCGACTTCGGCAATACGGCCCGAACCCTTGGTGATGACGACGAAGTTGACGATGATCAGGATGGCGAAGACGATGATACCGATGACGAAATTGCCGCCCATCACGAAGCTGCCGAAGGCCTCGATGACGTGACCGGCGGCATCCGTGCCCTCGTGCCCGTGCGACAGGATCAGGCGGGTCGAGGCCATGTTGAGCGACAGGCGCAGCATGGTCGAGATCAGCAGGACGGTCGGGAAGGCGGAGAATTCCAGCGGCGCCTGGATGAACAGCGACGTCATCAGGATCAGGATCGAGAGCGTGATCGAAATCGCCAGGAACAGGTCCAGCACGATCGCTGGCAGGGGAAGGATCAACACCACCAGGATGGTGAGGACGCCGAGCGCCAGCGCGATGTCGCCGCGCTTGAGGATGTTGCCGATCTCGGCAAGGGTGGGGAAGCCGGCGTTCGTACTGCCTACGCCCTGTCCCGCGGTGACGTCGACCATGGTAGCTGCCTTCCCGCGCGACTGCCGTCCACGCGCCCCAATTGTCTGCGCGGCGGCCGAAGGGCCGCCGTTTCGAAAGTGAGGTACCGCACTGGCGTCCACGGGAGCTCCCGTTCTACGCGGCTGACGACACTCGACTCCACTGGGCAATTTTTGCCCGGTGTATGGTTAGCAAAGGGTTAACAAGAGGCGCGGCAAGAGGTCAGACCGGGGTGTTTCGGGCCTCCCAGGTCGTCATTACGGGCCCGCGCCAAGAGGCGCGCTCCGGAATGACCATGGTAAAATGCCGGCGTCCCTACTTCGCCTTCTGCATCTTCGTCACCGTGTACCCCGACGACGCCTCCTCGGCCTCGAAGGTCACCTTATCGCCGACCTTCACCTGCTTGAGCATGGCGGGGTCCTTGACGCGGTAGACCATGGTCATGGGCTCATCCATGCCGAGGTTCTTGGCCGGGCCGTGCTTGAGCGTGATCTTGCCCGCGCGCTCGTCGATCTTCTTCACCTCGCCGCTGATGGAAGCGGCTTGCGCGAGTGCGCTCACGGTCAGGCCCAGCGTCAGGGCCAGTGCTGCGGTGATGCGGTTGATCGGTTTCATGGTTCTCCCCATCATTTCACGGTGACGTGGCCGACCATGCCGTAGTCGCGATGGTCGGGGATCAGGCAGGAAAACTCGAAGGTGCCGGCTCTGGTGAATTTCCAGACGATCTCGGCTGTCTTGTTGGGCGCGAGCCGCACCCCGTTCGGGTCGTCGTGCTCCATATGCGGATGCTTCTTCATCACCTCGGCATGCGCGAGGTTCTCTTTTGTAGTGGCGAGCAGGAATTCGTGGTCCTCCTTGCCGACATTGCGCAGCACGAAACGGATCTGCTCGCCCCGCTTCACTGTGATGTTCGACGGCTCATAGGCCATCTCGCTCAACGCGATCTCGATGGTGCGCGCCGGCTTTTTGGGATCGCCGGGCTCGCCGGCCGAGAAGGATTCATGGCCGTGATGCTCGTGCGCGAGGGCGGGCGCGATCGAGAGCGCGACCAGCGCAATGGCGAGTTTGATCGTCTTTTTCATTGTGGTCTCCAGTTGGCGGTGCATCGAAACGCTCACATCTACATCTTCTTCTGCATCGGCGTGGCGGGCTGCCGTGCCGGCTCCGCCGCCGGCGAGGCGACCTCGTAGGCGACGGTGCCTTGCGGGAATTGGTAGGGGCCGGGGTCGCGATAATCGTCGCGCGCGAGGTTCTCGCGGATCTTCATCACCGTGAACATGCCGCCCATCTCGATCGGCCCGAACTGGCCGGTGCCGGTCATCATCGGCAGCGTGTTGTCGGGCGCGGGCATCTCCATATTGCCCATCGCCATGCCGGTCGAACCCATCGCCATGCCATCCGGCGCGAGCTTGCCGACGGCCTTGGCGAGATCCTTGCGTGACACGCCGATCATGTTGCGCATGTCATGGCCCATCGCATTCATGGTGTGATGCGACTTGTGACAGTGGAACGCCCAGTCGCCGGGATTGTCGGCGAGGACGTCGAACACCCGCACCGCACCGACCGGGACGTCTGTGGTCGTCTCCGGATATTGCGCGCTCTCCGGAATCCACCCGCCGTCGGTGCAGGTCACCGCAAAGCTGTGGCCGTGCAGATGGATCGGATGATTGTCCATGCTGAGATTGCCGATGCGCAGGCGCACTCTGTCGCCGAGCCGCACAGGGAGCGGATCGATGCCGGGAAACACCCGTGCGTTCCAGGTCCACATGTTGAAATCGGTCATCTCGTTGACCTTCGGCAAGTAAGTGCCGGGATCGACGCAGTACGTGCTCATCACAAAGACGAAGTCGCGGTCGACGGGACGGAAATTCGGGTCGCGGGGATGCACGACGACCATGCCCATCATGCCCATCGCCATCTGCACCATCTCGTCGGAATGCGGGTGGTACATGAAAGTCCCGCTCTTCCTCATCTCGAACTCGTAGACGAAGGTCTTTCCGGGTTCGATATGCGGCTGGGTCAATCCGCCGACGCCGTCCATGCCGCTCGGCACGATCATGCCGTGCCAGTGCACGCTGGTGTATTCGGGCAATTTGTTGGTGACGAAGATGCGGACCTTGTCGCCCTCGACCGCCTCGATGGTCGGCCCCGGCGACTGGCCGTTATAGCCCCAGAGATTGACCTTCATGCCCTCGGCGAATTCGCGCACCACCGGCTCGGCGACGAGATGGAATTCCTTCCAGTCGCCGTTCATGCGGAACGGCAGCGTCCAGCCGTTGAGCGTGACAACGGGGCGATAGTCCGGACCGCTGATGGGGTGCAGCGGCGGCTGCATCACCGCCTTGTCCATGTGCGCTGCTTCCGGAATCGATGCGGCCTGGACGCGGCCGCTGACGGCCGATGCGCTGACAAGCGCGGCGGTGCCCAAAAATCCTCGGCGGGAAAACATGTCGGCCTCCATGTCAGTGACCGCCATCGGCAGGNNNCGCTGCCGCGGCGATGGTGGTTGAATGGTCCCCGCCGGTCGCCGGCGTGCCGCCGCCGTTGACGGCGGTCTGCAAGTCGGACTGGGCGAGGAAGAAATTTTGCTTCGCATCGATCGCGCCGCGGAGCGACGCCAGGCGCTGCCGGGCTTCGGTCAGTAGCGCAAAGATGTCGACCTGCATGCTGGAGAAGCGCAGCTGCATTTCCTCTGTGATGATTTTTCGCAAGGGGAGGATCTCGCGCTGGTAGTGGCTCGCGATGTCGTAGGTGGACCGGTAGGCCCGATAGGCGTCGCGCGCTTCCGAGCGAACGTTCACGGCCCGCTCGGTCAGGCGATTGAAGGCGAGATTGTAGGTCTCGGCCGCCTGCCGTACCCGCACCTCGCCGCCATCGAAGATCGGGATCTGGAACTGCTCGTCGAAGCCGCGTTCGCGGAACGGCGCGCCTTCCGGGTCCTGGGTGCGGCGGGAAATACCGGCGAGATCGAGCAGGGTGACGAAGCGCGTCGCCTCGGTGAGGTTCAGCGACTTTGCCAGCGCCGTCAGTTCGAGCCGCGCGATCTGCAAGTCGATGCGATGGGCGACCGCGTCGGCCTCGATCGAGGGCAGATTCTGTGGCCGACGCGGCAACGATGGCAACGCGTTGGGCAGGCGGAAATCGAGGCCGTCGTCCCACAGTCCCATCAACCGCGCCAGCTTTTCGCGCGCACTTGTCGCGGACTGCCGCGCGGTGGCGAGATCGGCGGTGGTTTCGGCGTAAAACACCTGCTCGCGGGCCTGGTCGAGCTTGTTGATCGAGCCGGTCTCGCCGAGCTTCACCGCAAGCTGCGCGGTCGATTCCGCCGTTGACTTCGCGTCCGTCAGCAGCACAACCATCTCGTTGGCTGCGACGACCCGGACGTAGGCGCGCCGTACATTGGCGGCGAGCCGCAGCGTTGCCAGCGCCGCGCGCAATTGTGCCTGGCGAAACCGGTCGCGGGCGATCTCGGAGCGGAACGGTAGCGTGGCCAGCGCGAGAATGTCGCCGACCACCTGGCGCTCGATCTCGCTGGCACCGTTGCCGCTGATGCGTGAGATCGAGAACACCGGATTGGGCGGCAAGCTCTGCTCGGCGAGATCGGTCTCGGCGAGCGCCAGTTCGTTATAGGCCGCTTGCAGCCCCTTGTTATTGAGCAGCGCGATCTGCACGGCAGCATCGACGCTCAGCGTTCGCGAGAGCAACTTGCGAACGCGATCGTCGGTTGCGCCGGCTCCCTCGGCCGTTCGCACGAAGGCGACGTCCTTGTTGATGGTCTGGCTTGTCAGCTCCGAGACCGCATTCATGCCGCTGTCCGGCGAGAACGCGGCGCAACCAGAGAGACCGAACGCAGCAACTACGAGCAAGCTGCGCGCAAAATGGTGTGCCATGGCGCGCTCCTACTGGTCTGGCTTGGGCTGCGGCGCGGTGGCGTCGTTGCGCTCGCGCCAGGGCGCCGGCGTTGCAGGCCGCAGGCTCGCGTAAGGCGCGATCGTCGAGCGATAGCCGGCACGCGCGGCCTTGGCCGCGGGATCGGCAGGATCGGCGCCGACTATCGGTGTGGTTGCCGGCATGCAGCCGGACAGCGCCAGCGCAACCGCAGCCAGAAACGGCCAATTAAATAGAGAATGTCGTCCACGCGCCGAAGATTCGGCGGCGAACTTCGCCCCGGAAAGCGTAAGCATGATTCATCCCTGATCTGTCAGATGACCAAAGGCGCACGCACGCTTGATGCGTGCGGCCTCAAATCGTCGTGTCAGGTCAGGCGATGGGAGGGCGGTAGAGCAGGGGCGGCGCCTCGCTGCGCAGGCTGGTAACGATCTCGGGCGTGCAGGCGGAGATCGGCAGGACGGGCTTGGCGACGCTGGGGAGATCGGCCGGCAGCGCGCTCACGCACATCATCGCGCAACACGGACCAGGTTTGCCCTTACCGTCATGATGATGCGGAGCGGGTGTGTCCTGCGCGGCGGTCTGGTGATGCGCATGCATGCCGGCGTGGTCGTGCGTCACGTCGCCGTCATGGGTGTGGCTCGCCGCCACTTGGTGATGCACCGGCACGAGATCGGCCAGCAGCACATCATCAAGGCATGGTGCGGGACCACTGCCCCAAGCAAGGCTTGCTGCCGGCGCGAGCACGCAGAACAGATAGGCGAGGGCGACGAGCCGCCCCACCCTGATCCGTACCGACCTTTTCAATTGCAAGGACATCGCCCGAACTGTTCGCTGCGTCGCAATGTTGCAGACGCCAATTGCAGAATAATGGCAAAGCGCGCGTGCGCCTAGCGGCCATGCCGCAATGCACAGAGAATGCTGCGCAAAGGCTGCTGGCCGCATGGCCGCCACAAGATGACGCATCATCAAACAGAGGCTGGCGCAAATTTCTGCTTGTGCAATTGTATGGTTAGGCAGACAATCATTCAATTAGAGGCCGACGATATGGTTGGTGCGATGCAGGACGTGAGCGATAGCTTGCCGGTGCTGGAAGCGGATTGGGTCAATCCCCCGCTTGACCGGACGTCGCCGCTCCCACTCTATGCCCAGATAAAACAACGGCTTATCGGGACGATCCTGCGTTGGGAGCAGCCGGACCGGCGCTTCTTCTCGGACGAAGAGCTGTGCGAGATGTTCTGCGTCAGCCGGGACACCGTGCGCCAGGCGCTGTCCGAACTGGTCCGCGAGGGCATGCTCACCCGCAGCCGCGGGCTCGGCACCTTCGTTGCCGTCCGCAAGCTGGAAGAGCGGTTCGGACCCGGCATGGACTTCATGCGGCAGTGGGAAGCTGCCGGCACGCCAATTCAACCCACGCTTCTCGTTTTCGAGCGCTGCGGCGCCGACGATCAGATTGCTGCCGCGCTCGAAGTCGAGGTCGGCGCCCGCGTTCTCTTTATCAAGCGGACGCGTGCTGCCGCGCGCGTGCCGGTCGCCATCGACTACCGCTATCTGCCAGCCGATCTCGTCGCCGACTGGGATGAGAGCGCGGCCCTCGCCTCGCCACTGCATCTGTTGTGGCAACGCGTCGAGCTCCGCAGCGGCGACTTCGGCATCGAGGCCGGCATCGCCGGTCCCGAGGAGGTTGAATACCTGCATCTTGCCGCCGGCGCACCGGTGCTGACGCGCACGCTTCGCTATCGCGATGCGACCGGCCGCCTGGTGATGGCGGGCCATACCGTCCATCGCGGCGACCTCGTGCGCTACTCGTTGAGCATGCCGCTGTCGCGCGACGGCAAGGCGCCCGCGGGTGAGATCGACAAGAGCGGCGTGCATGACGATTGAACGACGGGCATCAGGACGCCGCCCGGCGTCCATTTGAGTGGAGGGGTATCGTGAATCTGGGACGACGCAATTTCCTGCAATTCATGGGCGGCACCGCGCTCGCCGCAACAGGCATTCAGCCCGGCTGGGCTGCGGACGAGCCGCTGCGTGTCGGGTCGATCCTCTCTGTCACCGGGCCAGCCGCGTTCCTCGGCGAAGACATGAAGGCCGGCCTGCAGCTCGCCGTCGACGAGATCAATGCCGCGGGCGGCATTGGCGGCCGCAAGATCGCATGGACCTTCTATGATGCCGAAAGCCAGACGCAGAAGGCGATCTCCGCCACCAGACGCCTGATCAGCCAGGACAAGGTTGAGCTCATCCTGAGCGGCGGCAATATGAGCGGCATTGCGCTCGCGATGGCGCCGATGGCGGAATCCGCCAGCATTCCCTTCATTTCGAGCGAGGGAGCGCTTGCAATCGTCACGCCGGTCGCCGAGCGGAAATGGGTGTTCAAGAGCACGGTCGACGACGAGGACGTGCTCGAGCGCATCGCCGACTATTTCGCCAAGAAGAACATCAAGAAGGTGGCGCTGATCGCCGATACCAGCGGATTCGGCCAGGGCGCCGTCACGCAGATGAAGAAGGTCGGCCCGCGTCGCAACCTCGACGTTGCCTACGAGTCGTTCGACCCCGCCGACACCGACATGATGCCGCAGCTCACCCGCATTCGCGACAGCGGGGCGGAAGCGATCATCTGCTGGACCGTCACGCCCGCCGGCGTCGTATTCCTGAAGCAGGCGCAGCAGCTCGGTCTCGACAGCCGTACGCTGGTTCACAGCTACGGCTTCGTCTCGTCGCACTACATGACGCTCGCCGGCGATGCCGCGAAATCCGTGCTGCTCGCAAGCCTGAAATTCCCGGTCGGCGACCAGCTTCCGGACAAGGATCCGCTCAAGGCGGGCATTCTCCGGCTATTCCGCTCCTATCAGGAGCGCTTCAACCGCGCGGCCAGTCTCTACGCTGCGGAATCCTACGACGCGGCCATGCTGGCGAAGGAAGCGCTGAGCAAGGTCGGCGGCGACGTCTCCAAGCTTCCGCAGGGCATGGAGCAGGTCAAGAATTTCGCGGGCATGAGCGGCGTGTTCAGCTTCTCGCCGGAGCGTCACTCCGGCCTGTCGAAAAAGGACATCGTGCTGATCAACTGGCGAGACGGCCGTTTCAACCTCGCCGACTACGAATAAGCCAAAACAGGAAGGAGGATGCCATGGCACTCTCGCGTGATATGTCGCAAGACCAGGCTTTCGAAATGGTGCAGACCCTGCTCGATGCGCCCGAAAGCCGCTTCCCGCTGACCTTCAATTCGGACCTGCCGCGGATTCGCGAGCTGTTTCACGCAGCGACGCGCAACCAGTGGGATCCGAAGACCGACGTGGACTGGGACCTGCTCAAGCCGGAGAGCTACACCGAAGAACAGCGCTACGCCGCGCGGCTATACTGGAGCCGTCGCGCCTGGAGCGAGTACGGCGCGATTTCGGAGAGCCCCTCGCTCCAGCTTCGCTTTGGATTGGAGAACCGCCCCTCGGACATGCAGCTTTTCTTTACCATCCGTTCGCAGGAGGAGGCACGCCACGCCGAGGTCTGCCACACCATGGCGGAGAAGCTCGGCGGCTACATCGAAAAGCCGGTGCAGCAATTGTTCGAAGGTTCGGTGTCGACCCACGGCGTTCGCCGCGCGACGCTGAATGCGGACGTGCCGCTCGAGGGCATCATCGCGGCGCTGGTCTGCACCGCGGAAGAGATCGCCTTCGACGTGTTCAAGCATCTCGACGACGTGACGCGTGATCCCGTCGCCAAGCAGATCGTGCGCTTCATCATGCGGGATGAATCGCGCCACTGCGCCTTCGGCTGGTATTTCCTCGAGGCGATCTGCGAGACGCTCACGCCGGAGCAGAAGACGATGATCGAGAACTCGGTCATCACCATGATGGAGAAAGTCGAGCTCAACGGCTACCATTCGAGTTGGCTCGCGCCGGAAAACCCGGCCTCGCTGGCCGAGGTCGAGGCCGATCGCATCACCTATGAGGCCGGGCTCGGCTCAACGGTGGAAGAGGCCGAGAAGCCGGTGTTCGTCGCGACCGTGCAGCGCATCCGCGACCAGATGAAGCCGCTCGGCATCAATCTGCCCCCGTTCCATCACGACAAGCTCGGGGCGATCTGACGTGCAGAGGGCCATGCATCAGGTCAAGCCGACCTTGCCGCCGTCGCGCCTGTTGATCGAGCGGCGTTTCCCGCTCGAGCTGAACGTGACGCTCCCAGAGATCCGGGAGCTCTACGACACCGGCAAAGCCGGCCGCTGGAATCCGCATCGCGACGTCGACTGGAAAGCGCTCGATCCCGCGCAATATGACGAGCCGGTGCAGCAGGCCGCGCGGCGTACCTGGAGCCGCAGGCTCTGGGCCGAGGCGACCGGTCTTACCGAGACGCCCGCGCTCCTCATGCGCTTTTGCATGGAGGTCGGCCGCGAGGTCGATCCAAAATTCTATCTTACGGTCCGCAACACAGAGGAAGCCTGGCATGTCGAGTGTTTCGACCGGCTCGCCGAGGCGTTCGGCGGCCGGATCGCCGCGCCGGCCGACCGCGCTTACGAAGCAACATTCAACCGCAATCTGCACCGGCGCGCGATGGACGCGAACCAGAACCTCGACAGTTACGTGGCCGCATTCGCGGCATTCGAGGACGGCCTCGAACTCGAGCTTTGCCGCACCTGGCGCGCCTGCGCGAGCAACCCCACCATCAAGTCCGTGCTCGATCGGGTCATCGCCGACAAGGAGCGCCACGCTGCGTTCGGCTGGCTCTATCTCGATTCACGCGCGCCGCATTGGAGCTCCAAGGACCGTGCGCTCATCGCCGACGAACTGGCCGCGCATGTGCGCGAGACCGAACTGAAGGGCTATCATTGCCCGTGGCTCGCGCCCGAGCATGCCGCCGTCGAGGCCGAGGCCGATGCATTGACGGCGTCCGCGGGCCTTGGCGGTGCGCCGCGTGCGGCGGAGGAGGATACGCTGGTAACCTACACCGCGAATGCGCGGGCCAAGCTTGCCGAACTCGGGGTCGTCCTGCCCCTGTTCGAATCCAACCGCATGCGGACGTTCTGAGCGCCATGACGACGACCATCCTTCAGTTGCTGGTCGCAGGCGTTGGTACCGGCAGTATCTATGCGCTCATCGCCCTCGGCTTCAACGTCGTGTTCAAGAGCACGGGTGCGATGAACTTCGCTCAGGGTGAATGGGTGGTGATGGGCGGGATGATCTCGGCGTTGCTGTTTGCGGCGACGAGCAATATCGGGCTGGCCTGCGCCCTCGCGGTGGTGATCGTCATCATGGCCGGTATCGCATCGGAACGATTGGTGATCTGGCCGCTGCGGCGGCCGAATACGCTCTTGATCACGCTCGTCAGCATCGGGCTCGCGATCTGCACGCGCAGCCTGGTCATGCTGGTGCTCGGCAAGAAGCCGGTCGGCTATCCCGGCTTTTCGCAGGTGTCGACGCTGGTCCTGGGCGGCGTCGCGGTGCAGACCCAGACGCTGTGGATCATCGGTCTGACGCTCGCCTTCCTGCTCGCGATGCATCTGTTCTTCGAGCGCAGTATGCTCGGCAAGGCGCTGCGTGCGGCGGCCGCCGATCGCGACGCGGCGGCCATCGTCGGGGTGCGCGTCGAGACCACGGTGATGCTCTCGTTCGCGATCGCCGCCTTTGCCGGCGCGCTCGCCGGCGCCATCATCACGCCGCTGACGCTGTCCTCCTACGACCAAGGCGCCATGTTCGGCTTCAAGGGTTTTAGCGCAGCGATGCTCGGTGGTGTCGGTAGCCTGCCGGGCGCCGTTGTCGGCGGGCTCGCGCTCGGCCTCCTCGAGGCGTTCGGCAGCTTCTATGTCTCCTCCGATTTCAAGGACGCGATCGCCTTTACGGTGCTGCTTCTCATCCTGTTCGCGCGTCCGTCGGGCCTGCTCGGCCGTGCCGACGTGATCAAGGTCTGACCGGATGGTCCTGGCTCGCGCGAAATCCGATTCGTTATCATCGCCTCCGGTGGAGGCGGTGTCCCGACCGCAGCTCCGGTCGCCGGGCCGGACGGCTGCGATCCTGTCGGATCACCGGCTTTTGCTGATCGTGTGGCTCACGATGCTGGTGGTGCCGTTCGCGGCACCGAATGCCTACTTCGTCTCGCTCGCCAACATGATGCTGATCAATCTCATCCTGATCGCGAGCCTGAATCTCCTGATGGGCTATGGCGGACAGATCTCGCTCGGGCATGCCGGCTTCTACGGGCTCGGCGCCTATGTGAGCGGTGTGCTCGGCGTGAAGTTCGGACTGGGCGCCTGGATTGGCCTGCCGGCGGCGGCACTGCTGACGGGGCTCGCGGCGCTGCTCATCGGCATTCCGGCACTGCGCCTGCGCGGGCTCTATCTGTCGATGGCAACGCTCGGCTGGAACGCCATTCTGGTGGTGATGTTCAACCGGCTGATCGACCTGACCGGCGGTCCCAACGGCCTGTTGGGCGTCCGCCCCTTTGCGTTCGGCCGCTTCGCGCTCGACACCGACGCGCGCCAGTTTCCGCTGCTCTGGCTGGTGTCGCTGCTGGTCATGCTTGCCATCCTCAACCTGCTGCGCTCGGGCACCGGCCGCGCGCTGCGAGCGGTCGCGACCAACGAGCTGGGTGCGGATGCCGTTGGCATCGACAGCTTCAGAACCAAGCTTCTGGTCTTCGTGCTCTCCGCCGGCATGGCCGGGATCGCCGGCAGCCTCTATGTCCATGTCAACCAATTCGCATCACCGGAGACATTCAGCGTCTCCAACTCCATCCTGCTGGTGGTGATGGTTGCGATCGGCGGCAGCGGACTCTATTGGGGACCGCTGTTCGGCGCATTGATCTTCACCGCCGTGCCGCCGCTTCTGCTCGAATATGAAGACGCCGAGCTGATGCTGTTCGGTTTCGCGATGCTGGTCGTGCTGATCGCGTCGCCCACCGGGATCGCGGGCTTGCCGGCGATCCTGCGCCGTTGGCTCGCAAGGAGGCGTTCATGACCGCGCCCCTGCTCCGCACCGAAGCGCTGAACTGTTATTTCGACGGGCTGCGTGCCGTCGCCGATCTGAGCTTCGAGGTTCGTCCCGGCGAGATCAAGGCGGTGATCGGGCCGAACGGGGCCGGCAAGAGCACGCTGTTCAACATGATCGCCGGCGTGACCCGCCCGACCTCGGGCCAAATCTTCTTCGATGGCGTTCGTATCGACGCCATGCCGACATTTCGTCGCGCCAGGCTCGGCATCGCCCGTACCTTCCAGAATCTCCAGATCTTCCGCGAAATGACTGTGCTCGAGAATGTCATGACCGGGCGGCATATGCACGGCCGCGCGGGGGTGATCGGCGCGCTGCTGCACGGTCCGTCGCTGCGCGCAGAGAATCGGGCGATGGCGGATGCGGCGCTTGAGCTGCTGGCGCGTTTCGAGCTCGACGGCAAGGCGGATGTTGTTGCCGGCGATCTCGGCTTTGGCCAGATGAAGGTGCTGGAGTTGGCGCGTGCGCTCGCAAGCGAGCCGCGGCTGCTGCTGCTCGATGAACCCGCCGCCGGCTTGCCGCAAGCGGAAGCCGAGCATATCGGCAAGATCATCTCCGCCCTGAACCGGGACGGCATGACGGTGCTGCTGGTCGAGCACAACATGCGCATGGTGATGTCGCTCTCGCACGACATCCTGGTACTTAACAACGGCATGCGGATCGCCGAGGGCGATGCCGACAGCGTGCGCCGCCATCCCGACGTGCTGGCGGCCTATCTCGGGGAGGCCGAGCATGCTTGAGGTCGACGCGCTTTCGGCGGGCTACGGCCATGTCTCCGTGCTGCACAGGATTTCGCTGCGGGTGGCGGCGGGCCAGTCGGTCTGCCTGATCGGCGCGAACGGCGCCGGCAAGACCACGTTGCTGCGCTGCCTGGCCGGGCTGTTGCGGCCAAGCAGCGGACGTATCCTGGTCGAAGGCAACGACATTGCCGGACGGTCGGCCTCGGCGCGGCTTGATTTCGGCGTGACGCTGGTGCCGGAGGGCCGACGCGTCTTTGCGCCGATGAGCGTGCGCGAGAATCTCGAGATGGGTGCGTTCCGCCGCCTGTGGCCCCGTCGCGACCGCAGGGTCGAAGCCGACATGGACGCGGTGTTCGACATGTTTCCGCGGCTGCGCGAACGGCTGAACCAGCCGGCGGGGCTGCTGTCCGGCGGCGAGCAGCAGATGCTCGCGATCGGACGCGCGCTGATGTCGCGGCCGCGCCTGCTGTTGCTCGACGAGCCGTCCATGGGTCTCGCGCCACGCGTCGTGCAGGATATCTTCGCCATCATCCGGCGGCTCAATCAGCAGGGCATCTCGATCCTGCTCGCCGAGCAGAACGCCAACATGGCGCTGCAAAGCGCCGCCTGGGGCTACGTGATCGCGGAAGGCGAGATCGTGCGCGAGGCGGAAAGCACCTCGCTTGCGCACGACCCGATCGTACGCACTGCCTATCTCGGACTTTGATCATGCATTCTGGAAGTGAAATCCTGCAAGCCATCGATGACGGGCTGGAAGCGCAATATGCGCTCCGCAAGCGCCATCCCGAGCGCGACGAGATCTATCGCGATCACCAGCGGCGGAGCGCCGCACTGCGCGCGGCGGGCAATTGCCGCCTGGACATTCGCTATGGCGCCGGACCGCGATGCCTGCTGGACGTGTTCCCGGCGGGCGAGGGCGCGCCGGTGCTCTTCTTCATCCATGGAGGCTATTGGCGCGCGCTGGACAAGTCCTACGTCTCCTTCGTCGCCGAACATTACCGAAACTCCGGGATGACCGTGGTGATGCCGACCTACGATCTGGTGCCGGCCGTGAGCGTCAGCGGCATCGTTGAGCAGATCCGCGCGGCCCTTGCCTGGACGCTGACCCATCTGAAGCCCACCCGCGTGGTCGTCTCCGGTCACTCCGCCGGCGGTCAGTTGGCGGCGATGCTCGCGCTGGATCAGGCGGTCAGCGGGCAGGGACGCATTGTCGGCCTGGTCGGCGTCAGCGGTGCCTTCGATTTGCGTCCGCTGCTCAAGACCTCGATCAACCGCGACCTGACACTGTCGCCCGATGAGGCCGCGGATCTGAGTCCGTTGTTGCGGGTTCACCGCCTGCCGAAGGGCGCGAACCTCGTACCGCTGCTCGGCGCCGTCGGTGGCGACGAGACTGGCGGATTCAAGCACTGGACCTCTGATTTAGTCTCCGAGTGGCACAAGCAGGGCGGCGAAGCCGGCTATTGCGAGATCCCCGGAAGCAATCACTTCACGGTGCTCGACAGGATCGCGGAAGCCGGCGGGACAGTGCTGCGCGCCGTGACAGCGATGGTTGCCTGACGAACGGGCAATGTCCACTCAGACCGCCTGTCCCGCCTTCAACAGCGAGCAGCCGGTGATCTTGTAGCCGCCGTCGCTCTGTTGCTCGAGCGTGTAGAGCGCTTCCCAGGCCTCGCCATTGGCATCGATGATGTGGACACGTTGGGCAATCGCGCTGCCCTCGGTCTTGCTGTCGCCGAACTCAAAGCTCTTGTGGCGGTAGACCGGAGCGTAGCCGTTCTGCACCATCGACATGAAGATGTCGGGGGCGGGGAAGATCTGCTTGACCGCCGGTGCGGCGTAAGAATAAGCGGTCGCCGCATCGTCGTGGCCGAAGGCCTGCTCCTGGGCGCGGATCACGCCCTGCGCTGTCGCGACATCGTCGGCGCGCGCCGAGATGGGACTGCAAGCAATACTGAGAATGACGAGCAAGGCGGCAATGCGCATAGCTGGCTCCGCGTTGGTATCCCGGCGGAGATGATCCTAGCACGACTTCGGGAAGATGTGGGACGCGCTATCGCTTCCGCTTGGTCGCCGTCTTCGCCGGCTTGGCGGCGCGCGCCTTAACCTTGACACCCGCCTGCACGCGCAGGCCGTCGACGAATACATCGAGCATCCGCAGCACCGAGGATTGCCAGCCGGGCTGGTCGTGCATGTAGCACATGCCAACGAGCGCCCGCAGCAGGTCCTCCGGGCTGACATCGCCGCGCATCTGGCCTGCCGCGACCGCACGATCGAGCAGCGACCCGATCGCCTTGGTCAGGCGGTCCATCGAGAACGCCGCGAGTTCCGACGAGCTCTGGAATGTCAGCGCCAGTGCTGCCGACATGCCCTTTTTCGTGGCAACGAATTCGACATTGGAACGCAGCCAGCGCCGCAGCGCATCGACCGGATCCTTCGCATTCTTCAGCTGCTCGGCAAGCTCGCTGAGCTGCTCGACCTCGCGCCGGTACACCGCCTCGAACAAATCCTCGCGGGTCGGAAAATGCCGATAGAGCGTGCCGATGCCGACGCCGGCGCGTTTCGCGACGGCCTCCAGGCTTGCCTCCGGGCCGCCCGCGTTGAACACAGCCTTGGCCGCTTCGAGCACGCGCTCGCGATTGCGCACGGCGTCGGCGCGAGGTTTGCGGATCTGGTCGGTGTGGTCGTCCATGCCGACAATGTAGATCACGAATTGGTTAGATTGAACCCTTGCAGGGCTGCACCGCGTTGTCTGCGCACGGGCTTTTGACGAATTCCAAATATTTTTGGGCAGCCCTTGTTAAGCGGAGGGTGCCTCCGTATCTTCGCAGAGGTGCTGGCCCGGATTGTGTCCGGGCGGCGCTAGAATCGACGGCGGCCACGGAGGTGGTGCGCTGCGCGATCACACATGTCCATATCTGATCGGAGCCTTATATGAACCACTCCATCAGCCTCACCGTGAACGGTGCGCGGCGCGACTTCGTCCTCGACGATCCACGCGTGACGCTGCTCGATCTCCTGCGTGAGCGCTTCCATCTGACCGGAACCAAGAAGGGATGCGACCGCGGCCAATGCGGCGCTTGCACCGTTCTCGTCGACGGCAAGCGTATCAATTCCTGCCTCGCGCTCGCCATCAGTCATGATGGCGCCGACATCCTCACCATCGAAGGCGTCGCGCGCGGCGACCAGCTTCACCCGGTCCAGGCCGCCTTCATCGCCCATGACGGATTTCAGTGCGGCTTCTGCACGCCCGGCCAGATCATGAGTGCGATCGGCATGATGCAGGAAGCCCAGGCCGGCAACGATCCCGAGCGCATCCGGGAATGCATGAGCGGCAATCTCTGCCGTTGCGGCGCCTATGCCGGCATCGTCGATGCCGTGCTCGAGGCTCAGGCCGGTGCCGACGAAACCAATCAGAGGCGCTCCGCATGAAACAGTTCGAATATGTCAGGCCCGCCACGGTCGCAGAGGCCGTTGCTGCGGCCGCCCAGCCGGGTACCGCCTATCTCGCCGCCGGCACCAATCTGCTCGATCTGATGAAGGGCGGCGTCAGCCGTCCGGATCGCCTGGTCGATGTCACGCATCTCGAAGGGCTCGACCAGATCGAGCATCTCGCCGATGGGTCGTTGCGTATTGGTGCGCTGGTGAGCAACGCTGATCTTGCGCATGATGCCAAATTCGCAAAGTCTTATCCCGCTGTCGCTGAAGCGCTTCTCTCCGGCGCATCAGCGCAACTGCGCAATGCCGCGACAGTCGGTGGCAATCTCCTGCAGCGGACGCGCTGCGCTTATTTCTATGACACCGCCAGCAGCTGCAACAAACGCGAGGCCGGCAGTGGCTGCGACGCCCGCGACGGCGAGAACCGGACCCACGCGGTGCTCGGCTGGAGCGAAAGCTGCATCGCCACGAATCCCTCCGACTTCTGTGTGCCGCTGGTTGCGCTTGACGCCATCGTCGAGATCGAGGGCAGGAACGGCCGGCGCGAGATCGCGCTCGATGCGCTTCATCGTTTGCCCGGCGATACGCCCGAGCGTGACTCGGCGCTCGAACCCGGCGACCTCATCGTCGCTGTGCGTCTGCCGGCCGCGGCACGTGGCTTCGCGGCACATGCGCGCTACCTCAAGGTTCGCGAGCGGACCTCCTATGCCTTTGCCGTCGTCTCGGCTGCGGCCGCTTTGCAGATCGAGAACGGCAAGATCACGGAGGCGCGGCTTGCGCTTGGCGGCGTCGCCGCAAAGCCCTGGCGTGCCCGCGCCACGGAAGACGTGCTCAAGGGCGTCGCACCGACGGCGGACGCCTTCCAGGAAGCCGCCTGGCGCGCGCTCTCGGACGCAAAGCCGTCCGGCGACAACGCCTTCAAGATCGAGCTCGCGCGCCGCATCGTCGTGCGCGCGCTGACACTGGCCGCCGCTGGCACGCCCGTGCGCCTGCCGGCGCTGCCGGCTTCACCCTTTGCCTCCATCTCCGGAGCTATCCATGTCTGAGCTCAATCTCACCAGCGCTCCCGCTCATCTGCGGCACGGCTCGAGCATCGGCCAGCCCCTGACCCGCCGCGACGGCGTGCTCAAGGTCAAGGGGCAGGCGACCTACGCTGCCGACAATCACCCGCCCGGCATGCTGTTTGCGGTGATGGCCGTCTCCAGCATCGCGCGCGGCCGTGTGACCTCGCTCAATGTCGCAGCCGCCAAGCGCCATCCCGGCGTGGTCGATGTCATGACATCGAGCCACAAGCCGCCGCTCGCAATCGACCCCGAGATCAAGACCAATCCATTCGTGTTCCGGATGGAGGTGTTGCAGAGCGACGAAGTCCGCTACGCCAACCAGCCGATCGCCGTCGTCATCGCTGAAACGCTGGAGGCGGCGACCGAAGGTGCTGTGCTGCTGGCGCCGCGCTATGAGACGCTGCCCCCGCTTGTCGGCCTCGATGCCGGCAAAAGTTTCGTGCCGCCGGTCGTCGGTGTCGGCAACCCGACGGAAAATCACCGCGGCGATGTCGAGGCGGGCCTTGCCTCGGCCGAGAAACAGATCGACGCGGTTTACGAAACGCCGCCGCAATATCACAACGCCATGGAGCCGCATGCGATCGTCGCGTCGTGGGACGGCGACAATCTGTCGGTCGACATGCCGACCCAGGGCCTGATGCTGTCGCTTGGGCGCATCGCCGAACTGTTCGGCATTGCGCCGGACAAGATCCACATCCGTAGTCCCTTCCTTGGCGGCGGTTTCGGCTCCAAGGGGCTGATGTCCGGCCCGCCGACCCTCGGCATCATGGCCGCCAAGCTCGTCGGTCGACCCGTGAAGCTCGTGCTGCGCCGTGAGCAGATGTATGGCCCAGTCGGCCATCGCGCGCCGACGCGTCAGCGGCTGCGCATCGGTGCCGATGGCGAGGGACGCCTGACTGCGCTCGATCACCATGCGAGAACCGTGTCGAGCACGTTCGATGATTTCTATGAGCCTGCGGCCGATGCCTCGCACACGCTCTATGCGGCACCTGCGATCCGCACGTCGCATGATGCCGTGCGCGTCAATACCGGCACGCCGCTGTTCATGCGGGCACCTGGCGAGGCGACCGGTTCGATCGCACTGGAAAGCGCCATCGATGAAATGGCCTGGGCCTGCGGCATCGATCCGCTCGCCTTCCGCCTCAAGAACTACGCCGAGGTCGAGCCGATCACCGGAAAGCCGTTCTCCTCCAAGGCGCTGCGCGCTTGCTACGAACAGGGCGCGGCGCGCTTCGGCTGGGCGAAGCGTCCGCTCCAGCCGCGGCAGATGCGCGACGATGCCGGCTTGCTGGTCGGCTGGGGCATGGGCACCGCGACATTTCCGGCGCTGATGTTCCAGGCTGCGGCACGTGCGGTGATCCGGCGTGACGGCTCCGGCGCCATGGAGATCGGCGCGCATGACATGGGGCAGGGCGCGTGGACGGCGCTGGCCCAGATCGCTGCCGATGGCCTCGGGCTCGACATCGATCGCGTCGCGTTCAAGGCGGGAACATCGGATTTGCCCGATGCCGGCATCGCCGGCGGCTCGGCGCACACGGCGACAGCGGGTGCTGCGATTCACAGCGCTGGAGCGGCCGTGATTGCCAAACTCGCCGACCTCACCACCTCTGACGAGCGCTCGCCGCTGTTCGGCGCCGGTAATGCCGGCGTCATTGCGCGCGACGGAAAGCTGTTCCGGCGTGACGATGAAAGCCGCGGTGAGAGCTATTCCGAAATTCTCGCGCGCGCCGGGGTCGCCGAAGTCGAGGCGCGCGGCACCGGTGCGCCGAACCCTGCGGCGATGGAAGAATACGCGATGCACGCGCATGGCGCGGTGTTCGCGGAAGTGAAGGTCGATCCTGATCTCGGCCAGATCCGCGTCACGCGCATGGTCGGTGCCTTCGCCGCGGGGCGCATCGTCAACCCGCATCTGGTGAAGAGCCAGCTGTTCGGCGGCATGATCTGGGGCATCTCGTTCGCGCTGCATGAGGAGGCCATCACCGATCGCCGCAGCGGGCGGATCATGAATGCCAATCTCGGCGAGTACCACATCCCCGTGAATGCCGACGTGCCGCCGCTCGACGTCATCACGGTCGAGGAGCACGATCCGCATGTGAATGCGCTCGGCATCAAGGGCGTCGGCGAGATCGGCATCACCGGCAGCGCAGGCGCGGTCGCCAATGCCGTCTGGCACGCGACAGGCGTGCGGGTGCGTCGTTTCCCGATTCGGATCGAGGAGCTGCTGACCCAGCTCTGACGAGGCTGCGCCGCTAGCGGCGCATGTTGCGCAGGTTCTGCCGGGCGAGTGCATAGCCCTGCGCGGCTGACCTCTCGAACAATTCCCGGGCGAGCCGTGCGTTGCGCGGCACGCCTTGGGCCTCGTTGTACATCGAGCCAAGGCTGTTCAAGGAGGCGTCGTCGTTCAATGCAACCCCCTGCTCGAAAAGCCGGCGCGCCGCCGCGTAGTCCCGCTCGACACAGCGACCCCGGACATAGAGCAAGCCGAGATTGTTCATCGCCGCCGCGACGCCGGCCTTGACCGCGGCCTCGTTGAGCCGGATGGCTTCGGGGCAATTCCTGGCGCTGCCTTCTCCGAAAGCGTAGAGCCAGCCGAGTTCCAGCATGCCGAAGGGATCGCCGGCGTCCGATGCTTTCTTGTACCAGCGCGCGGCCTCGGCGTCGTCCTTCTTGACGCCTTCGCCGGTCGCGTAAAGCACGCCGATATTGTGCATCGCTGTCGGATAGCCTGCGTCCGCAGCCTTCCCGTACAAACGAAGCGCTTCCGAATAGTCCTTGCGGGCGGTGGCGGCTCGGCCGGCCTCGTAGGCGAATCGCGCCACCTCCGGATAGCGCTGCATGGCGTCATTGCAGGCGGCGGTGGCTTCAGTCGCCTTGATCTTCTCGAACGCGACGCCCGGAACGCCCGCAGCACCAAGTGCGTCATCAGGCATGCCTGCGAGACGATCGCAGTCGGTAACCAGATCACGACGCGACATCGTGTCTGGCAGTGGCGCCGGCGACACGGCGGTCGGCGTCGTTAGCGCAGCCTGTATCGGCGCAGGCGGCACAGGTTTGCCGGCGAAGTAGAAGCTGGTTGCGATCGGCGACGAAGCGACCCACGGCAATTGTTGACCGTGGGTAGCCTTCTCCACCGCCAATCCCATCTCGTTGAAAGTCCTGAACAGCCCGTAGCCCTGGTGCTGCATGGCGTCAGCCAGGGCACGTGTATAGGGACTGTGACCGTTGTCGCCGTCGAGCGCCACGCTGCGGGGCTGTGTGGCGAATGAAATGAGCGTGCCCGGCGGGGCCTGCATCTGGGCCAGTCCGCCGGCAGCGTTGCGAAGGCCATGTCCGACGAATGGATTGTTGCGGCAGGCATCGAGCAGCATCAAATTGATCTTGGCGCCGGATTTCTCCATCTGATCGAGCACGCCGGCAAGGCCGACCCCCTGCACGAACACATCGCCTTCGTCCGCCGGATGGGCATCGACAGGCACGATGTAATTGAGGCCGTGCGTTTCGACCCCGTGGCCGGCAAAGTAGAACAGCGCCACGTCAGCACCGATCAGTTCCTGGCTGAAGGCTTGCAGCGCACGGTCGAAGCCCGCCTTGTCGATATCAACCTGGGCACCGCCGCCGACCACGAAGAAGCCGAGCGAGAGCAGCGTATCCGACATCAGCCGGGCGTCGGCCGCGGAATTGGGCAGCTTGGCCACCGTCTGATAGGCGGAATTGCCGACCACCAGCGCGACGCGCTTCTCGGCCTGCGCTGTGGTGGCGACGCATAGCAGGAGCAGCGCGCCGATCAGGCGCGCAATGATGCCGGTACGGCTCGCCATGGTGATGCACTCCGCGGGGCGGGACGTTCTGGATCTTGGTCGCCTACGGCGTCGCTTCGGTTCAGGTGGCCGGGAACGCGTCCGGTGTCAATCCGGCAGCCGCGTTAATTCATCATCCGGCGGAGCGCCTTGATCTGCTGCCTCTGTTCTTCGATACATTTTTCGATAGCCTCGCGCAGCTCTTGCGAGCGGAGCTTGTGGGCATCGCGCTGAACTTCGTCGAGCGCGGCTTCTGCATTGGCTAGAGTGGTCCTCATCGCGAGCTCTGTTTCGAAGCGGCCTCGGAACCTCAGCGCCAGGCTGCTCGGCTACGGCTCGCAAGATATAGAGGATCGGGCTGCGAAAATTGAGATGCCTCAAGCTCCGTAAGACACCGGGGCACTCCGTAGGATTCCGGATAATTTTGACGCGCTTCAGAACGTCGGCGGCGTGCAGGCCGAGATCACTTCGCAGGGCTTGCCGCCAACACAACGGAAGCGATGCGGTCGGCGGCTTTCGAAATAATAGGCATCGCCCGCATTGAGGATGCGCCGCTCGTCCTCGACGGTGACTTCGAGCTTGCCCGAGATCACGATGCCGCCTTCCTCGCCGTCATGGACGAGGTGCACGCGCCCGGTGTCGCTGCCGGGTTCGTAACGCTCCTTCAAAATCTGCAAGTTGCGGCCGAACAAATTGTCGCCGATCTGGCGATAGGAGATCGGCTTCTTGCCGACCTCGGTCAGCTCCTCCGACCGGTAGAAGATTTTGCGCCGTGTCTCGGGCTCCAGCGCGAAGAACTCGGCGAGCCCCATCGGGATGCCGTCGAGGATGCGCTTGAGCGCGCCGACCGACGGGTTCATCTGGTTGGATTCGATCAGCGAAATCGTCGAGTTGGTGACGCCGGCGCGCTTGGCGAGCGCCCGCTGCGACAGCTTCTGGCGCGCCCGGATGAATCGCAGCCGTCCACCGATATCGACGCTCATACCCCTGGTCCCTGTTGCAGGTGTTGCGGATCGCGCAAATATGGACCGGCAGCCCTAGTTAAATCAATGGCTTGCAGCTCACCAGAAAAGGACTTGTTGCGCTATCGAAGCCGTGGCTCTGGTATCCCGTCAGCAAAGGAGCGTGGCCTGTGACCCTTCATCAGATTCCGAACACCATCAAGACCGATTCGTTCTGGATGCCGTTCACGGCCAACCGGCAGTTCAAGAAGGCGCCGCGCCTGTTCTCCTCGGCCGAGGGCATGCATTACACCACCGTCGACGGCCGCAAGGTGATCGACGGCTCCGCCGGCCTCTGGTGCGTCAATGCCGGCCACGGTCGCAAGCAGATCGCCGCCGCAGTTGAGCGGCAGCTGATGACGCTGGATTTCGCGCCCTCGTTCCAGATGGGCCATCCGCTGGCGTTCGATTTCGCCGAGCGCCTCGCCGAGATCGCGCCAAAGGGCCTCGACCGGATCTTCTTCACCAACTCCGGCTCCGAGTCGGTCGATACCGCGCTGAAGATCGCGCTCGCCTATCATCGGGCCAACGGCCAAGCGTCCCGCACCCGCCTGATCGGCCGCGAGCGCGGCTATCACGGCGTCGGCTTCGGCGGCACCTCGGTCGGCGGCATGGTCGCCAACCGCCGTGCCTTCGCGACCCTCCTTCCGGGCGTCGACCATATCCGCCACACCCATGATCTCACCCGCAACGCCTTCGCCAAGGATCAGCCCGAGCACGGCGCTGAGCTCGCCGACGATCTTGAGCGTCTCGTCGCTCTGCACGGCGCTGAGACGATCGCTGCCGTCATCGTCGAGCCGGTGCCGGGTTCGACCGCGGTGCTGCCGCCGCCGAAGGGTTATCTGAAGCGCCTGCGCGAGATCTGCGACAAGCACGGCATCCTCCTGATCTTCGACGAGGTCATCACCGGCTTCGGCCGTCTCGGCACGCCGTTCGCCGCCGATTTCTTCGGCGTCACGCCGGACCTGATGACGACGGCCAAGGGCATCACCAACGGCACAGTGCCCTGCGGCGCAGTGTTTGCGAGCCGTAAGGTGCACGACGGCCTGATGGTCGGCCCGGAGAACCAGATGGAGCTGTTCCACGGCTACACCTATTCGGCGCATCCGATCGCCTGTGCCGCGGGCATCGCGACGCTCGACATCTACAAGGACGAGGGTCTGCTCACACGCGGTGCGTCGATCGCCGAGTACTGGGGCGATGCGTTGCATTCGCTCAAGGGCTTGCCCAACGTCGTCGATATCCGCAATTGCGGCCTGATGGGCGCGGTCGAACTGTCGTCGCGTGACGGCACGGTCGGTGCGCGTGGCTACGACGTCATGGTCGACTGCTTCAACCGCGGGCTGTACTTCCGCATGAGCGGCGATTCCTTCGCGCTGTCGCCGCCCCTCATCGTCGAGAAGAGCCACATCGACGACATCGTGTCGATTCTCGGGGACGCCATCAAGCGGGTGGCCTGATAATTGCTCTCGCCGTTGCGGAGTTTGTTCTTGCAGCGGCGAGCGTGATGCCGCGGGAGTTTGACGAAGCGTGAAAGTTCTGATCCTCGGCAGCGGTGTCATCGGTGTCACCTCTGCCTACTACCTCGCGCGTGCCGGCCATGAGGTGACAGTCGTCGACCGTCAGCCGGAGCCGGCGCTGGAGACCTCTTTCGCCAATGCCGGCGAGGTGTCGCCCGGCTATTCCTCGCCCTGGGCCGGCCCCGGCGTGCCGGTGAAGGCGATCAAATGGCTTCTGATGAAGCACGGCCCGCTGGTGATCCGGCCGAAGCTCGATCCCGTGATGTGGGTCTGGCTCACCAAGATGCTGCGCAACTGCACCAGCGCGCGCTACGCGATCAATAAGAGCCGGATGATCCCGATCGCGGAGTATAGCCGTGATTGCCTGCGCGATCTGCGCCGCGACATCGGCATTCAATATGACGAGCGCTCGCAAGGCACGCTCCAGCTGTTCCGCTACCAGGCCCAGCTCGACGGCACCGGCGAAGACATCGCCGTGCTCAAGCAATATGGCGTGCCTTACGAGGTGCTGAGCCGTGAGGGCTGCATCGCAGTCGAGCCGGCGCTTGCGGGCGTGAAGGAGAAATTCGCCGGCGGACTGCGTTTGCCGCAGGACGAAACCGGCGACTGCCACATGTTCACGCAGGCGCTGGCCAAGCATGCCGAGGCGCTCGGCGTGCGCTTCGTGTTCAACACCGGCATCGATCGTATCGTCGCCGACGGCGCGCGCGTCAGCGGTGTCGCAACCAGCGCCGGCATGTTGCAGGCAGACGCTTACGTCCTCGCGCTCGGAAGCTGGTCGTCGCGGCTCGTCGCGCCGCTCGGCATTTCGCTGCCGGTCTATCCGGTGAAGGGCTATTCGATCACGGTGCCGATCAAGGACGCCTCCGGCGCGCCGGAATCGACGGTGATGGACGAGAGCTACAAGGTCGCGATCACCCGTCTCGGCAATCGCATCCGCGTCGGCGGCACCGCCGAAATCTCCGGCTTCTCGACCAAGCTCTATGACGCCCGTCGCGCCACGCTCGATCACTCCCTGACCGATCTGTTCCCGCGCGGCGGCGATCTCGCCAAGGCGACGTTCTGGAGCGGCCTGCGCCCGATGACGCCGGACGGCCCGCCCGTGATCGGCCCGACCAAATACGCCAATCTACACCTCAACACCGGTCACGGCACGCTCGGCTGGACCATGTCCTGCGGCTCCGGACGGGTGCTTGCGGACATGCTGTCAGGCAAGAAGCCGGATGTAGATGTGAGTGCGCTGACGGTGGATCGGTACGAACACCGGTTCGGGTGAAGATCTCTCCGCGCCGGCCACTCCATCACCGTCACCCTGAGAGCTTGTGACGCTTTTACTTGTTCGGAACGGAGTGGAGTTTCCTGTCGCGGTAAATGGCGGGTCTGAGTTCGTCGATGAGCTCTCGTTTATGCGCTGCGGAGGCGGTTGCCTTGCAGGATGTTGTTGGTGAGGGCGTACCAGAGCACGACGGCGCGGACCTTTTCGATCCCGCGCACGGTCAATTGCCGTAGGTTCCAGTTGCGCCAGCGGGCATGGATGCACTCGCATATCGAACGGGGCTTGTACCGGGCCTTGCCCTCTTTGCTCGCCATCCGCGCACGCCAAGCCAGTACCCCCGCGCCGTCGCCGCGTCGCGGCAGGTAGGGGTCGGTGCCGTGCTTGGATTGAGTGGGCGGGCAAAAAACCTCTATGCCCTCGGCATGCGCCCACTCGATGTCTTCCGCGCTGCCAAAGCCGCCATCGACGAGATGGTCTTTGGGCAGGCCGCCAGGGCGCGTGCGCTGCCGCTCCAGCATGGGCCGCATCAGCCCGCGGTCGGACCCCGTGTTGCATACCTTAACGTCAGTGACGAACTGCTCGCCGGCCGCACTCGTCACCTGCACGTTGTAGGCTGGGCGGAAGCCGCCATCCGCCATCTTCATGACCCGTGCATCGGCGTCCGTCGTCGACGCGCGCGGCTCCTTCGGCGTCTTGCCATTGCCTTGCTTGCTCTCGCGTTCCTTGCGCTGCTGCTTGATCTCGGCAAGCGCCGCCTGCGCCGCTTTCACGCGCGCGCTGCGTTCCTGCGCGGCTCGCTCCTTGGCTGCCCGGGCGCGCTGATTGCTGGCGTCAGAGCGCACGTCGACTTCGCGCTTGAGGTCTTCCACCACCGTCCCAGCCAGGGCCAGATGCCGCTCGAGTGTCGCCTCGCGCCGGAACGAGGCGGCTCCCGCGCTGGCCCGGACCCGCACCCCGTCCTGCGCCAGTGTCGCCAGATTGACGAGACCAGCCTTCGCCAGCGCCGCCAGATGCTCGCTGAGCAGCCGGTCCAGCAGGTCGGCGCAACCGACCCGGAAGTCCGCCAGCATGTGATAGTTCACCGACACCCCGCCGCACAGCCAACGATAGGCATCGTGGCTCTCGCACAGTCGCTCCAATGCTCGCGCGCTGCCGACGCCCTCGCTGGTGGCTGAGAGCCACAGCGCCAGCAAAAGCCGCGGCGAGGTCGCGGGGTGACCGGGGCGGTCGCCCCTGGCCTTGATCCGGTTCTCCAGCTCACTCAGATCAAGCTCTTCGACATAAGACCAGATCAGGCGCACCGGATGGTCTTCCCCGATCAGGCTCTCGATATCCACCGCTCGCAACGCGATCTGGTCGCGCTGTGGCTCACGCAGCCGTGGCGCGCCGAGCGGCGCCGCGTCGGCTTCAGGCTTCGACTGCGCCGGCAGATCACCGAACAATTCATCGGCAGCCATCTTCGCCTCCCGCCAATCCATCATCGCCAGAGAATCACATGCCACCGGCATTCGGACAGATTTACCTGGCACGCTGCCAAAAAATCACACGCTCTGAGG
>NZ_JYMS01000022.1:0-12671 GCF_000938285.1 Bradyrhizobium sp. LTSP857 | reverse complement strand
TCGGTCTCGACGCCTTCGGCCACTCCGAGAGCTGTCCGCTCTCGGAGCCAACGGAAACATTCGCTGGTCGCGCCGGAATTTCGCTTTCTGACCCAACGTGGACGTCGAACAGCTATCGGCTATCGCGCCACGCAGCCAGGTACAATGGAGACCTGCGCACTTCTTCAACGGTGGTCTTCGATAAGCCCATGTCGGCGAGCAGCCGGTCATCAAGTTCGAGAAGCTGCCTGTACTGGGATCGTCGTTCCCACTCCAGTGTTATTCCAACGAACCACGACAACGGGCTGTTCCAGGACCATCTGGAAACCCGAAAGGATGGAGACCCTGCATCGAGAGTGCTTATTGAATTGCCGCAAGGCATGTTTCACCTCCGTATTGGAGCGAAACAACGCTTGGCTGCGGAGGCTCATCGGGCGGTTGTCAAAGGCCCGAGGAATTCTTGTATCACGCGTCTCTCAGGGGCTCAAGCGATCGTAAGCGGACGTCAACCCATGAAGCCGTCGTGCGGTTTGCCGCGCCTTAAGCCGCCGCCGCCTGCTTCGACAGCAACTGCTTCAACTTCGCCGCCGGCACGGCCGGGCTGAACAGCCAGCCCTGCATCTGGCTGCATCCGAGTTTTCGCAGCACGTCGCGCTGGGCCTCGGTCTCGACGCCTTCGGCCGTCGTCGCCATGTGGCGGGCCGCGGCCATGTGCACCACGGCCTGGACAATCGGCGAGGAATCCTCGGGCTCGCCGATGTCGCTGATGAAGCTGCGGTCGATCTTGATCTTGTCGAAGGGGAAACGGTGCAGATAGCTCAGCGACGAATAGCCGGTGCCGAAATCGTCGAGCGCAATGCGCACACCGAGCTCGCGCAGCTGCTGGAGGATCGTCAACGCCTCCTCATCGTCGCGGATCAGCACGGTTTCGGTGATCTCGATCTCGAGCCGCCCCGGCGCCAGGCCTGATTCCGCAAGTGCGGCGGCGACCTTCAGCGCCAGCGTCTTGGAACGGAACTGCACCGGCGAGACGTTGACCGCGATGTGGATATCGCCGGGCCAGGAGGCCGCCTCGGTGCAGGCCTGCCGCAAGACCCATTCGCCGATCTCACTGATCAGGCCGGTGTCTTCCGCGACCGGAATGAAGTCTGCGGGCGAGACCATGCCGCGCTCCGGATGGTGCCATCGCAGCAGCGCCTCGCAGCCGGTGACGACATTGGCCGCCAGATCGACCAGCGGCTGGTAGTGCACCTCGAACTCGCCGCGGACGAGCGCCTGCCGCAAATCGAACTCGAGCTGGCGGCGCAGCCTGGCCTTGGCGTCGTATTCGGGCACGAAGATGCGGAAGGTGCCGCGCCCTTCCGATTTCGCCGCATACATCGCCAGATCGGCGCGCTTGAGCAGATCGTCGAGATTGTCGCCGTGGTCGGGCGCGATCGCGATGCCGATGCTGGCATCGGTCGCAATCTCCTGGCCCTTGCAGTCCACCGGCGTGCGCAACGTCGTCAGGATCTGCTCGGCGAGCGCGGTCAACTCGGCCTGGTCGCAGGTGCCGGCCTTGATGATCGCGAACTCGTCGCCGCCGAGCCGCGCCACCAGATCGTTGCCGCTGACGCAGGCGCGCAGGCGGTTCGCGACCTGGCGCAGCAGCTCGTCGCCGACTTCGTGGCCGAGCGAATCGTTGACGCCCTTGAACTCGTCGACGTCGATATAGAGGATCGCGAACGGATTGCCCTGGCTGAGCTCCGCCACGCGCCGCTCCAGATGCCCGCGCATCAGCACGCGGTTGGGCAGGTCGGTCAGCGCGTCGTAATGCGCCATATGCGCGATGCGCTCGTCGGCGCGGATGCGCTCGGTGACGTCGTCATGGGTGGCGAGCCAGCCGCCGGCGGTGCCGGGCTGGTTCTTGATTTCGATCAGCCGGCCGTCGGACGTCTCCACGATGGAGCTCTGTGTCTGCCCAACGCTGCTCAAGATGCCGTCGCAATAGCTGTCGACGTCGCCCTCGAACGAGCCGGTGTCGGCGCGGTGCTGGATCACGTCGCGGAAATGGACGCCGGGCTTCACCACGGCGGTCGACAGCCGGTACATCTCGATGTAGCGGCGATTGCAGACGATGAGCCGCTCGTCCTGATCGAACATCAGGAGGCCCTGTGTCATGGTGTTCAGCGCGGTGTCGAGCCGCTGCTTCTCCACCGAGAGCCGGCCCGTCATCTGGCGGAAGATCAGGAACAGCGTCAGCGCCAGCAGGCCGATCGACAGCACGGCCACCGTGACGAAGAATTTCGTTTGCGTGCGCCAGGTGGCGAGTGTCGCGTCCAGCGACTTGGTGGCGACGATGACCAGCGGCTCGCCGGTGAGGAGGCGAGAGGCGACGATCCGGTCCTTGCCGTCGAACGGGCTTGCGAGCTGGGTCGTGACGAAGGTGCGTTCGAACACGGCTTTCTGTTCGGGCGAGCCGGTGCGGTAGTTCTTTCCGATCATGTCGTCGACATGGGGGACACGCGCGAGCAGCTGGCCGTTCTGGTGGTGCATCGCGATCGAGGAATCATCGCCGAGGCCGGTGGAGGCGAAGAACGATTCGAGCTGCTCCGGTGCGATCGCGCGCGAGACTATGCCGAGGAATTCGCCATGCGGGCCGGACACGCGCCGCGCGATCACGATCGCCGGACCATTGCCGAACCGGCCGGGCACGACCTCGATCTCTTCCTGCGCAATCGGATCGTTCTTGAGCCGGTTGAAATAGCCGCGGTCTGACACCGAGATGTCGGCAACCGGCCAGCGCCGCGACGAATTGATCAGCACGCCATTGGAATCGAACACATTGGCGCCGGCGACGTCGGACCAGCCGCTGGCCTTGGCGCGCAGCACCTCGTGCATGGCGAGGGTGCTCATCTGGCTGCGGAACAGGTCGGCGGACTCGATGCCATGGCTTTCGAGCTCGGCGATGACGCTCTTCTGGAGCACCGCGAAATCCGCGAATTCGCGGTCGAAATGGCGGGTGAGCAGCCGTACCGCGCTTTCCAGGCTGTCGCGGCCGCTCTCGATCGCGTTCTGGCGGAAGCGGTCGACGGTGAGCCCGGTGCCGACGGCGGTTGCGGCCATCAGCACGAAGCCGCCGACGATCAGCCACGTCAGCGGCGCGCCCCGCCAACGGCGGAGCAACGCGCGCAACCGCGCGGTCCATCGAATTGATGCGCCCATCCAGCCCTCCGCTGGGATGCAAGATGCAGCAAAACCGCCAAGACCCCGTTACCAGTGAGGGTTAGGGAAGTATGAATCGGCACAAAGTCAGGGGGGTGGCTTGTTGGCCGGGGGAGGAAAAAGTGATGCGATTACAGCGGCCGTTCTACTGTGCATGGGGTTGTTTTCGAGGTTTTTGCGAAACTCCAATCCCTCACTGCCGCCGGATCTCCCATTTCAGCGCCGCCGCATTCGCCTTGGCGAACATCGCCGGCACGTCGAACGTCCCGGTCACGAGATCATAGCGGCATTGCCAGCCGCCCAGTCCCTTCACGGCGACGTTCTTCGGATGCTTGTCATACTCGCCGCCGAGCGAGATCACGAGGTAACGGTTGTCGGGCCACGTCACGTCGAGCCAGCGATAGGCCTCTTCGGTGCCTTTCACGAGATTGGCCGAGATGTGGTAGTCGAGCTTGGCGAAGTTCTTTGTCTCCGGCCGGCCGTAGAAATAGGCCCAGGCGAGATCGCTGAGCGACTTCTTTGTCGCGCTCGCGAGGGTACCGTTCTCGACATGGTAGAGATAGAGATCCTGCTCACCTGAGCCGGTCTTTTGCATCCGCACCAGCCATTGCGAATCGGGGGTCCAGCGGAAGCCGGCGCCATAGCCCTGCTCCGGCTTCAGCTCCGTCATCTGCTCGCCGTGCCGCGCCCAGACCTGCCATTTGACGTCCCAATCCCCGCCGTCCTTCATGTACTGCTCGAGCTTGGTGGCGCCGTCAGGCGAGGTGAAGGCGAGATCGGCATTGTCGGTGAGGATGTAGCCCGGCGGCGGCCCGGAGGCGGCAAGCGCGGGGGCGGCGACGAGCGTCAGGACAAGCGCCAGAAATGGTGCGGGACGGCAAAATAGGGTCACGGGAAAAATCCCTTGAAAAATGGTCGCAAAAAATAGCCGCAAGCGCGGCCTCGCTCATTTGACGCCGACGGGGCCAGCTCGGTTCATCCCATCGACTGTCTTGCTGCCGCAGCCAAATCGGCGCAATTTGCCGGGGCTGATTTGCGACTTAAGGTTTGAAGTCTGATGATCACTGCGTCCAAGGCCTTCATTGCATTCTGTCTGCTCGCATTGGTCGGCACCGTGCTGGTGGTCGGTCCCACCGAGCTGCGTCGCCTGCTGCCGGGCGGAGGGAACACCGAGATCGCCGTCGCCGCCAAGCCTGAGACCAAACCTGAAGCCAAGGCAGCGCCAAAGGCTGAAGAACCGAAGCTCGCTGCTGTTGCACCGCCCGCGCCGGCCGACGCACCGAAGACGGGTGCGCTCGCCGAGACCGAGAGGCAGGTCACCGCCGCGCTCGCCGATCTCGCACCGGTCAAGCCGCCGCCGGCCGCAACCGATTCCGGCCCCCGTTTTGACGTGGCGCGCGTCGACGATCACGGTGAAGCGGCGGTGATCGCGGGCCAGGCCACCCCCGGCGCGAAGGTCGAGCTGCTGCGCGACGGCCAGCCGCTCGACACCGTGGTGGCCGATGCATCGGGCCAGTTCGTGATGACCCCGCCAAAGCTTCCCGCCGGCAGCTATGAGTTGACCCTGCGCGCCAAGGCGCCGGACGGCACAGTCTTGCAATCCAGCCGGACCATGCCGGTGACGATCGCCGAAGCCGCCCTGCCGCCTGTGCGTGTTGCACCGCCCGTCGCCAGACAGGAGACCAAGCAGGCTGAGAAGCCGGTCGATAAATCGGACGTCGTCGCGTCCCTGCCGTCCCCGCGCCTGGCCGCGGCGCCGGCTCGGCCCAGAATGATGGGCGCGGCGAAGCCCAGGCTCATGGCGACAGCGCCAGCCGCCTCTGCGGGCGCGACGGTCGCATCGGCTTCGCCTTCGGACGTCTTCAACGGTGCTGCGGCGGACGCGGGTGGGAGTCGAGTCATCGCACGCGGCGACAGCCTGTGGACTCTCAGCCGTCTCGCTTACGGCGACGGCGCGCGCTACGCGGTGATTCTCAACGCCAACCGCGAAAAGATCCACAATCCCAATCTGATCTATCCCGGCCAGACGTTTGTGCTGCCGCAAAAGGCGCAGTGAGGGCGGTCGCCGCGACGCTTTGACCGCCACGCCCCGGAACCTTTGGTTCCGCCGCGCGTCTTTTCCATGCGGCGCAATGCGCGCTGGAGGAGGACCAAGACGTGGTCAACTCAGTGGTCAACTCGGTGGTCATGCCGAGATCACGCATGAGACTAGCGCTGGCCGGCGCGCTGCTCATTGGTCTGGCAGTGCTGCTGCCGAATCCGGCCCAGGCGCAGTTCGGATTGCGCGGCGGGCCGCTTGGTGTTGCGCGCTTCGCCGTCGGTCACGTGATCGGCCTGTCGCGCCTGCGCCATGCCCGCATGGCGGTGCGTGGCGGCCGCACCCGTGACGCTGCGTTGCGGTCGCAAGATCCCCGTAATGATCCGCGCGGCGCCGAGCGTGGCCAGCCGGCCAATCCCTACATTTTGCGCGCGGCGCTGACGGCAGGAGCCGCGCTGTCGGGCTGGCATGGCGGCCGCCGTCCGCAGGGCTGGTGGCGGCATCCCGACGGCAGCTATGGCTGGGTCGGTCCGGTGTTCTGGCCGTTCGCGCATGACGATCTCACCAATGCAGTCGTCTTCGGCGATACCACCAGCCTCTCGCTCTATGGCTATGGCGATATCTATGCCGCGATCTTCGCACCCTATGCGGCCCCTGAGCTCGCCGCCTACACCGCGCCGCAAGGCAGGCGCGCGCGAAGAATTCCCTCAGTGGAGAATGTCTGCGACGCCAGCGACACCGGTGGCCTGCCTGTCGAGCGCATCATCGCCGCCGTGCAGCCGAACGAAATGCAGCGCACCGCCCTCGATGATTTCAGCGCGGCCTGGCTAGCAGCGCGCGATACGATCCGCGCCTCATGCCCGGCGCAAGCGCCAGCGACCGCGCCGGAGCGCCTTGGCGTGATGCAGTCCCGCCTGGATGCGATGATCAAGGCCACCGATGCCGTCGCGCCGCCACTGGCAAAATTCGTCGATCTCCTCGACGACAATCAGAAATCAAAACTCGATGCACTGGTGAAGGAGCGCCACGCCGCGCTTGCATCGATCCAGCACAAGGACGCACAGGCGTCAGCCTGCGAGGCGGACAGCGATCCCCGCTATGACGAGCAGGCCCAGCGCCAGTACCAGCAGCTCGTCCAGCAGCAATGGCCGGCCGGCGATATCGCCACCTCCTTGCGCCTCGACGACACCGCGCGCGCGCGCCTCGACGTGCTCCAGGACACCACGCTGCGTACCCTGGAGACGCTGAGCGCCTGCCCGTCAAAGGCAGCCGTGACACCGCAGGCCCGCCTCGCAGCCGTCAAGGCACGGCTGGAGAAGATGCTGCAAGCGGTCAATGGCGTCGCTGATGCGCTCGACGATTTCGAGGCCGGCTTGAGTGACGAGCAGAAGGCGGCCTTCGAGGCGATCGGACCGAAGCGGGGGACGTAGTTTGCCTTCCCGTTACCCGCACGCCCAGTCGAACTTCATATCCCTAAAATCGAGCTGCGCATTACCGCCGCCGAAATTGTAACCGCCGAAATATTCCTCGAACTCGACGTAGAACGGGCTCATCTCCGGCACGGGCTGGCAGGGCCGCATGGTGCCGCCGAGATGGTTGGGGGCGTGGTCCTTGCCCCAATCATGCAGGCGGAAATTGTCGCGGCTCGGGACGCCGCCGACATAATAGTAATAAGGCTGATAGCCGGTCGGCGGGTTGCGCCTGGTGTGCTCGTCCTGCGGACCCTTGCCGGCATTCGGATCGGTCGCGCGCGGCGTCGACGTAATCGCGCGGTTCTCGGCGAGATCAGCGCGCGGCGGACCGGCGAACATCTTCTTGGCGTAAGGCGCGGCGGCCTCATGGAAGGCGCTGGCGGCACCGACATCGAGCCAGCGCGGCCGCTCCGCGGTGGCAAGCGTAAGCGGCGCCGGCGGCGTCGCGAATGCGCCGTCATACTCCCGCGCCGTCAGCAGCAGCGCGGCATATTCGTAATCGAGGATGTCGGTCATGCGGGAGAGGCGCGGATGTGAGGGGCGCGCTTGCACCGCTTCACGAATCTCGGGATCGTCAGGCGCGCCGCCATCATTGTGGTCGGGCGCCGTGGCAAAGAACGACACCGCGACGATGTCCTCGCCATGCACGCGATAGTCGTCCGGCAGTTTCAACGTAAAGCCGTGCATCAGCGGATAGCCGGTGACGGGATCGAGCGGCCATTGCTCGCTCGTGATTCCCGGCGGCAGGCCATAGACCCAGCCATGGTCGCGCGCACGCTCAGCGGGACGGTCCAACATCAGCAAATCATACGCACGCGAAGGCAAGACAAACGCCACGATCGTCTCCATCCGGATCTGAGCCTCGACGTTGAGGCGATCGTTGGTCGCGGGGAGGCGGGAGGTGGTTCGTGAGAGAGGTGGGGGAATTCGCAGGCGAGATCATTCGCAACGCCGGCGCCTCAACCTCCAATGTCGTCCCGGCGAAGGCCGGGACCCATAACCACAGGGTGCAGTTTGGCGAAGATTGGTCGATCGGTACTTCTACCTCATGTAGTCGATAGATTCCGCGGTATGGGTCCCGGCCTTCGCCGGGACGACGTGGAGAAACAGTCTGCGCTCCTGACCGTTCCACAAAGAACTTACCCCCTCCGCCTTGCGGCCGAGGCATCCACCACGTTCTCCACCTCCTCGCGCCAGGACAGAATCTCCATCGCCAGCACGGGGTGATTGAACCCCTTGAGCTGGAGATCGTCGAGTGCGCGAGCTTCGACCCATTGCTCGACGATGCCGTAGACGCGGCGGCTGACCACGATCTGGTCGGCCTTGGCCTCGCCGCAGAGGCGGGAGGCGAGGTTGGTGACGCTGCCGATCGCGGCATATTCCAGCCGCTGCTCGAAGCCGACCTGGCCGAGCGTGGCATAGCCGAGCGCAATGCCGATGCCGAAGCCGAGGCTATGCCCGCGGTTGCGCCAGCGCTCGGTCAGCGGCCCGATGGTGTCGCGCATCTCCACCGCCATCTTCACGGCGCGCCTGGTGTGGTCCTCGAACTGGATCGGCGCGTTGAACAGGATCATGACGCCGTCGCCGGCATATTTGTCGAGCGTGCCCTCATATTTGAAGATCAGCGTGCCGAGCGCGGCGTGATATTCCCGCAGCACGTTCATCGCCTCTTCCGGCTCGGTCGCTTCCGTGAACGCGGTGAAGCCGCGCAAATCGCAGAACACCACGGTCACCTCGCGGCGCTGGCTGGTGAGCAGCCCCTCGGGACTGTCGGAGGAGGCGATCAGCTGCGCCACCTGCGGCGCCAGGAAACGCTCGAGCTTGCGGATCCGCTCGATCTCGCTGAGCTGGGTCTCGACGCGCTCTTCGAGCGACTTGTTCCAGTCCTTGAGCTGCTCGGTCTGCTCGCGCAGCTTGTCGGCCTGGTCGCGCACGGTCTCGTGCGCGGTCTCCAGCGCATGGCTCTTGTGGTCAACTTCAGTGAACAGCCGCGCATTGCGCATCGCCAGCACCGCCTGGTTGGCGAAGGTCCGCATCAGGCCGATGAGGCTGCCTTCGAACGCGCCGCGGACGCGGCGCAGCACCACCAGCGAGCCGAGCGTGCCCTGCTGGTCCACCAGCGGCACCACCAGCACCGAATGGAAGCCGGCATCGACCGCGGCGTCGCGCAGCGGCTGCTCGGGCGCGTGGTCGAGATCGGCAAGCGCGATCGGCTCGCCGCTCCTGGCGGCATCGCTCAAAATGTTCTCGCCTTCCTCGATCGTGATGTGGGCGCCGTCGGCCGATTTGTCGATGCCGTTGGCCTCGACCAGGTCGAAGCGGCGCGCGTCCGCATCATAGCCGTAGATCAGCACCGCATCGGCATGGCTGATCTCCAGCGCGCGGGCGGCGATCGTCGGCAGCACGGCGTTGAGGTCGAGCGAGGCGGCGACCGCGCGGCCGACCTCTTCCAGCACCTTCAGCTCGTTGATCGACTGCGCGAGATCGCGGGTGCGCTCTTCGACCTTGGTCTCGAGGTCCGTATAGGTCTCCTGGAGCTGGCCGGCCATGCGGTTGAACTGGCCGGCGAGCTCTTCCAGCTCGTCGGAGGTGTGCACGTCGATGCGGTGGCTGAAGTCACCCTCGCCAAGCTTGTGTGCACCGTTGCGCAAGGCCGTGATCGGGATGATCATGCGGCGCGCCAGCAGCGTGCCGGCGAGGATCGCGACCAACAGCCCCATGCCGATCAGCAGCGCAATGCGCACGAGCTGGTCGCGGATCGGCGTCAGCGCCTGCGCGGTCGGCTGCTCGAACAGCACGTTCCAGCCGAGCTTCGGCACGGTGCTCGCGGCGGTCAGCACCGAATGGCCATTGAAGTCGGTGCCGAACGTATCGCCGTCGCGGCCGGGGGCGATGGCGGCTGCGACCTGCGGCAGCTTCGACAGATCCTTGCCGACATCGGGGCCCTTCGACGAGGTCGCGAGCACGCGGCCGCGAGCGTCGACCACATAGGCGAAGGCGGCCTTGCCGAGCTGGGCATCGGCGAGGTAGTCGGAGAGGAAAGAGAGATCGATCTCGGCCACGGTGACGCCGGCATTAAAGCCGGAATGCGCCACCGAGATCGATATCACCGGCTTCTGATCGACGAAAGAGGCCGGCGAATAGCTCACCCCGCGCGCGACCGTGTCGGTGAAGCGCATGTCGCGGGAGAGATCGGCATTGCTGCCGGTCGTGGTCGATTGGCGCGAGACGCGCAGCACCTCGCGGCCGTCGCCGTTGAGCTGGAACAGCTGGGAGACGACCGAGACCTGATGCAGCAGCTGGGCGTAGTCGGCGCGGCGCTTCTCGAGCGTGTCCTGGCTTGCCCGCGTCACCCAGCTGATCTGGCGTTCGAGCTCGGAGACCGACTGCTCCATGCGCCTTGCGGCGGCCTGCGCCTTGTCCCCGAGGGCGTCGGTCAGCGACGTCGTGGTGGCGCGGTAGGAGATCCAGGTCTCCATCGCGCCGTTGACGGCGAGCACGAACACGACGAGGCCGACGAGGGAGACGACGTATTTGGCGAACAGGCCCTCGCGCAGAAACCGAATCTTGCCTTTCGCTCCTGCCATCCGGATCCTCTCGCGCCGCGACGGACGCCGGCGCTATGGGCCGCACGGGCCCTTACGACCTTCTATCACAATTTGGGCCAGGGAACCGGCAAGGAGCCGACAAGGGACGGGCGGGGATGGCCGGCGGCGGCCCAAATGCCGCAGCCGTCCTTCTCATCCGTTCGGATGAAGAAGTGGAGGGGGTGCGGGTGTAAGGACCGCATTGGAGTCTGGAAGCGTTGGTCCGAACATCACCGATTGAAGAGCTGCCGCATCACGTCGTTCATCGGCTGGCTGTCCTGCTGCGCGACCGGCGGGTCTTGAGTCGGCTGGTCTTGAGTCGGCTGGGCTTGGGTCGACGGGGCTTGGGTCGGCGGCGCGGGCGAGGCCTGCGGTGCCGGCGTGGTCGGTGTTCCCGGCAGGCCGCGGCTGCGGATGCCGGTTCCAGGGGGGGTGGACAGAGGGCTGTTGGACAGTCCCTGCTGGATCATATTGCCGATGGCCTGGCCGAGTGGGCTGTCCGGCCCCGGCAGCTTCATCTGCGGGTTGGCGCTGCCTGCTGCGTTGCCGCCGCCCGGCGCGGCGCCGCCGAGCCCAAAATTACCACCAAGATTGCTCAACATGTTACCGAGCCCGGCGCCGTCAGGCCCGAACAGACCCTTGCCCATCTCGCGCAGCTTGGCATAGGCGGCATCCGGATTGTCCATCATGCCGCTCATGTCGGGATAGATCTGCGGCTGCGACCAGGAGCCCGAGATCATCACGGGAATGCCGAAGCCGACCGGTTCGGAGGTGCGGCCCTGGCCTTCGGTGGTCATGACCAGCTTCGGCTCGACGCGAAAGCCCAGCATCTTGGTGTCGAGTGCGATGGTGCCGGCGCCGGTGATGCGCACCAGCGGTCCGACCAGGTTGAAATCGGTCGTCACCGCCTGGCCCTTGTCGATGCGGAAGGAGGCGGAGAGTTGCGACAAATCGGTGCTCTGCTCGGTGCTCCCTGCCTCACTGTCCTGCCAGCCGGACAGCTTGCTGGTCGTCAGCGAGCGGATCATCTGTGCGACATTGATGCCGCGGATGGCGCCGTCCTGGAAAGTGACGAAGGCCGTGCCCTGCATGTTCGCCATCAGCGCGCGCTGGCTGGGGCCGGCGCTGCGCAAAGCGAGCTTGGCTTGCATCTTGCCGTCGACCCGGTCGAACTCGGCAAGGCCCTGCAGCAGCGGCAGCGCCCGCACGCCGACGATGTCGGAATGCATGGCAAAGCTCGGTGCGCCGGAGGTTGCATCGAGGATCATCTCGCCCGAGACCTGGCCGCCATAGGCGCCGAGATTGGCGGTGCCTGTCTTCAAGATGCCGCCGGCGAGTTTTGCATCGAGCGCCAGCGGCGCAAGGCGCGCCTGGCCGATGATGGCTTCGTTGGCCGAGATCCTGATTTGCGCATCGACATAGTTGAGCCCGGAGACATCGATCGGGGCATCGCTCCAGGGCTGCGCGGTCGCGCCCTCGGGCGATTTTGCCAGCGGAATCGTCAGCCGCTGGAAGTCGAGATCGACCTTCACCAAAGGCTTGCTGGCAATGTCGACCGAGGCCCAGCCGTTGAAGGCGCCATCGCCGAGCGTGCCGTTGACGCCGTTGATCATCACCATCGGCCCGTTGAGGCGCAGCTCGGCATGGCCTGCGAGCTGCGAGGACAGCACGTCCGGCATGTCGATGACGAAATCCACCGGCGTGGTCTGCCGCTCGACCGGCGGCGCCGGCGTGGTCGCCTTGATGTCGAACCTGGTCGGGTGCTCGCTGATGCGCGCCGTGCCGGTGACCTTGATCGTGCGGTCGCGGCCCATGATGGCGTCGGCGTTGATGGCCGTGATGCGGCTGTCGACGCGATCGCGCACGCGCGAGAATGCGACTTCGCCGTTGCTGATCTTGAAACGGTCGATGGTCGCACCATCCATGTCGGGCGCAAGCGCCGCTGGCGATGCATCGGCATTCGGCAGGCGATCGCGCAGCATCGGCAAATAGAGCACCGGATGGGTGACGACGATCTCGCTGATCTTCGGACGGCCCGACCATGCGCTGGACAACGACATGTCGACCTGCACGCGCTCGATGGTCAGGCGCGTGATGCCGCTGCGGTCCTTGGGGTTCTGGAGCGTGAGGTCGCTCAAGGCGACGTTCAGCGTCGGCCACAGGCTGATCTTCGTGGTGCCGTCGATCGACAGGCGATAGCCGCTCGCCTGCTCGACGCGCGAGGCAATCGTCGAGGTCAGGAAGCCCGAGGGGATCCCGACCACCAGCAGGAGCGCGATCACGATGATGACGGCGACCACCGCCGCCCCAGTGAATTTAACTGCTCTCATGTCGACGTCCCAACGACGGACAAGCGGCGTCGAAACCCGCCCGGTCACCCGTCCCTCGCGC
>NZ_JYMS01000021.1:0-19192 GCF_000938285.1 Bradyrhizobium sp. LTSP857 | reverse complement strand
CTGAAGGATGCCTGCCGCGTGGTCGCGGCGCGCGGCCGCCTGATGCAGGCGCAACCTGCCGGCGGCGCCATGGTGGCGCTGGAGGCAAGCGAAGAGGAAGTGCTGCCGCTGCTCACTGACGGTGTCGAGATTGCGGGACTGAACGGGCCGCGCTCGACGGTGATATCCGGCGATGAAGTAGCTGTGCTGGCGCTGGCGGAGCAGTTCAGGAGCAAGGGCCGCCGGACCAGCCGCCTGCAGGTCAGCCACGCGTTCCACTCGCAGCGCATGGAGCCGATGCTGGAGGCGTTCGGCAAGGTGCTGGCGTCCGTCACCTTTGGCACGCCGCGCTTGCCGATCGTGAGCAACGTGACGGGACGTCTGGCGACCAAGGACGAGCTTTGCAGCGCGGAGTACTGGGTGCGTCAGGTACGCAGTCCGGTACGGTTCCTCGACGGCGTGCATGTGCTGGAAGCGGAAGGGGTGCGGGCGAGCCTTGAGCTTGGTCCAGACGGGATCCTGACGGGCCTTGCGGCGGGCTGCCTGTCGGAGGCCTCAAAGATGCAGGTGATTGCTTCGCAACGTCGCGGCCGTGATGGCGCTGAGGCGCTGCTGACCTCGCTCGGCGTGCTGCACGTTCATGGTATTGGTGTCGACTGGGCGAAGGTGGCCGGAGCGGGTGCCAAGGCGCCGGTTGCCTCGCTGCCGACCTATGCGTTCCAGCGTCAGCGTTACTGGCTTGAGGCCGAGAAGCCGAGCCCGATTGAATCGAAAAATGGTGTTGATGCCCGTTTCTGGCAAGCGGTGCAAAGCGGCAGCACGGAGCGTGTCGAGCAACTGCTGCAGCTTCCGGAAGGCGGATCACGCGAGCATCTGTCGGCGCTCTTGCCGGCCCTGAACAGCTGGTACGCGCAGACTGACGCGGAGGTGACAGTCGACGGGTGGTGCTACGAGGACCAATGGCAGAGGATAAGCGGCTCGGCATCGTCTGGAATCACCGGCGGCGTCTGTTGGCTTGTGAGCGGCCAGTGGCCCGACGTGGCTCACCTGGAGCGGCTGCAAGAGATCCTTCGCGCGCAAGGCACAGTTGTCGAATGTCTCACCGTGAACGAGGCAACGGCTCGACTGCGAGCAGACGCAGGCGGTGCACAAGAACACGCCCTCTTGCCGCGCGCGATCGTGTACCTGGCGGGAGAGCTGCCGCCAGGGAGTTCTGTGACGCAGGAAAAACCCTGGCTGCGAGCGACCAGCGAAGCTGTGATGCTGACACAGGCAATCAGTCAGCGAAACGACGCTTCGGGAACGCGCCTGTGGCTATGCACGCCTCATGCTCTGCGGATCAGAGGCGATGATGTGCCGACAGCACCCTACCTGCAAGCATTGTGGGGACTTGGCAGAACTCTGAATTTGGAGCTCCCAAACTGCTTTGGTGGGCTGGCAGACTTGGGATCTGCCGACGACGTCACACTGCGCCGGATGGCGGCCACGTTCCTGGCAGTCGAGACAACGGGCGCAGAGTTCGCGCTGAGGGCACAAGACCTCTGGACACGAAAGTTGCACCATGTGCCGTCGCGGACCAGTTCGGAGCCCGCTGCGAAGAAATGGGATCCGCAAGGGACAATACTCATCACTGGTGGCACGGGATCGCTGGGATCGGTCCTGTGCCATTGGCTGGCTGAGCGAGGTGCGCGGCACCTCATCCTGACGTCGCGACGTGGCGAACAAGCGCCCGGAGCGACAGACCTGGTGACGGCACTTGCAGGCAAGGGGTGTCGCGCGGAGGTGAGGGCGTGCAACGTCGGCGACAACGTCGCGGTCGACGCTCTCGTGCGTGAGCTGACATCCGGTGAAGCGAACAGGCCTGCACTGCGTCACATTTTTCACCTTGCCGGCGACGTAGTGGACGTCCCGCTGAACGAATTGACGCCAGAGGCGATCGAGGAAGAACAGGGTGGCAAACTCGGCGGTGCCTGGGCGCTGCATGACTCGGTGCAACGTTTGGGCAGCGAACTCGTCTCGTTCGTGCTGTACGGATCGGCCGCTGGCTTCTTGGGTAATTATGGTCAGTCGGCCTATAGCGCGGCGAATGCCGGGCTGACGGGTTTGGTCCACCTGCGACGTTCCAAGGGACTCCCGGCGACGATCGTGCACTGGGGCGCATGGGCAGATGGGGGAATGGCTGCGGCTCGGGACGCGGAGGCTCAGCTTCGTCGTCGCGGCGCCTCCTCCATGAAGCCAGAGCTCTGTCTGTTGGGACTTGAGCGAGCCTTGCAGGAAGGCCGAGAGGAACTGGCGGTCTTTGATATCGACTGGGCCCGCACGAGGGAAATGACGGGCCGCTCCAGTCCCCTTCTGAGCGAACTCCCGGAGATGCAGGCCCCGCAGGCAGCATCCGGCGCGGACAACGCGAATGGTCATGCGCATAACCTGAGGACTGAGCTGGAAAAGCTGAGCGGTCGCGAGCGCCGCAGTCGCGCGCTGTCACTGGTGCGAGATCTCGTCGCAATGGTGCTGGGGATCAACGAGCCGCTGAAATTGGGATCCGAGGTCGGCTTCGCCGATCTGGGCATGGACTCCTTGATGGCGGTGGAGGTTCGAAACAGACTTGCAAAGCAAACCGGCCTGTCGGTGCCGGCGACACTTGCGTTCGACCATCCCAACCTGAAGGCGGTGAGCGAATGGGTCTTGGAGGCTTTGGAGCTGGGTGACAACTCAGGAAAGGCTGAGACGGCTGCGGTCGTGCGTCATGTCGAAGCGACAGGGGCGCTTGCGATCATCGGCGTGGGGTTGCGTTTTCCCGGTGGCGCTGAAGATTTGGCGAGCTTTTGGCAGGTGCTGTCGACGGGCGTTGATACGTTGGGACCTATTCCCCCTGAGCGCTTCAACCGTGCAACCTATTATGATCCGGATCCCGAACATCGAGGCACATCCTACGTCAAGGAGGCCTCGTTACTGAATGACGTAGCGGGATTTGACGCAGGCTTCTTCGGTATATCGCCGCGGGAAGCAGCACAGATCGATCCGCAGCACCGGCTGTTGCTTGAAGTCACCTGGTCGGCGCTCGAGGATGCCGGGATCGTGCCGAAATCCGTGGCGGAGTCGACGACCGGGTTGTTCATCGGCATTGGCCCGAATGAATATCAGACTCGAGGTTTCAACCTGGCGGAGGCCGATGCCTATGCCGCGACGGGCGGCGGGGCGGCATTCTCTGCGGGGCGGCTTGCTTACCATTTGGGAGTGCAAGGTCCGGTCATGGCCGTGGATACGGCATGTTCGTCGGCGTTGGTCGCGCTGCATCTCGGCTCGGAGCATTTGCGATCGGGACGGTGCGATCTGGCGATCGTGGGCGGCGTGCAGGTGGCGTCGAGTCCGGAAGCGTTTGTGGTGTTGTCGCAGACGCGTGCGTTGGCGTCCGACGGTCGAAGCAAGACGTTTTCCGAGGCCGCTGACGGATACGGCCGTGGCGAGGGTGCCGCTGTCGTGGCGATGATGCGGCTGGAGGATGCGCAGGCACAAGGGAAACGAATATTAGGCGTGGTGCGCGGAACGGCGGTCAATCACGACGGTGCAAGTTCGGGCCTCACCGTGCCCAACGGAACTGCGCAACAGAAAACGTTGCGAGCCGCATTGGCCGATGCGCGTTTGGATGCGGCCGACATCGATGTCGTCGAGTGCCATGGAACGGGAACGTCGCTTGGCGATCCGATTGAGGTCCAGGCGTTGGACGCGGTGTATGGCCAGGCGCGACCCGAGAATCTCGGACGCGTGAAACTCGGAGCCGTGAAGACGAACGTTGGACATCTGGAAGCGGCGGCGGGCTTGGTCGGGGTGATCAAGATGCTGGCTAGCTTCGAGTCGGAAGCATTGCCGCCCACGTTGCATTGTCGCCCGCTCAATCCACATTTGGATTGGGAGCGATTGAACGTCGAGGTGGTGGATCAACTGATCGCTTGGCCGCGTGATGTGGCACGGCCGCGGCGCGCGGGCGTCAGCGCGTTTGGATTGAGCGGGACGAATGCGCATGTCGTGATCGAGGAGGCGCCGGCGCGCGTCGAGGCTGTCAGCGCGGCGGATACGGCAGAGCTACCCTTGATCCCGCTGCTGGTGTCCGGTCGTGACGAAGCGGCACTTCGGGCGCAGGCGGGCCGGTACGGGGAGTGGCTGTCGGATCATCCCGATGCGGACTTCCATTCTGTGATTGCGACGGCGGCGTTGCACCGGACGCAGTTCAGCTCGCGGGCCGCGGTCTCAGTGCGCGATGCGGCGGAGACGGTAGAGGCGCTGCGATCGCTCGCCGAGGGTCGCCCGCATGCGGCGGTGTCGGTTGGCGACGCCGGAGGCGAGCCCGGCAAGCTGGCGTTCCTGTTTACGGGCCAGGGCGCGCAGCAGCTCGGCATGGGCCGGGCGCTGCTGGAGACGTGTGCTACGTTCCGCGCGGCGTTCGAGGAAGTCTGCCGTCATTTTGACGCGCTGCTGGATCTGCCGCTGCGCAGCGTGATGTTTGCGGAGGAAGGCTCGGAGGCGGCCTCAAAGCTCGACGAGACCGCCTATGCGCAGCCCGCTTTGTTTGCAGTGGAGGTGGCACTGTTCCGCCAATTGGAGCAGTGGGGTATCACACCCGACATTCTGCTGGGCCACTCCATCGGAGAGCTCTCGGCTGCGCATGTCTCGGGCGTGTGGTCGCTGCAGGATGCCTGCCGTGTGGTCGCGGCACGCGGGGCGCTGATGCAGGCGCAACCTGCGGGCGGCGCCATGGTGGCGCTGGAAGCAGGCGAAGCGGAAGTGCTGCCGCTGCTCACTGACGGTGTCGAGATTGCCGGGCTGAACGGGCCGCGCTCGACGGTGATCTCCGGTGATGAAGCCGCCGTTGTGCGGCTGGCGGAACAGTTCAGGAGCAAGGGCCGCAGGACCAGTCGTCTGCAGGTCAGCCACGCGTTCCACTCGCAGCGGATGGAGCCGATGCTGGACGCGTTCGGCCAAGTGCTGGCGTCAGTCTCGTTCGGAGCACCGCGATTGCCGATCGTGAGCAACGTGACGGGCCGTCTGGCGACAAAGGACGAGCTGTTCAGCGCGGAGTACTGGGTGCGTCAGGTACGCAGTCCAGTACGGTTCCTTGATGGCGTGCATGTGCTGGAAGCCGAAGGCGTGCGGGCAAGCCTTGAGCTTGGTCCGGACGGGATTTTGACGGGGCTTGCGACGGGCTGCCTGTCGGAAGCATCACCAATGCAGGTGGTGGCCACACAACGTCGCGGGCGCGATGGCGCTGAGGCGCTGATGTCAGCGCTCGGTGCGCTGCATGTGCACGGTGTTGATGTTGACTGGGCGAAGGCTGTTGGCGGAAGCGCGCAGACGCAACTTGCCTCGCTGCCGACCTATGCGTTCCAGCGTCAGCGTTACTGGCTTGAGGCGGAGAAGGCGAGCGGGGACGCCGCGACGATGGGGCTGTCGGATGCGTCGCATCCGCTGCTGGGCGCCGCGACGCCGCTTGCGGAGAGCGACGGCTTCCTGCTGACGGGTCGGCTGTCGCTGTCGGAGGCGGGCTGGCTCGGCGACCACCAAGTGTTCGGGACGGTGCTGCTGCCGGGGACCGGGCTCTTGGAGCTGGGCTTTGCGGCGGCGCGTGCGGTCGGATTGACTGTCGTGTCGCAGCTGACGCTGCTGGCGCCGTTGGTGCTGCCGGCGGAGGGCAGTGTCCGGCTTCAGGTTCAGGTGGATGGTGCGGAGGCAGACGGCGGAGGCCGAGGCTTGAGCATCTACAGCCGGGCGGAAGATGCGGCTGAGGGTGCGTCATGGACGCTGCATGCGCAGGGCGTGCTGGGCGAGGCCGCAGAGGACGCGGCGCAGGATGCGGAGAACGGACTCGACGTGTGGCCGCCGGTGGGCGGAACATCGATCGACCTGACCGGTCATTATGCGCAGTTGGCGGCGCGCGGCTACGGCTATGGGCCATCGTTCCAGGGGTTGCGAGAGGCGTGGCGGGTTGGCAATGCGGTGTACGGGCGCGCGGTGCTGCCGGAGGCGCTATCTGAATCGGCGGAGAGTTACGGTTTGCATCCGGCGCTGCTCGATGCGGCGCTGCATGTGCTGACCCTTGCGCAGGTCGAGGGCATCAGCGACGGGTCGGTGCTGCTGCCGTTCGAGTGGTCGGATGTGTCCTTGGTTGCGACCGGTGCGCAGGAACTGCGCGTCTGCGCGTCGGTAGAGCGCAGCGGCGAGGGCGAAGCCCTGGCGGTGCTGCAACTGGCCGACGGCAATGGGCGCGCGGTGGTGCGTCTTGGCGGGCTGCGGCTGAGGGAAGCGAGCGATGCGCAGATCCGTGAGGCTTCACGAACCGAGACGCAACATCTGTACCGTCTGGACTGGCGTCCGGTTGGGTTAAGTGAGGGCGGAGCTCCAGCGCTTGCCCTGCCGCTGATCGTCGGAGGCGACGGAGAGCTGGCGAAGCATCTGGGTCTTGATCACGCTGACAGCGTTGCCGCTGTTGTCGCGCGCCTCGACGAAGGCGGAGCGATACCGTCGCAGCTCGTGTTCGACCATCTGTCTGAACCAGCAGGCGACGTGCTGGCGGCAACGCATGCGACGGCGGAACGCGGTCTTGCCGAGCTGCAGGGGATTTTGGGCGAAGCGCGTCTGAACGAGACACAGGTCGCGTGGCTGACGCGAGGTGCGGTGGCGACGGGCGCGGACGAAGGCGCGAGCGGGCTGTCGCGGGCGCCGCTGTGGGGACTGGTGCGGAGCGCACGGGCGGAACATCCGGATCGGCGGCTGCAGCTCGTGGATGTCGATGCGGCGCCTGTAGATGCGGCGTTGCTGGCGAAGCTCACGTCGACGACGACAGAGCCCGAACTGGCCCTGCGGCATGGTTCGGTGATGGCGCCACGGCTCGCGCGCGCCGGAGCAGGTGCGGGTGAGCCGCGTCGTCTTGCTGCTGGCGGGACGGTGTTGATCACGGGTGGTGCAGGCGAGCTTGGCAGTGAGGTCGCGCGGCACTTGGTTGCTCGCCACGGGGTCCGTCATCTGCTGCTGACGTCGCGTCGCGGCATGGCGACGCCTGGTGTCTGCGAGCTGGTGGCGGAGCTCAAGGGGCTCGGCGCGCAGACGGTTGAAGTGGCAAGTTGCGACGTCTCCGATCGTGACGCGGTCGGCGCGGTGTTGAGCGCCATCGCGCCGGATCGCCCGTTGACGGGGGTGTTCCACCTTGCAGCTTTGCTGGACGACGGGATCGTGCCGGCGCTGACGGCCGAGCGGCTGGAGCGCGTGCTGCGACCAAAACTCGATGGCGCCTGGCACCTGCATGAGCTGACGGCGGATAAGGATCTTGCGGCGTTCGTGCTGTTCTCGTCGGTGGCGGGGCTCGGCAGTCCGGGACAGGCGAACTACGCGGCGGCCAACGTATTCCTTGATGCGCTTGCGGCGGAGCGGCGGCATCGCGGTCTTGCCGGGCAGAGCCTGATGTGGGGCCTGTGGGAACAGCGCGGTGTCGGCATGACGGCGCATCTGGGCCGGGCCGAACTGATGCGGATGCGGCGGCAAGGTGTGCAGGCGCTGTCGCTCGAGCTCGGGCTCGAATTGCTGGATGCAGCGCAGTCGTTGCCCGAGGCGACTTTGATCCCAATCCATCTGGATCTTGGCGTGGTGCAGCGCCAGTTCGGTGAGGATGTGCCGGCGCTGTACCGTGGCCTTATGCGCAGCGGCTTGCGGCGCGCCTCGACGTCGAGCGGCGACACCAACGCCTTGCGGGTTCGGTTGGCCGCTCTTGCGAGCGACGCGGAGCGGCAGCAGGCGCTGGTGGAGCTGGCGCAGGAGGAGATCGCGGCTGTGCTGGCGCTGCCGGGGGCCTCATCTGTGCCTGCGGATGCGCCGCTGAAGGATCTCGGACTGGACTCGCTGATGGCGGCCGAGATTCGTACCCGCCTGTCGAAGCGGGTCGGGACCAAGCTGCCGACGACGCTGGCGTTCGATTATCCGACGGCGCGGGCAATGGCGCGGCTGCTGCTCGAGAAGCTCGAGCTTGGTCGAGCTTCGGTCCGTCTGGAGCCGCGGCGGGCAATTACCGTATCGGCATCGGAGCCGATCGCAATCGTGGGGATGAGCTGCCGCACACCTGGAGGCCCAGTGAGCCCCGAGAGCTATTGGTCGCTGCTGGAGCGCGGTGGTGACGGCGTGGGCCCGCTGCCGGGTCGCTGGAGCCGGGATCTGTTGCGGCGCCTGGAAGTGGTGACGGGATGGCTGACGCAGGAAGGCGGCTTCGTCGAAGCAGTGGAGGATTTTGACGCAGGCTTCTTCGGCATCTCGCCGCGCGAGGCGGTGGAGATGGATCCGCAGCAGCGTTTGACCTTGGAAGCGGTGTGGGAGGCGCTGGAGCGTGCGGGCCTGCAACCGGAGGGGCTGAGAGAGAGTAGGACCGGAGTGTATCTCGGCTCGATGGGCAGCGACTATGGCATGCACCGCTCGCTCGAGGAGACGACGATGTGGACGACGACAGGCAAGCTGTCGAGCGTGCTGGCCGGCCGTGTCTCCTACGTGCTGGGCCTCGAGGGTCCGGCGATGACGATCGATACGGCCTGCTCGTCGTCGCTGTCCGCGATGCATCTGGCGTGCACGGCTCTGCGGCAGGGCGAGTGCGATCTGGCGCTGGCGGGCGGTGTGCACGTGATGTGCACGCCAATAGCTTTGGTCAGCATGGGTGCGGGTGCTGTCGCTCCCGACGGCCGTAGCAAGAGCTTCTCGGACGGCGCAGATGGCGCCGGCTGGAGCGAAGGCTGCGGCGTGCTGGTGCTGAAGCGGCAGTCGGATGCGGAACGGGATGGCGACGAGATCCTGGCGCTGATCCGGGGCTCGGCAGTGAACCAGGACGGACGAAGCCAGGGCCTGACGGCGCCGAACGGCCCGAGCCAGCAGCGGGTGATCCGTGCGGCACTGTCGGCGAGCGGGGTGAGCCCCGACGAGATCGACGTCGTCGAAGCACACGGCACCGGGACCAGTCTTGGCGATCCGATCGAGGCGGGCGCGTTGGCCGCAGTGTTCGGGCCGACGCGGCGCGCGGATCGTCCGCTGTGGCTGGGCTCGTCGAAATCGAACCTCGGGCACACGCAGGCGGCGGCCGGCGTTCTCGGTGTGATGAAGATGGTGCTTGCGCTCCGGCACGAGGTTCTGCCGAAGACGCTGCATGCGGAGCATCCCAGCCACCAGATCGAGTGGGACGGCAGCGGGCTGTCGCTGCTGCAAGAGGCGCGCGCATGGCCGCGTGAGGCCGCGCGTGTGCGTCGTGCAGGCGTGTCCTCGTTCGGCATCAGCGGGACGAACGCGCATTTCGTGATCGAGGAGGCGCCGGCGCGATCGAAGGTTGCCCGCGGTGAGGTGAACGGCGCGGCTGAAGCGTCATCGTCATCGCCCTTGATCCCGCTGCTGGTGTCCGGTCGTGACGAGGCGGCACTTCGTGCACAGGCGGGCCGGTACGGGGAGTGGCTGTCGCAGCATCCTAATGCGGACTTCCATTCTGTGATTGCGACGGCGGCGTTGCACCGGACGCAGTTCAGCTCGCGTGCGGCGGTCTCAGTGCGCGATGCGTCGGAGGCGGTGGAGGCGCTGCGTGCGCTGGCCGAAGGCCGCCCGCATGCGGCGGTGTCGGTCGGGAGCACGCGCGATCGCGGTCGTGTGGTGTTCGTGTTCCCCGGACAGGGCAGTCAGTGGCCATCGATGGGCCGAGCCCTGCTGGCGGAATCGGCGGTGTTTGCGCAGGCGATTGCGGCCTGTGAGACGGCGTTATCCCCTTACACGGACTGGTCGCTGGCGTCGGTGCTTCGCGGGGATGAGGATCTCGAAGCCTGCCTGCTGGAGCGGGTGGACGTGATCCAACCGTCGCTGTTTGCGATGAATGTCGGCCTTGCTGCCGTGTGGCGCAGTCTGGGACTGGTACCCTCCGCAGTGGTGGGTCACAGCCAGGGCGAGATCGCAGCCGCCGTGGTTGCCGGCATCCTGTCGCTTGAGGACGGCGCGCGGGTGGTGGCGCTGCGCAGCCAGCTGTTGCGCCGCCTGACCGGACACGGCGCCATGGCGGTGACGGAGCTTGCGGCTTCAGTTGTGGAAGAGCGGCTGAAGGCCGCGGAATGGTCCGGATTGTCGGTGGCGGTGGTGAACACGCCGGGCTCGACGGTCGTCTCGGGGCCGACTGAACTGGTCGAGCGCTGGGTCGGCTGTCTTGGCAAGGAAGGCGTGTTCTGCCGGCAGGTCAATGTGGACTACGCCTCGCACAGCGCGGAGATGGACCCGATCCTGCCGGAGCTGGAAGGCTTGCTGTCGGATCTGGCGCCACAGGCAGGTCAGGTGGCAATGATCTCGACGGTGACGGGAACGCGCTGCGAGGGAGCGTCTCTGGACAGCGCCTATTGGTGCCGGAACCTGCGGCAGACGGTGCGGCTGGACCTTGCGCTGGCCGAGTTGATCGGCGACGGGCATGGCGTGTTCGTGGAAGCGAGCGCGCATCCGGTGCTGGCGATGCCGCTGTCTGCGGCGAGCGGTGAGCACGGCGTGGTGGTCGGATCGCTGCGCCGTGACGGCGGCGGGATGTCGGAGCTTTTGCGCAATCTCGGCGCGCTGCATGTTCATGGTGTTGGTGTCGATTGGGCGAAGGCTCTCGGTGCGAGTGCGACGGCACCTGTTGCGTCACTTCCGACCTATGCATTCCAGCGTCAGCGTTACTGGCTCGAGGCTGAGAAGGCGAACGGGGACGCCGCGACGATGGGGCTGTCGGATGCGTCGCATCCGCTCTTGGGGGCAGCGACGCCGCTTGCGGAGAGCGACGGGTTTTTGTTGACGGGCCGGTTGTCGTTGTCGGAAGCGGGCTGGCTTGGCGATCATGCGGTGTTCGGGACGGTGCTGCTGCCGGGGACCGGGCTGCTGGAGCTGGGCTTTGCGGCGGCGCGCGCGGTTGGATTGACGGAAGTGTCGCAGCTGACGCTGCTGGCGCCGCTGGTGCTGCCGGCGGAGGGCGGTGTCCGGCTTCAGGTTCAGGTCGATGGTGGCCAGGCCGTAAGCGGCCGAAGCTTGAGCATCTATAGCCGCGCGGAAGATGCGGCTGAGGGCGGCTCGTGGACGCTGCATGCGCAGGGCGTGCTGGGCGAAGCCGCGGAGCAGGAAGCCGCAGCGCAAGACGGTGGGCTTGAGGCAAGCGGGCTCGAGGCGTGGCCGCCGATAGGTGGGACATCGATCGACTTGACGGAGCATTATGCGAAGTTGCAGGCCCGCGGCTACGGCTATGGGCCATCTTTCCAAGGGCTTCGAGAGGCGTGGCGGGTTGGCAATGCGGTGTACGGCCGTGCCGTACTGCCGGAGGCGCTGTCTGAATCGGCGGAAAGTTACGGCTTGCATCCGGCGCTGCTGGACAGTGCGCTGCATGTTCTGACGCTTGCGCAGGTCGAAGACCTCGGCGACGGGCTGGTGCTGCTGCCGTTCGAGTGGTCGGAAGTGTCGCTGTCAGCGATGGGAGCACGTGAGTTGCGGATCCGCGCGTCAGTGGAGCGCAGCGGCGAGGGCGAGGCCCTGGCGCATCTGCAACTCGCGGATGGTCACGGGCGGGTCGTGGCGCATGTCGGGGGCTTGCGGCTGAAGCAAGCGAGCGAAGCGCAGATCCGCGAGGCCTCGCGCGGCGAGACGCAACATCTGTACCGTCTGGAATGGCGCGCGGTGGCCTTGAGCGAGGCCGGCGCTGAAGCGGTGCCGCTGATGGTGGGCAGCGACAGCGCGCTTGCGGCGCGCCTGGGGCTTGATCACGCCGAGAGCGTGTCGGCACTTGTGGCGCGGCTTGATGCGGGCGCAAGCGTGCCGGGCCAGATCGTGTTCGACCATCTGTCTAAGATGGGCGGCAACGTGCTGGCGGCGACGCATGCGACGGCGGAACGCGGTCTTGCCGAGCTGCAGGGGATCCTTGGCGAAGCGCGTCTGAACGAGACGGCGGTGATGTGGCTGACGCAGGGCGCGGTGGCGACGGGTCCCGATGAAGGCGCGAGCGGGCTGTCCCGTGCGCCGCTGTGGGGACTGGTGCGAAGCGCGAGAGCGGAGCATCCGGATCGGCGGCTGCAGCTTGTCGATGTGGATGCGCCTCCCGCGGATGCTTCGTTGCTGTCGAGGCTGACGTCGACGACGACAGAGCCTGAGCTTGCGCTGCGGCACGGTACGGTGTTGGCGCCACGGCTGGCGCGAGCAGGCGCCGGCGCCGGCGAGCCGCGACGTCTTGCTGACGGCGGGACGGTGTTGATCACGGGCGGTGTGGGCGAGCTTGGGCGTGAAGTCGCGCGGCACTTGGTCGCCAGGCACGGAGCGCGACATTTGTTGCTGACGTCGCGTCGCGGAATGGCGACGCCTGGAGCGACTGAACTGGTCGCCGAGCTCGAGGGGCAGGGCGCGCAGACTGTTGAAGTGGTGAGCTGCGACGTCGGGGATCGTGATGCGGTCGGTGCGGTGTTGCGCGCCATCGCGCCGGATCGTCCGTTGACGGGAGTATTCCATCTTGCCGCAACGTTGGACGACGGGATCGTGCCGGCGCTGACCGTCGAGCGGCTGGAGCGTGTGCTGCGACCGAAGCTCGATGGCGCCTGGCACTTGCACGAGCTGACGGCGGATAAGGATCTTGCAGCGTTCGTGCTGTTCTCGTCGGCGGGAGGGCTTGGCAGCCCGGGCCAGGCGAATTACGCGGCGGCGAACGTATTCCTTGATGCGCTGGCGGCGGAGCGTCGGCATCGCGGATTGGCTGGGCAGAGCCTGCTGTGGGGGCTGTGGGAGCAGCGCGGTGTCGGCATGACGGCGCATCTTGGCCGCGCCGAGCTGATGCGGATGCGGCGGCAGGGCGTGCAGGCGCTGTCGCTGGAGCTTGGGCTCGAGCTGCTGGATGCGGCGCAGGCGCTACCCGAGGCGATGGTAATTCCGATCCATCTGGATGTCGGCGCGATGCAGCGCCAGTTCGCCGACGACGTGCCTGCGCTGTATCGTGGCCTGGTGCGCAGTGGATTGCGGCGCGCCTCAGTGGGAAGCGGCGACACTAATAGTCTGCGGTCGCGGCTGGCCTCGCTTGCGAGCGACGCGGAGCGGCTGCAGGCGCTTGTGGAGCTGGCGCAGGAGGAGATCGCGGCGGTGCTGGCGCTGCCCGGGGCCTCGTCGGTGCCTGCGGACCAAGCGCTCAAGGATCTCGGTCTGGACTCGCTGATGGCGGTCGCACTCCGCAACCGGCTGTCGGGGCAAATTGGAGCCAAGCTGCCGACCACGCTCGCCTTCGATTATCCGACGGCGCAAGCGATCGCGCAGCTGCTACAGGAGAAGATCGCTTCCAGCGAGCGTGCGTCGCAGCGGAGAGGTGTGGGAAGCAATGGCAAGGCTCGATCGAAACTCGAAGGGCTGGCGTCACTCAGTGCATTGCTAGACAGCGCAGATCCCGAATTTCTGCGCCAGCTCGACCTGGAACGGCGGCTTTCAGGGTTGGCGGAGATGAGCGCCCTGCTCGAGAAGGGAAATTCCTCCTGCATCGTTCCGATCCGCCCCGGATTTGGAGATCGGGTCCTGATTTACATCCCGGGCCTCGGCCACGGCTCCACCCGCGAGAACACGCCCCAGGCAATTAAGGACTTGGGCGGAGACTATCCGATCGCGGGTCTCAATCCATACCCACTCGCAGAGCAAGGGCTTCTGAACGGAACTGTCGAAGACCTGGCTTTGAACTATGCGCCACACGTGGAGTCCTGGATCGGTGACCGGTCCGTGTTCTTCGTTGGAGGCTCTTTCGGTGGCGTTGTCGCCATTGCACTGGCTGCGGAATTGGAACGTCGGGGCCATCACGTGACGGGAGTTGCCTTGCTCGACACGCAGTCGCCGCCTGACCTCACCTCCGTGCCGACGTCAATGATGCAGGTTGTCGACGGAATAGGGTGGGCACATTTGATGAGAACCTATGGCCTTGCCGAGGACGATTCCGAAAGGCTGGCCGAACTCACTGGCGCTCCATCAACCGAGGCTCTGCGCGAGATGATATCCGACAACGTCAAGGGTCAGATCGGCTACGTCTTGCCCGAAGTGGCAGCGCCAATCTACATGCTGCACGCCAAGGACCACGATCCCGGCCTTCGGAGCCTCGAAGACCATTTGGTACCGGATCTGGGCTGGAGCCGGTTTGGGTTAGAGATGACTTCCATCATCATGGTGGGGGGCACTCATAGCTCCATGTACGCCCATCCGGAGATGCCTGGGTACATCGATGCGCTGTTCGAGAATGGGATCATGACCCCCGGCGGAGCGAAGTCGCCGGCTTTGTCGCCCCTCGTAACCCATTGATCCGTCAGCCCCCGTCTACTGTGCATGGGGTTGTTTTCGACGTTTTTGTTTGAGGTCATCCCCTCCGCCGCGCCGCGGAGGCATCCACCACGTTCTCCACCTCCTCGTGCCAGGACAAGATCTCCATCGCCAGCACCGGGTGATTGAACCCCTTGAGCTGGAGGTCGTCGAGCGCGCGGGCTTCGACCCATTGCTCGACGATGCCGTAGACGCGGCGGCTGACCACGATCTGGTCGGCCTTGGCCTCGCCGCAGAGGCGGGAGGCGAGGTTGGTGACGCTGCCGATCGCGGCATATTCCAGCCGCTGCTCGAAGCCGACCTGGCCGAGCGTGGCATAGCCGAGCGCAATGCCGATGCCGAAGCCGAGGCTATGCCCGCGGTTGCGCCAGCGCTCGGTCAGCGGCCCGATGGTGTCGCGCATCTCCACCGCCATCTTCACGGCGCGCCTGGTGTGGTCCTCGAACTGGATCGGCGCGTTGAACAGGATCATGACGCCGTCGCCGGCATATTTGTCGAGCGTGCCCTCATATTTGAAGATCAGCGTGCCGAGCGCGGCGTGATATTCCCGCAGCACGTTCATCGCCTCTTCCGGCTCGGTCGCTTCCGTGAACGCGGTGAAGCCGCGCAAATCGCAGAACACCACGGTCACCTCGCGGCGCTGGCTGGTGAGCAGCCCCTCGGGACTGTCGGAGGAGGCGATCAGCTGCGCCACCTGCGGCGCCAGGAAACGCTCGAGCTTGCGGATCCGCTCGATCTCGCTGAGCTGGGTCTCGACGCGCTCTTCGAGCGACTTGTTCCAGTCCTTGAGCTGCTCGGTCTGCTCGCGCAGCTTGTCGGCCTGGTCGCGCACGGTCTCGTGCGCGGTCTCCAGCGCATGGCTCTTGTGGTCAACTTCAGTGAACAGCCGCGCATTGCGCATCGCCAGCACCGCCTGGTTGGCGAAGGTCCGCATCAGGCCGATGAGGCTGCCTTCGAACGCGCCGCGGACGCGGCGCAGCACCACCAGCGAGCCGAGCGTGCCCTGCTGGTCCACCAGCGGCACCACCAGCACCGAATGGAAGCCGGCATCGACCGCGGCGTCGCGCAGCGGCTGCTCGGGCGCGTGGTCGAGATCGGCAAGCGCGATCGGCTCGCCGCTCCTGGCGGCATCGCTCAAAATGTTCTCGCCTTCCTCGATCGTGATGTGGGCGCCGTCGGCCGATTTGTCGATGCCGTTGGCCTCGACCAGGTCGAAGCGGCGCGCGTCCGCATCATAGCCGTAGATCAGCACCGCATCGGCATGGCTGATCTCCAGCGCGCGGGCGGCGATCGTCGGCAGCACGGCGTTGAGGTCGAGCGAGGCGGCGACCGCGCGGCCGACCTCTTCCAGCACCTTCAGCTCGTTGATCGACTGCGCGAGATCGCGGGTGCGCTCTTCGACCTTGGTCTCGAGGTCCGTATAGGTCTCCTGGAGCTGGCCGGCCATGCGGTTGAACTGGCCGGCGAGCTCTTCCAGCTCGTCGGAGGTGTGCACGTCGATGCGGTGGCTGAAGTCACCCTCGCCAAGCTTGTGTGCACCGTTGCGCAAGGCCGTGATCGGGATGATCATGCGGCGCGCCAGCAGCGTGCCGGCGAGGATCGCGACCAACAGCCCCATGCCGATCAGCAGCGCAATGCGCACGAGCTGGTCGCGGATCGGCGTCAGCGCCTGCGCGGTCGGCTGCTCGAACAGCACGTTCCAGCCGAGCTTCGGCACGGTGCTCGCGGCGGTCAGCACCGAATGGCCATTGAAGTCGGTGCCGAACGTATCGCCGTCGCGGCCGGGGGCGATGGCGGCTGCGACCTGCGGCAGCTTCGACAGATCCTTGCCGACATCGGGGCCCTTCGACGAGGTCGCGAGCACGCGGCCGCGAGCGTCGACCACATAGGCGAAGGCGGCCTTGCCGAGCTGGGCATCGGCGAGGTAGTCGGAGAGGAAAGAGAGATCGATCTCGGCCACGGTGACGCCGGCATTAAAGCCGGAATGCGCCACCGAGATCGATATCACCGGCTTCTGATCGACGAAAGAGGCCGGCGAATAGCTCACCCCGCGCGCGACCGTGTCGGTGAAGCGCATGTCGCGGGAGAGATCGGCATTGCTGCCGGTCGTGGTCGATTGGCGCGAGACGCGCAGCACCTCGCGGCCGTCGCCGTTGAGCTGGAACAGCTGGGAGACGACCGAGACCTGATGCAGCAGCTGGGCGTAGTCGGCGCGGCGCTTCTCGAGCGTGTCCTGGCTTGCCCGCGTCACCCAGCTGATCTGGCGTTCGAGCTCGGAGACCGACTGCTCCATGCGCCTTGCGGCGGCCTGCGCCTTGTCCCCGAGGGCGTCGGTCAGCGACGTCGTGGTGGCGCGGTAGGAGATCCAGGTCTCCATCGCGCCGTTGACGGCGAGCACGAACACGACGAGGCCGACGAGGGAGACGACGTATTTGGCGAACAGGCCCTCGCGCAGAAACCGAATCTTGCCTTTCGCTCCTGCCATCCGGATCCTCTCGCGCCGCGACGGACGCCGGCGCTATGGGCCGCACGGGCCCTTACGACCTTCTATCACAATTTGGGCCAGGGAACCGGCAAGGAGCCGACAAGGGACGGGCGGGGATGGCCGGCGGCGGCCCAAATGCCGCAGCCGTCCTTCTCATCCGTTCGGATGAAGAAGTGGAGGGGGTGCGGGTGTAAGGACCGCATTGGAGTCTGGAAGCGTTGGTCCGAACATCACCGATTGAAGAGCTGCCGCATCACGTCGTTCATCGGCTGGCTGTCCTGCTGCGCGACCGGCGGGTCTTGAGTCGGCTGGTCTTGAGTCGGCTGGGCTTGGGTCGACGGGGCTTGGGTCGGCGGCGCGGGCGAGGCCTGCGGTGCCGGCGTGGTCGGTGTTCCCGGCAGGCCGCGGCTGCGGATGCCGGTTCCAGGGGGGGTGGACAGAGGGCTGTTGGACAGTCCCTGCTGGATCATATTGCCGATGGCCTGGCCGAGTGGGCTGTCCGGCCCCGGCAGCTTCATCTGCGGGTTGGCGCTGCCTGCTGCGTTGCCGCCGCCCGGCGCGGCGCCGCCGAGCCCAAAATTACCACCAAGATTGCTCAACATGTTACCGAGCCCGGCGCCGTCAGGCCCGAACAGACCCTTGCCCATCTCGCGCAGCTTGGCATAGGCGGCATCCGGATTGTCCATCATGCCGCTCATGTCGGGATAGATCTGCGGCTGCGACCAGGAGCCCGAGATCATCACGGGAATGCCGAAGCCGACCGGTTCGGAGGTGCGGCCCTGGCCTTCGGTGGTCATGACCAGCTTCGGCTCGACGCGAAAGCCCAGCATCTTGGTGTCGAGTGCGATGGTGCCGGCGCCGGTGATGCGCACCAGCGGTCCGACCAGGTTGAAATCGGTCGTCACCGCCTGGCCCTTGTCGATGCGGAAGGAGGCGGAGAGTTGCGACAAATCGGTGCTCTGCTCGGTGCTCCCTGCCTCACTGTCCTGCCAGCCGGACAGCTTGCTGGTCGTCAGCGAGCGGATCATCTGTGCGACATTGATGCCGCGGATGGCGCCGTCCTGGAAAGTGACGAAGGCCGTGCCCTGCATGTTCGCCATCAGCGCGCGCTGGCTGGGGCCGGCGCTGCGCAAAGCGAGCTTGGCTTGCATCTTGCCGTCGACCCGGTCGAACTCGGCAAGGCCCTGCAGCAGCGGCAGCGCCCGCACGCCGACGATGTCGGAATGCATGGCAAAGCTCGGTGCGCCGGAGGTTGCATCGAGGATCATCTCGCCCGAGACCTGGCCGCCATAGGCGCCGAGATTGGCGGTGCCTGTCTTCAAGATGCCGCCGGCGAGTTTTGCATCGAGCGCCAGCGGCGCAAGGCGCGCCTGGCCGATGATGGCTTCGTTGGCCGAGATCCTGATTTGCGCATCGACATAGTTGAGCCCGGAGACATCGATCGGGGCATCGCTCCAGGGCTGCGCGGTCGCGCCCTCGGGCGATTTTGCCAGCGGAATCGTCAGCCGCTGGAAGTCGAGATCGACCTTCACCAAAGGCTTGCTGGCAATGTCGACCGAGGCCCAGCCGTTGAAGGCGCCATCGCCGAGCGTGCCGTTGACGCCGTTGATCATCACCATCGGCCCGTTGAGGCGCAGCTCGGCATGGCCTGCGAGCTGCGAGGACAGCACGTCCGGCATGTCGATGACGAAATCCACCGGCGTGGTCTGCCGCTCGACCGGCGGCGCCGGCGTGGTCGCCTTGATGTCGAACCTGGTCGGGTGCTCGCTGATGCGCGCCGTGCCGGTGACCTTGATCGTGCGGTCGCGGCCCATGATGGCGTCGGCGTTGATGGCCGTGATGCGGCTGTCGACGCGATCGCGCACGCGCGAGAATGCGACTTCGCCGTTGCTGATCTTGAAACGGTCGATGGTCGCACCATCCATGTCGGGCGCAAGCGCCGCTGGCGATGCATCGGCATTCGGCAGGCGATCGCGCAGCATCGGCAAATAGAGCACCGGATGGGTGACGACGATCTCGCTGATCTTCGGACGGCCCGACCATGCGCTGGACAACGACATGTCGACCTGCACGCGCTCGATGGTCAGGCGCGTGATGCCGCTGCGGTCCTTGGGGTTCTGGAGCGTGAGGTCGCTCAAGGCGACGTTCAGCGTCGGCCACAGGCTGATCTTCGTGGTGCCGTCGATCGACAGGCGATAGCCGCTCGCCTGCTCGACGCGCGAGGCAATCGTCGAGGTCAGGAAGCCCGAGGGGATCCCGACCACCAGCAGGAGCGCGATCACGATGATGACGGCGACCACCGCCGCCCCAGTGAATTTAACTGCTCTCATGTCGACGTCCCAACGACGGACAAGCGGCGTCGAAACCCGCCCGGTCACCCGTCCCTCGCGC
>NZ_JYMS01000020.1:85541-180956 GCF_000938285.1 Bradyrhizobium sp. LTSP857 | reverse complement strand
GAGAGGCGGGCGGTCGTTGCGCGGCGGCGGCGCGGCCGGACGGGCGCGCGGCGGTGCAGCCGGCTGAGGAGATGCAGGCGCGTTGCCTTCGGTGGCGCGGGCGCTGGCCCGACGGAAGGCATCGCCGCTGCCGCTGGGGCGAGCGCCGCCGCCGGGGCGCGAGGCCTCGCGGGCGCGCTGAGCGGCCTCCTGCTCGACCTTGCGGACAGCCTCTTCCAGCGACAGCCGTTCGCGGGTGATCTCGGATTCGGAGAGCGGCGGCTGCACGCTGCGGAGCTGCGCGATCAGAGCCGTGCGCGCCCGCTCATAGAGCGCGCGACGGCTTTCGCCGGGAGCGTTGGGGTCCAGGGCGGAAATAGCGCGGGCGATCAGCGGATAGTAATCAGCCATTTGAACTCAACTAGCGCACGTCCTGGTAAGATATCGTTAAGCCTCAAACGGATTTTGCACCAGAATAGTATCCTCGCGTTCGGGGCTCGTGGAAAGCAGTGCGACCGGGCACCCCACCAATTCCTCGATCCGGCGGACATATTTGATAGCCTGGGCCGGCAGGTCGGCCCAGGACCGCGCGCCGGCGGTCGGCTCCTTCCAGCCCTCGATGGTCTCCCAGATCGGCTCGACCCGGGCCTGCGCGCCCTCGCCGGCCGGGAAATGATCAATCTCCTTGCCGTCGAGCTTGTAGCCGACGCAGACCTCGATCGAATCGAAGCCGTCGAGAATGTCGAGCTTGGTCAGCGCCAACCCGTTGATGCCGCAGGTCCGCACGGTCTGACGGACCAGGACGGCGTCGAACCAGCCGCAGCGGCGCTTGCGTCCGGTATTGACCCCGAACTCGCGGCCGCGACGGCCGATCTCCTCGCCGATCTCGTTCAGAAGCTCGGTCGGAAACGGCCCCTGGCCGACCCGGGTCGTATAGGCCTTGCAGATGCCGAGCACGTAGCCGACCCCGCCCGGCCCGATGCCCGTTCCGGTCGCGGCCTGCGCCGCCACTGTGTTCGACGAGGTGACGTAGGGATAAGTGCCGTGGTCGACGTCGAGCAGCGCGCCCTGCGCGCCCTCGAACAGGATGCGCTTGCCCGCACGCCGCTCGATGTCGAGCAGCCGCCACACCGTCTCGGCATAGGGTAGCAGCTGCGGCGCGAACGCGGTCAGTTCGGCCAGGATTTCCTTGCCGTCGAACTCCGGCAAATTGAGCCCGCGGCGCAATGCGTTGTGATGAGCAAGCAGCCGGTCGATCTTGTGCGGTAAGGTATCGAGGTCGGCGAGGTCCATCAGGCGGATGGCACGGCGGCCGACCTTGTCCTCATAGGCGGGGCCGATGCCGCGGCGGGTGGTGCCGATCGCGGTCGCCGAGTTGGACGATTCGCGCAGGGCGTCGAGCTCACGATGCAACGGCAGGATCAGGGTGACGTTCTCCGCGACGCGCAGATTCTCGGGGCTAATCGCGACGCCCTGCCCACGCAGCTTGGCAACCTCGTCGAGGAAGGCCTGCGGATCGAACACGACGCCGTTGCCGATCACCGCCAGTTTCGACGGGCGCAGTACGCCCGAGGGCAACAGCGCGAGCTTGTAGGTCTCGCCATTGATGACCAGCGTATGGCCGGCGTTATGGCCGCCCTGGAAACGCGCGACGATGTCGGCCTGCTCCGACAACCAGTCGACGATCTTGCCCTTTCCTTCGTCGCCCCACTGGGCGCCGACGACGACAACATTGGCCATTCGCGGGTAATCCTTCGAAGAATTTCTCTGTAAGTGGCATGATCCAAACGGAAAACCGGTACCCACTTTTCCGGAATCATGCCTGCGCCCAGCCCAATTCCCGGCCGAAGGCCGTTCGCACGCGAGGCAGCCCAACCGGATAAAGGAAGCAGCCTCTCTAGGCAAGCAAGAACGGGGCTTTTTTCGGGCTCAGTGGGCACTCCAAGCCTTTGATATCCCCCGAAAATCCGGAAACATTTTGGGGCTGCGCGAAAGCCTCGACCAAAGCGCTGGAAGCTATCTCTGCCGCTGCATGGTCGCGATGCATCCGCCCCCCGTTGCTGCAACCTCGATTTCCGTGTCTTTGAGTGGAGCCGGGCTACGTGCCGGCCCGGACATCGCCGGGCCGGAGGTCTCGGCGCATGACGCGGGACCATAACAATCAAAATGTCCGCCACCGGCCAGACCACGAGCGCCGACAAGCCCGGCCAAAACTGGATCGCCAACCAGCCTTATCTCCTGCTCAGCATCACCGCGCTGTGTTGGGCCGGCAATGCAATTGTCGGGCGCCTCGCCGCCGGCCACATCCCGCCGGTCACGCTCTCCTTCCTGCGCTGGTCCTTCGCCTTCCTGCTGGTGCTGCCATTCGCCTGGAAACACCTCGCCCAGGACTGGCCCGCGATCCGCAGCAAGCTCGGCCTGATGATCGTGCTGTCGATCATCGGCATCGGCGCCTTCAACACCCTGCAATATTGGGCGCTGGAACATACCCAGGCGCTCAACACGCTGCTGTTGCAATCAGCCGCGCCGCTGATCGTGGCGCTGTGGTCGCTCGTCATCCTCGGCGTCCGGCTCACCGCAGCCCAGGCCTTCGGCGTGCTGCTCTCGATGTGCGGCGTGCTGATCATCCTGTTGCACGGCGATTTCACTACGCTGTCGAACATCGACTTCAACAAGGGCGACCTGATCTTCATCGTCGCGCTGATCTTCTTCGCGCTCTATTCGGTGCTGAGCCTGAAGCGCCCGCCGATGCACGGCCTGTCGTTCCTGGCCTTCACCTTCGGCGCCGGCGCCGCCTGTCTCATTCCGCTGGAGATCTGGGAGCTGTCCGCGCGTCCCGTGATGAAGCTCGACGGGCCGAACCTCCTGACGCTGTTCTACGTTGCCGTCTTCCCCTCGACGCTGGCCTATCTCTGCTTCAATCGCGGCGTACGCCTGATCGGCGCCAACCGCGCCGCGCCATTTTTCCACGTCGTGCCGGTGTTCGGCGCAATCATGGCGATGGTCTTCCTCGGCGAACGCCCGCAAGCCTTCCACTTCATCGGCTTCGCGCTGGTGCTGTCGGGGGTTTTCGTGGCGTCAAGGAAGCAGGCGGTGGGCTGAGCGGCAGATCGACACGCATTGCAAATTGGCGTCCTTGCAATTTATCCGGGACCAAGGTTCAATATCCTTATTGATGACTTTCTAATCCAATAACCTAACTCTGGCTGTCAGGGAGAGTGGTATGGGCGCGTTGATGGCCGAGGACGATATCTATATCGGCCCGCTGTTTGATTTGTTCAATTTGAGGTTTGGTCCAGAGCAGAAAGATCACGAGCACACCGCGGGGGGCGTGTCCGAGATCAAGGCCCTCCAGGACGAATTCGAGATCTTCCAGGACGGGCGGCCTTTCGTCGAAAGCGCAAAGCTCCTCGGGCTGGGCGGCCTGCACAACAACCGCGCCAAGAACCGGTGGTTCAGCCTGTTGACCTGGCTGGCCAAGGTCCCCTCGGACCAGGCCGGCGAAACCGGCGACGAGCGCATCGTGAACGCGCTGATCAAGAACTTTACGCGCAAGCCGCCACTGCCCTGCTTCATGAAGGCCCACGATTCCCGCGGTCCCGACGGCCTGAAGGTCATCGTTCGCGAGGACAAGCCGATCTTCTACATCGAGCGAACCTACCTCACGATCTCGCTGCCGATGGCACCCAGCGTCCCGCCCGGAGCCAAGGGCAAGGCCAAGAAGAAGCCGAAGAAATAGGCGGCCGATGCGCGCCGCCGCCGTCGCGAGGGAGCTTGCTTCTCCGGGCGACGGAGAGCTGACCGGGATCTATACCGGTATCGCTGCCTATTATTCGGCGAAGATCGCACGCTTCGGCGCGACGCCGTCCGGCGTCGACTGGACCTGCCAGGCCACGCAGGAGATGCGCTTCGTCCAACTCCTGAAATTGTGCGACTTCGCATCGCCCTTCTCGCTGAACGACCTCGGCTGCGGCTATGGCGCGCTGATCGCCTATCTCGACCGCCGGCATGACGACTGTGCCGTCGACTATCTCGGCATCGACGTCTCGGAGGCGATGGTTCGGCAGGCACGGCGGCTGTGGCGGGACCGCGGCAATGCCGCCTTCGCCCTCGGCCATGCCAGCCCGCGAATGGCCGACTATGCGATCGCCAGCGGTATCTTCAACGTCGCGCAGGACCAGTCGCGGCACGACTGGGAGCGCTTCGTCGCGGCGAGCCTCGACGACCTCCATCGCACCACCAGGCGCGGCTTCGCCGTTAATTTCATGAAGCGGCCGGCAGGGGCGACCGCCCGCCACGGCCTCTACACCACCGACACCGCACCCTGGGCGCGCTACTGCGCCGCCCGGTTCAATGCCACAGCCGAGGTGCATGACGGCTATGGATTGATGGAGTTCACGCTCATCGTGCGGAAAGTCTAGCTCTCACGCGCCGACCGACAGCCGCCGCCGCGTCTCCTCCAGCAGCCGCCGGTAGATGCCAGCCCCAGTCAGCTTGATCAGGGCATCGGCGCGATCGACGAGGCGGGCCACCTCACCAAGGTGATCAGGATCGTTGCTCGCCGCAAGCGCGGCGGCGAGCGTGATGGTGGCGCGGCATTCCGGCAGGCGGGCGCGCCGCTCCTGGGCGACCGTGATCGCTTCCCGCGCCTTGTCGATCGCCGCGGCATGGGCGCCCGAACGGAGCTGATAGTCGGCGATGCTCGCAAGCATCTCCGGCTCGATCTCCATGGCCACGCTCGCCGCGCGCACGAACTCGACGCCCTCCGTCAACGACGGGATCGCCGCCTGATAGTTCTGGGCGATGCCCTGCGCCGTGCCGATGCAGGCCAGCGAATAGGCGCGCAGATAGGGGCTGGCCTGGCGCGTCGCCAGCTCGACCACGCGCCAGGCATGGGTCGAGGCCATCGCGGAATCGCCGAGGCACCAGGCGAGATCGACGTGCCCGAGATTGGCGATGAACTGCACCGTCGGATCAATCAGCGTCGGATCAATGGCGAGGATGCGATCGAAACACAGCCGCGCCTCGTCGAAACGCCCGAGCCGAACCAGGATCCGGCCACGCAGGCTGAGGATCCAGTGCTCGACATTGTAGCCGAGGAATCGGTGCTCGAAGTCGGTGATGGCGGGGACGCCGGCGAGCGCCGCATCGCTTGCCGCGAGCGCTTCGCGCAACAGGCCCGCCCAGCCATAGGCCTGGCTGAGCGAGGCATTGAGCATTGCTGCGCGGCCGGTGAGCTGGCGCGATTCCGTCAGCACCAGGGCCTGCTTGACCGTGTCGACATAGGCATCGGCCTGCCCGCCGCTCGCACCTGCGATCCGTCCTTCGACGAACAGCAGCAGCGGAATCATGGAATCGTCGGTGTCCTGCGCCCATTCCAGCGCTTCCTGGATGAAGGGCTTTGCGTCCTCCGACGTCATGCCCTCGCGCCAGCCGAGCCAGGCGATCTGGCTGCTGGCCGTGATCCTGAGCGCATCGCCCGCCGGGCTGCGCTTCTGTCCTGCCTTCAGCGCACGCACCTTGTGCCAATGCCGGATCGCTTCCGCCGGACTGGTCGAGCCGATCCAGCGCGCGGCGCGCGCGGCATATTCGGCGGCGGCATCGACCTCGCCGGCCTGCTCGAGATGGTGCGACAGGAGCGCGGCGAACTCTTCGAGCCGCTCCGGATAGAATTGCTCGATCGCCCGCGCCACCCGCGCGTGCAGGAGGCTGCGCCGCGCGCGGAGCTGGGTCGAATAGGCAACTTCCTGGATCAAGGGATGACGGAAGCCATAGCCCTGGCCGTCCTGACCGCTGCGCGCCTGGAGCATCTCGCCCGAACAGAGCCGGATCAGCGTCGCCTCGAGTTCAGCGGCGGGCAGGCCGGCGACGCTTTGCAGGACCGCGAGCTGAAACTCCTTGCCGATGATCGCGGCCGTGTGCAGGAGGTCGCGATCGCCGGGCGCCAGCCGATCGATCCGCGCGCCGATCACGGCCTGCACGGTCGGCGGCAGCACGTCGGAGGCGCCGGAGAAGCCGCGCCGGTAGCCACCCTGCTCGCCGACGATAGCTAGATGCTCGACCAGGGAGCGGATCAACTCCTCGGCGAAGAACGGGTTGCCGCCGCTGCGCTCGGCGACACGCCGCCGCACATCGAAAAGCTCGTCCTCCAGCCCGAGCAGCTCGTCGACGAGATCGTGCGTATCCGTTGGCGAGAGCTCGGCGAGCTCGATTTGCTGGTACAGCGGCCCGCGCATCCAGGGCGCGAAATAGGCCGGCCGGAAATTCACGATCAGGACCGTCTTGGTCGAGATCACCGCGTCGACGAGCGTTGCGACGAACTCCTCGCTCGCCTGATCGAGCCAATGCAGGTCCTCGATGATGATCACCGACGCCAATGCGCCGCGCTGGCGAATCATGTGCCGGATGATGTCGAGCAGACGGACGTTGCGGGCACGCGGACCGAGCCAGGAGGGCGGACCCTGGCCGTGCCTGATGCCGAGAAAATCGCAGACCAGCCACAGGTCCGCCTCGAAGGTCGAGCCGAGCTCGGCGAGGCAGGTGGCGATCTGCTTCACCGCCAGATCGGGTTCGTCGTCCGGCGAGACGTTGAAATAGGTCGAGCGCAAGAACTCCAGCACCGGCTGCAGCGGCGTTGCCGCGCCATAGGGCTGAGCGCGGGCCTCGAACACCGGAATGAGACGCGCGCGGCACCATTCCGCGAACTCGTAGCACAGCCGGCTCTTGCCGGTCCCGGGCGGACCGACGATGCCGGTGACGCGAGAGCCGCCGGTCTCCACCGCCGCCAGGGTCCGTTGCAACAGAGCCATCTCCCGCTCGCGCCCGCGGAACGTCGCCAAGGCGACACCGCGGAATTGCTGGCTGGCGACCGCCGGCTTGAGGTTCTTCAGAAGATACAGCTCGATCGGCTCCGGAACGCCGCGCAGGCGATGACGGCCGAGCGGGCCGACGTCGCAGAACGAGCGCACCAGACGATAGGTCTCATCGGTCAGGCAAATCTCGCCTGGCTCCGCCTTGGCCGGCAGGCGACTTGCGAGGTGAATGGTCAGTCCGTAAGCGCCGTGCTCGGTGACGGTGTCGACGAGCGGAGCATCCGCGACGATCTCGCCGGAATGCAGGCCGATGCGCACCGACATGGCATCGTCGCGCGCGCGAAACGTGTCCCGGATCGCCAGCGCTGCCTCGCACGCCAGCAGGGCGTGGCCTTCCTGCGCGCGCGGCGCGCCGAAGAAGGCGAGGATGCCGTCGCCGAGCGTTCGCACCACCGTGCCCTCGAACCGCTCCACGGCGTCGCACATCGCATCGAGCGCGGGCTTGAGACGCTGCATGGCATCTTCGGCGGTGAGGCCGGCAACGATCTCGGTCGAGCTGACGAGATCGGCGAACAGCACCGTCACCTGCTTCAGCTCGCCCCGAACCGGTCTGGTGAAATGCCCCGTCGGTGCCGGGATTGGCCTGCTCTGGGCGCTCAGGCCCGTGCCGCAGGCTCCGCAAAAGCCCGAGCCGGGCGGGCTGAGATGATTGCAGGCGGGACAGGCGATCGACAGAGCCGAGCCGCAGCCGTGACAGAAGCGATTCGTCGACGGATTGTCCCCGCCGCAACGCTCACAAATCATCTGATCCCCAAACGAAGCAAAAATCGGCCAGGAGGAAGCAGCACCACAACGCCTCATGCCAAGCCGGCAATGCCCCGACATGCGCGCTCATCGGCCAAAGGCACCATCTTTGGTACCCCCACGCAATCGAATAGTTCACATTTGGCGCATAACTGCGCCAAAGCTGTGCGGAAAATTCGCGAAATTCGCCCCGGACGCGCGCCTCTGGCCGCAAGCCGGCGAGTCAGCGGGCGCTGAACTTGCTGTAGGCCTGCTCCGTCGCGATGATCACGTGTTCGGCGCAGCCGTTGACGCGATGCGGATCAGCCTCTCGCTCGTAAGTCTCCGACGTCATCATGTCGAGGAAGGCCGCGACGGATGGATAGTAGACCAGTGCGACGAAATCCCATTCGTTGCCATCGTGCGGGCCGAGCGCGACCGCTTTGGCTTCGCCGGTCCAAAGCAGCGTGCCGCCGCGCGCCCTGATCATCGGCACGGTGATCGCGCTGTAGCGCAAATAGGCGTCCCAGCCGGAACCGTTGCCGTCGCGCGAGTGCGTGTGGAAGCGCATCAGGTTCAGCATCACCACCGGTGCATTTGAATCGAGCCGCTCAAGGCCTTCGATGTTCAACATATTGACCGCCAATGCCACCTCCTCGGGTCATGCCTGCATTGTAGCCTTGCGGCCGCGTGACTTGTGTCACAACAGCAATCCGGCGCAAGATCGTATCCAACGCCAATGACGATCGCTTCGCCCGCGCCACCGGCTTCGAATCCAGCCAGTTGGCTCAATAACCAGCCTTATCTGCTGTTGAGCCTGAGCTCGCTGTTCTGGGCCGGCAATATCGTGCTCGCACGCCATGTCGGCGCGCATGTGCCGCCGCTGACGGTGACCACGATCCGCTGGTTCGGCGTGTTCCTGATCCTGCTGCCGTTCTCCTGGCCGCATCTGAAGCGCGACTGGCCCGCGTTGCGCAACAGCCTGCCGCTGATGCTGTTCCTGTCGCTGGTCGGATTCGCCTTCAACAACGCGATCTCGTACTGGGCCCTGCAATACACGGAAGCGCTGAACGCGCTGCTGATCCAGTCGGCCGGCCCGCTGTTCGTGGCGCTGTGGTCGCTGCTGCTGTTCGGTGTGCGGCTGACGCGTGCGCAGCTTGCCGGCATCGCGATCTCGCTTGCGGGTGTGCTGATCATCATCCTGCATGGCGATTTCGCGGCGCTCGCAAGCATCAGCTTCAACAGGGGCGACATCATGTTCGCTTCCTCGCTGGTGGCGTTCGGGATCTACTCCGCCTTCATCCCGCGCCGGCCGAAGGTTCATCAGCTCTCCTTTCTCTCCTTCACGACCTGCTGTGGCGCGATGATGCTGCTGCCGACGGCGATCTGGGAGACCTGGAGCGGCCGCGTGCTGCAATTCGACACCGTGACGCTGGCGACGCTCGGCTACATCCTGATCTTCCCCTCGACGCTTGCGTATCTCTTCTTCAACCGCGGCGTCGCGCTGATCGGGCCGAACCGCGCCGCGCCGTTCTTCCATCTGGTGCCGGTGTTCGGCTCGGCCATGGCGATCCTGCTGCTCGGCGAAAAACTCCAGCCGTTTCACCTGATCGGCTACGCGCTGGTGCTTGCCGGGGTCGTGATCGCATCGCGCCGGGGCTCGGCGGTGAAATAATTCCGCGCCGCGGACGCGCGACAGGTCTCGTGTCCCGGACGCGGCGCGGCATGCAATGACACGACGCTGAGCCGGGACCCAGTCTGCCGCAGCATGGGCCCCGGCTCTGCAGCGCACCGCTGAAGAAGCGCCGCGCTGCGTCCGGGGCACGAGACTTGGCGACAAACTCACGCCTTCCGATTCCAACGCAGAGAAGCTAGGTTCCCCGCCAACGAAAAGAGGGAACGCTCCAACATGCTTTCATCGCTGATCAGAGTCCTGCGCACCGTCGGCGTCGCCGCGCTGTGTCTTGCCGCCGCATCCGTCGCGCAGGCCGACAACTGGCCCAGCCGCAACATCACACTGGTGCTGCCCTTCGCGGCCGGCAGCGGCACCGACACCACGACGCGGCTGATCTCGCAACATTTGTCGCAGGCGCTCGGCGTCGGCATCGTCATCGAGAACAAGGCCGGCGCCAACGGCATGATCGCCGCGACCTTTGTCGCCCGCTCAGCACCCGACGGCTACACCCTGCTGGTGACCACCAACACCACGCATTCGGCCAATCCTTTTCTGCTCAAGAGCCTGACCTACGATCCGGTCAAGGATTTCACCCCGATCGCGCGCACCGGCGACCTGCCCTTCATGCTGGTCGTTCACCCCGACGTCCCGGCCAAAACCGTCGGCGAGCTCGTCGCCTATGGCAAGGCCAATCCGGGCAAGCTGAGCTACGCGTCGGGCTCGTCCTCCGCGATCGTGTCGGGTGCGACCTTTGCGCACAATGCCGGGCTCGATCTCCTGCATGTGCCCTACAAGAGCTCGCCGCCGGCGCTCAACGACGTCATGGGCGGACGCGTCTCGATGATGTTCGTCGACATCCTGACCGGCCAGCCGCACGTCAACGGCAACGCGCTGCGGGCGCTCGCCGTCACCACCAAGGACCGCTCGCCGCTGGTGCCGAATCTCCCCTCGATGCAGGAGGCCGGTGTGCCCGATTTCGATATCTCGTCGTGGCAAGGCTATTTCGGCCCGGCCGGCATGCCGAAGGAGATCGTGACGCGACTCAACGCCGAGATTCGGAAGATCGTCGAGAAGCCGGAGATCAAGGCCCAGCTCGCAACGCTGGGCATGGACGCGTTCTCCGGCACGCCGGAGCAGCTCGGCACGTTTGTGGGCGAGCAGCTGGTGCTGTGGGAGCGACTGATCAAGGACGCGGGGATCGAGAAGCAGTAGCGGTCTCGTAGGGTGGGCAAAGCGTAGCGTGCCCACCATCGATCATCACGAGAAAAGAAAAGGTGGGCACGGCGCTCTCGCGCCTTTGCCCACCCTACCGATCTTGCTGTGCGGCGGCTTACGCCGCGCGCACCTTGGCGAGGAAGCCGTCGACGGCGCTGCGCAGCGCGCCGGACTGGCTGTCCAGCTCGCGGGCGTTGGTGAGCACGTCGCTGGCCGCCGTGCCGGTCGCTGCCGCGGCCGAGGTGACGCTGCCGATATTGGCGTTGATCTCGTTCGATCCAGCCGCGACCGACTGGATGTTGCGGGCGATCTCGCGGGTCGCCTCGCCCTGCTGCTCGATCGAGGCGGAAATGCCCGCGGTGATCTCGCTCATCTCGGCGATGGTCTGGGTGATGCCGCCAATCGCTGCGACTGCATCGCTGGTCGAGGTCTGCATGGCCGCAACCTGGGCAGAGATTTCCTCGGTGGCCTTCGCGGTCTGGTTGGCGAGCGCCTTGACCTCGGAGGCGACGACGGCGAAGCCGCGGCCGGATTCACCGGCACGCGCCGCCTCGATGGTGGCGTTGAGCGCAAGCAAATTGGTCTGCGCCGCGATCGAATGAATGAGCTTGACCACCTCGCCGATCTTCTCGGCACCGGTGGAAAGTTCTTGCACCGTGGCGTTGGTACGCTCGGCGTCGCTGACGGCGCGGCTCGCCACTTCGGTCGAGCGCGTCACCTGGCGGGAGATTTCCGCAACCGAGCTCGACAGCTCCTCGGCGGCGGCTGCGACCGTCCCGACATTGCCCGACGCCCTCTGCGAGGCCGCGCCGACGGTCGCCGCCCGCGACGAGGCGTCGCTGGCGGTCGCGGTCATCGACTGCGCCGTGCTCTGCATGCCGGCCGCGGCCGAGGAGACCGAGTGGACGATGCCGTTGACGCTGCGTTCGAAGTCGCTGGCGATGCCTTCCATCGCGCTGCGGCGTTCCGCAGCCGCACGCTCCTTGGCCTCCGCTTCGGTATTCTCGATAGCGCGAATGCGCACCGCGTTGTCCTTGAAGATCTGGACCGTGGCAGCCATCGCGCCGACCTCGTCGCCGCGGCCGACGCCTGGGATGTCACCCTCGAGCTTGCCGTCGGCGAGATCCTTCATGCGGGCACCGAGCAGAGCCAGCGGACGGCTGATGCTGCGGCCGATCATCCAGGCCACGCTGCCGGCGACGATGACGATGCCGAGCATGGCAAGGCCGAGCGACCAGAACACCGGAGCCATCTTGGCGTCGATGTCGTCGAGATAGGCGCCGGTACCGAGATACATGTCGAGGCCGGGGACAGCCACGGCGTAGCCGATCTTGCGGATCAGCCCTTCCACACCCGGCTTCGCATATTCATAGTGCAGCAGGATCGAACCGTTAGCCTTCGCGCCATCCATCAGCTCCCAGGACAGCTTGCGGCCGTTGGTGAGGACCTCCATGCGGTTGGTGCCGATCTGCTTCGGATCGGGCGCGAGCTGGGTGATGCCGTCATAGGACGTGCCGAACAGGTAGCCCGAACCGTTGTCATAGGTCATCGCATTGCCGTAGCGGCGAAGATCGGCCATGGCCGCGTCCTTCGTCATCTCGCCGGCATCGACGCGCTTCTTGAGCGTTAGCGCGTAGTTGCGCCCCATTTCGACGATGGCCTTGGCCTGGTCGACGCGCGCATTCACCATCTCGCGTTTCATCAAATAACCGGCGAGAACTCCGGCGACGCACAGGCCGAACAGGGTAACGCCGACAAGGATGCCTAGCTTGGGCGCGATCTTCAGATTGCTCAACTTCACGATGGGCTCCTCGGGTGGCGCGGACTGAAGCGCAGACATTCTTGATTTGAATCAACTTTTAGTGGGTGACCCCTTAGCAAGTTACTTACACGCCTCCGTAGAAGCCCGGACGATGCCGGAAAACCTGCAAATAAATCGTCAGGCCGGCAACCGGCGATTGTACGCGAGCGCCCCGATTTCGCGTAAAAGACGCAAAGGCCCGCCGCAGGCGCGGGTCATAACAAGAACCGACAAACCAAATCGGGAGCAGGAAATGCCAAAATACAGGGTGGTGACGCCGAAGGGCGCGAGCTTCACGGTCGCCGGCAGCGACTATTCGTACGAGCGCGAGGCGCTCGATCCGATCGATGCCGAGATCATCGAGGCGCCCGCCAACGAGGCCGAATTCATCGCCGCAGCGAAAAACGCCGATGCCATCTACGCCAAGGGCATCCCGATCACCAAGACCATCATCGACGCGCTGGAGAGCTGCAAGGTCATTACGCTCGGCTCGGTCGGCGTCGACAGCGTCGACATCAAGGCCGCCACTGCACGCGGCATTCCCGTCACCAACATCCCCGACACCTTCATCGAGGAAGTCGCCGACCACGCCATGACACTGCTGCTCGCCGGCTTCCGCCGCCTGGTCGAGCAGGACAAGATGGTGCGCACCGGGCGCTGGGCCGAAGGCCGGCCAGCACTCCTGAAGGTCCCGCGGCTGATGGGCCAGACGCTCGGCTTCATCTCGTTCGGCCGCGTCGCGCGTGCGGTCGCAAAGCGCGCCGCGCCGTTCGGCCTGCGCATGATGGCCTACGATCCCTTCATCCAGGAAACGCTGATGTACGATCACGGTGTGATGCCGGCGACGCTGAACGAGGTGCTGTCGCAATCCGACTTCGTCTCGATGCACGCGCCCGCCCGGCCCGAGGTGCATCACATGCTGACCGAGAAGCATTTTCGGCAGATGAAGAAGGGCTCGATCTTCATCAACACGGGGCGCGGTGCCACGGTCGACGAAGAGAGCCTGATCAAGGCGCTGCAGGAGGGCTGGATCGCGCACGCCGCGCTCGACGTGCTGGAGAAGGAGCCGCCCTCGCACAACAATCCCATCCTCGGCATGGAGAACGTCACCTTGACCGCCCATGTCGCCTCGGCCTCGGCACGGTTCGACGAGGCACGCAAGCGCCGTGTGGGCTACGAATTGTCACTGGTGCTTCAGGGCATGTGGCCGGTAAGCTGCGTCAATCCGTCGGTGCTGCAAGACACCGCGCTCCGCCGCTGGCAGCCCGTCAGCATGGACCGCGGCCCGAACAGCTAAGGCGGCCGGCGCAAAACGCGCCGAAAGACCGAAACGGCCCTTCACCGGCGATCAACGCCGGGAAGGGAGACATCATAGGGAGGAACTGATGAGGAACGACATCACACGTCGTGATGCCTTGGCGCTGGGCCTGTCCGCTGCAACGGTCGCTGCCACTGGTGTTGCAGCGCACGCTCAATCCGCGATCAAGGCTGCCGACGTCCCCGCACCGAAACTGCCGATCGAGAAGGGCGCAACACTCCGCATGCTGCGGCCGGTGCGCTTCGTCCAGGCCGACGAAGACGTGTTCCGCGCCAATGCGGCCAAATTCACCAAGGAGACAGGGGTCGAGGTCAAGGTCGACTTCGTCGGCTGGGAAGACATCAACCAGCAGACCGCGGTGACCTCGAATTCCGGCGCCGGCCCCGACATCATCATCGGCTTCTCCGACGCGCCGCATATCTATGTCGACAAGCTGATCGAGCTGACCGACGTCGCCGACTATCTCGGCAAGAAGTATGGCGGCTGGCAGAACCTTGCGAAGGCCTATGGCAAAAAGGCCAGGAGCGATACCTGGATCGGCCTCCCGTTCGGCGCCACCGCCGGTCCCCTGATCTATCGCAAGTCGATTCTCAAATCCGTCGGGTTCGACAGGGCGCCGGACGACCTTCCCGGATTCCTCGACCTCTGCAAGAAGTTGCAGAAGGCCGGCAAGCCCGCCGGCTTTGCGCTCGGCAACGCCGTCGGTGACGGCAACGGCTTTGCGGACTGGATGATGTGGTCGCACAACGCCTCGCTGCTGGATGAGGAAGGCAATGTCACCATCAACAGCAAGGAAACCATCGCGGCGCTGAACTATGTGAAGGAGCTTTATCCGACCTTCATCGCGGGCACGCCGTCCTGGAACGACGTCAGCAACAACCGCGCCTACTCTTCACAGGAAATCGGCCTGACGGCGAACGGCGTCTCGCTGTACTTCTCGCTGAAGAACGATCCAGCGACCGCCGCGATCGCCGAGGACAGCGAACATCAGCTGTTGCCGAAGTTTCTTGCGCCGATCTCGCCGATGTCGGGGCTGACGCTGAACGCCATGGTGTTCAAGCACAGCCCATATCCAAACGCCGCAAAGGCCTTCCTCCAGTACATGCTGGAGAAGGACCAGTATGAGCCCTGGCTCAACGCCAACAGCGGTTACTGGTCGCAACCGCTGGCGGCCTATGCCGATTCGGCGGTGTGGAAGGGCGATCCCAAGGTCGCGATCTTCAGGGACACCATGAACAGCACCTATTATGCCGGCTACAAGGGTCCGATTTCGACCGCCACCGGTGCGGTTCGCGCGGACTACGTGACGGTGCAGATGTTCGCTTCGGTCGCGACCGGCGCCGCGACGCCGGAGGCCGCGGCCGCAGAAGCGGAGCAGCGCTGCAAGCGGTACTTCCGGCGTCAGGCCCGATAAGGGGGTGACTTTCAAGAACAGGACAACGACCCGATGTCCGTGACCACACTCCCCTCCCCGGCCCTTGCACAGCGGCAACCGTCGTGGCTGGTGCGCCTGTTCGACTACAAACCGTTCCTGATCGTGATGTGCCTTGCGCCTGCGATCGGGCTGCTCGCGGTGTTCCTGACCTATCCGCTCGGCCTCGGCATCTGGCTCGCCTTCACCGACACCACGATCGGCCGGCGCGGCGTCTTCGTGGGATTTGAGAACTTTCAGTACCTGCTCACGGATCCGCTGTGGTGGGGCGCGGTGTTCTACAGCGTGTTCTACACTGGCGTTGCGACCTTCGGGAAGTTCGCGCTCGGCTTCTGGCTGGCGCTTCTGCTCAACAACCATTTCCCGTTCAAGAGCCTGCTGCGTGCGATCGTGCTGCTGCCCTGGATCGTGCCGACGGTGCTCTCGGCGCTGGCGTTCTGGTGGATCTATGATCCTCAATTCTCGATCATCTCCTACCTGCTGGTCGACGTGCTGCATTGGCGAACGACCAATATTGACTTCCTCGGCTCGCCCTGGCCGGCGCGCTTTTCGCTGATCGTCGCCAACATCTGGCGCGGCATTCCCTTCGTCGCGATCTCGCTGCTGGCGGGCCTCCAGACCATCTCGCCCTCGCTCTACGAGGCCGCGATGCTCGACGGCGCCAGCGCCTGGCAGCGCTTCCGCTACATCACCTTCCCGATGATGATGCCGATCCTCGCCATCGTCATGACCTTCTCGATCATCTTCACCTTCACCGACTTCCAGCTCGTCTATGCCATCACCCGCGGCGGGCCGGTGAACTCGACCCATCTGCTCGCGACGCTGGCCTTCCAGCGCGGCATCGCCGGCGGCGAGCTCGGCGAGGGCGCCGCCATCGCGGTGTCGATGATCCCGTTCCTGGTGTTCGCAACGCTGTTCTCCTATTTCGGCCTGGCGCGCCGCAAATGGCAGCAGGGAGAGGCCAATGACTGACACCGTCGCGCAACCTGCCTCCGTCGCGAGGGCGGCGCCCGACACCATGGCCTGGGATTCCGGGTTGCGGCGGCTGATGATGATCTATTTGCCGCTCGGCTGCTTCGTGCTGATCCTGCTGTTTCCGTTCTACTGGATGGCGATCACGTCGTTCAAGCCGAACGCGGAGCTGATGAATTACAAGGAGCACAACCCGTTCTGGATCACCTCGCCGACGCTTGCTCACATCAAGCATTTGCTGTTCGACACCGCCTATCCGCGCTGGCTGTGGACGACCATGCTGGTGGCGATCGGCTCGACCACGCTGTCGCTGTTCGCGAGCACGTTAGCTGCCTACGCCATCGAACGCTTACGCTTCCGCGGCAGCCCCTATGTGGGCCTCGGCATTTATATGGCCTACCTCGTGCCGCCGTCGATCCTGTTCATCCCGCTCGCCACCGTCGTGGTGCAGTTCGGCCTGTTCGACTCACCGCTTGCCCTGATCCTGGTCTATCCGACCTTCCTGGTGCCGTTCTGCACCTGGCTCCTGATCGGCTATTTCAAATCGATCCCCTATGAGCTCGAGGAATGCGCGCTGGTCGACGGTGCGACCCGGCTTCAGATCCTGCGCCGGATCACGCTGCCGCTGGCCGTGCCCGGCCTGATCTCGGCCGGCATCTTCTCCTTTACGCTGTCCTGGAACGAGTTCATCTATGCGCTCGCCTTCATCCAGAGCGGCGCCAACAAGACCGTGCCGGTCGCGATCCTGACCGAACTCGTCACCGGCGACGTCTACCAGTGGGGCGCACTGATGGCGGGCTCGCTGCTCGGCTCGCTGCCGGTTGCGATCTTCTACTCGCTGTTCGTCGATTACTACGTCTCCTCGCTGACCGGCGCGGTCAAGGAGTAGCCGGCGCCTGCGGCGTTTGGCCCGGTTTCACAAAACTGCAATGTGCGGTCCGCATAAGACGGCCTCCGTTAACAGGAGACGCACATGCGCGCGACTTTTCTCAGCACCGTCGCAACGATCATTCTCATCGCGAGCCCGGCGCTCGCGCAGAGCGAAGGCGAATTCCCCGCCAAGCTCGCCGGCCACGTGGTGATGCCGGCCGCGACCTTCATTGACGCGCCGGCTGACGCGCCCGCCGATCTCAAGACCTCTGGCAAATACACCACCGGCAAGCGCGTCGACGCGCTCGGTACCGTGATGGGCAAGTCCTTTGAGCGCCCGACCGGCATCTCGCTGCCGTTCAAGGGCCAGCCGCTCCAGGGCCATTCCGGCATCAAGAAGATGCCGGACGGCAGCTTCTGGGTCATCACCGACAACGGCATGGGCGCGCGCGCCAACTCGCCGGACTCGATGCTGTATCTCAACCGCTACAAGATGGATTGGGCCGGCGGCAAGATCGAGCGGCAGGAGACCATCTTCCTGCACGATCCCGACAAGAAGGTGCCGTTCCGCATCGTTCACGAAGACACCCAGAAGCGCTACCTCACCGGCTCCGATTTCGATACCGAAGGCTTCCAGATCATCGGCGACACCTTCTGGATCGGCGACGAGTTCGGCCCCTATGTCCTGAAGGCCGACAGGACCGGCAAGATCCTTGGCGTGTTCGAGACCATCGCCGACGGCAAGCCGGTGCGCTCGCCCGATCATTGGGCGGTGGGGACGCCGGGCGCACCGGGCGCGACCTACACCAACGTCAACCTGCGCCGCTCCAAGGGTTTTGAGGGCTTTGCCTCGTCCAAGGACGGCAAGTTCCTCTATGGCCTGCTCGAGGGCCCGCTGTGGGATGCCGACAAGAAGGACTGGGAGCGGGTCGACGGCAAGGAAGCCTCCCGCATCCTCGAATTCGACGTCGCCGCGGAGAAGTTCACCGGCCGCTACTGGCAGTATGTGTTCGAGCAGAACGGCAACGCCATCGGCGACTTCAACATGATCGACCCGAGCGCCGGCCTCGTCATCGAGCGCGACAACGGCGAAGGCACGCCCGACAAGGCCTGCCCGCAAGGCACCCGCGGCGACAACTGCTTCCCTGATGTTGCCAAGTTCAAGCGCGTCTACAAGATCGAGCTGACAGAGGCCAATGTCGGCAAGCCCGTGCGCAAGATCGGCTATATCGACCTGTTGAAGATCAGGGATCCCGACAAGAAGGCGCGCAAGCCGCTCAATGACGGCGTCTACACCTTCCCGTTCTTCACCATCGAGAACGTCGATCGGGTCGACGACACCCACATCATCGTCGGCAACGACAACAATCTGCCGTTCTCGTCCAGCCGCGATCCCAACAAGGCCGATGACGACGAGTTCATGCTGCTCGAGGTGGCGGATTTTCTGAAGGCGAAGTAAGCAACTCTCTCACCACGGTCATCGCCCGGCTCGACCGGGCGATCCAGTACGCCGCGGCGGTCGTGTGATGCGGAAACGCCGCGGGGTACTGGATGCCCCGCTTTCGCGGGGCATGACAGCGGTGGGCTTACCTCACCGTAAACTCCACTGGAATCGTAAAGCTCATCGCGCCGTTCTTGATCTCGTCCGGGATCGGCGGAAACGGCGAGGCCTGGCGGACCATCGACATAGCCTGGGCATCGAACGCGGCGACGCCCGACGAGCCGCCGAGACGGCTGGACGTGACTTGCCCACCGCGGCTGAGGGTGAAGCTCAGCCTGGCAACGCCGCGCGCACCGCCGCCGCTGGACGGATATTGGTGGAAGCGCATCAGATGCGCGCGGACGCGCTGATTGTACGACGCGATGATTGACGCCACCGCGCCTGCGCTCATCGCAGATGCCATCGGCGCCTCGCGCTCGGCGCGCGGCGGCGCGCTGGTGCGCGGCGCAGGGATTGCTTCCGACGGCGTCCTGGCCTCGCGACGAACAATCTTCGGCTTCGCCGACGCGGTCTTTTCGACCGGCACGATCCTGGCTGGCTCAGGTTTGGCCGGCGTCGGCTCCAACTTGTGCTCCGGCGACGCCACCACCTCCGGCTTCTCCTGCGGCGGCGTCGGCGCGATTGTTTCCTCGACGGCCTGTTGCTGCACGGGCTCCGGCGGCGAGGCGTCGGCCGCCTGCATCAGTGGTCCCGGCGCGACATCGTCCCGTGTCGGTTGCGGCGCCGACGTCGCCGGCGCCATGTCGACCATGATCGCCGGCAGGCTGACGCCGAGCTCCGGTTGCGATCTGAGCCAGCTCATCGCAAGCACCGCGGCGGCAACATGCAACGCCACGATCACCGCGCCCGATACGCCCCAGCGCGCGGTTTCGCGTTCGCCAAGCGGCTGGTGCAGGGCAAAGGCGTTCGCGGCCATCAGCTGCGTCCGTCGAGGCCGACCAGCGCGACCTTGAGGTAGCCGGCATTGCGCAAGGTATTCATGACGTCCATCAGGTCGCCATAGCTCACAGCCTTGTCGGCGCGCAGATAAATGCGCTCGTCCTTGCGGCCCTTGGTGGCGGCATCGAGCGAGGAGCCTAGCCCATCTCGGGCCACGACATCTTCGCCCACGGCGATCGAGAGATCCGGCTTCACGGTGACGAAGATCGGCTGGTCGGGCCGTGGCGCCGGCTCGGCGGCGGTTGCGGGCAGGTCGACACCGATGTCGACGGTAGCGAGCGGCGCTGCCACCATGAAGATGATCAGCAGCACCAGCATCACGTCGATGAAGGGCGTGACGTTGATCTCGTGGGTAACGTCGAGGTCATCAGGCGCGCCGCGCGACCTGAGTCCAGATAGCGAACGTCCGCCGAGCTTCGCGGCCATGGCCTACTCCGCCGCCCGCGACAAGCGGAAGTCACGGTGGTCGCGCTGGCGGCTGACCAGCAGCATAAGCTGCGCCGAGGCGTCACCGAGCAGCGCACGGTAATTGGTGATGCCGCGGACAAGATGATTGTAGATCACCACCGCCGGGATCGCGGCGACGAGGCCGAGCGCGGTGGCGAGCAGCGCCTCCGCGATGCCGGGCGCGACCACGGCGAGGCTCGTGGTGTGGCTCTCGGAAATGCCGATGAAGGAATTCATGATGCCCCAGACAGTGCCGAACAGGCCAACAAACGGCGCGGTGGCGCCGATGGTCGCAAGCACGCCGGTGCCGCGCGCGATCTGCCGCGACATCGCCGCCTCGACCCGCTCGAGCCGCAGCGCCACCCGCTCCTGAAGGCCGTCGTCGAGGATGCCGCCGGAGAGCTCCGCTTCCTTCGCGCAGGACTGAATGAGCTGAGCCACCGCATCGTGTGCCTCACCGATCCGCTCGGCCGCCTCAGCCAGCTTCATATTGCCTTCGAGTGCGCGTGTGCGCTTGAGGGCAAGCGCGCCCTTGCGGCGCAGCTCGATGGTTTTGGCCAGCCACACTGTCCACGTCACCAGTGAGGCGCAGGCCAACCCGATCATCACCGCCTTCACGACAACGTCGGCGCTGACGAACATACCCCAGGGCGACAGATTGCGCGGCAACAGCGCTTCGTCCGTCGCGGCGAAGGCCGATGCCGGCGCGAACGCGATCGTTACGATCACGTGCCGAAGCCAAAATTTGCCCTGCATCCTGATCTCCCGACAGATAGAAAGAAGCTATGCCGCGATACGGTCCGCAAGCTGCCGGAACCGCGCGAGCTGGTCCGCACGCAGCGCCCGGGTCTCGTCGCGGCCGACGAAGACCTTGAACATGATGCCGCCGTCGGCATTGACGAACGCCACGAAGGCCGAGTTCTTGCCCATGAAGGGACGCTCGACAAAAGCAACGGCCGCGCAGCGCTCGTGACGGAGATGGCCGTGCAATCCCTTCGGCTGCATCAGGTTGAAATAGCCGCGGCCGATCTCGCCCGCGGGAATGCTGCCTGTGAACTCGAAGATCGCATCATCCGTGTGGATAATCAGCGTGACTTCGCCCCACGCGGCGATGTCCTGCATGGCGGCGGCGAAATGCTCGCCGGCGCCTATGCGCACCATCGACAACGGCAGCGCCTCGATCACGGCGCGCGGCGAGACCTTGCGCTCGCGCGCGACGTCCTCGATCACCGCGCCGGGATTGTCGGCCATATACGCCCTGAGATCGGCGAGATCGGTGCTCAGCATGTCCGGCTCCTCTCGTGCTTCACGCGGCGTCAAGCCGCCGCGGCCTTGCGTTCGCTCTGGATCACCTCAAAGCCCTCGAACTTGGGATGGCCGAGATAGAGGCTCTCGCCGGTCGGATTGTCGGCGCGGGCATGGGCGCGGCGAAACTGGTCCGAGCGCGTCCAGGCCTCGAACGCGGCCTTGTCGACCCAGGTGGTGTGCGAGGAATAGAGCGTGTGGTCCTCGGCCTCCGGGCCCTTCAACAGATGAAACTCGACGAAGCCCGGCATGCTGCCGAGATAGGATTCGCGGGTGGCCCAAACGGTTTCGAACGCGGTCTCCGCGCCCTTCTTCACCTGAAAGCGGTTCATGGCGATGAACATAAGAGTCTCTCCTTCTGATCTAGACGGAAACGCGCCGAGGCCGCGCTGGAGCATCAGCGCGGTCCGGCGGAGATTGGCGGTGTTGCGATGCCTTCCGGCTACGCACCTCCGAAGTGAATCTTCAAGCCGGCCTTGTAGACCCGGCCCGGTCCGGGGCTCGACCACAGCACGTCATTCTGCGTGGTGCCGTCGGTCGAGCTGCCAGGAATGGCGTAGGGCCGGTAGTACTGGTTCAAGAGATTGTCGATCGAGGCCGAGAACACGATGTCCTTGGTCGCGTTGTAAGTCAGGTACAGGTTCACCAGCTCGTACCCCGTCGCAGGCAGATAGCCGGCGGGCACGTCATTGTTGGGACCGAACGAGGCCCACTGCGCGGTCAGGATCAGCGTGCGATCGAGCAGGCGGACACCGCCTGTCGTGACGACCTTGCGCGGCGTGATGGTCGCGAGCCCGACATTGGTGGCGACGTTCTTGCCCTGGATATAGTGACCGGCAACACCGACGAACCAGTTGCCGGCATCGTACATCGTCTCGGCCTCAAAACCCTGGATACGGGCGCTGGTGATGTTCTGATACTGGTAGAACTGGCTGAACGAACCGAACCCGGTCGGGACCGGCGTCGAGGCGACGAGGTCGATGTAGTCGGAGACGTCGTTGCGGAACAGGTTGATCTTGCCGCGGAACGAGTCCGACGCGGTGAAGATGTTGTCGTATTTCAGGTTGATGCCGACTTCCTTGTTCTTGCCGACCTCGGGGCGAAGATTTGGGTTGGGCAGGAAGCAGAACAGGCCGGAAGTGCCGTCCGGACAGACGAAGAAGGCCGGTCCGCCGCCGGTCGCGTGCGCGCCGGAGATCACAGTCTCGGTGATCGAGGGCGCACGATAGCCCTCGGCATAACTCACATAGGGCTGGAAGCCCGCCACCGGCGTCACGCCGAGCGTGATCTTCGGTGAGAAGCGGTCGCCGCCGGTATTGGTCGTGCCCGACTGCAGATTATAGCGGTCATAACGGATCGCGCTGACAGCCTCGAACCAGGTACTGTAGTTCTGCTTCAGTTGCAGGAAGCCGCCGGACACGGTGCGGATGCCGCTCGGCGTCGTGATGTTGGAATTGCCGCGGCTGTCCGTCGTGATCACGTCGTCCTGGAACGCGTCGACGCCATAGGTCAGCGCATTGCGCCAGTCGCCGACATTGAAGCGCGTGGTATTGTTGGCGTCGAAGCCGACCGTGTTGAGGACATATGCGCGCTTGTCGCCGACGCAGCCCGAAATGTTGTTGCCGAAATTGCCGGCGCCGCAATAGGCCGCGCCCGAGGTCGAATAGTGATAGGTCTTGGTCTGGTCGTTCTCGGTGCGGTTGCCGTAGGCCGACATATGCCAGTCGAATAGATTGTCGCTCGGCAGCGCATAGTTCCATGTAACGGTGCCGGTGTAGTTCTTGGTATCGGAGGCATAGACCGACGAGCCCTGATAGAGCGCGCGCTGGGCCGCGGTCGCCACTGGGCCGGTGTTCATCTGGCCGATCGTGTATTGATAGTCCTGGAAGGTGGCGCCGAACTTGACTTCATGACCTAAGGCTGGCCGCACCGTGACCTTCATCAACCCGGCCTCAACCTGATTACCGGTGTTGCCGATCTCGGTGCCGTTGCCGTCCTTGTAATTGCCTTGCGTGCGGTAGACCGCGCCGCCGAAAATATCGACGTCGGGCGTGGCGCGCACGCCGCCGAACACCGAGCCGAGGCCGCGGCTGTTGTTGGAGCCGTAGGAGCCGGAGAGATCGACACCCCAGCGCTCGCCGGGGCGCAGTACGTCGTTGATATCCTTGGTCCGGAAAGAGACAAGACCGCCGATCGCGCCCGAGCCATAGATGTTGGCGGTCGGACCGCGCACGACGTCAACGCCGCCGATCAATTCAGGATCGAGGAAGAAGGAGCCGTTGGCGTTGTGGCCGGTGCGCTGATAATTCTGCCGCGCACCGTCGACGACGACGGCAACGCGGCCGAAATCCTGCAAGCCGCGGACGTTGATGACGGTCGCAGGATCATCGCCGCGCTCCTGAAACGACACGCCGGGAACGTTGTAGAAGACATCCGACAGCCGGTTCGGCTGGAGCCCCTGGATCTGATCGAGCGACACGGAGCTCACAGGCGCGAGCGCATCGATCGCGCGTTCCTTGGTCTTTGTTGCGGCGACCGTGATGGTGTCGAGTGCCTGAACGGACGCCGTGCCACTCGCCTGGGCGCGAGCATTCATGACGTCGGGCGCAGCCTGCTGCGCGACCTGCGGCCTGGCTTGCTTGCGCTTGGCCTGCTTCGGCCGCTCCGTTGAATTCTGTTCGGCCTGCGGCTGAGCAGTCTGCGCAAGACCGCTCTCCGTCATCATCGCCGCAATTGAAACCACCGACGCGCCCAAAATCAGGACGCGCGAATACCTAGCCCCGTCAGCCATATCACCCCAGCCTGCACTTCACTTTAGTTTTTGGAGTCGTTTGGCTGGCGTGCGCTCGCAAACCGCGAGCGACTGGCTGGCTAATTTTCTCAAGACCCGGGCAAGTTGCCCCGCGCCTTGATTGGTTACGTGGCAACACTCTGACGGTCAATGTCGCGAGGTTGCAGTTTATATCGATTGTAAGTTGCTGCGGTTGGAATGCGCCTGATGCCGCTTATACAGACAGACAGCATCTGAAATTTCGAAAGCGCATCACGGGACCCATGTCAGCCGCATCCGGAGACAACATCGGCGACGCCGGAGGGCACGCGGAAAGCCCTTCTGCAACAACGAGAACCCTGATGATGCGGGGTAACCGGATCGACAGCCGCGAGCTGTTTGCCGCCGAGCGCGAGATATTCATCGCGCATGGCGAGGAGAGCTATCGCCTCCGTCTGACCTCGCAGAACAAGCTGATCCTGACGAAGTAACCTGCAATGACATTTTGTCGCACCCTTACACATGTCCTGCTCGCCGGAACGATCGCACTCGCCTCCGAAGCTCACGCCGCTGGTATCACCGTGCATGATGCGCGCAACCGTGACGTTGCGGTCAACGACTTCGGGCGCACGGTCTCGATCGGCGGCGCCATCACCGAGATCCTCTATGCGCTCGGGCTCGAGAGCCGGCTGGTCGGCGTCGACACCACGAGCCTCTATCCGGCGGCGGCGCTGCACGACAAACCCAATATCGGCTATATGCGCCAGATCTCCGCCGAGGGCGTGCTGGGCCTCAACCCGACGCTGATCCTGGCGATCCAGGGGTCGGGCCCACGCGAGACCATGGACGTATTGGAGACGGCGAAGGTGCCGCTGGTGCTGGTGCCCGAAACCTTCTCCGAGGAAGGTCTCGTCGATAAGATCAGGCTGGTCGGCCACGCCATGGGTGTCGATGCGCGCGCGGAATGCCTGAGCGCCGCGGTCGGCGCCGATCTCGCCCAGCTCCGCGTACTGCGTGCCAAGGTGACCAAGCCGGTGCGAGTGATGTTTGTCATGTCGCTTCAAAACGGGCGGGCGATGGTCGCCGGCCACAAGACCGCCGCGGACGAGATCATCCAGCTCGCGGGCGCCGCCAACGCCGTCGACGATTACGACGGCTACAAGATCATCGGCGACGAGGCGATCGTGGCGGCGAAGCCCGACGTGGTGCTGTCGATCGAACGCGGCAAGGATTCGCTCCAGGCCGACGCGATTTATACGCATCCCGGCTTTGCCCTGACACCGGTCGCGGCCAACAAAAGCTTTGTCACGATGGACGGGCTTTATCTGCTCGGCTTCGGGCCGCGCACCGCGGCGGCCGCGCGCGACCTGTCCGTGAAACTCTATCCGGCACTGGTCGACCAGAGCGGTACTTTCTCGTCGGCCTTGTCGGCGGCGAATTGCCGGCAATGAGCGTGGCGACCGGAACGGAAGCGCGGAGCCTGCGACGAAGCACGGGACGGCGATCCGCATCGTTGGCGATGTCACTTCTCCTCGCGGCGCTCGCAGCCATCGCGATGATCGCGCTGACAGTAGGGGCGGCCGGCATTCCCATCTCCCGATTGCCGGCCGCACTCGGCTTTGCCCCGGACGGCACCGCGAATGCGCTGATGGCCCGCGACCAGCTCGTGCTGTGGTCGATCCGCATCCCCCGGATTGCCGCGACCGCAACGGTCGGCGGCCTGCTCGCAGCCGCCGGCGCGATCATGCAGGGACTGTTCCGCAACCCGCTCGCCGATCCCGCGCTGGTCGGCGTCTCCAGCGGCGGCGCGCTCGCGGCGGCAAGCGCGATCGTCTTCACCGATTCGCGCTTCGGCGAGCCGTTGCGCTTTCTCCAGACTGAACTGCTGCCGCTTGCGGCCTTTGCAGGCTCGCTCGCAACGACTGCGATCCTCTACGGCATCTCCAGCCGCGCCGGCAAAACCTCGATCGCGATATTCCTGCTCGCCGGCGTCGCCATCACGGCCATCACCAATGCCGGCATCGGCCTGCTCGTCTTCATCGCCGACGACCGCCAGCTTCGCGACATTACGTTTTGGCTGCTGGGCTCGATGAGCGGCGCGACCTGGACCAAGGCTGCGATACTAGCGCCAGTTCTCGCAGCAGGGTTGGCTGCCTGCGCCTTCATCGCGCGCGGCCTCGATCTGCTGGTGCTTGGCGAAGCCGACGCCTTTCACGGCGGCGTCGACGTCGAGCGTCTGAAGCGGATTTCGATCGTCATGGTCTCAGCGATGACCGGCGTCGCGGTGTCGATCAGTGGCGTCATCGGCTTCGTCGGCATCGTCGTGCCGCATCTGCTGCGCCTCATCATCGGACCTGCACATCGCCTGCTGCTGCCGGCCTCGACGCTGCTCGGCGCGATCCTGATGGTCGGCGCCGACACGCTGGCGCGCACCATCGTGGCGCCGGCCGAGATACCGATCGGTATTTTGACCGCGGCCGTCGGCGCGCCGGTCTTCCTGGGGATTTTGCTGCGGCAGCGCGGGCTCGCCTCGCTATGAGCGCCGTGATCGAAGCGCACGCTTTGACCAAGCGCGCCGGGCGCGCGACGCTGCTCGATGGCGTCGGCCTGACCGTCAACGCGGGCGAGATGGTCGCCATCATCGGTCCGAACGGCGCCGGCAAGTCGACGCTGCTACGGCTCTTGTCCGGCGATCTTCGACCGAGCCAGGGCGAGGTGCGGCTGAAGCAGCGCGATATCCGCAGTTTTGCGCCACGCGAACTCGCCGCGCGCCGCGCGATGCTGTCCCAGCACGTCAACGTCACCTTCCCCTTCACCGTCGAGGAAATCGTGCTGATGGGCGCGGGCGACCGCAGCCCGCGCGATGCAGGACGGCTGGTTGACGCCGCACTGCATGAGGTTGGCCTCGAACATTTTCGCGACCGGCAATTGCCGACGCTGTCCGGCGGCGAGCAGCAGCGCACCCATTTCGCTCGCGTGCTGGTGCAGCTTGCCTGCGGCGAAGCCGAGCACGGACCCGGGCTTTTGCTGCTGGACGAGCCGACATCGAGCCTCGATCTACGCCACCAGATCGACCTGGTCGAAGCGGCACGCAGGCGCGCGGCAGGTGGCACGGCGGTGATCGCGATCCTGCATGATCTCAATCTCGCGATCCGCTTCGCCGACCGCCTCGTCGTGCTGAACAGCGGCCGGCTCGCTGCCGACGGCCCGCGCGCTGAGATCGTCACGCGCGAGATCATCCGCGACATCTTCGAAATCGACGCCGTCGTCCATCAGGCCGACGACGGCGTGCCTTACGTGCTGCCACAGTCGATGAGCGCGGCGGCGCCAGGGATCTAGCCCGACGGCACGATCACCATGCTCTTGTCCTTCGGCCAGCGGACGCGCCAGGCGAAGTTGATATCCTTGACCTCGCCGGGCTTGGCGTCGAACGACCATTCCAGCACGCCGCGCTTGTCACGGATGTCCTTTGCCGTGGGCGACGTGGTCGAGGGCAACATTTCGACGACGATGTCCTCGTTCTCGCTGACCGGCAGCTGATCCTCGACCGCCACACGAATCGGGAAGTCGTGACCGTTGCGGATCGTCGTCTTGAACGAACGCTCGTCGGTCTTCGACGTCGTGACCAGCAGGCCCGCCGAGCCTTCGTTGCGCTTGAGCACGGCGCGCTCGACCTTGACCTTGTCGTCGGCGCCGAAGCCGAGCCGTACGATATCGTCCTTGGCCGAGGCCGAGAGCTTGCCACGGCCGACAAAAACGCCGTCGCGATAGATCGCGACCTTGCCCGGCAGCAACGTCGTGTCGTCAGTCTGCTTGAAGCTGGCTTCGAGGAAGGCGGTCGGGTCCAGCACCGGTGCGGCGCGCACCGCGAGATCCGCGGGCACGCTCATGGAGGCGATGCGCAGGCTCTTGGCGCCCTCGGCGGCGCCGAGGCTGACGCGGCCGGGAATCCTGAAGGTGGCCTGGAAGTCGCCGATCTCGGCGGTTGCCTCTTGCTCCGCAATGACCGTTCCTCCACCAAATTTGAACTGCTGGGTTTGCGCAGGCTCCGCGGCAGGCGCCGGCACCAGCGCGGAGCGCAAGCGCGCACTGTCCGACATCGAGCCCGCCGCCATCGGCTTTGGCACCTGCGGATATTGCGCCACCAGCGAGCCCAGCTCCGGCGCGCTGCCGCCACGGGCGATACGGACCGTGGAAACGCCAAGCGTGACGTTGGACCAGTCTTCGCCAGTCGATTGCGTGACCTCGGCGCGGCGGACCAGCTCGAGTTGCGGCTTGCGGTCTTTGGCGCCGGTATCGAGCCGGGCGTCATAGAGCGGCAGCCAGCGCGCATTGCGCACGGCGTAAGTGACTCGCAGCGTCGCCTTCGTCGCGGCTGCCGAGGCGACGTCGATCCGCACCTCCAACTTGCTCGGCGGCTTGGCGGACCGGTCGGCTTCGAGTTGCGCGATCTGGCGATCGAGCTCGCGCTGCTTTCGCGCCGCGTCGCGGATCGCAGCGTCGGCAGTCGCGATCTCCTCGGCAACCGCGGCAAAGGCCGCGCGCCATTCGGTGATCGGCCGCGCCTCGCCCTTGTCGCCGAGGCCGGCAGGGGAGGCTTCGGCAAAATGCTGCGCGAACTTGCGCCGGGCGGCGGCAGAGTCGATCGCGCCTTGCAAATCGGCGCGCTGATCCCTGAGCGCCTCGATGCGCTGGTCGAGCTCGGGCAGATTGACGGGAGGAGCCGCACGCGGCGGCCGCGCATCGATGGTGCCGATGGTGAGCTTGGCGCCCGCCTCACCCTCAACGCGGAGGGAGGACGGATCGAGCGAGAGCGGAAAATCCTTGGCGACCAGCGTGCTGTCTCCGGAGGCGAGGTCCAGCGCGATCACGCGCGTGACGGTCGCGCCATCGGGATAGACGGTGACCGTGTCGATGCTGGATGTGGCATCCACATCGGCCGCCCATAACGGTGAAGCGACCACCGTGGTCACCAGGACCAGGCTCGTCGTCGCCAGACATCTTGCGATCGTGCGCATCAAATTCCTCCCTGCCGATATCGTCGCGCCGCCAGCCGGACGCGCGAAACATGCCACGCCATCGTGGTGAGACGCGGCAGGGAAGGAACCGGTTCGATTGGGGTTTCCGTTGGGCGACGCTGCGGCGGCACCATGGCCGCGGAACGCGTCATCGCGCCGCGGCGAAACCTCGCTTCGGACTCGAACTTCAGACCTGGCTGGGCGAAGCCTGGCCGAAGATGCGACGAAGCAGATCGGTCACGTTTCGCGCACCAGCCTTCTTCAAGATGCTGGCGCGATAGCCTTCGACCGTGCGTGCGCTGAGATGCATGCGCCGGGCGATCTCCTTATTGGTCAGGCCGGCAGCGAGATGTTCGAGCACGTCGCCTTCCCGCAAGGTCAGCGGTTCACAACCGGGCAGCCAGCGCTGCCGGCTCGAATCCGGCTGTGCGGACTCGTCGATCGCGGCATCGATCCGGTCAACGATGTCGCGGGTGCGGAACGGCTTCTCGATGAAGTCGGCCGCGCCGCTCTTGATGGCGTCGACCGCCATGGCGATGCTGCCGTTGGACGAGGTCACCAGGACCGGCGCCATGCAGTTCTCCTCGCGCAGCCGCTTGAGCACGTCGAGAGCGGAGCGATCCGGTGGCATCTCCAGCAGCACGCAGGCCGGCATCCGCGCCTTTGCTTCCGACAACAGCGATGCGCCGTCGGCAAAGCAGATCACGTCATAGGCGCTGTGTTGAAGCGCCGCTGAAAGTTGTTCGCGGGAGGCGGCGTCAGTTTCAATGACGAATACCTCACCCTTGGAAAGCATGTTTCCCGGCATAATTCCGATCCAATAATGTCTTGGTCAAATGGTCCGAGACGGCCGAGGGCCCCATCGCGCCCCGCCGTCGTGAGCACGGCATTCGCGCCAGTGCTTCGGTTTCACTTATGTATGTTCCACCCGGTTCCCGGATTTGACGGATCGGGACAGAAGTTTTACATTTCGGGACATCTGCGGGAATGGCTGGCAGGAACGGTTCGCATGACCGACCTCATTCGCAGCGCGGGCTTGAGCTGTTACCCGGAGGTCGCCCGGTCGGTCGGGCTCGACCCCAGACAAATGATGCGCAAAGTCAGGCTGCCGCTGGCCATCCTCGACAAGCCCGATACGCCCATTGCGGTCACAGCCTTACGTCGCCTGCTCGAATTGTCGGCAGAGGCATCCGGTGCTGAAGATTTTGGCTTACGGCTGGCCGAGCGCGGCGGCCTGACCAACTTTGGCGCGGTCGGCCTGATCGTGCGCGAACAGGCGACCGTCGGCGGGGCGATCGAAGCATTCTCGCGCTTCATCCACGTCCATCATGACGGCATGAAGCTCGACGTCATCCGCGACAAGCAGACCGTGACCATCACGCTGCATCTGCGCGGCCGGCAGCCGACTGCGCCGCGCCAGTCGACCGACATGGCGCTCGGCAGCGTCCACCGCATCATCCAGTCGCTGTTCGGCAGTGACTGGCGGCCGCAAGAGGTGCACTTGCATTATCCGCCGCCGCACGACCGCAAGCGCTACCGCGACTTCTACGGTTGCCGCGTGACCTTCAATGCGGAGGACGATGCGATCCTGTTGTCGGCGCATGACATGGAGCGCCGGATCCCGAGCGCGCATCCCCTCATCGCGAGCTATCTGCGCAAGCGGATCGAGGCGATCGAAACACGACCGGCAAGCTGGGAGGAAAAGGTCGACGAGGTCGTGCGCACCCTGCTCGCCAGCGGCGACTGCTCGGTCGAGCGCGTGGCAGAGCATCTCGCCTGTACACGCCGCACCATCCACCGCCACCTTGCCGAAGCCGGCACCAGCTTCTCGGCGATCCTCGACGCGCAGCGCGCCGATCTGGTGATCCAACTGATCGACGACCCCGACCGGCCGCTGGCCGACATCGCCGTGCAGCTCGGCTTCTCCGCGCAAAGCGCCATGGCCCGCTGGTTCCGCGGTCGCTTCGGCTGCACCATCACGGCATGGCGCAAGGGCGTGCGGCCGCTGGCTAAGGCCGCCGGAGTGCGTTCGGCGACCGCGGCCTGAGCGGATGGGGGCAGCAGGACCCGGACGAGAGCGGCGCGACAACGCCGATCACATCGCCCGCGCGAACATGCGAAAGCCGGGTGCTCCGATGATCGCCTCGAAATCCGGGTCCCGCTTCTCCTCTGCAAAGACAAAACCGGCCTTGGCGTAGGCGCGCTCGGCTGGCTCATTGCCAATCAGGAATGATATCGTCGCCCGGGCAAATCCGGCCGCTCGCCCGGTATCCAGCGCGTGCGCAATCAACGCCTGCACCAGGCCGCGGCCGCGATAAGCGGGATCGGTTGCGACATACTCGATCATCCAGTCGCCCTCGCCACCCTGAACCCAGCACGCGCGTGTATAGGCGCCGCGTTGACGGATCGCTTCCAGTTCAGGCGCAGCAAGCCGGATTGCGGCTGCAACTTCCTCGATCGCGCGCCAAGCTGCCGGTCCCGTACCCGCCGCCGGCACGGCGCAGAGCGCGGCGCCCGGCCTGCCATCGACCTCCGCGACCAGGAATTGCGAGACATGCCACATCGACACCGCGCGTGCGACCGCGACGCACGAGATAAAATCGAGGCACTGTGCTTCTGGCCAGCCGAGCGCAACGTCGAACCAGCCGCGCGACCGATAGCCGCGCTGCGACGACAGGATGGTTCTTGCAATGAAATCGGCGTCGTCGGGACGCGCTGACCGTATCGTCATGCGCGCCCCATTGACGACCTTACGTGTTCTTCAGCGCGACGCGGAATTCGGCTTCGGTCTTGGACTTGACCTCGTCGAGCGAGACGCCGTCGGCGAGCTCGATCAGCGCCATACCGCCGTCACCGTGCTTGTCGATGGTGAAGACGGCGAGATCGGTGACGACCATGTCGACCACGCGCTCGCCGGTCAGCGGCAAATTGCACTGCTTGAGCAGCTTGGCGCCGTCCTTGGCGGAATGCTCCATCACCACGACGACGCGCTTGACGCCGGCGACGAGATCCATCGCGCCGCCCATGCCCTTGACCATCTTGCCGGGGATCATCCAGTTGGCGAGATCGCCGTTCTGGGCCACCTGCATGGCGCCGAGGATCGAGAGATCCATGTGGCCGCCGCGGATCATGCCGAAGGAATCGGCCGAGGAGAAATACGAGGTCGTCGGCAATTCGCTCACGGTCTGCTTGCCGGCATTGATGAGATCGGCGTCCTCTTCGCCCTCATAGGGGAACGGGCCCATGCCGAGCATGCCGTTCTCACTCTGGAGGCTGACATCGACGCCATCAGGGATGTAGTTCGAGACCAGCGTCGGGATGCCGATGCCGAGATTCACGTAGTAGCCGTCACGCAATTCCTTCGCTGCGCGCGCGGCCATCTGTTCACGGGTCCAGGCCATCTTATTCTCCTGAAGTCTTATGTTTGCGCATGATCTTGTCGGAAAACCGGTGCCCACTTCTCCGGATCATGCGCCTAAGCTGCCGTGCGCGGGCGGGTGTTGCGGAATTCGATGCGCTTCTTGGCCGTGCCGACCTCGACGATGCGCTTCACGAAAATGCCGGGCGTGTGGATGTGGTCGGGATTGAGTTCACCAGCGGGAACCAGATGCTCGACCTCGGCCACCGTGACCTTGGCGGCGGTCGCCATCATCGGGTTAAAGTTGCGCGCGGTCTTGCGGTAAATCAAATTGCCGGCGGTATCGCCCTTCCAGGCGTGGACGATGGCGAGGTCGGCGAACAGGCCGCGCTCCATCAGGTACTTCTCGCCGTCGAACTCCTTCACTTCCTTGCCTTCGGCGATCAATGTGCCGACGCCGGTCTTGGTGTAGAAGGCGGGGATGCCAGCGCCGCCGGCGCGGATGCGCTCGGCCAGCGTGCCCTGCGGATTGAATTCGAGTTCCAGCTCGCCGGCGAGGAATTGCTGCGCGAACAGCTTGTTCTCGCCAACATAAGACGAGATCATCTTCTTGATCTGGCGGGTTTCCAAGAGGCGGCTGAGCCCGATGCCGTCGACGCCCGCATTGTTGGAAACCACCGTCAGGCCCTTGACGCCGGAGTCGCGGATTGCATCCGACAGCACCTCGGCGATGCCGCAGAGGCCGAAGCCGCCCGACATAATCATCATGTTGTCCTTGAGAACGCCCTCAAGCGCCGACTTGGCGTCGGGATAGACCTTGTTCATGCAAAAAACCCTCGACTGAGCCGTCAGCTTGCAGGCGTCGCGCCTTATTGGCGGCGATTATTAGGCGAAATCGTCCGAAGCCGTCAATGATACGGGGTTCTCCGTTCCGCGGCCCGGTGGTAGAAGCTGCCCACGCCGTGGGCAGAACCGTCCGCGGCCTTGAAAGCGACAAGAAAACCCATCAAGTTGCGGGGGTTGGGCGAGGGGCGCGCAGGTTTTCCCGCCCCGCCCTCCTGGCTCCAACGACCAACCCGATCAGGACATGCCATTGACCATGGCCCAAGGAATGAAGCGCCTCGGGACGCCGATCGCGGCGCTGCTCGGCGTCGTGCTGATCACCCTGATCGCGACCTCCTGGCTCATCAACCGCGACGCGCTGCGCAAGGCGGTGGAAACCCAGATCCGTGAGGTCACCGGGCTCGAGCTCAGTGTCGCCGGTGCGATCGACATCTCGGTGCTGCCGGCGAGCTATATCTCCTTTCACGACGTCGGCCTGAAGGGCGGCGGCACCAGTGATCCCGCGCTCCATGTCGACGTGCTCACGGCCAATCTCCGGCTGCTGCCGCTGCTGCTGCAACGGTTCGAGATCGCCGACCTGACGCTGTTGCGGCCGCACATTCATGTCAGCCTGAAGCCGGACGGCGAGAGCAACTGGACGCCCTTCATCCAGACCATCGCCCGCACCATGAAGCCCGGCGCCGACAGCCAGGTGTCGTTCTCCGAGATCAGGATCCAGGACGGCGTGCTCAATTACGAGGACGCCGCCACGCACGCCACCGAGCAGTTCGACGACATCGACCTGTCGCTGGCCTGGCCCTCGATCTCGCGCTCCTTTGCCGCGACCGGACAATTCGACTGGCGCGGCGAGCGCGTCGACGGCTCGATTAGCTTTGCCGATTTCGTCGCGGCCCTCTCCGGCGACCGTTCCGGGCTGAAGGCGCGGATCGCCAGCGCCCCGCTCAAGCTCGCCTTCGACGGCAGCGTTGCCAACCGCACCAGTCCGATGATGGAAGGCACGCTCACCATCGACAGCCCCTCTTTGCGCAATGCGCTGCGCTGGACCGGCCAGCCGCAGCCCGGCAGCGGCGGCTTCGGCCGCTTCGCGCTGAAGGCGCGCGCCAATGTCGTCGGCGCCTCGATCGCGCTCACCAACGTCAATGTCGAGCTCGACGGCAACACCGCCGAGGGCGTGATGACCTATGCCAATAACGGCCGGCAGACGCTGCAAGCGACACTCGCCGCCGACGCGCTCGACTTCACGCCCTACATCTCGACCTTCCGTCTGCTCGCAAGCGGCGCGCGCGACTGGAACAGGCAGCTGTTCGATCTCAACGGGCTGTCGACCACCGACCTCGACATGCGCCTGTCGGCGGCGCGACTGACGGTCGGGCCGACAAAGCTCGGCCGCACCGCAATCGGCGCCAATTTGCGCAACGGCACGCTGGCGCTCTCGGTCGGCGAAGCCCAGGTCTATGGCGGCATCGCCAAGGGCTCGTTCGGCATCGCGCGTTCCGACACCGTCGCCGACATCAAGGCGCAATTCCAGTTCATCGATGTCGACCTCCAGGCCTGTGCCTCCGAACTGTTCGGCCTCAACAAGCTGTCCGGCCGCGGCAACATCAACGTGTCCCTCCTCGCCTCCGGCTCAAGCCCGTTCGGCCTGGTGCAATCGCTCGACGGCACCGCCACCGTGACCGGGCATGACGGCGCGATCGCGGGCTTCAATGCCGAACAGCTCCTGAAGCGGCTGGAGCGCCGGCCGCTGTCCGGCGGCGGCAATTTCCGCAACGGCTCGACGCCTTACGACAACCTCACCATCGCGGTGAAATTCTCCGACGGGGTCGCCACCGCCGAGGACATCCGCATCGAAGGACCCGCGGCGAAGATCACGCTGACCGGCACCGCGTCGGTGCCGACGCGTGAATACGACATGAAGGGTGTGGCGAGCCTCAACACCACGTCCGGCTTTCAATTGCCGTTCATGGTGCAGGGTCCCTGGGACGATCCCCTGATCTTCCCCGACCCCGAAAGCCTGATCCGCCAGTCGCCTGCGGCGTCTCCCTTCCTCGACCTCCTGAAGCAGCGCATCACCGGGGGCGGAAAGCGGCAGGCGCCGGCAGAATCGCCGACGGCGGAGAACGCCAAAGAGAACGCAAAGTCCAATTGAGGACAGCCCCGATCGCGCGAATTGATCCGGCCACATTGATGCGGCGATCGCATCGATACCCGCGTTAAGCATCCACCAGAGCCCGCTACCCCACGACCTAGGTCTGACAACATGCCGCTAGATCGGATAGCGGCCATGCGCTAGTGTTTTGTCCGACCGGTTAAAACACCGGCGGCTTGAGGGAGAAAAACGTGAAATCCAAGGTTATTGGCGCAGTATCATTGGCGGTCGCTGCGGCCGGGCTGTTTGCAGCCGCTGCACCCGCATTTGCGCAGCAAAAGACGATTACGGTCTGGTGGGGCAAGGGCTTCTATCGCTCTGAAGACGACGCACTGCTCGACACGATCAAGAAGTTCGAAGCCAAGACCGGCATCAAGGTCGAATTGTCGCAGTACGCGATCCAGGACATGATTCCGAAGACGGTCGCCGCGCTCGATGCCGGCACCGTGCCCGATGTCGCCTACTCCGACACTTACGACGTCCAGGCGCAGGGCAAATGGGCCTATGAAGGCAAGCTCGAGGATCTCAACGATGTCATGGAGCCGATCAAGGATCGGTTCGCGCAAAACACGCTGGATGCGTCGATCCTCTACAACGACGTCACCAAGAAGAAGGCTTACTACGGCTTCCCGCTGAAGCAGCAGAGCATGCATGTCGAGATCTGGAGCGACATGCTGGACAAGGCCGGCTTCAAGATAAGCGACATCCCGACCGACTGGGAAGGCTACTGGACGTTCTGGTGCGACAAGGTGCAGCCGGGGATCCGCAAAGCCACCGGCCAGCGCATCTACGGCGTGGGCCAACCGATGGGCGTGGAATCTACCGACGCCTTCCAGTCGTTCTACACCTTCATGGACGCCTATCACGTCAAGCTGGTCGACGACGACGGCAAGCTGCTGGTCGACGATCCCAAGGTGCGCGACGGCCTGATTCATGCGCTGAAGGACTACACCGATACCTATATCAAGGGCTGCACGCCGCCGTCCTCCACGACATGGAAGGATCCGGACAACAACGTCGCCTTCCACAACAAGACGATCGTGATGACCCACAATTTCACGATCTCGATCGCGGCGAAATGGTACGAGGACTCCCAGAACCAGGCGCTCACGCCCGAGCAGCGCGAAGCCGGCAAGAAGGCCTATGGAGAGGACATCGTCACCGCGTCCTTCCCGAAGGCACCGGATGGTTCGACCATCCGCTACCGCTCCGACGTCAAGACCGGGTTGGTCTTCACCGCGGCCAAGAACAAGGCCGAGGCCAAGCAGTTCATCAGCTTCCTGCTCCAGGAAGACAATGTCCGTCCGTATATCGAGGGCGCGCTCGGCCGCTGGTTCCCGGTGACCAAGGCGAGCCAGGAGAGCCCGTTCTGGCAGGCCGACAGGCATCGCAAGGCGGTCTACGCCCAGTTCACCGGCGGCACTGCGCCGTTCGACTTCACCAAGAACTGGAAGTTCACGATCCTGAATAACGAGAACGTCTGGGCCAAGGCGATGAACCGGGTTGTCAGCGAGAAGGTCCCGGTCGACAAGGCCGTCGACGAACTGATCGCCCGCATCAAGCAGGTCGCGGGTTAGACTCCATCCCTCCCTCTCCCCGTTCTTACGGGGAGAGGGAGAATACCAACACCGGCCGCCTCGTGCGGCCGGTAGCCCATTTAAAGAGTCCGAAGAATGGCGATCACGCTCTCTGACGATCACGCGATCCCCTCGCAGCCCTTGTCGCCGCGGCTGACCACGCCGCAGGTCTGGGGCATCGTGCTGATCGCGCCCTATCTGCTCGTCTTCCTCGCCTTCGTCGTCTATCCCGTCTGCTACGGGCTGTGGCTGGCGCGGGCTCCGTCGAACTATGTCGCACTCTACAACGATCCGATTTTCGCGCGCGCAGCGGTCAACACGCTGATCTTCCTGGTCATCGGCATCAACATCAAGATGCTGATCGCGCTGTTTTTGTCCGGCTTCTTCGCGCAGCAGCGCACCTGGATCAAATGGCTCTCGGTGATCTTCATCCTGCCCTGGGCGGTGCCGTCGATCCCGACCATCCTGTCGGTGCGCTTCATGCTCAATCCCGAATGGGGCATGGTCAACCACCTCATCTTCAACTTGACCGGCGACGACGGCCCGAACTGGCTGAATGACCCGACGGTCGCGCTGACCATGGCTATCGGCGTGCACATCTGGAAATCGCTGCCGTTCTGGACGCTGATCCTGATGACCGGCCGGCTTGCGATCGCGCAGGATTTGTTCGAGGCCGCCGAGGTCGACGGCGCCAGCTGGTGGCAGAAATTCCGCTACATCACCTGGCCGTCGCTGCAGACGCTCTACATCACCTGCTCGCTGCTCTCGATGATCTGGACGCTCGGGGACTTCAACAGCGTCTATCTGCTCACCGGCGGCGGTCCGGCCGACCTCACTCATGTGCTGTCGACCCTCGGCATCCGCTATCTCCGGCTCGACCAGCTCTCGCTCGCGATGGCCTCCATCGTCTGCGCGATACCGTTCGTCCTCCCGCTGATGTACTTCATGATGAAACGGCTGTCGCGATGAAGCTCCCTACCTTACGCGAAGTCGCGACCGAAACGCGGCTGCTCCTGATCGGCATTCCCGTCTTCCTGTGGACGATGATACCGATCTACCACATGTTCCTGTTCGCGATCTCGCCGAAGGAGGACGCGTTCTCGGGCAAGCTGTGGCCGGATCATCCGACGCTCCACAACTTCGAGATCGTGTTCAAGCAGCAGCATTACTTTCTGCGCGACTTCTACGTGCAGTTCTGGAATTCGCTGGTGATCGCGGCAGCCGTCGGCGTGTTGACGCTGTTCATCGCGACCGCCGCCGCATTCTCGATCTCGCGGCTGCGCGTGCCCGGCGGGCGCATCGTGATGAATCTGGCGCTCTTCACCTATTTCATCCCCGCGGCGTTTCTCGCCGTGCCGATGTACCGCACCATGGGCAATTACGGCCTGCTCAACAATCACTGGGCGCTGATCCTGGCGATGGTGACGATCGCGAGCCCTTACGCGATCTGGGTGCTGAAGCAGGCTTCCGACAAGCTGCCGGTCGAACTCGATGAGGCCGCTGTCATGGACGGCGCCACCACACTCCAGATCTTCCGGCTGGTCTATTTGCCGCTGATGATGCCCTCGCTGGTCGCCATCGGCACCTATGCGGTGCTGCTCGCCTGGAACGAATATCTCTACGCGTTCCTGCTGCTCTCCAACGACCGCGAGATCACGCTTCCTGTGGCGCTCGGCAACTTCCTCGCCGCCGACGATTCGCCGTGGGAACTGCTGATGACGACCGGCTTCATCTACGCGCTGCCGCCGGCCGCGATCTACTACGCCTTCCGCCGCTACATGGTGGGCGGGCTCACGGCGGGTGCGGTGAAGTCCTGACGCCGAGGGGCGGATCGGGCGCAGCAAGCAAAGCGTTCGAGCAGGCTCGCGGACAATTGTCAGTTGTCCGCGTCTGCTCTAACCTGTGGTCCGCGAAGCCAGCGGGCTCCTCATGCGCAGCAACGATGCACTCCACCTCGGCCTGATGCTGCTGGCACTCGGAGCCGCCTATCTGGTCCCGTTCGAGCTGCTGCTGTTGGCCTATGTCGTGCTCGGCCCGGCGCATTATTTCACCGAGATCTCCTGGCTGCATGACCGCAGCTATTATCTGCCTCACCGCGGTATCGCGGCTGGGCTCGCGATCGTCGCCGTGGTCGCGGCCCTGATCGACAACGCCTCGTGGTTCGGCTTCGCGATGTGGGGCGCGCTGATCGTCTGCGCCATGCTGGCGGCGACCACCTCGGCCATCGAAAGCATGCTGCTGTTCATGGTGGCGATCGCGCTGTCTGCGATCATGTATTCGAGCGGATCGTCGCTCGCCGTCATCGGCGTCCTGATCCCGACCCTGATCCACGTCTGCCTGTTCACGCTGATCTTCATGGTGCTCGGCGCCTACCGGTCCGGCAGCCGGGTACAGGCCGCACTGGTGGTCGTCTACCTGCTCGCGATCGCAACGATCCTGCTGCTGCCGCCGACGGCCGAAATCCGCATCGCAAGCTTTGCCCGCGTCGGACAGGATTATTTCGGCAATGTCGGCCCGGCGCTGGGCCGGCTGTTCGGCATGCCCGGCCTCGTGCTCGACACCAGGCTGACGAGCCTGCTCGCCTTCGTCTACACCTATCACTACCTCAACTGGTTCATCAAAGCCGACGTGATCCGTTGGGCGGAGGTGCCGAAGGCACGGCTCGCAACCATGATCGCCGCCAGTGCCGCGTCCACGGCGCTGTACTTCTACGACTACGCGTTCGGCTTCACGTTCCTGCTGGCGCTGAGCCTGATCCACATCCTGCTCGAGTTTCCACTCAACGGCCTCGCGCTGCGGCAGCTCGGCGCCGCCGTCCAGGGCGCAGTGCGCGCGCGATATGCCGGGCCCGTCGCGACCTCCGCAACGCGGTCGCGCATGACCGGCGCAAAGGCGTCGAAACGGGCACCCCGGTCGCGCTGATTACCCCGCCTTGCGCACAGTCTGCAGAAACTCTGCGACGTCTTTCTTGAGCGCGCGTGCCTGATCTTGCAACGCCGAAGCCGCTGTGAGCGTCGCTTCAGCGCCGGCATCGGTCTCTCCGGCCACGGTGCGGACGTCGTCGACCTGGTCGGTCACGGCCGCCGTGCCGTTCGCTGCCTGCTCGACATTGCGGGCGATCTCGCTGGTTGCCGCACCCTGCTCCTCGACGGCGGAGGCAATCGTCGTCGCGATCTCCGTCATCTCGGCGATGGTTTTGCCGATCTGGCCGATCGCGGCGACGGACTGTCCGGTCGAACCCTGGATCTCGGCGACGAGCCCTGCGATCTCTTCGGTGGCGCGCGCGGTCTGGGTTGCAAGGCTCTTCACTTCGTTTGCGACCACGGCAAAGCCCTTGCCGGCGTCGCCGGCTCGCGCCGATTCAATCGTGGCATTGAGAGCCAAGAGATTGGTCTGGCTTGCGATCGCCTGGATCAGTTGGACCACCGTGCCGATCCGCTCGGCGGAATCCGACAGCGCACGCATCAGCGTCTCGGTACGGGACGCCTCTTCCTTGGCCTTGTCCGACACCGATACGGAGCGCGAGACCTGGCTCGAAATCTCCTTGATGGAGGCGGCGAGTTGATGCGTCGCGGCCGCAACGGTCTGCACATTCGACGAAGCCTGGGCCGATGTCGCGGCGACCTGCTCGGCGAGCGAGCGACCGCGCTCGGCAACACGGGCGAGACTTTGGGCGCTCTGCCCCATCTCCTCGGCACGGCTTGAGACGCCGCCAATGACGCCCTCCATGCCGCGATCGAAGCGATCGGCAAGCTGAGCCATCATCGATGCACGTTCGGTCTCGGCCGCGGCACGCTGCGCGGCAGCCTCCTGCTCCATGCGCCGGACCGTCTGCGCATTCTGGCGGAACACTTCGACCGCACCGGCGATATGGCCAATTTCGTCGCCGCGCTCGCCACCCGGGATCGCCTCATCGAGCTCGCCCGCCGCGAGACTCTGCATGCGCAGGGTCATCTGGCCGATTGGCCGCGACACGCTGCGTCCGATCAGCCAGGCCAGCAATGCGCCCAGGACGAGCGCGGATGCGGCGACCGTGAACACGAGATTGCGGGTCTGATCGACCGATTCAGCCGTCAGCCGGCTCTGCTCGGTGCGCGTCGCGCCGAGGGCCCGGCTGATCTCAGCCGCCTTGGCATCGATCGCACCGCTGGATTTGACGAGATCGGCTTGCGCCTTGCGCAGCTCGCCTATCGCGGCAGACAGCTCCGTCAGCGTCGCCGATTGATCGGCGAGCACCTTCTTCAAGGCTGCGATCAGGCTCTTCAGTCGCGGCGCCTCGACATCGGCGATCTCTGCCTCGCTATCGGCAGCCGCGGCCAGCGCATAGCCGATCGTCAGCGAAACGTCATCGGCGTCGACCTGGGCCTGGGTGATGGTGAAACGCAGCACCGCGACGCGCATCGCATCCACCGTGCCGGCCAGACGCAGCGGCTGGAGCAGACGGTCGGGCTGGTTGGCGAGCGTCACATTGATCGCGCCGACGTCGAGGCCTGCCGAGGCGCCGAGCGCCTCGCCTTTGGTGCTCGCGTTGCGCAGACGATCGACCGCGCCGGCGACCGCCGTGAAGGATTTTCGATAGGTACCAAGCGCATCCACCAGCGCGCTTCGGCCCGCGGCAATAGCCGGCAGGCGCGCGAATTGCTGGTCGACCTGGTCAAAGGTCTGGCCAAAGCCGTCGATCGCCTTCGTGGCGCTATCGCGGTCGCCGAGATTGCGCGTACGGATGAATTTTTCGACGGCGACGTTCGACGAGAGCAGCGCGGCATGCACCCTCGCCATGCCGGCATCACCATCAGCGCTAGTGACGAGCTCCCCGACGGTGCCGCCGATCTCGGACAGCCGCAGCACGGCGAGCAGCGCCAACACGCAGAGGAAACCCAGGACCAGCGCGAAGCCGCCGAAGATGCGCGGGCGGATACCGATGCGCGACAGGAGCAATGACAGGTTCATGATGTTTCCTGGAGAATTACGGCGTAGCCCGGATCCGGGCGAGCAGATCCTTGCCGAAGCGCTTCTCGAATTCCGGCTCCAAGGGCTTCACGGCATCGATGAAGGGCTGGCGATCGACCTTCTCGATGATCTCCATGCCGGCCTTGCGCAGCTCCTCGATCTTCTTCGTCTCGTCCGCGGCACCACTCTGCCAGGTCGCCTCCGCGCCGGCCTTGGCTGCGGCAATGAGGGCGGCCTGGTCGGCGGGCTTAAGGGCCTGGAACACATCGCGATTGGCGACGAAGGCGATAGGGGCAAAGAAATGCCCGGTCAGGCTGGCATATTTTTGCACTTCTTCGAGATGGCTGGTGGCAATCGTCATGACCGGATTCTCTTGCCCGTCGATGCGGCCGTCCTTGAGTGCGGAATACACCAGCGTGAACTCCATCGGCACGACCTCGGCGCCCAGCGCCTTGAAGGTCATCTGATAGACCTCGTTCGGCAGGACGCGGATTTTCAACCCTTGGAGGTCCGCGGGCGAACGAATCGGCCGTTTCGAATTGGTGACGTTGCGAAAGCCCTGTTTGCCGATCGCGAGCAGCACCAATCCCTTATCGGCGAAAGGTTTGGCGAACAGAGCCCCGACCGGCCCGTCCGCGACCGCTTTGGCCTGCGCGGCATCGCGGAACAGGAACGGCACGTCGAAGACACCGAATTCCGGCACAGCGGAGCTGACGACCGAGCCAGACAGCGTCGCCATGTCGACCACACCATTACGCATAGCGGCAAGGAGCGCCGTCTCGCTGCCCAACGCGTTGCCGGCGCGTTCATCGACGATGATGCGGCCCTGTGCGATCTCGGCGAGCTTGCGGCGAAATTCGTCCGAGCCAATCTGCTGCGGCGACTGCGGCGAGCCGTTGTACAGCAGCGACACCATTTGCGTCGCGCCAACCGATGGCCGAACAGCGAAACAAAATAACGCCAGCGCAGTGCTGGCCACACCAATATAACGCCGCTTCATCGTCCCCACTTCCCCAAGCGATGCGACGATAACCAGATAAGCTATACGAACGGTTAACCTAGATACCCCGGAAGCCTCAATACGGGCGCCCCGGTCGCGCCGATCACTCCACTGCGCGTTTGCGTCGATATGCGATCAGCAATGCGATTGTCGAGCCGATGAAATAGCCGGCTGTCGCGCCGGAGATAGCACGGCCGACGATCAGCGCCAGCGCACGGTCGCTGGCGTCGATCGCGGAGATCACGCCGACGGCATATTGCAGGACAAACACGATGAGGTTGCGGACCAGGGCGAATGCGCTGCCCGGGCGGATGATTTGTCCGGTGGTGTGATCGACCTCAAACGGGCGCGGCGTCAGCACCCCAAGGGGAAACAGCGCCAAAGCCGCCACGATCCAGGCGACCAGCGGCCATGCGCCGTCCTGGTGCCCGAAGCCGATCCGCGATATCCCCCAGACGATGAACACGACCGGGACGATCAGCGCACGCCAGATCGGCGTCGTACGCGGCTGCATCGCCTGGATGCCCTGCCAGACGAGATAGGCAAACAGGACGAAAACCCAGAGCGGCGTGTGGGTCAGGATCTGGTAGGCGAATGTCATAATCGCCCCCGATTCATAATGGCGCTGCGCTCTCGCCCTGCGAGCTCGATAGTTTTGAGGCAAGCGAGGCGACGACGATGACCACCGCGATCAGGCCGATCACCAGCGTGCAGATCGCGTTGATCTCGGGCTTCACGCCCAGCCGAACCTCCGAATAGATCCGGATCGGCAAGGTCGCCGAGCCCGGGCCGGTGGTAAAACTCGCGATCACGAGATCGTCGAGCGACAGGGTGAAGGCGAGCATCCAGCCCGCGACGATCGCGGGCGCGATCAGCGGCAGCGTGACGGCCACGAACGCGCGAACCGGATCGCAACCGAGGTCCATCGCAGCCTCCTCCAGCGAGCGATCGAGCGAGCCGAGGCGGGACTGTACGACAACGGCGACGAAGCACATCGTCAGCGTGGTGTGTGCGATCGTCACCGTCCAGAAGCCGCGCTCGGCGTTCAGCGCCACGAACAGCAGCAGCAGCGAGAGGCCGGAGATCACCTCCGGCATCACCAGCGGAGCGTAGAGCATGCCCGAGAACAGCGTGCGACCGCGGAATCGCTCGCCGCGCGACAACGCCACCGCGGCGAGCGTGCCGATCAGCGTGGCGATGCTCGCGGAGGAGACCGCGACCTTGAGGCTCATCCAGGACGCCTCGATCATGGCGCGGTCGTTGAAGAACTCGTGGTACCAGCGCAGCGACCAGCCGCCCCACACCGTCACCAGCCGCGAGGCGTTGAAGGAATAGATGACGAGAATGAGGATCGGCAGATAGAGGAACGCCAGCCCCAGCGCCAGCGAGGCGATGTTGAAACGGGACAGGCGAGAGAGTTTGCGCATCTCACCGCTCCTCCAGCTGCCGGCGCTGGAGCCGCTCGTAGAGCAAGAGCGGCAACAGCAGCACCACGAGCAGCACGATCGCCGCTGCGGAAGCGACAGGCCAATCCTTGTTGGTGAAGAATTCAAGCCACAGCGTCTGGCCGATCATCAGCGAATTGGACCCGGCCAAAAGGTCTGGGATCACGAACTCGCCGACGATCGGGATAAAGCAGAGCAACACGCCGGCGCCGACGCCAGGCAGCGACAGCGGGAAAGTCACGAGCCAGAACACCTGCCAGGGCGGCGCACCGAGATCGGAAGCCGCCTCCTCCAGCACCGGCTCCATCTTGGCGAGCGTGGCGTAGAGCGGCAGGATCATGAACGGCAGATAGGAATAGACGATGCCGAGATACATTGCGCTGTCGGTCGAGAGCCACACCACCGGTCGGATGACCAGATGCAGCGCCAGCAGGATCTGGTTGAGCAGGCCGTCGTGCTGGAGGATGTTGATCCATGCATAGATGCGGATCAGGAACGAGGTCCAGAACGGCACGATGACCAGCACCATCGCCACCGCCTGCCAGCGCGTCGGCAATCGCGCCATGCCGTATGCGATGGGGTAGCCGATCAGGAGCAACAGCGCGGTCGCCGTGAGAGCAACGGTCAGGCTGCGCACATAGGCGAACACATAAATGTCGTCGGAGGCGAGCAGCCTGAAATTGTCGAGAGACAGCGCGGCAAAGGCCACCCTGATCGCCGTCCATCCCGCCGTCAGGTCGAACACCGGCTCGTAAGGCGGCTGCGCGATCGCGGTCTGCGACAGGCTGATCTTCAGCACGAAGCCGAACGGCACCAGGAAGAACAGCACCATCCAGACATAAGGCGCGATCGCGGCGAAGCGCGCCGGTCGGGCAAAGATGCGGCGCGCGCTCATGACGGCAGCACCACGCAATCATCAGGCGTGAACCAGGCCACGACGTGCTGGTTCACGCTATAGGCATCGACATCGAGGCGCGCGCTATTGGCCACCGAGGCCTGCACCATCCCGCCGGAATCGAGCTTCACCTTGTAGGTGGTGGTGCCGCCGAGATAGCAGATGTCCGCGACCACGCCCTCCAGCCGGTTGATCGCCGTTTCATGACCGGCCTCGCTCACCGGGCCGCGGCGCGACAGCTTGACCTTCTCAGGGCGGATCGCGACCGAAAATTTTCCCGCGCCGACCGGCTCGCGCGGCTCGGTCACCACCAGCGCACCCGCATCACGCGTGCCAATGACCAGACGATGACCGTCGCGCAATTTGGACTCGCCGTCGAACAAATTGATGTCGCCGACGAATTCCGCGATCCAGCGCGAGCGCGGCGCCTCGTAGAGCTCGCGCGGAGTTGCGACCTGAGCAAGCTTGCCGGCGTTCATCACGCCGATCCGGCTTGCCATCGTCATCGCCTCTTCCTGGTCGTGGGTGACGATGATGAAGGTCATGCCGAGCCGGCGCTGGAGCTCCATCAGCTCGCCTTGCGTGCTCTCGCGCAGCTTCTTGTCCAGCGCTGCGAGCGGCTCGTCGAGCAGCAGCAGCTGTGGCCGGCGCGCCAGCGCACGGGCCAGCGCGACGCGCTGCCGCTGGCCGCCGGAGAGCTGGTCCGGCTTGCGCCTCTCCAGTCCTTCGAGCTTCACCAGCGCGACCATCTCCGCGACGCGAGTGGCGATTTCGACGCGCGCCATCCCGGCGCGCTTCAGGCCGAAGGCGATGTTGTCGCGCACTGACAAATGCGGAAACAGCGCATAGTTCTGGAACATCATGTTGATCGGGCGCTCATGCGGCAGCGCCTGTGCGATGTCCTTGCCGCCGAGCAGGATGCGCCCCTCGTCCGGCGCCTCGAAGCCGGCGAGCATGCGCAACAGCGTGGTTTTGCCGCAACCGCTCGGACCCAACAGCGCAAAGAACTCGCCGGCCTTGATGTCCAGCGACACGCCGTCCACCGCGCGGAACGTCCCAAACGTCTTCGCCACACCCTCGATGCGCAGCAGCGGCTGGTCGGCCGCCGGATGCGCGTCTCCGCCGGCCGTATCGACCGCGCCGTCCGTCTTAGGCAACTCTCCAGCCATATTCCCTGCCAACCCCAATGCCGCCGCACGCTAGCGGCGGATCGGCCTTTGCTCAACCGGTTCGAGACGGATCGTTCACATCACATTCGCCATGAACGCGGCCAGCGCGTCGCGGTCCGCCGCAGGCATCGTCAACCCGAGCTTGGAGCGGCGCCACAGGATATCGTCCGGAAAGCGCGCCCATTCGTGGCTCATCAGATAACGCACCTCGGCGCCGGTGAGCTCGGGGCCGAAGGCCGGGCCAAGCTCGTCACGTGTCTTCGCCTCGCCGAGCACAGCCGATAGCCGCGAGCCATAGGCCGCGACCAGCCGCTGGGCCTGCGTCTCCGCGAGGAAGCGCCAACGGTCGCGCGCGAGGTCGACCTCGGTCTCGAAACGATCCCAGGCAAAATCTCCGCCGGGCAATGCCGCGCCTGCCGTCCAGCGCGGCGACATCGGATAGAACGGCGTCAGCTTCGTTACCGCCCACTCCGCGCGCAGGCGCGATGTGGTGACGTCGCCGCCGAACATCGTGAGCAGCGGCGCCTTGCGCCGTCGGGCGTGGAACAGCGTTGTCCCGTCGCGTCGCGCGGATGCCGGCGTCAGGTTGACGCCGGAGACCGTCCTCACCACATCCGTCGGCGCGACGCGCTCGCGAAAATAACGGCTCGCCGCCTCGCAGAGATAGCCGACATCGGCACCCGGTATCGCCACGATCGCGGGATCGCCTGTAAAGGCACGCGTGATCGTGCCGATCAGCGTGAAGTCGCGCTCGAAGGGGCTCGCGAAGATCAGCCGCCCATCATTGTTCTGGAAGACATAGACGTTGTCAGATTCGAACAGCCGCGGCACGATGATCTGGCTCATCTGCATGGCCGCCATGGCGGGTTGCGGCTGCCGAAGCACGGTGTCCGCGACCATCGAGGTCCAGCCGCCGGTGGCATTGGCCAGCGCGCGCGTGGTGATCACCCGGCGATGACCGCGATCGATCACCGCTAGCCGCCAGATATCGGCCCTGTCGGCGCGCACGCAGCGTGCCCCGGTCCGGATCTCGGCGCCGTGCTCAGTGGCGTCCAGCGCCGTGAGCACCACCAGGCGGGAATCGTCGACGACGCAGTCGGCATATTCGAAGGCGATGCCGAACGGACGCTTCAGGGCATTGCCGACCGGATGATGCGTGATGTCGAGTGTGGCCGATCCCGGCAGGCCGCTCCGGCTCGCGAGGCTGTCATAGACGAACAGGCCGGCACGCAGCAGCCAGGGCGGACGTTCGTCGGAATGGGCGGGGATCACGAAACGCATCGGCCGGACCAGATGCGGCGCGATCCGGAGCCAGGTCCGGCGCTCGGAGAGCGCCCGGCGCACGCGCCAGAAGCCGCGCCGCTCCAGCACCGACAGATCGCCGTGGATCAACCGCGGCGTCGCCGACGAAGCGGCACCGCCGAGATCACCCTGCTCGACCAAAATCACCCGGAGGCCGCGGCCCGCAGCATCGCGCGCGAGGCTGACACCGTTCAGGCCGCCGCCGATAATCGCGAGGTCGTAATCCGCCATGAAGCCGTCGAGAAGGAGCGAGATAAGCTCTCGCCATCACTAGAGCCATTTCCATTCCGATGAAATCGGAACGGGGCTCTAGATTCTTGTTTTGACGGGTTTTCTTTAGGCGGACCGGGATCCACTTCGCTTGAAAACGCTCTAGCCGGTCTTGAGCGCAAGCTCCATGGCCTCGGTACGGCCGACGAGGCCGGCATATTGCCCGATCGGCAGCGGCTTGCCGAGCAGATAGCCCTGCACGCCGTCGCAGCCTTCCTTGGCAAGGAAGGTGAGCTGCTCGACGGTCTCGACGCCCTCGGCGATGATCGACATTTCCAGGCCGTGGCCGAGATCGATCACGGCGCAGACGATCGCCGCCGATTGCGGGTTGCGGCCAAGATTCATGATGAAGGCGCGGTCGATCTTGATCTTGTCGAACGGGAACGCCTGGAGATAGCTCAGCGAGGAGTAGCCGCTGCCGAAATCGTCCATGGAGATGCGCACGCCGAGCGCCTTCAGCCGGCGCAGCAGCGCCAGGCCGCGATCGAAATCCTCGATCAGGACGCCCTCGGTGATTTCGAGCTCGAGCCGGCCGGGCGCAAGCCCGGTCTCAAGCAGGATGGAATGCACCAGCCCGACCAGGTCGCCGTGCATGAATTGCGCCGGCGATAGATTGACAGCGACCTGGAGCGGTTTCGGCCACGACGCCGCCTCGCGGCAGGCCTGGCGCAAAATCCACTCGCCCATCTCGACGATCAGGCCGCTTTCCTCCGCGATCGGGATGAATTCGGCCGGCGAGACCTGGCCACGCACCGGATGCGCCCAGCGCGCCAGCGCCTCGAAGCCGATGATCTCGCTCTCGGCGACGCTGTGGCGCGCGATGCCCTGCGGCTGGAACGCGAGCGACAGCTCGCCATTCTTGATCGCCTTCGAGAGGTCCTGATGCAGCACGCGGCGGTCGCGGATCTGCTGGTCCATCTCCGGCTGGTAGAGGCTGATCGTGCCGCGCGACTTCTGCTTGGCGCGGAACAGGGCAGCACCGGCATTGGCGAGCAGCGAGGCACCGTCGGCGCCATTATGCGGGAAGATCGACATGCCGGTGGTGACGCCGGCGCGAACCGCGCGGCCGTCGATCTGGAATTCCTGGGCGATGGCGTCGCCAAGCTGCTGCGCCAGCGCGAGGCCCGCATCAGGCTGCTTGCCGTCGATGATCAGGCCGAACTCGTCGCCGGAGAGGCGCGCCACCACGCCGCCGCGCGCGGCGTCCTGGAGCCGCTGGGCCACCTCAACGAGGAGCTTGTCGCCGAGCGCATGACCGAAGACGTCATTGACCTCCTTCAACCCGTCGAGATCGATGCAGAGGACGGCGAACTCCTCGTCGGTGCCCTCGCACGCCTCGATCATCTGGGTCAGGGCCTGCAGGAAGGCGGCGCGGTTCGGCAGGTCGGTGAGGCCGTCATGATAGGCCATGTGCGCCATGCGCGACTCGGTCTGCCGCCGGTCGGTGACGTCCTCGTGGGTCTTGATCAGATATTGCGGCTCGCCGGCATCGTTCAGCACGGTGGCGCGGCGGGTGAGGAACAGTCGCAGCCCATCCTTGGTGGAAATCGGATGCTCCTCGGTGACCATCCCGCGCTTCTTGATCGCGGCCTCGTCGCGCGCGATGATCAGTTTCGCTTCCTTGGGATTGAAGATGTCGGACGCGGTCAATCCGGTGGCTTCCTCGCGCCTGCGGTTGAGGATCGTCTCCGCGCTGCGATTGGCGAGCAGATAGCGGCCATCCTTGACCTGCTCCACGATCAGCGCCACCGGTATGTTGTCGACCACGAGCTCGAGGAATTTCTTGGTGCTCTCGAGCTCCTGCGAGAGCGAGCGGCGATCGGTGATGTCCTCGAACAGGAGCAGCAGAAATTCGGGCCGGTTGCTTTCGTTGCGGACCACGATCCGGATCGAGGCGACCATGCGGCGCGTCCCGCCGAGCTCGACCTCGAATTCATTGCGATACTGGCCGGCTGGCGCCACGAGCGCAGACCGGTCGGCAGCCTCGATACTCGCCGCCGTGGCGAGCGGGAACAGCTCCCGCGCGTTCTTGCCGACGGCATGGTCCCGCGAGAAACCCCAGAAGCGCTCATAGGCGCTGTTGGCGAAGATGTAACGGCCATCCTCGATGGTCTTGGCGGCGACGCAGCCCGGCACGTTGTCCAGCACCGATTCCAGGAACTGCTTGGTGGAGGCGAGCTGTCGCGACAGCCTGCGCTGCTCGCTGACGTCAAGATGGGTGGTCACCGAACCGCCGTTGGGCAGGACGAAATGCTTCACCATGATGGCCCGCCCGTCCGGCAGTTCGGTGATCAGGCCGTTGGGGCTTGCCGCCTTCTCGTAAAAGTCGTCGTTGGAGACACCACCGATGACCCCGCGCTTGCGCCGGAGCTCCAGGATGTCATAGCCGTTCATGTTGGCCCAGAGATCCGACCGTGACAGCCCGTAGATCTCGAGATAGCGGTCGTTGCAGAAGATGATGCTCCGCTGCGCATCCGTCATCATCACGCCCTGGTTGAGATTGTTCATGGCGGAGGAGACGAAAGCGTTGCGCCGCAACTGGGACCGCTTGGCGCGGCGCAACGCGGAATGAATCCACAGCGCGACAGCGGCCAGAAGCGAACACACGACAATGCCGCCGATCAGGCCTTCCCAGACCAGGCTGGGATCGAGCCCGTCCAGATAGGCGCTCGGGGCAAATTGTTCGGACAACGCATAGGCGCGCGCGGGCGTGATCGCGGCGCCCAGGCACACGACGGCCTGCACAGCAATCAGAACAGTGCTGCCAGCGTGCCAGTTCTTCTCAGCCATCAGCCACCCGCGATTTCAACTGCGGATTGTCTGGCTTCACGGGTTTGGATCGGGTAAACGCCTGTACGCCCAACAGAAAAATGTGTCCCGAAATACGGCAATTGCCCTGACATGATAAACGCTTCGTTAATGGAGAACGGCTTCAAAGCGCGTTTCCGGGGCAGACCGGCTCCATCGGCACCTTCAGCGAGAATTCTGCACAACCATGGATAGGGTCGATAGCGTCGTCATCGGAGCCGGCGTGGTCGGGCTCGCGGTGGCCCGGAAGCTTGCCCAGGCCGGGCACGAGGTGATCGTGCTCGAAGAAGCCGAGGCCATCGGCACCGTCACCTCCTCGCGCAACAGCGAGGTGATCCATGCCGGGATCTACTACCGCGCCGGGAGCTGGATGGCGCGCATGTGCGTCAGCGGCAAGCACGCGCTCTACCGCTATTGCGGCGAACGCGGTATCCCGCACAAGAATTGCGGCAAGCTGATCGTCGCGACCAGCGCGAAAGAGACCGAGAAGCTGCAATCGATCAAGGCGCATGCCGAGGCAAATGGCGTGCTCGACATGCAGTTGCTCTCGGGGGACGCCGCGCGCGCGCTGGAGCCGGCGCTTGCCTGCGACGCCGCACTGCTCTCGCCGTCGACGGGCATCATCGACAGCCATGCCTACATGCTCTCGCTGCGCGGCGAGGCCGAGGCGGCAGGCGCGGCTTTTGCGTTTCACACGCCCCTGATCCGCGCCAAGGTCGCGGGCGGCGTCATCGAGATCGACGCCGGCGGCGAAGCGCCGATGACGCTGCAATGCAGCCTGCTCGTCAACGCCGCCGGGCTTTCGGCGACGACCGTCGCGCGCCACATCGACGGCATGCCGCTGGATCGGATTCCACCGGCCTATCTCGCCAAGGGCAATTACTTCAGTTGCAACGCGAGAGCGCCGTTCTCGCACCTGATCTATCCGGTGCCCGAGCCCGGCGGGCTCGGCGTGCATCTGACGCTGGACATGGCGGGTCAGGCGCGTTTCGGTCCCGACGTCGAGTGGATCGAGACGATCGACTATGAGGTCGATCCGTCGCGCGCCGAGCGCTTCTATCCGGCGATCCGCAAATACTGGCCGACGCTGCCTGATGGCGCGCTGATGCCGAGCTATTCAGGCATTCGCCCGAAGATCGTGCCGCCCGCTGTCGCCACGCAGGATTTTCTGATGCAGGGTCCGCGCGACCACGGCGTCGAGGGCCTGGTCAATCTGTTCGGCATCGAATCGCCGGGATTGACGTCGTCGCTTGCGATCGCGGACCACGTCGCCGAGCTCGCAGGACTCTAAACGCCGCAAACGCCGCGCAACGATGATTGCGCAACGCGCACTTACAGCAGGGATGAGCGCAAGAGCTCCCATCCCTGCATGAAAGGGTACGATCAAACTCTACGCTGTTACGGGGGTTACTAGTGAAGCGTGTCGCCGGTGTGCTTCAGTCGCTCGATCTGGTCCTTGACCATCAACTTCCGGCGCTTCAACTCAACAATTTGCAGGTCGTCTGTTGAAAGGTGCACGAGAGCGTCGTGCAATTCGTTTTCGAGAGTCTTATGCTTCCGTTCCAATTCAACCAGATGTGCCTGAATTGTCATTCGAAACCTCCTCGGTAGGGGTGAACCTTGGATTCGATCCGGACGAGGAAGTGTACATCACCGATTCGTTCTGTCGATGGGTATCCGTCGTCGCAATGTCATTTTTGAAAATTCATATGTAACGAAGCGTGAGTAAGGAACCACGCGGCGAAAAATCCATGATATCAATGCACTTGCGCAAGCCGTGTTAAACGATCCACCGAAATATCTTGCGAGAGAACGGTACCCGACGACCCAGATCGCTTGCGATCACGACGCGCAAGGACGATAATTTCCACAGGGCATCCACAGCCTTAATCTCAAGCTTATCGGTTTTCGGCCACCGCAGACATGACCAATGAAGACGAGCGCGAGCTCGAAACCGAACTCGCCCGGTTGCACCAGGAACACCGAGATCTCGATGCGGCGATCGATGCACTGCATCAATCGCCCGCCCCCGACCTGTTGCGGTTACAGCGGTTGAAGAAACGCAAGCTGTTGTTGCGCGACCGTATCGCCTTCATCGAAGACCAGATCACACCCGACATCATCGCCTGATCCACAGCCGTTGCGTCGCGACCAAGCTGCGGCATTTGAATCCTCTTGACTCAACTAGAACAAAGAGGGAACATTTGGACCCAACCGGCCCAGGAAAACGCAGATGTCAGCAACCGCCCTCTTCGACAACAGCCACTATGAACAGGCCTGCGATCAGGCCATCGCGATGTGCGACGGCAATCTGCGCAGCACCATCAAGGCGCTGATCATGGCCAACGAATATCTCGAAGCCGAGCTCGAGGAATTGCAGGCGGCGATCTCGGCCGGCTGCATTCCGGAGACTTCACGCAGCAAGGCGCGGAGCAGCGCCGCTTAACTCCACCATCCCTGGAGCAACGCCATGTCCGATGTGACCTATTACGTTGCAATGCCCTTTCTGATCGATGCCGACGGATCGCCTGTCGCCGGCGCGGCCGAGGAATGTCAGTCCTCAACGGCCGCGCTGCGGCGCGCCGAGATTTTGTCGCGCGGAGCCGGCTGCATCGGCGCGGTCGCGTTCAGCCGCAGCGGCGATCCTATGACCGGCGAATTCGGCGACGCAACGTTGCTACGCAAATTCGGCAGCGTGCCGGAAGATCTGGCCACCCTCTAAGTTCAACTGCTCACAAGCCTGATCCGCGGCTCGTGCCGCCGGTGTGCCTTGCGCACATACATGGCAGCATCGGCCTCCTCCAGCGCGCGGGCTGCATCGGATTGCGGGCCGAGCAGCGCAACACCCGCAGAGGCGCCCGCCGTCACATGCTGGCCGCGAAAGACGAACGACAATTCGTCGACCGCCTGCTCGAAGATCACGGCTTTTGCCTTGGCATCGGTCTCGCTGAGATTCCACAACAGCAGCGCAAACTCGTCGCCGCCGAGCCGGCCGACCACATCGGAGGCGCGGATCTGCCGCGTCAGCGTGGCCGCGATCGCTTTGAGCACCTCATCGCCGGCGCCATGGCCAAAGGAATCGTTGATCGGCTTCAACCGGTCGACGTCGAGCACGATCAGTGCGCCGCTGGCGCGGTAGCGTTTCATATAGGCGATGGCGCGCTGAAGCTCGCGCTCGAAACCGCGCCGGTTCGGAATGTCCAGCAGGAAGTCGGTGTCGGCCGCCGCTTCGAGTTCCGAGACGCGCCGCAGCGCCCCTTTGAGCTTGGTCCGCAGGCCACGGATGGTCGCCTTGATCGCTTCCTTGCCGCCGTCATCGGCGGACGCGCGGCGCCGCGCCGGCGCGGAACGCTTGGGTGCAGCTTTGGATTGGCTCCCGCTGGTCGTCCGGCCCTTTTTGGCCTTCGCGGCGGTCGCCCTTTTTGGTTTCCTCATGGGCATCCTGCTCAATGAAGGCTTGCGGGGATTCACCAAGACAGGATAGTCCATTCCCTTCTCCTTGCCACCGCCTTGCGATCCGCCGGCCGGAACCGTTAATCTGGCCTATGTTTCTGTTTTCCCGAGCACAATTGACGACATGACAGCGCCGATCGCCATCATCATGGGAAGCCAGTCGGACTGGGACACCATGCGGCATGCCGCCGACACGCTTGCAGCGCTCGGCGTCGCCTGTGAATCCCGCATCGTCTCGGCGCACCGGACCCCAGACCGGCTGTTTGCCTTCGCCAAGGGCGCCAAGGCGGCCGGTTTCAAGGTCATTATCGCCGGCGCCGGCGGCGCCGCGCATCTGCCCGGCATGGCCGCGGCACTGACGGAACTGCCAGTGTTCGGCGTGCCTGTCGAATCCAGGACGCTCAAGGGCATTGATTCGCTCTATTCGATCGTCCAGATGCCAGCCGGCATCCCGGTAGGCACTCTGGCGATCGGCAAGGCCGGCGCGATCAACGCGGCGCTGCTTGCAGCAGCCGTACTGGCGCTGTCCGATCCGGCTCTGTCCGACCGCCTCGCCGCCTGGCGCAAGGCGCAGACCGAGGCGGTCGCCGAGCGCCCGGAGGATAAGGCGTGACTGACTCGAAGCAGGTGAAGCTGAAGCCCGGCGACACCATCGGAATCCTCGGCGGCGGCCAATTGGGCCGGATGCTGGCAATGGCCGCGGCACGGCTCGGCCTGCGCTGCCAGGTGTTCTCGCCCGATCCGGATTCGCCGGCCTTCGACGTCGTGCTGAACGCGACCTGCGCGGAATATGCCGATGTCGAGGCGCTGGAGCTGTTCGCCAACGACGTCGACGTCATCACCTACGAATTCGAGAACGTGCCGTCTGCCGCCGCGATGGTGCTGGACGCGCGCCGCCCGGTGCTGCCCAATCGCAAGATCCTGGAGACCACCCAGGACCGGCTCGCCGAAAAGGATTTTGTGACACGGCTCGGCATCCGCACTGCTGCCTACGCTGACGTCACCTCGGTTGCTTCGTTGCGCGAGGCGATCGTTAAAATCGGCCTTCCCGCCGTGCTGAAGACCCGCCGCTTCGGCTATGACGGCAAGGGCCAGGCCATCATCCGCGAGGGCGACGACATCGCGAAAGTATGGACCAGCCTCGCCACCAAATCGGCGATCCTGGAAGCCTTCGTGCCGTTCGAGCGCGAGATCTCCGTGATCGCCGCGCGCTCGGCCACAGGCCAGGTCGAATGCTTCGACGTCACCGAGAACGAGCACCGCGACCATATTCTGAAGATATCCCGTGCGCCCGCGCAGATTCCGGACGCGCTCGCCGAAGAGGCGCGCAGCATCGCCGGCAAGATCGCAACTGCGCTCGATTATGTCGGCGTGCTGGCCGTGGAGATGTTCGTGCTCGCCAACGGCACCGGACCAAAGGTGCTGGTCAACGAGATCGCACCGCGCGTGCATAATTCTGGCCACTGGACGCTCGACGGCGCGTCCGTCTCGCAGTTCGAGCAGCATATCCGCGCCATCGCCGGCTGGCCGCTCGGCAAGCCCGTGCGCCACGGCGAAATCGTCACCATGACCAATCTGATCGGTGACGAGATCAACGATTACGAGACATGGCTGAGCGTGCCCGGCGCAACCGTGCACATCTACGGCAAAGGCGCACCGCGCCCCGGCCGCAAGATGGGTCATGTCACCGAAGTCAGGCCTTCGAAGGGCAAGTGAGGGGACCGCGGCAAATGCCGCGATCCCGCTCGCCGATCATGCCGTCTTCGCGCCCGCGACGACGCCCGTGGGCTCCTCGCTGAGCCAGCGATAGATCACCCCGCCCAGCGCGCCGCCGATCAAGGGCGCGACCCAGAACAGCCAGAGCTGCGCCAGCGCCCAGCCGCCGACGAACAGCGCGGGTCCGGTGCTGCGCGCCGGATTCACCGACGTGTTGGTGACGGGGATGCTGACGAGATGGATCATCACCAGCGCGAGCCCGATCGCGAGCGGTGCAAAGCCCGCAGGCGCGCGGCCATGGGTCGAGCCCATGATGACGAACAGGAACATCATGGTCATCACCACCTCGGTAATGAAGCACACCACCATGCTGTACTGGCCGGGCGAATGCGCGTCATAGCCGTTGGAGGCAAAGCCCTTGGTGACATCGAAACCCGGGGCGCCGCTTGCGATCACATAGAGCAGCTGGGCGGCCACGATCGCACCGCAGACCTGCGCGATCACGTAAGGCAGGATCTGACCTGCCGGAAAGCGCCCGCCGGCGGCAAGCCCGACTGTGACCGCCGGGTTGAGGTGGCAGCCCGAGATGTGGCCGATCGCGTAAGCCATGGTGACGACGCTTAAGCCGAAAGCCAGGGACACGCCGACCAGGCCGATGCCGACCTGCGGAAAGCCGGCCGCGATCACCGCGCTGCCGCAGCCTGCGAATGTGAGCCAGAACGTGCCGATGGCCTCGGCGGCATATTTCTTCATATCCATGTGGCGTCTCCCCTGATTTCAAGATCTCCGGATCAACCTCCGGAAAAACGGCCCGTCTTTTGGCGCCAAATCACCCAAATTAGGACCGCACAGGGGAGTTTTCGCCCCATTTAATGGCTGAACTTGGCCCGAAAGGCCGCCTCACAGGTGGACATGTCAGGTTTTGTCTGATACATCCGCGCCCTCAAGGTTAAGGGCCGGGCGTTTAGCCATCCCCTTAGACTTACCAGAATTCAAATCCGATCCACTGAAGAGGATGCCGCGTGCAGGTTCTCGTTCGCGATAACAATGTCGACCAAGCTCTCAAGGCGCTGAAGAAGAAGATGCAGCGCGAGGGCATTTTCCGCGAGATGAAGCTCCGCGGCCATTACGAAAAGCCCTCTGAGAAGAAGGCCCGCGAAAAGGCCGAAGCCGTGCGCCGTGCGCGCAAGCTGGCCCGCAAGAAGCTCCAGCGCGAAGGCCTGCTGCCGATGAAGCCGAAGCCGGTGTTCGGCGCCGGTCCGGGCGGTGATCGCGGCGGTCGTGGCGGCCCGGGTGCGGGCGCAGGTGCAGGTCCGCGCGGTCCGCGCTGATTTTGCCGAAGCTGCAGCACTGAGTTTTCCAAGAGTTTAGTTTTCAATGACGCGGGCCCTGGGCCCGCGTTATTATTTTGTAGCGGTGCCTTTCTGGGACGGGGCACTACAGATGCGGCACCAGCGCGCGAGCGAACCGTAGATGGCCGACCCTTTCCCCCAGCCCGGCTTTGCACGGTCAGCTCGACCGTGCCGACGCCCGCTCGCTTTGGCGTTGATGGCGATCGCATTGTCCGGCTGCTCCTTCGACATGAGCTCGCTGATGCCCGAGAAGGACAAGCCACGGGAAGAGGCCAAGCCGATCGCCGCCGAGAGCGCTGTCAGCGCCGGGAACGTCAGCGAAGCACAGATCCACACGGCCAAAGCCCAGACCCTGGCAAAGTCAGGGGACACCGCCGCGGCGCTCGACGAGTTCAATCGCGCCGTCGCGCTTGATCCCTACAATGCACAGGCCCTCTATGGCCGCGCCTTGGTCTACCAGGGCACCAACGACCACGATTCCGCGATCGCCGATTTCGGCGCCGCGAGCGGGCTCAATCCCCAGAAGGCCGAACCGCTGCTCGGCCGCGCGATCAGCTATCTCGCCACCGGCAAGGTCAAGGAGGCGGCAGCCGATCTTGATGAGGCCTCCGAAGCCGATCCGCACAACGCCCAGGTCTGGACGGCGCGGGGGCAGGCCTATGAGCGGCTGGGCGACAAGACCAAGGCGGCGGCGTCCTACACCAAGGCAGTCTCGCTTCGCCCACGCGACGATGCCGCCCGCAGCGGTCTTGCCCGGGTCGGCGGCTGAGAGATTTGGTGCAATGCAGGCGCCGTCTTAATCGGCGGTCGCGCTCTTGGGCAGGACGGCGTGGAACATCGACTTGACGCCGGACAACATCTCGTCGGCGACATTGGTCTTCTTCGGCCGCGGCATGGGTCCGTCTGCGTCAGCGCGCAGATCGAGCGGCGGTGCAATCACCGGGACCGGAATATCGGCCGGCGGCGTCAGCCGGTTCGGGTCGTCATTGCCGACCGAGGCCGTGTAAGGCGGGTTCGCAGGCGTCTCGACAGACGGGGTCGACACCGTGATCGGCGGCGGCAACGGGCGCACGGCCGAGGGCATCGCGGTCACGACGCGCGGAGCGTCCTGAGCACGCGGCGCTTCGGGCGCGCGAGCGGCCTCCTGCGGCGCAGCTTCAGCCGGCTTCTCGGCCGCCTTGCTCTCAGGGAACTTACGCAGGCGCTCGATCGCGGCGCGCGCCAGATCGTTGGCATCGGGGCTCGCGGCCGCAGGCGCGGCGGACGGAGCCGAATTGGCCTCCACCACGGGAACGCTGGCGGGAGCGGTAACGGCCGGGGTGGACGCTGGCGTGGACTTGGCGACGGCTTTCTCACGCGCCGAGGACCGACTGCGCGGGCTGGCGGGAGCGGCATCGGCCGGTGCCACGTCCGCAGCCTTGACGTCCGCGGCCTTGGTCTCAGCGCCCGGCTGGTCGACCGGCTTATCGGCAGGCTTCTCGACCGCCGCCTTGTCCGTCACGTTCTTCTCGGAAATGCCTTTGGCCTTGACGCCGGGTGCCGGGAGGTTGGCGACATCGGCGGGCTTGCCGTTCTTGCCGGCTTGGGCAGGCGCCACCAACGCGGCTGGCGTATCCGCCGCCGGCCTGGCGTTGATGTAGTGATTAACGATGTAGGCCCCGATGATCGTGGCGAGCACCGAGGGGAAGATATCCATCGAGATTTTAGCGATGTATTTCAGCATTTCTCGGCCACTCCCCGCGCGATCTGATGCGGGAACTTTGAGGCATAGTAAGGGATCAACTGCGACGGATCGATGGCAATTGGTAACGTCAGCCCAAGGCGTCACGCAAGGCTTCAACTAGGGCTTCAGCTCGATCTCAAGGAACACGATCTCGGTTGAGGTTTCGTTAAGCACATCATGCTGGACGCCGGCCTTGCGAAAATAGGATTTTCCGGCCGCAAGCTGCGCCTTGGAGCGCTCACCATTGGGCGCCACGATGGTCATTTCGCCGGCGGCCACGGGAACGATCACGTAGTCCATCCCGTGGGTGTGATGCCCGGTGGCGCTGCCCGGGGCGAGCCGCCATTCGGTCACCCGGACTTCTTCGTTGTCGATTTGGACCTCGGACTGGGCGGCAAGCATCGGAACCTCTTCTAGGGAACAAAGACCATAAACACGAAGACCGCGAATACCACCATATGGACCAGTCCGAACAGGATGTTCGTCCTGCCGGTTCCGAAGGTCAGCATGCTCAGCAGGAATGTCAGGAACATCAGCGTGGTGTTCTGGGGATTGAGGCCCAGCAGCAGCTCCTTGTCGAGCACATAGGAGGCCAGCCCGACCGCTGGTATCGTCAGCCCGATCGTCGCAATCGAAGACCCGAGCGCCAGATTGATGCTCTTCTGGAGGTCATTCTTGCGCGCGGCCGCAATCGCCGAGACGCCCTCCGGCATCAGGATCAGGAGCGCGACCAGGAGGCCCGCGAACGCCGGCGGGGCGCCGATCCGGTCGGCGACGGCGTCGACGACCAGCGAGAACTTCTTGGCGAGGAGCACGACGGCCAGGAGCGAGACCAGCAGCAGCGCGATGGTGAGCCCCAGCATCCTGCCCGACAAATGAGCCTCGCCGCCCTCGCCGTCCGCCCGCTCGTGGACGAAATAATCCTTGTGCAGGACGGTCTGGGTATAGAGGAACACGCCGTAGAGCACGATCGTCACGAGATCGACGAAGCCGAGCTGCAGCGTCGAAAAGAAGGGCCCCGGCGTCGTCAGCGTATAATTGGGCATGATCAACGTGAGGGTCGCGAGCGCAATCAGCACGCTGAGATAGACGTTGGCGCCCGAGACCTGAAAACCCTGCTCGCGGTAGCGCAGCCCGCCGATGAAGATGCAAAGCCCGACCAGCCCGTTGCAGACGATCATCACGACCGCGAACACGGTGTCGCGCGCCAGAGCCGGTGCCGGTTTGTCACCCAGCATGATCGTGGTGATCAGCGCAACTTCGATGATGGTGACCGCCAGCGTGAGCAGCAGCGTGCCGAACGGCTCCCCGATCCGTTCCGCGATCACTTCGGAATGATGAACGGCCGCGAACACGGTGCCGAACAGGATCACCAGCAGGACGATCGCGAACAGGCCGCCGCCCGCCGACAGGGTGAAGCCGTAGCCGGTCGCGGTCACGATCAGGAACAGCAGCACCGCCAAGGCGGGGAATATCCATGATGACCGCGGCATCGGTCCGTGTGCGCTCATGCAGACGATTCCTTCATTAGGGGATCGATTATGCGCGAGAAGATCGCGCCCGTCAGCCCTCAAGCGCCATTGATGAATTGCCGCGCGGTCTCCAGAGCCCCAAAGTCGTCGAGATTTTCGTGTCCTCCGCCGGGAAACCGCACCAGCTTCTTGGGCTCACGGGCAAGCGCGAACAATCGCTCACCGAATGTGATGGGAATCGCCGGATCGTTGGTACCGTGCATGATCAGCAACGGCACCGCAACGCGCCCGATGCGCTCGTCGGAACGAAACTGATCGCGCATCAGGAGACGAACCGGAATGAAGCGAAAGAGCGAAGCTGCGACGTCGACTGTCGATGTGTAGGGAGCTTCCAGAATCAGCTTGCCGACCGGATGCTCGGATGCGGCTGCGACCGCAACGCCGGTCCCGAGCGAAAAGCCCCAGGCGATGATGCGCTGCGGGTCATAGCGCGCTGTCGCGAAGGCGTAGGCCGCCTCGGCGTCCTGCAAGAGGCCCCGCTCGCTCGGCGCGCCGGTCGAGCCGGCATAGCCGCGGTAAGACAGTGCGACGAGGCCAGTGCCGTCGGCTGTGATGCCCTTGAAGCGGTTGAGGCGCCCGGCGAGAAAATCGCCATTGCCCGGAAAGAACAGCACCACGGGATGTCCGGGCTTTGCCGGCACGTGCCAGACGATGACCTTCTCGCCATCGGATGTGGTCAGGACGTGTTCCTCGGCCGCCGGAAATCCCGCGGCGGCGGGCGCCGTTCGCTCGGTGGTGGGAATCGGAAACAGCATGTCGCGCTGCTTCACGTAGATCAGGACGAGACCCGCGAAATAGCCGGCCGCAAGGACGATGACGATCCATTTCACGAATGTCATCGCTACGCCGCGGCTACGGCACTACATCGCCTTGACGATGTTCTCGGTGACCTTCTTGGCGTCGCCGAGCAGCATCATGGTGTTGTCGCGATAGAACAGCGGATTGTCGATACCGGCATAGCCCGAGGCGAGCGACCGCTTGATGAACATCACGGTGCCGGCCTTCCAGACCTGGAGCACCGGCATGCCGTAGATCGGCGAGGTCTTGTCATCTTCGGCGGCCGGGTTGGTGACGTCGTTGGCACCGATCACGAAGGCGATGTCGGCCTGCGCGAATTCGGAGTTGATGTCCTCGAGCTCGAACACCTCGTCATAGGGCACGTTGGCTTCGGCCAGCAGCACGTTCATGTGGCCGGGCATGCGGCCTGCGACCGGGTGAATGGCGTACTTCACCTCGACGCCTTCCTTCTTCAGGATGTCGCCCATTTCGCGCAGCGCATGCTGGGCTTGCGCCACCGCCATGCCATAGCCGGGCACGATGATGACCTTCTGCGCGTTCTTCATGATGAAAGCGGCATCGTCGGCCGAACCGAGTTTCACGGGCTTCTGCTCGCCCGTACCGCCGCCAGCCGCCGCGGTCTCGCCGCCGAAGCCGCCGAGGATGACCGAGATGAAGGAGCGGTTCATCGCGTGGCACATGATGTAGGACAGGATCGCGCCCGAGGAGCCGACCAGTGCGCCGGTGATGATCAGCGCGGAGTTGCCGAGCGTGAAGCCGATACCGGCCGCGGCCCACCCGGAATAGGAGTTCAGCATCGAGATCACGACCGGCATGTCGGCGCCGCCGATCGGGACGATCATGAGCACGCCGAGCGCCAGCGCGATGATGACGATCAGCCAGAAGTCCAGTGCGCTACCCGACATCACCAGCCCGACGATGAAGAACACCAGCGCCACGGCGAGCGCGATGTTGATGGCGTGGCGGAACGGCAGAATGATCGGCGCGCCGCTCATGCGCGCGGACAGCTTCAAGAATGCGATCACCGAGCCGGTGAAGGTCAGCGCGCCGATGGCGACGCCGAGCGACATCTCGACCAGGCTCTGCGGATGGATGTTGCCGGGCGTGCCGATGTCGAAGGCCTCGGGCGCGTAGAACGCGCCGGCGGCAACCAGCACCGCGGCCATGCCGACCAGCGAGTGGAAGGCGGCGACCAGTTCCGGCATCGACGTCATTGGCACGCGGCGGGCGATCACCGCACCGATCGCGCCGCCGATGGCGATACCGAGGATGACGAGGACCCAGGCCAGGCCGTCCGCCGGCGGATGGCTGGCGAGCGTGGTGGCGACCGCGATCGCCATGCCGATCATGCCGAAGAAATTGCCCTGCCGAGATGAGGCGGGACTGGACAGCCCCCGCAGTGACAGGATGAACAGCACACCCGCCACGAGATAAAGAACTGCAGCCAGATTGGCGTTCATCTCAGGTCCCCTTTGTCTTCGTCACCCCGAGGTGCACGCCGCTCACTTCACCTTCTTCTTGTACATCGCCAGCATGCGCTGGGTGACAAGGAAGCCGCCGAAGATATTCACGCAGGCAAAGATCAGCGCGATGAAGCCGAAGCCGCGCGCCCAGCCCGAGCCGCTCGAGATCATGCCGACGCCGACCGCGAGCAGTGCGCCGACCACGATGACCGAGGAGATCGCGTTGGTCACGCTCATCAGCGGCGTATGCAACGCAGGCGTCACCGACCACACCACGAAATAGCCGACGAAGACGGCGAGAACGAAAATCGACAGCCGGAAGACGAAGGGGTCGACGACCTGTGCAACATGCTCCATGGCGGCTCTCCTATGCTTTCGGCTGGAAGTTCGGGTGGATGACGGCGCCATCCCTGGTCAGCGCAGTCGCCTTCACGAGTTCGTCGTCCCAATTCACGGCGAGGGCCTTGCTGCCCTTGTCGATCATGGTCTCGATGAAGTTGAACAAATTGCGAGCGTAGAGGCTGGAGGCCGAGGCCGCGACACGACCGGCGACGTTGGTGTAACCGACGATCTTGATGCCATCGACGTCGGCGACCTCGCCCGGCCTCACGCCTTCGACATTGCCGCCGCGCTCGACGGCGAGATCGACCAGCACCGACCCCGGCTTCATCGACTTGACCATGTCAGCCGAAACGAGCTTCGGCGCCGGCCGACCCGGAATGAGCGCAGTGGTGATGACGATGTCCTGCTTCTTGATGTGCTCGGCGGTGAGCGCGGCCTGCTTGGCCTGGTACTCCTTGGACATTTCTTTGGCGTAACCGCCCGCTGTCTGAGCGTTCTTGAACTCCTCGTCCTCGACGGCGAGGAACTTGGCGCCGAGCGATTCCACCTGCTCCTTGGTGGCGGGCCGCACGTCGGTCGCAGTGACGACGGCGCCGAGACGGCGCGCGGTCGCGATCGCCTGGAGGCCGGCCACGCCGACGCCCATCACGAACACCTTTGCCGCGGGAACGGTGCCGGCGGCGGTCATCATCATCGGGAAGGCACGGCCGAAGGCCTCGGCGCCCTCGATCACGGCGCGGTAGCCGGCGAGGTTCGCCTGCGACGACAGCACGTCCATTACCTGCGCGCGCGTGATGCGCGGCATCAGCTCCATCGCGAAAGCGGAAACGCCGGCATCGGCGATCGTCTTCAGCGCGGCTTCGTTGCCGTAGGGGTCCATGATGGCAATGACGAGCGCACCGCGCTTGTACTGCGCGAGCTCGGAGGCCTCGGGACGCTTCACCTTGATGATGATGTCGGCGTCCTTCAGCGCGTCGGTGCTGACGGTGGCGCCCACGGCGGTGAATTCGGAATCCGGAAGGCCCGATTTGAGGCCGGCGCCCGGCTCGACGGCGATCTCGACGCCCAACGCCCTAAACTTCTTCACCGTGTCCGGCGAAGCGGCAACCCGCGGCTCCGACGGGTCGATTTCCTTGGCAACGGCGATCTTCATGGGCCCTCCGGCGACGCGGGACAAGACGCGCACGCGAACTTAGCGTTACTCCCGCAACGTTGGATACCGGTTTTGGAACCGGCTTGAATGCAAATTTTCCAAGCAACCGCCATCGTTGGCGGCCGGTCGATGATGGATCAGGTCAGGAAGATCGCCATCAGGATCACGATGAGCGCGACCGAGGCCGTGCCGTACTTCACGAGCTTGATGAAGCCCTCATAGGTCTGCTCGTGGGCAACGTAGTCGTTACCGTCGGCGGTGGTGTACGCCACTTCGCTATGGTCAGCCATGGATGTCCCCAGTCGAAACTCGAATTTCACGGTTGGGATACCGCAAACCTTCGGGCAGGGCAACGGCACGGAGGCGCGGTTTTCGGGCAAATCAGCTCATTTGGAATCCAGATTGTCGCGGATCCAGCGGGCGAGGCTCTGCTCGCTGACTTCGCCGGCGGCAAGCGAGAGGATGATGGTTGTAGCCTCCGCAGGATCGGGACCGAAGGCCACGCCGTTTTTGTGAAGAAAGACCATCATCGCCATGAAGGCGATACGCTTGTTTCCATCGACGAATGCATGGTTCTTCGCGAGCCCGAATGCATAAGCTGCGGCGAGTTCATCGAGCGGTGCCTGCTCATAGCGCCACTTGTTGATCGGCCTCTCCAGCGCCGAACGCAACATGCCTTCGTCGCGCAATCCGGCCGCACCGCCGAAACGGCGGAGTTGTCGGCTGTGAATTGCGACTGCCTGCTCGTAGGTGATCCAGAGCGGCTCCTGGGGATCGCTCATGCGCGCGTGCCGGCTATTTTGCGAGCACGGCGAGCGTGTCGCGATACTTCTCCATCACCTCGTCGGCGATTTCCATCGTCCGCTCGAAGTCAGGATCGTACGGCAGCAGCTGGAAACCACCCCCGGGCAATTCCATGATGTGCAATTGCTGCCCGCGCTTCAGGTCGAGCCGCTGCATCAACTCGCGAGGCAGCAGCAGGCCATCCGAATTGCCGATCTTCTTGATTTCGATCTTCATGGGCTTTCTCGCAAAAGCGACGTTATACACTTGTATAACAGGCCAGCGAGAGTCGTTCAACAGATGTTTTACACCCCTGTGGACACCCCGCGCCGCCCTACCCCATATCCAGGACCGCCATTGTGACCGTGGACGGCGGCGGCTCCTCGACCGACAGGCCGAGCGCGCGGCGAACCGCCCGGATCGAGTCCACCTTGCTGTCGCAGAAGCCTCGCTTGGCGCAGCGCTCGCCCGGGACGTTGACGACGACCGCATCCGCCCCGGCATCCTCGGTGAGGGAGCTGTGCATCATGTGGAAGCCGAGCGCGCGGTAGACCTCGAACTGCTCCTCCGAGAAGAACTGGTCGCCCGTGGTCTCGTGCGGGAAGGTGTCGTTGCGACGTGCGTAGTCGCGGATGTAGTCGTTCTCGTCACCGCTCAGGGACGACTTGATATAGACGAGATATCCGGTTTCGCCCCCGCCGTAGTCGATGCTGCCGACCGCGACATGCGGTCCGGCAGACGATCGCGGCGGCGGATCCGCAGGCTTGCCGGCGTTGCACTTCATCCATTCCCGCGTCGCGTTGCGGATCGGCGTCCACGGCAGGTCGATGATGATGCCGAGATCGATGCGCGCGTATCGCTGCAGGGTCACCAGCGCGGAGAAATTCATTGGCGCGTCGGCCTCCGCGTCGACCGCGATGATCACCCTGCACCGCCGGCGCAGCAATTCGTAGACGCCCAGATTCTCGATATGACCGCCATCGGTGAGATAGACCGCGTCGGCATTCTCGTAGAGGCGGCCCGAGATTTCCGACCACAGGAACAGCGGCGTCGAGTGATGTTGCGGCCTGCCGTTCGACGCGACGTAGCGCGGATTCTTCAGCCAGTAGCCGAGACGCACATTGAGCAGCGCCAGCGTCGGCGTTAGAGCTTTGATCGAGCCCGATCCCATGTTCGAGGATGCGGCCGCGCCGGAGATCGCCATGACCGTTGCGAGGTCCAGGCTCGGGAAAGCCTCGGTCGCCGCATAGCCCGTCGCCTCACTGCCAACGTGCAAAGGCGAGAACATGAAGAAGTCGGCATTGCGGCCGCGCCGATTGGCAAAATCCGATCCCTGAATGTTCAATGCGGCATTCACGATGTGATAGGGCGAGGCCAAAAGGCGGTCAGGAGATTTCACGCCCGCTATCGCCTGCCCGGCAAGAACGGTGTCGGCGGGATAAACGGTCGGGTAAAGCAAGTCGCTCAGCTTCTCCTCGTCGAGCGGCAGGAAGTCCCGTCCCTGATCCAGGCTGGGTTCGTTCCGCGACGGTTCGCCATCCGCATAGAATCTCGGATTGAAGAGGAAGGCCTTGCTCAGGCGGTCGCGGTAGAGGCGGTGCAGCGAGTTGGCGTTGGGTCCCAGGATCCAGGACAACGCAAACAGAATGAAGGCCGCAACGAGGTAGAGAGGCGCCATCGCCCAATTGACGTTGTTGCCGAACTCGTACTTCGACCATTTGAACGCGACGGGCTTGCACCAGCAGCCGATCGAGTACAACCATTGGGGAACGTGGGAGACCGCATTGACGGGTTTGGCGATGCCGGGCTTCGCTTCGTCCTTGCTGTTGATTTCCGCCGAAAGCGTTCGAGCCTCGCTGTTGAATTGAACGTTGCCCGTTACGCCTGCCGCAGCCTTCGCCGCCGTTGGCAGCACGGCCTTGTCACCCCATTCCTCCACCATCGAATATTGACGGTCCGTATCTGCCAGCACCTTGTCATTGGCGATGCCCCAATAGCAGAGATAGAGATACCCGACCCAAATCAGCAGCGGCAACGCCAGGCCGGCGATCCACACGGCGGCTCTTGCGACATAGGCAAGTAGTCGCGACGAAAGGTCTGACGCTCCCGCCCCCTTCAGCAGTTCGGCGAATTGCTGCCTGAACAGCGTGACCGCCGCTGCAACGGGCGCCGCGACGGCGGCAAGCGACTGTATCCATTTGACTGCCACGCCCGTGACGATGCCGCTCGACTGCGTCGCGTTTGCCTCGGCGACATCGAACATTTGAGCGATCATGAAGGGCTGGAACTCAAAGAAGCAGATCACGGCGAGCAGCACGAGGTACGTGGCGCCGGCCGTCGGTGGATAGCCGCGGAATTCACCTCGGCTGCTGGGCATCACCGATCGCAGCAGCGCCCAGGCAAAAAAGATCAACAAACCGAACAGCGCGGCCGCGAGCGTGAGCGCAAAATGATCGACCTTCAGGTGACGTGCGATCGTGCAAACGAATCCCAGCGCCAGTGCGAGCCCTGCCACATAGGAGAAGAAGTCGCGTCGTTCGACCTTGAATATCCGGCGGTAAAAGAAGCCAATAAGCACGGCGGCAGCAGCGATGGCCACGCCGGCGAAGATGAACCCAAGCTCCGCTCCAAGCCAGGCGAAGAACCCGAGCGCCGGCCCGTCATCGACTCTGAGCCCGAATAGGTTCGGCACGTAAAGCGAGGATCGAGCGGCGTTGGAAAGGATCGTGATCGCCGCGACGATCAGCACTGCCGGAAGCGTCAGGCTGAGATTTGCGACCAGGCCGCGCACGACAATCGCAATTCCAGTGACGAGATCGCGCGCGCCCGCAGGGATCAGATAGTTCGAATAGTTGCGGATGTGGCCGACCGCGGGAGTGTCGCTGATTTCATTGGCAGGCCTTCCCTTGGAGGCGCCGCCAAAGACGAACTCACGTGCCCTGGTCATCGTCGCGGTGAGCGAACAGCCGATATAGCCGCCGCCCGAAACCGTCGACAGATAGTCGATGCGCTTGATCAGATCGTGATGATTGAGCGCCTGCAATACGCCGAGACAAATGGCGGAGGACCGGATGCCGCCGCCTGAGAGCGCAAGCCCGACGGTCTCGATCGGCTTCTCGTCACCAGCATAATTGACGGTTGAAAGACCTTCGGCGCGACGACGGGTGTTAATCGCCTCGAGCTCCTGCCGGACCATGTCGCCGTGCTGCTGGCCCCAGGATTTTTGCTCTTCGACAGCCCGTTTCGGATCCGGTCGTTTCGGATCCGGTTGCTGGACGTGAGGCCCAATACTGACCATGTCCGCCTCCCTGCCAGGGCATCAGACAATCAACAATCAAAAATTGCATTCTTAAAATAAAGTACCGTACACGGTTAGTCTTGCCACCCGCGTGAACGTTCAATCCCGAGTAGCAGGTCTCCAGACCCAGAAGCGACGCGGCGTGAGCGCCGCCCTCAGCCCATCGCCTCCAGCTCGTCGATCATGCCGGCGATGACCGACAGGCCGCCATCCCAGAATTTGGGATCCTTCGCGTCCAGCCCAAACGGACGCAGCAGCTCGGAATAATGCTTGGTGCCGCCGGCGGCGAGCATGTCGAGATAGCGCTCGGCAAAGCCCTCGGTCGCGCTCTCGTAGACTGCGTACAGCGAATTCACGAGACAATCGCCGAAGGCATAGGCGTAGACGTAGAACGGCGAGTGGATGAAGTGCGGGATATACATCCAGTAGTTCTCATAGCCCGCCTTGATCTCGATCGCGGGCCCAAGGCTCTCGCCCTGCACCGACAGCCAGATCTCGCCGAGCCGCGTCGCGGTGAGCTCGCCGTTCTTGCGCTCGGTGTGGACGGCGCGCTCGAACGAATAGAACGCGATCTGCCGCACCACGGTGTTGGTCATGTCCTCGACCTTGCCGGCGAGCAGCGCCTGGCGTTGCTTGGCGCTCTTGGTCTGCGCCAGCAACCGTCGAAAGGTCAGCATCTCGCCGAACACGCTCGCGGTCTCGGCCAACGTCAGCGGCGTCGGCGCCATCAGCGCGCCGTTCTTCGCGGCCAGCACCTGGTGCACGCCGTGGCCGAGCTCGTGGGCGAGCGTCATCACGTCGCGCGGCTTGCCCTGGTAGTTCATCAGCACGTAGGGGTGCGCCGATGGCGTGGTCGGATGCGAGAACGCGCCCGGCGCCTTGCCCGGACGCACCGGCGCATCGATCCAGCGGTCGGTGAAGAAACGCTCGGCGATGTCGGCCATGTCAGGCGAGAAGCCGCGATAGGCCGACAGCACCATGTTGCGCGCCTCGGGCCAGGCAATGGTGTCGGTCGCGGCAAACGGCAGCGGCGCGTTGCGGTCCCAATAAGCGAGGCGCTTCTTCTTGAACCACTTGGCCTTCAGCGCGTAATAGCGGTGCGACAGCTTCGGATAGGCCGCGCGCACGGAGGCGACCAGCGCATCCACCACCTCGCGCTCGACGCGGTTGCTCAGATGACGGGAATCCGCGACGTCCTTGAAGCCGCGCCAATTGTCGGAGATGTCCTTGTCCTTGGCGAGCGTGTTGGTGATCAGCGCGAAGGTGCGCTCATTGGCCTTGAAGGTTTTCGCCAGCGCTTCGGCCGCGGCCTTGCGCTTGGCGCCGTCGCGGTCAGCCAGGAAATTGAGCGTCGGCTCGATCGCGAGTTCCTTGGCCCCGACCTTGAAGCGCAGACCGGAGATGGTCTGGTCGAACAGCCGGTTGAAGGCGGAATAGCCGGTCTGCGACTTCTCCAGGAAGAGCTGCTCGAGCTTGTCGTCGAGCTGGTACGGCTTCTCCTTGCGCAAATCCTCGATCCAGGGACGGTAGTGCGCGAGCTCCGGCGCCTGCATCGCGCGAGTCAAAATATCGTCATCGATGCGGTTGAGTTCGAGGGCGAAGAACAGCAAATGCGTCGATGCCGCCGTCAGCCGCTCGGACACATCGCCGTAAAACTTTGAAATCGCAGGGTCCACGCTGTCGCCGGCATGAACGAGGCCGGCATAGGAGCCAAGGCGGCCGGCGAGATCGTCGATCGCCTCATAGCGTCGCACGGCTGCCGCGAGCCATTTTCCGCCATCTTCGTTTGCTGTGCCTGTTGCGAGCTTGCCCTTGAAGTCGGTCTCGAACGCGACGCAATCGGCATCCATGGTTTCGAGATCGCGCGCCACTTCCGGCGCGTCGATCCCGGAATAGAGATCGGCGAGGTTCCACTCCGGAAGCTTGCCGGTCTTGTTCGCAGGCTTGCTGGAGGGTTTTGCCTTGGTGACTGCTTTTTTGGTGTTCGGCTTGCGGAGAGCGGAGGAGCGCGAAGTCATCGTGTTGGAAACCTGTGTTCAACGATCGCAATGGCGGGGATCGCAATGGCTGGGGTCGGCAAGGTTTAAGAGTGCGTTAATCGGCTTCGGCGAGAGTGCCCCGATTCGAGACAGATAGTTGTAGCGTGCGGGGAACACCATGGCTGCCAGTATTTTGATTGCCGATGACGACGCCGTGGCACGCCGTCTGGTCGAGAACATGGTGCAGAAATGCGGCTATGAGACGATCGTCGTGGAGTCCGGCGACGCTGCTCTCACCGTCCTTACCGCCCCCGATGCACCGGCAATCGACGCCGTGATCCTCGATCTCGTGATGCCCGGCCTCGACGGCATGGGCGTGCTGGCGAAAATCCGCGAAGCCGGCCTGACCGTGCCTGTCATCGTGCAGACCGCTCATGGCGGCATCGACAATGTGATCTCGGCGATGCGCGCAGGCGCAGCCGACTTCGTGGTCAAGCCGGTCGGCGTGGAGCGGCTCCAGGTCAGCTTGCGCAACGCCCTCAACGCCTCCGCGCTCAAGGGCGAATTGCAGCGCATCCGTCACAGCCGCGAGGGCCGGCTGAGCTTCTCCGACATCATCACGCGCGCCGAGGCGATGGCGCCGGTGATGCGCGCAGCGCAGAAGGCTGCGAACTCATCAATTCCCGTGCTGATCGAAGGCGAGTCCGGCGTCGGCAAGGAGATGTTCGCGCGCGCCATCCACGGCAGCGGCGAGCGCAAGGCGAAGCCGTTCGTCGCGGTCAATTGCGGCGCGATCCCCGACAACCTCGTCGAGTCGATCCTGTTCGGCCACGAGAAGGGCGCCTTCACCGGTGCGACCGAGCGGCATATGGGCAAGTTCGTCGAGGCCCATGGCGGCACGCTGTTCCTGGACGAGGTCAGCGAGCTGCCACTGAGCGCGCAGGTCAAGCTGTTGCGCGCGCTCCAGGAGGGCGCAGTGGAAGCGGTCGGCGGCCGCAAGCCTGTGAAGGTCGACGTCCGCATCATTTCCGCGACCAACCGCAAGCTTCTGGAGCGGGTGAAGCAGGGGCATTTCCGCGAGGACCTGTTCTACCGCTTGCACGTGCTGCCGCTGACGATCCCCTCGCTGCGGGCCCGGCGGGAAGACGTCCCGCATCTGCTGCGGCATTTCCTGGCGCGCTTTGCCGCCGAGGAGAACCGCGCGATCACCGGCATCAGCGGCGAGGCCGTGGCGCACCTTGCCCAGCTCGATTGGCCCGGCAACATCCGCCAGCTCGAAAACGCGGTCTACCGCGCCGTGGTCATGAGCGAAGGCGACCAGCTCGGCCTCGATGATTTCCCGCTGCTCGCCTCGCATCCGCATTCCGCAACGGACATTCCGACCGCGCCGCTGATGATCGAGCCGATCGCGGCGCCGACCATGATCTCGGGTAATGAAATACCGATAGCGCCGCTCCCCTCGTCAGGAACCCTCGCCATGCTGACCGCGACCGGCGATGTCCGTTCGCTGGAGGATATGGAGAACGAGATCATCCGCTTCGCAATCTCGCATTACCGCGGACAGATGTCCGAAGTCGCGCGCCGCCTCAAAATCGGCCGCTCCACCCTCTATCGCAAACTCGACGAAGCCGGCGTGCACGGGCATGGCGGGAAAAGCGGCGAGGAGACGCACTGAACCGCACTGTGAATGGCGGTTTGCCTGACGGTGCGATGTGCCCTTAAGCCGTTCGGATGACGGAAGAATCCAAGCCGTTGGGGAACCGTGACTTGGAAGTGACAGCGAGGGGGAAAAGCGCGTGCGAGAGGCGCACAATCCGTTGCAAAGCGGCCTTCTTGAAGTCAGTTTGTCGTGAGTTGTCCCGGGTAGCGCTGGCTGCAAAATCGGGGCCTGTATATCGTCTGCGTAAGAATCGTTGCGTGCAGGCGTGCAACTTTCGAGAGGCCGGCGCGGTTTTGCCGAAGCTGAAGACGATAAACAAAGCTGTTCCACGAGGGACAGTTCACCCGAGGGGTGTGACACAATGCGTGACTGTTTGAACCACCGTGCAGGCTTTGACCGCGTTTTGATGACGGTCGCGGCGACCTTCCTCACGGTATCGGCCAGTTCAGCCCTGGCGCAGGATCAGGCGCGCAGCAATGCCGCCGAGCTCGCGATCGAAGCCGCGATCCCGCGCCCCGAGCCCGCAAACGTTCCGCCCCCGACCGCCTCAGACATCAAGCTCGACACCACCGCCACGGTGCAGGACGCCCCGAAGGATGCAGCCAAGGAGCCCGTGAAGGCCGAAGCTGCTGCCCCGGCCCCCGAGAAAGTCGAGACCAAGCCCTCCGACGTCGCCACCACGCCGCCCGCAGCCGACGCGCCGAAGAGCGAGACGGCCAAGACGGAGCCCGCGAAAGCCGAGCCGGCCAAATCTGAACCGGCCAAGGCTGATACTGCCGCAGCACCGGCTGCTCCCGCAGCACCCGCCGCAGCAGCGACCCCGGCCGCCGAGCCGGTGAAGGCCGCGAGCAACGTTCCGGCCGCCGACCAGCCGGTCGCCGACAAGCTCAAGGACGCCCTGGGCGCCAAGACCTCGCGCTATTTCGACCGCAAGAACGAGCGCGCCGCCGTCGAGAAGTTTTATGGTTCGCGTGACTACGCGCCGGTCTGGACGCAAGGCGGCAGCCTCACCGCTGCGGCCAAGGGCGTGATCGCGCGGCTGAAGGACGCCGCCTCCGACGGCCTCAATGCCACCGACTATCCGGTGCCGGATTTCGCCGCCGCCACCACACCCGATGCGCTTTCCGATGCCGAGCTGAAGCTCACCGCCAGCATGTTCGACTATGCGCGCCAGGCGCAGAGCGGCCGCATGCACTGGTCGCAGGTCAGCGCCGACATCCTCTATCCCGAGCATCCGGTCGATCCGAGCGACGTGCTCACCAAGGTCGCGACCGCGGCCGACGCGTCGGCTGCACTCGACAGCTACAACCCGCCGCAGAAGCTCTACAAGGAGCTGAAGGCGAAGCTCGCGCAGCTCCGGGGCCAGGGCGAAGGCCCGGTGGTCGAGATCACCGACGGCCCGGCGCTGAAATACATCCCCGCCAAGGGCAAGAAGCAGGCTGAGGTCGTGGTGGAAGATCCGCGCGTGCCGCAGCTTCGCGCCAAGCTTGGCATCACCGAGAACGCCAACGACGACCGCTATGACGCCACGGTCGCCGAAGCCGTGCGAAAATTCCAGGACGGCGCCGAGATCAAGGCGACCGGTGTGCTCGACGCGCCGACCGTGAAGGCGCTGAACAGCCCGAAGCGCGACAAGCAGATCGACACGGTGCTGGTGAACATGGAGCGCTGGCGCTGGCTGCCGCGCGACCTCGGCGTGCCCTCGCTGGGCGATGCTTATGTCATCCTCAACATTCCCGACTACACGCTGAAGGTGATGCAGCGCGGCCAGCAGGTCTGGACCACCCGCGTGGTCACCGGCAAGCCGGGCCAGCACGCCACGCCGTTACTGACCGAGACGATGAAGTACATCACGGTCAACCCGACCTGGAACGTGCCGCCGTCGATCGTCTATGGCGAATATCTGCCGGCATTGCAGCAGGACCCGACCGTGCTTCAGCGCATGGGACTGAAGCTCGAGCAGAACCGCGACGGCTCGGTGCACATCTCGCAGCCGCCCGGTGAAGCCAACGCGCTCGGCCGCATCCGTTTCAACTTCCCGAACAAGTTCCTGGTCTATCAGCACGACACGCCGGACAAAAACCTGTTCGCCAAGGACGAGCGCGCCTTCAGCCATGGCTGCATGCGTGTTCAGTATCCGGATCAGTACGCTTCGGTCCTGCTGAACATCGCCCTGCCGGGTGAGAAGTATACGCCGGAGCGCGTACGCAGCATGTACGGCTCGGGTGAAGTCGACCTGAAATTCCCGACCCCGATCCCGGTCAACATCACCTACCAGACCGCGTTCGTGGATGACGGCGGCAAGCTGCAATTCCGCAAGGACGTCTACGGCCGCGACGCGGTCATGAACAACATCCTGAAGAACAGCCGCGGCAAGGACCTCGAAAACGTCGTTGCGCATTCGCAGCCGAGCTATTCGCGTCCCTCGACGACGCTGCCCGCCGGCGTGGCGGTGGCCAACAATGGCGGCTCGTCCGGGCCGAACTTCTTCGAGCGGCTGTTCGGAGCGCCGAGCCCGCCGCCGGCTCCGGTCGGCCGCAAGCCGCAGCGGGTGTTCACCCGCTGAGCCAGACCGGACGCCTTGTTTCCTGAAATTCTTCAATAAAATCAGCGGCCCCGCCCCCTGGGCGGGATCGTTTAACGTTAACCATTCTCCACCCGCACCCGAGCAGTGGGCGTTTTTTCGCCACACTCAACCGCTTAGGTTTGTATTCTGACTTGGTTTGGGGGCGGGAAGGTAAACCTCCAATTAACCTTCTCGCTTTAACAAAGCGTTCATCCTCTTTCGCGCGCTAGCGGGGTTGGCGGGAGAGTCCATTTGAACGCTCGTCGACTGGGTGGGCTCATACGTGCTGGCTGGTTTCGCACGCCAATTCGCTGCGTTGTCGTTGTCCCATGCGGGAGTGAAGGTCGGATCTCGGATCGGCCTCGCCTCGCTGGTGTTGCTTGCGGCTGCCGGCTCGGTCCATGACGCCGCGGCGCTGAACGAAACCAAGACGCTCTCGTTCCACCACACCCATTCCGGCGAAGACCTCACCGTCACGTTCAAGCGCGATGGCCGCTACGACGAAGCGGCGCTGAAGACACTCAATCACTTCCTGCGCGACTGGCGCACCCAGGACGAGACGGTGATGGACCGTCACCTCTTCGACATCCTCTGGGAAGTCTATCGCGACGTCGACGGCAAGCAGCCGATCCAGATCATCTCCTCCTATCGCTCCCCCGCCACCAACGCCATGCTCCGCCGCCGCTCCTCGGGCGTCGCGCGCTTCAGCCAGCACATGCTGGGACATGCGATGGACTTCTACATTCCGAACGTGCCGCTGGAGCAGATCCGCTTCGCCGGCCTGCGGCTGCAGCGCGGCGGCGTCGGCTTCTACCCGACCTCCGGCTCGCCCTTCGTGCATCTCGATACCGGCAGCATCCGGCACTGGCCGCGCATGACGCATGACCAGCTCGCCCGCGTGTTCCCGGACGGCCGCACCGTCCATGTCCCGACCGACGGCACGCCGCTGAAGGGTTATGAACTCGCCAAGGCCGACATCGAGCGGCGCGGCGATGGCGATGGCGCCGCAACCGTCGGCAAGCCGAGCTTCCTCGCCGCTTTGTTCAAGGGCAAGTCGGCCCCCGCCACCAGCAGCGACGAGGATGACGAGGGCGCACCCGCCGTGGCCGAGAAGCCGGCGGCGCCCGTCGTGGTCGCAGCCACCACAAAACCCGCCGATCCGGTCCCGACGCCGCGCGCCAAGCCGCAAGTCGCCGCCACGTTCCAGCTCGCGTCCGCCGACATGCAGATGGTTGCGCCGCCCAAGCCAAAGCCCGCGCCTGTGGCTGACAAAGCGGCTGCCGGCAAATCTGCCGACAACAAGCCAGAGACCCCGGCCGACATCATCAATGCTCGTGGCTTCTGGGATGCTCCGGCCACGCCGCAGCAGGCGACGCCGGCCCAGGTCGCAGCCCTGAGGGCGCGCCAGGCGCTCGCAGCCGCCACCGATCCGCAGCCGACCGCGAGCGTCTCCAACGCGGCCTACCAGGCGCTGGCCTACGCGCCGGCTGCCGCCTCTCCGGTTGACCGGGCCAATGTCGTCGCCGCCTCCGCGCCGATCCCGCGCGCACCGCGACCCGTGTCCGCAGCGCGCAATTCGGCGCCGGCCACCGAGATCAACACAGTGGTCGCCAAGAGCACCGACGGCGTGGTCGCGACCGCAACCCGGCTCTCCGCGGCCAAGGGCGAGAGCATCTGGCTCAAGATCGTGATGCTGTCGCCGAGCGCCAGCCGCGCGATGTCGGTCACGCTGATGGGCGAGCTCGATATGGTGGCGATGCGCGCCTATTTCGTCAAGCCGCAGACCGTCGTCGCGATGGGCTTTGCCGACGATCCGATGCAGGGCCTGTCCTGCGACAGTTTTTCGGGCAGCGCCACCGCCAAGCTCGAGACGACGTCCTTCGTCGTGCGCACCGCCGCGCTGCGCTGACGTCTTCAAGCGCTGCTAGCGCTTCCGCCGCCGATCCAGATGATACGTCAGCGCCAGCGACAGGCAGACCGTGAGCTCCTGCTTCGGCAGCGCGCCGGCGACGCTCAGCAATAACGCCCGTGTCTGCCGATATTCGAACTGATCGGGAAAGCGCTCGCGAAAAGTGTCGACCAGCGTCGTCTTGCAGTTGAACAGGATGGCGGGGTGCTCGCTGTCCTTCACGCGCCCGAGCCGGATCGTGGAGCCACTGCCGGTCTCATCGGTGAGATAAGCAGGCTCGCCCCATTTCAGGGTTTCGGTGAGCCGGCCGACCTCGTCATGCGCAGCCGCCGTCGCGAAGATCAGCGCACGCACTTGAAGCAGCCGCTTGCCGATCGGCGCCGGAAGAGCGTCGAAGGCACGGCTCACCTCACGCGGCGGCGGCGGCACAGTCACGACGTCTCTCCCGACTCAAACTCTGGCTCGTCCTGGCTTTCGCAGGACGACAGCACTGGCCTCAGATCATTCCCAGCGCCTGCATGTAGGTCTCGAGAATCGTCTCGGCCTCGGCGCGCTCGTTGGGGTCCTGCTTGCGCATGCGCACGATGGTGCGCAGCGCCTTGACGTCGTAGCCGTTACCCTTGGCTTCCGCGAAGACGTCGCGGATGTCGTCGGAAATCGCCTTCTTCTCTTCCTCCAGCCGCTCGATGCGCTCGATAATGGATTTGAGCTGGTCCTTGGCAAATTTCGTCGCGGGCTCATCGTCGCGAACGGCGGCGGAGGTGGCCATCTTGGTACTCCCAATGGAACTGGCAAAACGAGGTGACGCCGGCATCCTCACCGCGCGTGCTGCCTGACCCTTAGGGTTGGCAGCCTCCGCGTTCAAGGCAACATCGCGCTCGTCCACAGCGCGCCCACACCTTCCTGCGGGAAAGCCAAGAAAGCTGAAGAAAGCTGTTGTGTGGTGCGACTCAACACGCCCAGGCCGATTAGTGCCCGGGATGGACCTTCTTCATCGCTTCGAGTTGCTCGGACGTGGCGGCGCCCTGATGTTTTGCCTTCCAGGTCTCGTAGGGCATGCCGTAGACGGCCTCCCGGCTGTCGTCCTTGCTCAGGGCAACGCCTTGCGCGTCGGCGGCGTCCTTGAGCCAGTTGGACAGGCAGTTGCGGCAGAAGCCGGCCAGATTCATCAGATCGATGTTCTGGACGTCGGTCCGCGTCCGCAGATGCTCGACCAGGCGCCGGAAAGCGGCAGCCTCGAGCTCCGTTCTGGTTTTGTCGTCGATTGCCATAGCTGGACCCCTTGGCTCAGACCCGATGTCACCCTTACGGGATCAGGTGGGGTCCCGTCACAGATTTTGCCATATCGCAGCGCAAACGGAGTCGAGGCCGGCCCGGACCGGGTTCCGCTGCCCTCTACGCCAAATCGTCAATGATCTGATATAGCTTCCGCGACAATGATCGCCGAATCTCCCCGCCTCGCCCTCCGCCTGCTTGCCCGGTTCGCCCCGGTGCTGGTGGTTGCCCTGTTCTGTCTCTCGAGCAGCCCCGCCGCCGCGGACTTCCGCCTCTGCAACAACACCTCGAGCAGGGTCGGCATTGCGCTCGGCTACAAGGACGCCGAAGGCTGGACCACCGAGGGCTGGTGGAACATCTCGTCCCGCTCCTGCGAGACGCTGCTCAGGGGCACGCTGGTCGCCCGCTACTATTACATCTATGCGATCGACTATGACCGCGGCGGTGAATGGTCCGGCCAGGCCTTCATGTGCTCGCGCGACAAGGAATTCACGATCCGTGGCACCGAGGATTGCCTGGCGCGCGGCTATGACCGGACCGGCTATTTCGAGGTCGATACCGGCGAGCAGCGGGCCTGGACGGTCCAGCTCACCGACGCCAACGAGCAACCCGCGCAGTCGCGCGTGCCCGGCATGCCCGGCCCGGTTGGCCCGGGTGGTGGCGTTCCGGGTTTGCCCAACGGCCCGCCCGGTGCTACGCCCCCGGGCTCGCCCGGCCTGCCACCCCCGCCTGGAAATAAGCCATGAGGCGCCTTCGCCGTATCAAGATTCTCGCGACCCTGGGACCCGCTTCTTCAGATCTCGCGATGATCCGCCGCCTGTTCGAGGCCGGCGCCGATCTGTTCCGCATCAACATGAGCCACACCCCGCATGACAAGATGCGGGAGTTGGTGGCGACGATCCGCAATGTCGAAAGCAGCTACGGCCGCCCGATCGGTATTCTGGTCGATCTCCAGGGACCGAAGCTCAGGCTTGGCGCCTTCGCGGAAGGCGCGGTCCAGCTCCAGAACGGCCAGTCCTTTACGCTCGATTCCGACAAGACGCCGGGCGACGCCACCCGCGTCAATCTCCCGCATCCGGAGATTTTGGCCGCGCTGCGGCCCGGCCATGCGCTGCTGCTCGACGACGGCAAGGTGCGGCTGATTGCGGAAGAGACCACGAAAGAGCATGCGGTCACCCGTGTCGTGGTCGGCGGCAGGATGTCCGACCGCAAGGGCGTCAGCCTGCCGGACACCGATCTGCCGGTCTCGGCGATGACATCGAAGGACCGCGCCGACCTCGAGGCCGCGCTGGTCACCGGCGTCGACTGGATCGCGCTGTCCTTCGTGCAGCGCGCCGACGACGTCATCGAAGCCAAGAAGATAATCCGCGGCCGCGCCGCGGTGATGGCCAAGATCGAGAAGCCGCAGGCCATCGACCGCCTCGCCGAGATCATCGAGGCCTCCGACGCGCTGATGGTGGCGCGCGGCGACCTTGGCGTCGAGATGCCGCTGGAGCGCGTGCCGAGCCTCCAGAAGCAGATGACGCGGATGGCGCGCCGCGCCGGCAAGCCGGTGGTGATCGCAACGCAAATGCTGGAATCGATGATCCAGTCGCCGGTGCCGACCCGCGCCGAAGTCTCCGACGTCGCCACCGCCGTCTATGAAGGCGCCGACGCCATCATGCTGTCGGCGGAATCGGCAGCCGGCAAATTCCCGGTCGAGGCAGTCTCGACCATGAACCGTATTGGCGAAGAAGTGGAGCGCGACCCGATTTATCGGGACGTCATCATGGCACAGCGCCCCGCGCCGGAATCCACCGCCGGCGATGCCATCGCGGACGCCGCGCGGCAGATCGCCGAGACGCTCGACCTGCCCGCTTTGATCTGCTGGACCAGCTCGGGCTCGACCGCGGCGCGCGTGGCGCGCGAGCGGCCGAAGCCGCCGATCGTGGCAATCACGCCGAACATCACCGCCGGACGTCGCCTCGCGGTGGTCTGGGGCGTGCATTGCGTGGTGGCCGAAGATGCGCGCGACCAGGACGACATGGTGAGCCGCGCCGGCCAGATCGCATTCCGCGACGGCTTCGTCCGCGCCGGCCAGCGCGTGATCATCGTCGCCGGCGTGCCGCTCGGCATCCCCGGCACCACCAACATGGTGCGCATCGCCTCCGTCGGCCCCGAGGGCAACCCGGATATCTGATCTCCCGCGAGGCCCTTCGACAAAAAAGTCGAAAACAACCCCATGCACAGTAGCCGCGGCTGCGGGATCAATGACTTACGCGAGTGACGGTGCCGTTTGACTCGTCGGGCAAAACAGGGGCATTGTATCATCTTCGGAAAATCCGTCGGAAGTGTTGCCGGGGCTGCCCATGTCGGACCGCTAGTCCTGGCGTCGCCCGAGCACAGAGCACTTTCTGTCATCCGCCTGTAGCGATCGGAGCCTGCGCGATATCCCAAGCTTGGGGCCACAGGCGAAACGCCTTCGCTGCCTTCAGCTCGCTTGATCTCCTTCAATTTGAACGCCGTCGCAAACCGACGGATCTTCATTTTTGCTACCACAGGTCATCCTAAAAATGAGCCTGTCACTGCAATTACCGTGTCTCACTTACGGGGTGCAGTCCAACTGCTTGTCTCCGCATTAATTGCAGAGCTTTGCAGCAATTTACAGAGGTCACAGCTACTTCAGATTCTGGGCCTGCTGAGAAGCCCCAAACGATGCAGCGATAGCGTCGAATAGCTCAATGTAAGTCCGGATTCCGAGAATACATTCGTCGGGATCAACAGATGCCCAATACAATCGGCTTCCGCAAATGAGCCGGTCAAACGCTTCATTCCCTCCCATTTCAAAAACACATTCTGGATCACTCTCATGGAATATCCGAAAAACCAGGGGAGCTCCCACCCGCTGGGGGTCGCCGCCGAGGTCTAGGCCAACTTCGAAGATAAGGCCACAACCCAGATTCTTATGCCAACGGTTACGGCGACGCTTGAATGCGAGCGCAACACAGAACTCATCAACAAAAGGAACGATACCCCGCTTTTTTCCGGTCCATCCTGTCGTCTGGATTCCCAGACGTGTGCACTCGCGCTTCTGTAACTCTTTTCGAAAGGCTATGTCTTTATCTCGAAACTCCCGATCGCTCCATGCTCTTTTGAAATGATCGAGCAAGCCTTTGATGAGAGGCCCATTCGGAACAGCGGGGTCGGCGAAATCCCTCCGAGCAAACAGATCATCCAGAAAGGCAGAGCGATATCGCGGCTCAATGAGGAATCTCCTGAGGTCCGAATGCACCTTTCCGATAGATCGCATCGTCTCCATCGCTACCTCATCCCAATAACGATTGAGCAAATCCGCCTGGCTGGCTCCGCAGAACTCGATCATCCTGTTCTGCCAAGCGGCCGGGATCAGGAAGCCACGTGCCTCGAAGGCACGCTGAGTCGGAACCCGGCCTGGCCAGCTTCCTAAAACATCAAAAATGGGATGATCGCCCATTCGTGCGATCTCATGGAATTGCAAAACGTATCAGAGGCGACAGAAAGGCGGCGCCATGCGCGGTGGATTGAGCGAAGCCGTTGATACGTCGGGCCGATCAGACCGCGAGGCGCACCGGGCCTAGATCAGGCTCGGCTCAGGCTCCGACCAGCGCTTTCGCGGCCGGCAACAGCGTCTGCTGCACCACCAGGCCGCGGGCGCGGGCGTCCATGACGCCGACGGCGCGCAGTGCGAGCAGCGTCACGGTCTGCACGGCATCGCGCATCTTGGCGGGATCTTCGAGATTGTCGGGCGCGAGCGGCCCGACCAGCGCCTCATGCAGCGCACCGAGCAGCGCGGTCGCGGCGAGCGCGGTGTCCTGCGCCGGCAGATGGCCGGCGCGCACGGCGGCGTCGATCCGGCCAGCGATTTCGCCGGCGATCTCGCGCCGGCTGGCAAGCCTGGAGGCGCTGACGTCGACATCGACCGGCTCGGCCAGAATGCCCCAGGCCAGCCGGCGCTGCGACAGGGTATGGACGGCCACGGTGGTCACGGCGGCCGCCAGCGCCGAGGACGGGCCAGGTGCGGCATCGGCTGCCCGGCGGATCGCCGCGAGCTCGTCGCGGGACACCTCGGAAATCAATTCGGAGATCAGCTCGGCCTTGGAGGGGAAGTAGCGATAGACGGTGCCGGCCGCCACACTGGCCCGGACTGCGACCGGCGCGATCTGCACCGCCGCCATCCCGCCTTCCGCCGCGGCCTCCCTCGCCGCCGCCAGAATGGCGCTGCGCCGAGCCGCAAGACGCTTAACCACTTGATGCGTCCGCCGATAGACCATGGCGCGCTTCCTGTCCCACTCGACGCCAGTCTCACGCCCCCGCGGACCAACGCTTCGTCACCGATTTCGCCGCAAATCGTCCCGCAAGGACTGAACAACTATTCAGGGAGGATGACAAGAAGCAAATGCGCTGACGCTGCTCTGCTGATCACGCTCGTGTAGTGGCGAGCTGCATCGATGCGGCCTCGGCCGAGCGCCACGCTGCGCAACGGCCGAGGATCAACCCGAAGACGATGAGGATCGCCGGGAAGCCCACCGGCTGACCGAGAAACAGGAAGGTCGCGAGCAGCGCGAAGACGAGGACCAGTGCCATCACCTCGTGGCGCGCGAAACCTTCGTCGAGTCCGGCGCGGATGAGAAAGGCAATCGCGATGGCCAGCACCACGAGGTCATACATGAAGAGATACGGTGTCGTGAGCAGCGTTGCCGCCGCAAGCATCGCGGCCTTCAGTGCGTAGGGCAGCCTGCTGCGCCACATCACGACCAGCACGACGGCAACCGCGGCCGTCAACACCCACTGGAATATCCACGCGAGCTGCTCGGTGCCCCCAACATAGCGCACGAACGAGAAGATGCTTTGCATCTTGAACCAGGGCGCGCGGCCTTCGGTGAGGAAGGCCTGCGAGAACATCGGAATCCAGTGGAAGAAGGCCTGCCAGCTTTCGGTACCGAAGGCCAGCCACGACACCGCAGCGATCGCGGCGGCGACGATTGCGGCGGTGACGAGCACCGTCCATTCGGCGGCAGCGATCAGGACCAGTGGAAACAGCAGTCCGTATTGCGGCTTGTAGCTCAGAAGGCCGAGACAGATTCCGGCCAGCACCGGCCGCGTCGGCAACAGGTAGAGCATGCCGCCGATCAGCGACGCCGTCAGGAAACCGTTCTGCCCGACCAGGATGTTGATGAACGCCGCAGGAAATCCAATCGCAAGCACCAGGCCGGCGTTGCGCCCGATGATCGCGCGCATCACCGCGAGATAGGGCAGCATGCTGAAGGCGGCCCAGCCGATGAACGCCGCGGCATAAGGAAACTTCGCCAGGAACGATGCGACGAAGAGGAAGGGCGGCGGATAGTGCCAGGCGAAATGGCCGACGAAATCCTGCTTGAGCAGGTCGAGCTCGACCTGCTTCTGGATGTCCCAATCCCAGGCCTGCGCGGGATGGCCCTCGAGCACCAATTTTCCGGCCGCCCAGACGTTGACGAAGTCGGTCGGGATTCCGCGTCCGTCCGCGCCGAAGATCCACACGTGAGTGAGATAGGCCGACGGAAAATACGCCAGCGTGACGATCGCCAGCACGAAGGAGATCTTGATGAGCGTCGCAGGAACCGCGCCGTGATGGCCGACAGCAGGCGGGATGGACGAGACTTCAGCCATTCGGCTTCCTTTGCGGCTTCCTTTGACGCAACGCAGTGACGCAGGTGCATCCAACCCGTACACCCGAGTGACTTGAAGGAGGCTTAAGCCTGACTGTCGAATGCCGCGCGCCGATCGTTCTTTTTGTTTTGACGCGTTTTCTTGACGCGAACCGGTATCCACTTCGCTCGAAAACGCTTCGGACAAAGCAAAAGAGCCCCGTCAATGACGAGGCTCTTTTTATTCCAGGTTCGTCAGCTCTTACTTGAGGCTGGACGAGATCGAGCCGAACTTGGCGTTCAGCGTGGTGCCGAGGTTGTTGACGACGGTGATGATCGCCAGCGCGATGCCGGCAGCGATCAGGCCGTATTCGATGGCGGTGGCGCCGGATTCATCCTTCACGAAACGCGAAACGAGGTTCTTCATAAACTGCTCCCAAAGAGGACACGAGGCTACAACTGGTCTGGTCTTATTCGGCTTCCCAGCGCCGCCCGACCATGGAACCGAACGTAGGGGCAAAGAATTGCGCCGCAGTTAATTCGGCTGCGTAAACACAGAGCGGTTTGCGTGTATTCGACGATGGTAAACCGAAATATAAAACAATCGGTTAAATTGCGAGGACATCAAGCAGTGCCAGAGCCCTTTCCGTTCCGATGGAATCGGAACGGGCTCTGGGTTCTGGTTTTGACGCGTTTTCTTGACGCGAACCGGCATCCACTTCGCTCGAAAACGCTCTAGCTCCGCCGATTTACTGGAAGTTATAACCGGCCGTGGTCCAATGCCGCCCGCTCGGCCAACAGGACCAAGAACAAGACGAGGCGGCATGTCCCTTTCCTTCACCAACAGCATCGCAGTACAGAGCCGCGCGCGCGCGCTGGTGCCGCTGTGCGTCGGCGCGGGCGCCTATCTCTTCTTCCTCTATATCGGCGACACGCTGCTGCAGGACTCAGACTCGTTCTGGCAGATCAAGATCGGGCAGTGGATCCTCGATCACCACGCCCTGCCCTACACCGACTTCTATTCCTTCACGCGGCCGGGCGCGCCCTGGATCTCGACGTCATGGCTGTCGCAGGTGCTGTTCGCCTTCTCCTATGCGCAATGGGACTGGGCCGGGCCGGTGATCCTCACCGCGCTTGCGATTGCAGCGTCGGCGGCGATCTTCGTTGGTCTGCTCGATGCGCATCTCGAGATGCCGCGCTCCGTGCTGTTCGCGATGCTGGCGGTCGTATTGTCGCTGCATCACATCCTGGCGCGGCCGCATATCCTGGCGCTGCCCGTGATGATCGCGTGGGTCGGTATGCTGATGGCGGCGGCCGACCGCAAGGGCACGCCGTCCTGGTATTGGCTGCCGCTGATGTCGCTGTGGGCGAATTTGCATGGCGGCTTCGTGCTCGGCCTCGCGCTGATCGGCCCGATGGCGCTCGAGGCGATCTGGACTCTCGATTCCTCCGGCAAGCAGGTGCGGCTGCTCGCGCGCTGGTTCCTGTTCGGCGTCGCGGCCATGCTTGCTGCCTGCGTCACGCCCTATGGCTGGCGCACGCTGCTCGGCGCCACCAACATCCTCAATCTCGGCGAGCTGTTGTCGGTCATCTCCGAATGGATGCCGGCGAATTTTGCCACGTTTTCCGCGTTCGAAGGCGCGCTGCTCGGCCTGATCGCAATCGGCCTGTTTCGTGGCCTGACGCTATCGCCGCCGCGCATTCTCCTGATCCTGCTCTTCACCTGGATGGGGCTCACCCATGTCAGGAGCATCGAGGCTTTTGCGTTCCTGGTGCCGCTGGTGCTGGCCAAGCCGCTCGGCGAAAAATCGCCCCTGCCGCAACCTGACGCGCAAGATACCGAGCAAGCCACCGAGAGCTGGCCGGCCCGCTATGTCACCGCTTTGGGTGCGCTGATGATCGCGGCCGCGGCCTGGACCTCGACCTCGATCTACATGTCGCATCATCGCTTCACCTTCACGATGGGCCAGACACCGGTCGCCGCCGTCGACCTGCTCCAGCAGCGCAAGGCGCAGCGCATCTTCAACGCCTACCAATTCGGCGGCTATCTGATCTCGCGCGACATCCCGGTCTTCGTCGACGGCCGCGCCGAGCTCTATGGCGAGAAATTCGTGATGGACTTCTTCAAGGCTGTCGAGGTCAAGAAGCTCGACAATCTGACGCGGCTGCTCGAGGAGTACCAGATCGACGCCACGCTGATGGTCGCCGACGCTCCCGCTGCCCAAGTGCTCGATCACATCAAGGGTTGGAAGCGGCTCTACGCCGACGACATCGCCGTGATCCATGTTCGCGATGACCAGCCGAGTACGGGCAACACGCCCATGCCCGCGCACTCAAATTGAGACGCCGGACAATGTCGCCGCTCATCCCACCGACCGCGCAACGATCGGCCGCGGGGCCGAAGCCTGCGATCGTGCTCACGATGGCTTGGGCGGTGATCGTGGTGGCGCTCGGACTTCCTGCGATCAAGACCGGCGTGTTCGACGCGCTGTCGACCGACGACGCCATGCGTCTGGTCGAAGTGCGCGATCTTCTGGCCGGCCAAGGCTGGTTTGACCTGACCCAATACCGGCTCGACCCGCCCGGAATTGTCATGCACTGGTCCCGCATCGTCGATGCGCCCCTGGCCATGCTGATCCTCTTGTTCCGGCCGCTGCTCGGCCAGCATCATGCCGAAGCGCTCACGCTGGTGCTGTGGCCGTCGCTGTTGATGGGCGCAGCGCTATGGCTCGCAGCGACGATCGCAAGTCAGGCAAGCGCCCCGGCAGACCGGCCGCGGACACTGCTTGCGACGATTCTGGTTACGGCGTTGTCGATTCCTGCCCTGATCCACTTCCGCGCCGGCGCGATCGACCATCACAATCTACAGATCGTGCTGTTGCTCGGCTTTGTGCTCTGCGTCTCCGATCTGGAGCACCATGCAGCCAAGGCGGCTTTGGCGGGATTCCTCGCGGCGCTTTCGCTGTCGGTCGGATTGGAAATGCTGCCCGCCATCGCCGTGGCGAGCGCGGCCGTAGTGGGACTCTTGGTGTGGAAAGGCACTGAAGTCTTGCGCCCCGCCTGCGCCTTTGGTGCAGGCCTTGCCGGGTCGTCACTGCTGCTGGCGCTGCTGCTGCTCCCGATAGACAGTCTCCTCAGGCCGGTCTGTGATGCCTTCGGAGGACCCATCCTGCTCTTGTGCGCGGGCGGCGGCATCGCGCTGCTCGCGGTTGCCGGTGTTAGCCGCCTGCGCGAGTGCTTGTGGACGCGGCTGACGGCGAGCGCGCTCGCCGGTGCGCTCCTGCTGGGCGCATTCTTCAAGTCATACCCGAGCTGCGTTGCGTCGCCCTATGCGCAGGTCGATCCCCTGCTCGTCAGCTTCTGGCTTGGCCGCGTCGCCGAGACCATGCCGGTGACGGAACTGACACAGATGCAGCCACAAAAGCTGCTGGGCTACTATGCTTTTCCATTGCTGACGCTCGGCCTGTGTGTCGCTGCCATGATCGGCTGCACGCCGCAAACGCGCTTTCGCTGGATCGTCTCGACCGTCACGCTCGCAGCGCTGTTCGGCGAGAGCCTGTGGGAATTGCGCGGCGCCGCTGCCGCTAACATCGTTGCCGCCCCACTATGCGTCGTCGGAATTGCCAGGCTTCGCACGAATGTCGTAGCCGGTTGGCGGCTGGTACGTGTGGCGCTGCTCGTGTCGCCCGCCACACTTGGCGGCATCGGTTTTGCGGTCTGGCCGGCGCTCGCCGCCGGCACGGGCGGACAAGAGATCGCGCTCGCTGATCCCGCCGCTTCCTGCCAGACCATCTCCAGCGCCGCGCCGCTCGCCGACCTGCCGCCCGGGCGAGTGATGGCGCCGATCGATTCGGGTCCTGCGATCCTGGCCGCGACGGAACACTCCGTCTTCGCTGGTCCCTACCACCGCAACAATGACGGCAACCTCGTCATGGTGCATACGATGGCGGGAACACCTGAGGCCGCGCGCGAAATGCTCCGCGCACGACAGGTCGACTACATCCTGACGTGCAACCGCTCCTTCGATCAGGAGGATCTCGTCCGCATCGCGCCGGAAGGCCTCGCCGCGCATCTCGGCCGCGGCGAGGCTCCAGACTATCTGGAGCCAGTGCATGCCGTGTCGAAACCCGGCTGGATTGTCTGGCGCGTGCGCAGGTAAGAGAGCGCGAACCACACCTTCCAATCGCCCGTCCGGGCCCATCGCGCTCACCGCGGCGCAGACGCCGGTTGCGGCGGTCGACGCGCCCGGCCTGCTGCGCAGGCTCGACCACAACAGGATCGACGCGACGCTGCTCACCGCGGATTCGCCCGCCGCCCAGATCCTGGATCGCATCAAGGGCTGGAAGCGGGTCCATGGTGACAAGATCGCGGTGATCCATGTGCGGGCAATGCGGAAGGCACGGCCGCTACGACGTCGAAGTGAGACGCAGCTCAAGGAGAGCCGGTCATTCATCTTCGATCACGAAAACAGAAAGGTCCCGATCAGCAGGCCCCCAGCGAAAGCGAGAAGCCCCAAAGTAGAGGCTGAAACGATACGGACGAGGATGCGAACCTGCTCCTCGTACTCCTCTTCTGCCGTCTTGTGGGACTGAGCCGTCATTGCAACTGCCCTGCCATCGCCCAGATCGGTCGAATGTACGCTCGAAATCATGGCCAGCAAGAGGCATTTTAGCCCCGCCACGATACCCTGTTCGTGATCTGGCGGGCATCTCTTCAAGGGGGAGGAGCATTGAAGCCCAAGGATCATTGAAGCCTTCCTTGAGGTCACTGACCCCGCATTAGCCATTAATTCCCCGTCTGCAATTCGCCAAAGTGCTCCCAACTCTTGCCGTTAAAGCACATGAACTGCATCTGATCGACCGGGATGTGGTCGGTCGTGCCGGTGTTGATCTAGATGCTGGGCAACAGCATCGGCAGTTCGAGATCGCGGATCGAAAACGCCTGCTTCAAAATGTTCTCGGCGGAGAGACCATCGCCGCAGGCTTTCAGGACCATCTCCAGCGCCTGCACGCTTGGTCGTGTTCGCTCCGTCGATGCAACCACAGCGACTCTTGTCAGAGGCCTTAAGAGAATTTTAGTTCGCGCCCGTCCAGGTTGTGACCAAGCCCCCCTTCTACGCGGCCCCCTGGCCCGGAAAGGTACTGGATGCGCACCTTGGGTTCCGCCCTGGACGAGCAAGGAGGTTTCGCCCAAGGGTTCGATTTCCTGCGCATATTTTTGGCGGCCGGCATCATCGGCTGGCACACCGCGTGGCTGACCGGGCATGTGGAAACGGCAAAGGCCTCCGCCTTTTGGTTTTCCCAATACATGCTAGTGCCCATGTTTTTTGCTTTAAGCGGATTTCTCGTAGCGGGAAGCAGCATGCGCCTCTCTACGAAAAGCTTCCTGTTGAACCGTGCGGCGCGCATCTTGCCAGCACTCTTTGCCGACATCGTTTTCGCAGCACTTCTAATTGGTCCGCTGGTGACGACACTGCCTGCAAGGCAGTATTTTACGGACGCAAATTTCTTTACCTACTTCCTCAATCTCACGGGCTGGATGCAATACTCCCTTCCGGGTGTGTTTGAGAGCAATCCAAAGCCAGAGGTAAATGGGGCGCTTTGGACGATCCCCTTCGAAATCGGTTGTTACGCCATTATCGCCGGACTGATGATTTCCGGAGCAATCAAACGCCCAGCATTGGTATTACTGTTCACTTACGCCGTTTTGATCGTCGGGACTCCGCTCAGGCTCGCGACATCGTATCTGGTAGGCGATCATGTATCGATTCTCGAAAACCTTGCGATGCAAATCTTCTCTTCCTTCGGGTCATTACTTTGGCCCTCTTTTTTGATCGGAATTGTCCTTTACCAACTGCGGTACTACGTGCCGTTCTCCCGAACGATCGCGATTGGCTTAGTGTGTGTGGCGATCCTGGTGAGCGCGTTTGGCGATGCTGCGGTCTTGCTTAGCAATTCCACGATCGTCTCCATCATGCTTCCGCTCATCGGATATTTGACTGTGATGATTGGGCTTTCGCCGATGCCTCGTCTTCCCGGATTCGGGACCGGTGACTATTCATACGGGCTATATCTCTACCATACGCCGTTCCTCCAATTGCTGATCCACTATTTCCCCGAGGCCTGGATCGGTGACCGATGGTGGACGTTATTTTTTGCCGGGTTTCCACTCACGCTAATGGCAGCCGTGATCTCGTGGCACTTGTTTGAATATCCATCGCTGAAGCTCAGGAGGTCTTTCGTAGTCAAACACCGACCAGAGGGCGGCTTTGGTGGTTTCGAAGATCGTACTCATGCCCCCAACAGCCAATCCGCGCCTCGCACGGCGCCGCTCTCCGGATAGCTGATCAAGTTCATGGACTTTTCATGAGGAGCCCGCCAAAGCGGGCGTCTCGAACCATGCAGGCCTCCGCGTTAGCTATCAATTCCCCGTCTGCAACTCGCCAAAGCGCTCCCAGGTCTTGCCGTTGAAGCGCATGAACTGCATCTGGTCGACCGGGACGTGATCGGTCGCGCTGGTGTTGATCCTGATGCCGGGCAACAGCATCGGCAGTTCGAGATCATGGATCGCGAACGCCTGCTTCAAGATGTTCTCGGTCGAGAGATCATCGCCGCAGGCTTTCAGCACCACCTCCAGCGCCATCGCGCTGTTGTAGGAATTGACGTAGTTGGTGTCGTGCTGGTCGGCCTCCGGCACATATTTCGTCATGAACGCGTGCCAGTCCTTGACGCCGGGATCGTCCTTCCAGGCGGGATCGTCGGGGTCCTTCACGTAGGCGGTGGAGAGAATGCCGGTGCCGGCTTCCAGGCCTGCGGGCTCCATCACGGTCGAGATCCAGACCGCGACATTCGACAGGAAGGTCATCGGCCGCCAGCCGATCTCGAAGGATTTGCGGATCGCTTGGGCCGCGAATTTCGGCGTCGCCGCGATCACGAACACGTCCGCGCCTGATGCTTTCAATTTCACGATCTGGGAATCGATGGTCGGGTCCTGGATCTCGTAGGTCGCATTGGTGACGAGGGCGTCGTATTTCTCGCCGAGCACATCCTTGAGGCCCGCGAGATAGTCGCGGCCGTAATCGTCGTTCTGCGAGATCACGGCGAATTTCGCATTCGGGTTCTTCGCCAGCGCATACCGCGCATAGAGCCGCGCCTCGTAGCGGAACGGCGCCTGCACGCCCATCGTCGCCTGCGGATATTGCGCGATATCGGCGAATTTCGAGGCGCCGGAGCCTATGAAGAGCTGCGGCAGGTTCTTGCTCTGGAGATATTTCGCGATCGCGGTGTTGTGGGCGGTGCCGATCGAGGAGAAGATCAGCGCGACCTCGTCGCTCTCCACCAGCCTGCGGGTCTGCTCGACCGATTTCGGCGGCGCGTAGCTGTCGTCGAGCGAAATCAAATTGACCTTGCGGCCGTTGATGCCGCCTCTGTCGTTCAACATCTTGAAGTAGCCGACCTCGCCCTTGCCGAGCGCGCCAAAGGCGGACACCGGCCCGCTATAGGGCATGGTCTGGCCTATTCTGATTTCGGTCGCGGTGACGCCGCGCATCTCGGCGGCAAGCGACGCGGCAGGTAATAGCAGGATTGAAACGGCGCCAAGCGCGCTCCATGCCAAACGCATCGGCTTCCCCTCCCCTTTGCTGGTGCGATCGCGCCGCACCTTTATTTGAGGGAAGCATGCCACGACATCGGCACTGACTCCACTCATTATAAGTGACAGCTATCGTAGGGTGGGCAAAGCGCAAGCGTGCCCACCACTTCTGTCGCGACTGCCGAGAGATGGCGGGCACGGCGAACGGTCTCGTGTCCCGGACGCGCTGTGAGATGGTGGGCACGGCGCTTCGCGCCTTTGCCCACCCTACTTTGCCTTGCGGTCCTTGACGGGGATCACGAGCTTGAGGCCGGACCAGATCTCGTCGACGGCGCAGATCTTGATATCGACGAGGCCGTTGGCGAGCGCGGTCTCGCGCACCAGGGCTTCCGTCACGTCGGTCACAACGCCTGAAGCCTTCTTTGGCCATGACGCCCAGATCATCCCATTGGGCGCGATCGCCTTGCGGTAGCCGCGCAATTTGGCGGCGAGGCCTTTGGCTTCGGTCGCGAAGACATGCACCATGTCGAGCGGCGCCTTGGCGGTGGTTGCAATCCTCACATCGTCAGGCAATGGACCGACGACATCGGCATAGGCAATTGAGAGGCCATCCACAAAAATACAAAAGCCCGGCTTGATGCCGAGCTTTTGCACTAACGGTTTGCCGGAATAGCCGGCCACGGCGCGAGAGATGTTACGCCTGCGGCTGCGGCTCCAGGCCGGGATCCGGATCGGGCCGCGGGCGCGACTTGCCGGCCGGCGGCACGGCGGAGGCGCGCGGCGTGGTCGGCTCGAGCACGGACTCGCGGTTCGGCTTCTTGCCCTTGAGCAGGTCGATGATCTCGTCGCCGGAGAGCGTCTCGAACTCGAGCAGGCCCTTGGCGAGCGCTTCAAGATCGGCGCGCTTCTCGGTGAGAATGCGCGTCGCTTCGTTGTAGCCCTCTTCGACGAAACGCCTGATCTCGGTGTCGATCTTCTGGACCGTCGCCTCCGAGGCGTTCTGGGTGCGCGACACCGACATGCCGAGGAAAACCTCGTCCTGGTTTTCGCCATAGGACACGGTGCCGAGCGCCTCGGACAGGCCCCAGCGCGTCACCATCATGCGGGCCAAGCGCGTGGCCTGCTCGATGTCGGAGGACGCACCCGAGGTGACCTTTTCGCGGCCGAAGATCAGCTCTTCGGCGACACGGCCGCCCATCATGATGGCGAGACGCGACGTCATCTGTTCGAGCGACATCGACAGCTTGTCGCGCTCGGGCAGCTGCATCACCATGCCGAGCGCACGGCCGCGCGGAATGATGGTCGCCTTGTGGATCGGATCGGTCGCGACGACGTTGAGGCCGACGATGGCGTGGCCGCCCTCGTGATAGGCCGTCAACAGCTTCTCTTCCTCGGTCATGACGAGCGACTTGCGCTCGGCGCCCATCATCACCTTGTCCTTGGCCTCTTCGAACTCGGCCTGCGTCACCATCCGCTTGTTGCGGCGGGCGGCGGTGAGGGCTGCTTCGTTGACGAGGTTCATCAGGTCGGCGCCGGAGAAGCCCGGCGTACCGCGCGCGATGGTCTTGAGGTTGATATCCGGCGCCAGCGGCACCTTGCGGACGTGGACCTTGAGGATCTGCTCGCGGCCGACGACGTCCGGGTTGGGCACCACGACCTGACGGTCAAAGCGGCCGGGACGCAGCAGCGCGGGATCGAGCACGTCGGGACGGTTGGTCGCGGCGATCAGGATCACGCCCTCATTCGCCTCGAAGCCGTCCATCTCGACCAGCAACTGGTTCAGCGTCTGCTCGCGCTCGTCATTGCCGCCGCCGAGACCGGCGCCACGGTGACGACCGACGGCGTCGATTTCGTCGATGAAGATGATGCAGGGCGCGTTCTTCTTGGCCTGCTCGAACATGTCGCGCACGCGCGAGGCGCCGACACCGACGAACATCTCGACAAAGTCAGAGCCGGAGATGGTGAAGAACGGCACGTTGGCTTCGCCCGCGACCGCGCGTGCGATCAGCGTCTTACCGGTGCCGGGTGGTCCGACCAGCAGCACGCCGCGCGGGATACGACCGCCGAGGCGCTGGAATTTGCCGGGGTCGCGCAGGAATTCGACGATCTCCTGGAGGTCCTGCTTGGCCTCGTCGACGCCGGCGACGTCCTCGAAGGTGACGCGGCCATGCGCTTCAGTCAGCATTTTCGCACGCGACTTGCCGAAGCCCATCGCCTTGCCGGCGCCGCCCTGCATCTGTCGCGACAGGAAGATCCAGACGCCGATCAGCGCGATGAAGGGCAGCCAGGAGACCAGCAGCGAGACGAACCACGGCACGTTGTCGCCGGGCGGCTTCGCGGTGATCTGGACCTTGCTGTCATAGAGGCGCTTCACCAGCGTCGGGTCGCTCGGCGCATAGGTCTGGAAGCTGGAGCCGTTGGTGAAGGTGCCGTGGATATCCGGCCCCTGGATCACGACGTCGCGCACATTGCCGCGGTCAACTTCGCTCAGGAGCTGGGAGAAGGCGATGTCCTGCGAGGAGGCGCGCTGACCCGGATTCTGAAAGAGCGTGAACAACGCCAGCAGCAACAAGACAATGATGACCCAGAGGGCGAAATTGCGCAGATTGGCGTTCATCGATCTTCCTTCGTGGTCGCGCGGATCGCGGCCTGATCCTTGGGTCGTTATCTTGGGTCGTTGTTTGTGCAGTACGAGGAAATCCCCAAGGAATCCTCTCTGTTAGACGGATACAATTTAGGTGCCGCCCCGGTCGCTGCCAAGGGAACGAGATGGGACTATTTATCCCATCTTAGAGCGATTCCCGCTGAAATAATGGCGCCGGATTCGGGGTTTTTCCCGCCTGGTTAAGGTGGCCTGACGGCGCGCCACTGAGCCGGCCGGTGTCATGATCCGCCCTTGTCAGCCTTCTTATCAGCCTTCTTGCGCCGCCGGGCCGGCGCCGGCACGACGTGGATACGCCCCCCGGCAAGGCTGATCAAGGCTCCCGCAAGGGTCTGCTTCAGGATGGGACGGCCCTTTGCGGGTGAGCGGCGGGTCCCGGCCATGGTCTGATCAAGGATGGCCTGATCCAGCGCGGCCAGGAGGGTTTCGACCTTGCCGAGTTCCGCCGGTCCCTCATGCCCGAGGGCGTCGATGGCCCGCAGCAGCAGCCGCAGCCGGACCTCCTCCGGCAGGGTGGCGAAGGCTTTAGCCTCGAAGCTTCGTGCGCCCGGGCCATGCGGCGCATCGCCGCGATCCTCAAGACCACGATCCCGAAGGCGAAGGAAGCGCTCGGCGCCGTCGGTCAACACGTCGACCGCCGCGTTGGCCCTGGCGATCCTGCCTGCGAGCCGCACCAGATTACGCGCATCGCCGCCTTCGCTCGCGAGCTGCGGCAACAGCGCGCGCAGCCGCGGCCGCGTAAATGCAGCGTCGCGGTTGGTGGGATCATCGGCAAAGCCGAGCCTGGCCCGCTTCAGGGTCGCGACCAGCTGCGACTTCGGGACATCGAGCAGCGGCCGCGCCAGCACGATGCCGTCGCGCATCGTGACGCGCGCCATCGCCGACAGGCCTGCGATGCCGCTGCCGCGCAACAGCCGCATCAACAGGGTTTCGGCCTGGTCGTCGCGGGTATGCGCGGTCAGCACATGGGTCGCACCGATGGCGCGCGCGGCCTGCGTAAGCAGACGGTAGCGGGCGTCGCGCGCCGCGGCGGGCAGACCCGTCTTCGGCTTTGCACCACGCCAGCGCAGGGTCCGGTGCGTCAGCGCCAGCGCAGTCGCCTGCCGCTTGACCTCGCGTGCCTCGCGCGCTGCCTCCGGCCGCAGGCCGTGATCGACGGTGACGACGACGAGCTTCGGGCCGCGCGCGAGGCTGCGCCGCCAGCGCGCAGCAAGCCACATCAGCGCGACGGAGTCGGGTCCGCCGGAGACTGCGAGCACCAGCGCGGGCGTGTGCTTCAGGTCGGCGAAGAGCCGCCTCGCCTCGCGCACCGAGATTGGTGAGTTGTCGTCGTCTGACATGACGCTGCAATCGTCCGCGGATGGACCGCCTGTTTAGCGCAGCTCCATCGGTCTTGTCAGGCTCGTCAGCACTTCACCCGCTTCTGCTCGCGGTCGACGGCGGCTTTGACGCCGGCGGACGCACGCGGATATTTGCGGCCGACCTCGCCGAAGGCGGCGCAGGCGGCCTCCTTCTCCTTCAGTGCGGCGAGCGACTGGCCAAGCCGCAACAGCGCATCCGGCGCCTTGGCGGATTTGTCGTATTTGGTGGTGACGGCGAGGAAGGCTTCCGCCGAGTCACGATATTGCTGGCGCTGGAAATAGCTTTCGCCGAGCCAATATTGCGCGTCGCCGAGCAGCGGGTCGCTCGGATATTTCTGCGCAAAGCCCTTCATGGTCTGCTCGGCCAGCGCATAATCCTTGCGCTGCATGTAGCCGATGCCGAGGTCGAACTCGTCGCGCGGCGTTGCCGAGGGCGGCAGGGTCGTCACACCGCCGCCGGCAGCCGGCGCCGGATAGCCGGGCTGGGCCGGCGGATAGGCCGGCTGTGCAGGCACTGCTGCCTGCGGATAGCGGCCGCCATTGTTGTTGAGATCG
>NZ_JYMS01000020.1:0-85514 GCF_000938285.1 Bradyrhizobium sp. LTSP857 | reverse complement strand
GGGCGCGCCGGCCTGCGCTCCCGCCGACATCGGCTGCTGGCCGCCGCCCAGCGCGCGCGGCGCACCGGGTGCACTCGGATTCTGGCCCGGGTCGAACGCATCGCCGCGGCGGCGCGTGCCGGGGGCACCGGGCGCCGGCTGCTCCTGAACGATCGGCGCGGGCGCAGCGATCTGCGGCTGTTCGTAATTCGGCTGGGCGGCCTGCTGCTGCTGGCGATACGCCGGCGCGACCTGAGCGGGCGGCACGGCGGCCGCGTTGGGCTGCGCCGGCGCCTGGCCGGGCGCGCCGCCCTCGAGCTGCCGGACGCGATCTTCGAGCTGGCGATTGCGATATTGCAGCTCTTCATTCTGGCCGGTGAGCTGGCGCAGCTGGTTTTCCAGCCGCTCGATCCGCATCTCCGGGTCGTCGTCCGACTGCGCGAGGACGGGCGAGCAAAATGAGAACAGCGCGGCGATCGCCGCGATGCCGGTAATGGCCTTAAATCTGGATGACATCTTGCCCTGACGACGAAAGCGAAATGGCCTGCGACGGAACATTCGACGCGCCACACATTGAAGGGGAGTACGCCAAAAATGTGACTGGCACCACGGGGTTTCTGTCACAGATCGCTGAAACGAAACCGGCGCCCGAGAGGGCGCCGGCAGATGAATTTGCTTACACGTGGCTAACGGCGCGTGAGCTTTAGGAGCTCGCGTTCAGCACGGTGACGGCACGACGGTTCTGCGACCAGCAGGAGATGTCGTTACAGACGGCCACGGGCCGTTCCTTGCCGTAGGAGATCGTGCGCATGCGGTTCGCATCGATGCCGCGCGAGGCGAGGAACGAACGCACCGACTGGGCTCTGCGGGCGCCGAGCGCGATGTTGTATTCGCGGGTGCCGCGCTCGTCGGCGTGACCTTCGATGGTGAAGGAGTAGCGCGGATAGCTCTGGAGCCACTGCGCCTGCTTCTCCAGGGTCACGATCGCCTGCGGGGTCAGATCGGTCTGGTCGCTTTCGAAGAACACGCGGTCGCCCACGTTCACCACGAAATCCTGCTGGCTGCCAGGCGTCGCCGCGCTGGCCATCGCATCAGCACCCAGGTTCTTGTTGGCGCAGGCGCCCATCGACAACGCGACGGCAAGCACCGCGGCCAGCTTCAATCCCTGGAGGATACGCATAGGATGTTTCATTCCGGAGCCTCCACGCTCACGTTTCGTCCACTGCTTTCCGGTCTACAGGGGGTTGGTTAAGCGAACGTTCCGTCAACCTTGATGGGACGTTGCCAGAGCCGGTCAAATCCCCCCGACCAGCGAAAAGCACAAGCGATGGTTAATGGGTTGTAAATGTGGCGCGAGGGTGAAGGCAAGCCGCGTTACCCGGCAAAAACGCTTGTCTTGCTTGAATTTTGGGCCTGAGGGGCGGGGAATCCCGGAGCGCCACCGGCGCCGCCGCGCCCGCAGAAGCAGGCGTGAACCAGGCTTGAACTCAGGCTTGGGCGGCATCCGCCACGAGCACCGGCCGCTGCGGAACCTGGTGCAGGTCGCCGCGTCCGAACAGCATGCGCCGCTCGAAGGCGGTGGAGCGCATGATCGGATAACGGTCGAACACCTTCTTGCGGAAGGTCGGGAAATCCGCCGCCATCAGGCCGAACGCCTTGGTGAGGCCGGGGACCAGCCGGGGCTCGGCGAGGGGCGCGTGCAGGAACACCCGGCGGTAGAACGCCTGATGTTCGGGACGTACGATCGCAAGGCCGAGATCGGCGTTGAAATGCTCGCACGCCATATAGGCGAGGCGCGTCGTCAGATAGGGCAATTCCGGAACCCGCTTCGCCATGTCGGGATCGGCGACAAAGCGCGTCGGATCGATCATGACCTCGCCGCGGTCAAGCCGTGGCAACACGACGTCGGGAAAGACATCGGCCGAAGTCGATGAGCGCCATTCCGAGGTCAGCACGCTGATGCGCACGGAGCTGCAGAGCTCGCCCCGGAGGTAAACACCGAAGGTCCACGCGTTCGGCAGATCGTCGTACTGGTCGGTGACACGCGCGTCGGGAGATTCCTTGACGGCACCTTCGCGCAGATAGGCGCGGTAACGGAGGTTGTAGATCGCCTCCCTCTCCTCGACCGCATCGGCAAGATGATAGTCGACGTCTGTCAGGAGCTCAGCACCCCGTCCAACAGCCGAAATGATCGCTCTGGCTGAGGACTGCATTCCAACTCCTTACCCACCACCGCTCATCACACAACACGCAAGACAACTTCCACGCGCGTGACCAATTATTAACAGCTTCTTAACAATGACGCAAAGCAATCGAAGGGTTAGGGTTAACCCCCCCGTAGGACTACGGTGTCGTGCAACAGATTGAAACGACAGGAAATTTTGGGAAGCGGAGCTTAGGCGATGGAGCGCGCGCCGACGACCTGGAGCAGGTTCTCACCGCGCCGTCCATGCGAGGCATTGAGGAGCTGGCGCATCCGCACGGCGGGCACCGGACGGCTGAACAAATAGCCCTGCGCCTCGGAGACGGTGCCGTCGGCGCTGATCAGCTCGAGCTGCTCGTTGGTCTCGATGCCCTCGACCACGACCGACATGCCGAGGTCGGCGGACAGCCGCGCCACGCCGCGCAGCAGCGTCAGCGGACGGTCGGTGTCGATGCCCTCGAGGAAGGAGCGGTCGATCTTGACCTTCTGCATCGGGAAATTGTGCAGATAGCTGAGGCTCGAATAGCCGGTGCCGAAATCGTCCAGCGAGATGCGCACGCCGAGCGCATGCAGCTGCGACAGGATGTCGTGGGTGAGCTGGGTGTTGCGCAGTAGCGAGGATTCGGTGATCTCGATCTCGAGGCGATGCGCCGGCAGGCCCGAGACCTCGAGCGCGTAGCGGATCTCGCTCAGCACGTCGCGCTGGTGGAATTGCTGCGGCGAGAAGTTGACGGCGACGCTGACGCCTTCGGGCCACTTCATGCATTCCATGCAGGCGCGGCGCAGGATCCAGCGGCCGAGATCGACGATCAGGCCCATGTCCTCGGCGACCGGGATGATGTCGACCGGCGAGACCGTGCCGCGCACCGGATGATTCCAGCGCAACAGCGCCTCGCAGGTGGTGATCTTGCCGGTCTTCAGATTGACCAGCGGCTGGTAGAACAGCTCGAACTCCTCGTTGGCGAGCGCCTTGCGCAGGTCGAGCTCGAGGATACGGCGGGCCTCGACGGTCGCCGCCATCTCGTCGCGGAAGAAGCAGAAGGTGCCGCGGCCGTCGGCCTTGGCGCGGTAGAGCGCCATGTCGGCGTTCTTGAGCAGCGTGTCGGCGCTGACGCCGTCCGGCGAGGTCAGCGCAATGCCGACGCTGGCGCCGATCTCGACCAGATGATTGTCGATGCGGTAGCGCTCGCTTAGCCGTTCGACGATGCGGCGGGCGAGGCTTGCTGCATCTTCGGGCGAGTTGATGTTCTGCTGGAACACGACGAACTCGTCGCCACCGAAGCGGGCGACGAAATCCTCCGGCCGCAGCATCTCGCGCAGGCGGTTGGCGACCGCGCACAGGAGCTGGTCGCCGCAGGGATGACCGAGCGTGTCGTTGACCTGCTTGAACTGGTCGAGGTCGATGAACAACAGCGCCGAGAGGCGCTCGGAATTGTGGGAGATCGCGAGCAGGCGCTCGATCTCGTCGCGGAAGCTGACCCGGTTGGGCAGCGCCGTCAGCTCATCATAGCGGGCGAGATGGGTGATCCGGGCTTCCGCATTGGTGCGTTCGGTGGCGTCTTCCAGCAGCAGCACGGTGCCGCCCCCGGACATCGGCTGGAACGTCCAGGCCAGCGTGCGGCCGCGCGCCGGGTCGGGATCGGCCGTGACGATCTCGCTGATCCTTGCGCCCTCGATCTCGGACAGGACCAGATTGCCGCTGTCGGCCGAGATCGATCCCGCGGCAACACAGGCCGAGACGATGTTGGCGGCGCTGGCGCCACGTTTGACCAAATCGTCGGGCAGCCCCATCAAATTGACGAAGCGATGATTCATCACCGCAAGGCGCCCGTCGGCGCGGAACATGCAGAGACCGTGCGGCATGTTGTTGAGCGCGGTATCGAACTGGTTCGCCAGCGCGGATTCGCGGAAGCTCGAGGTCAGCGCCTTGACGAAGATCGCATGCAGGCTGAGGTTGATGTTCTTCATCCCGATGAAGAACAGCACGAGCAGCACCGCGAGCCCGATGTAGTAGAATCCACCATGCAGCAGCAGACCGAGCGACATCGGGCCGCAGGCCAGCGCGACGTGCCACTGGATCACCCTGGGCTGGCCGTAATTGCGAGCAGCGCCACCGGCCGTGTAACCGACGGCGACGGAGACGCAGAGCATGTTCGCAACCGCGTCGTCGTTGTTGAAGATGACGACGAAGCACCACAAGCCGATCACCGCGGCATAAACCAGCGCGCCGAACCAATAGCGCGGCTCCAGGTGCCTCGCCTCTTCGAACGTCAGACCCGGTATCCGGTTTTCGTAGCGCCGCATCTGAAACGCGCGGGCGGTGCCAATGGCAATAATCAGAAACGCGATCGGCCACAGCAGGACGTCGCCGGTCTTCAGTGCAGTCATGACCGCGGCCACGGCCGTACAGGCCGAGCCGAGGAAGATCGCCCAGAAATTCTGCACCATAGAGTTGATGAGAGCGGCGTAGAGTATCGGCTCCAGCTCGTCTCGATCGCTCTGCTTCTGGTCGGCCAGCTGCATTGGCTTGTTACGCGTCCTGTTTGGCGCGTACTTTTACCCAAGCCAGATGAAGCCTTTCTGAGGGAACATCGTTAAAGTCGAGTTGTTTTTCGGCAATAGCGAAGCTATTTCTGCTGATATATCAAGCAACTAGGCAAGCCTTGCCGGGCACAAGGTGAAGGAAAGCTTGCCACCCGCGCGGAAACCGAAAAAATCGCCGATTTTTTTCGAAAACATCGCGCGTCGAAACGCGCGATCTGTTCATTGGCCCGCTGTCGAGGACAACAGCGGCGACCATGCCGGGTCGGAGGCGAAGCCCGGCGTCGGCACCTTCAGCTCGTTACGACCGGAGATGTCGACGGAGAACAACGACGGTCCGCCGGCGCCGCCGGGATCGCGGAAGAACATCAGCACGCGGCCGTTCGGCGAGAAGGTCGGGCCTTCATTGTGGTAGCCGGAGGTGAGCAGCCGCTCGCCGGAGCCATCGGGCTTCATGACGCCGATCGAGAACTGCCCGCCGCCTTGCCTGGTGAAGGCGATGTAGTCGCCACGCGGCGACCAGACCGGCGTCGAATAGGTGGCGTTGTTGTCGTCCTTGGAGAAGGAGATGCGCTGCGCCTGTCCGCCGCCCGCCGACATCACGTAGATCTGCGACCTGCCGCCGCGATCGGACTCGAAGCAGATGCGGGTGCCGTCCGGTGAGTAAGACGGAGACGTGTCGATCGCCGGCGTGTCGGTGAGGCGCGTGGTCGAGCGCGAGCGCAGATCCATCACGAACAGGTTCGAATTACCACCCTGCTGCAGGCTCATGATGACGCGCTGACCGTCCGGCGAGAAGCGCGGCGCAAAGGTCATGCCCGGGAAATTGCCGACGATCTCGCGCTGCCCGGTCTCGATGTTGAAGAGATAGACTTTCGGATCGCCCTGGCCGAACTCCATGTAGGTGATCTCTTGCGAATTCGGCGAGAAGCGCGGCGTCAGCACGAGGTCGGCGCCACGGGTCAGATAGCGCACATTGGCGCCGTCCTGGTCCATCATCGCCAGCCGCTTGACCCGGCGCTCCTTCGGCCCGGTCTCGTCCACGAACACCACGCGGCTGTCGAAATAGCCCTTTTCGCCCGTCATCCGCTCATAGATCTGGTCGGAGATGATGTGGGCGATGCGGCGCCAATATTCCGGCGAGGTGAAATATTGCTGGCCGGTGAGCTGCTGGCCCGAGACGACGTCCCACAGGCGGAATTCGGCCTTGAGCCGTCCGTCCGGCTGCCGCGTCATGCGGCCGGTCACCAGCGCCTGCGCGTTGATGGTCTTCCAGTTCTGGAATTGCGGCGCGACGTCGATGTTGCTGATGCGCTCGATGAAGGCCGCCTGGTCGATCGGCGCAAACAGACCCGAGCGCTTCAGATTGTTGGTGATGACCTGCGTGACACCGTTGCCGACATCGGCGTCGGCCGGCGAGCCAGCCACGAAGTTGGTGATCGCGATCGGGACCGGCTGGAATTCGGTCGGATCGATGCGGAGGCGCCCCTGCTGAGCCTGGGCGAAGGCACGTCCGCCCCCGAGCATCGCGAGCCCGGCCCCGGTCAGGGTCATGAAGCGGCGGCGGTTCATCGATCGAACGTCATTCATCGGAAAATTCTTTTGTTCGGATGTCACAACATATCTTTCAGACCGAAAGTCATCGGAATGGTCTTCCAGCTTTCGTATTGCTGCTTTGGCATGAAGGAATAGACCTGGCACTGCACGATGGCGCGCTTGGCGCTCTCCGCGACCGCCACCGCGATCGACCGCGACGGCCCTCTCACCGCAACGACGATGGGCTCGGACGCCAGCGATCCATCGATCTTCATGGGAATGTCGATGTCGGCCTCGTATTGATCGGCGTCCTGCCCGTTATAGGTGGGCGTGAAGCAGCGCTTCACCGCGCCCTGGAATGCACCGCGCCAGGTCGCGACGTTGTTGGCGGCCGTCCCGGTATTCGATCCGAGCGAGGCGGACGCGTTCAGCGCCGTACCAGTGAGCTCGTGCCGCGTCGGATCGCGCTTGTCGAGGTCGCGGGCAATCTGCGCGGGATCGAAGGTGCGTTCCTTGGGCTTCGGCTGCTGCTGCGGCACCGCCGCGACCTTGGGCTCCATCGGCTTCGGCGGCGGCTTCTTGGTCTCCAGCTTCTTCTGAAGCTCGGCGATCGGATCTTCCTTGGCCGGGTCAGGCTTCTTTTCCTGCGGCTTCGGCTCATCCTTCGGCTTGGCCTCGGCGACCGGCTTGGGCGGATCGGGCTTTTTCTCGACCGGCTTCTCGACGGGTTTTGGCGGCGGCTCGGGCGTCGATGTCGTCTTGATCAGCTCTTTCTTCTCGGTGACCTTGCCGACGGCGTCTTCCTCGGGCTTGGCCTCGGCGATCTTCTCGACCTTGGGCTTCGGCTCTTCCTTTTTGCCGGTCTTCTGCCCCGCCATCATCTTCGCGAGTTGATCAGAGGAGATGATGTCGATCGGAAGCGACTCCTCCGCCGGTACGAAGGCCCTGCTGCTAAAGGTGAACAGCCCCCATCCAAGCACGAGGACGTGGAGGATAATCGACGCAACGAGTGTCTTGTCGACGTTCACCTTCACCGGTCTAGGACCCCTGATCCGCTTCCGTGACGAGCGCCAGCTTCTTGAATCCTGCACCCGACAGGAGGCCCATTACCTTGGCCACCGTGCCGTAATCCGCCTTCTTGTCGGCACGCAGATAGATGCGCTCCTCGAGCCCGCCGCGCGCATCCGTGATCGCCTTCAGCTTCGGGATCAGTTCGTTGATCGCGATCTCGGTGTCGTTGATGAACACCTTGCCCTTGATGTCGACCGACATCTGGATCGGCTTCTGGTCGTTCGTCTCAAGGCTCTTGGCCTGGGTCTGCGGCAGGTCGAGCGGCACCCCGACCGTGAGCAGCGGCGCCGACACCATGAAGATGATGAGCAGCACCAGCATCACGTCGACCATCGGCGTGACGTTGATCTCGGCCATGACCGGCTTGCGCCGGCTGCGACGGCCGCCGCCTCCGGACGAACTGGCTGCGTTCATGCCCATGGTCTGGTGCCCAAATGTACCGTCACACTATACATGCCGTCCGTCAGCCCCGCTCGTCGATCTGACGCGACAGGATGGCTGAAAATTCATCGGCAAAGCCTTCGAGCCGCTGGGCCTGCCGGTTCACCTCGGAAGTGAACTTATTATAGAAAATAGTGGCAGGAATGGCGGCGATAAGGCCGACAGCGGTCGCAAACAGCGCTTCCGCGATGCCCGGCGCCACGACTGCCAGGGAGGTATTTTTCGACGCCGCGATCGACTGAAAGCTCGACATGATGCCCCAGACCGTGCCGAACAGGCCGACAAAGGGGCCGGCGGAGCCGACGGTCGCGAGCACCAGCAGCCGGCGTTCCAGCCGCTCGACCTCGCGCGAGATCGAAACGTTCATCACCTTGTCGATGCGCATTTGCAGGCCCGCCATCGAACGGGCCTGGCTCTCGAAGGAGCGCTTCCACTCGCGCATTGCCGCCACGAAGCAGGCCGCCATGGAATGCGTCGGCTTGGCCGAGAGCGTGCGATAGAGGTCCTCGATCGACTCGCCGGACCAGAACGCCTGCTCGAAGCGATCCATCGAGCGGCGTGTGCGGGCAAACAGGAAGATCTTGTCGATGGCGATCGCCCAGACCCAGACCGAGCAGGACAGAAGTCCCAGCATCACCGCTTTCACGATCCAGTGAGCCTGCCAGAACAGCGCGATCAGCGACACGTCGGCGGAGGCGGCAACCGGAAGGGCGGATTGAGCCACATCGGCCAGATTCATCAGCAGTATCCTCTCAAGGCGATCGTTACCTAATGTCTCCAGCTAGCCAAATGGCTGCCGGTTCCCCAACAGCCGCGCTAGAACCGGCGCGGCCGGCAAGCCCGCTCAAAGCCTGGTCTTTTTTGGGTGCAGGGCTGGTCCAAAGCCGGCCGCCTGCATTCCCTGCCAAGATGTCAAAACTAAGGGCCTCGACCCAGGCTCTGGGCGCGATTGTCCACCCGTACCAGAGCCCGGCGATGGTTAATGCTGGGTTACCGGGGCTGCATTTGGCTGCGGGAAAGGGTGGTAGCGCAGCGAGATGGGACTCGCCAAGTGCCGGGCGCCCCGGAGACGGCGGCAGTTCCGTACACCGCCTCCGCTATGGCGGATATAGTCGCTCATCCGGGCTAGGGCCCCAGCATCACTCGTCGGCCAGATCCACTTCGCCCAAGTCGCGTGCGGCATCGACAACCCGATTAACCTGCACCCCGTCAAGGATGATACGATAGAGCACCAGCCAGCGGGCGATGACCAGCATTCGCGCTTCTGGGGCGATATCTGGCCGAGCCGGCCCGGATTGCGGGAACATAGACAGCTGGCCGAGACGCGCCTCAATGCGATCGATCCAGTAGTCGGCTGTCTCTGCCCCCTTGTCGGCGGCGATGTGGAACCAGATTTCGAGGAGGTCGCGTTCAGCGATCTTGGAAAGCCGAACCTCTCCCAACTTACTTATCCAATGCCTTTAGAAGCTCGCGCCCCTTGGCTTTGATGCTGGCGAAGTCCGCGGGGCCTGCGTCACCGCCGGCTTCGCCCTCGGCCCAAGCCCTGCGCAGATAGGCAAGGCGAGCTTCGTCGGTCTGTTCCATGATCCGCAAAGCTTCGCGCACGACCTCGCTCGCCGAGGTGTAGCGGCCGCTTTCAACCTTTGCCTTGACGAACTCATGCAGTTCGTCGGTCAGCGAGACGTTCATGTTCATGGTCGGCGCCTTTCCTGAGACATTATGGAAGTGGCAACAAACTTTGGCAATCTCTGCCGGGCCGGACGCATGACGCGGTAGGCGCCCTGCCTCACCACTTCTCCTTCGACGTCCGCACGTCGAGCTCGAACGACCAGGCACGTTCGGGCTGGCGGTAGAGGAAGGCGAAGGCATCGACGATGCCTTCGATGCTGATCAGGCTGTCCTCGCGGCCGGCTGCATCGGGAAAGCGCGAAAAGATCTTGTCGCCGGCGATGGCGCCGTCGACCACGACATGGGCGACGTGGATGCCGTCGGGCGCGTATTCCTTGGCCATCGCCTGCGCCAGCGTGCGCAGGCCGGCTTTAGACGAGTTGAACGCGCCGTAGCCGGAGCGGCCGCGCAGCGAGGCGCTGGCGCCGGTGAAAAGAAGCGTGCCGGCCTTCTTCGGCACCATGCGACGCACCGCCTCGCGGCCGAACAGGAAGCCGCCGAAGCAGACCACGCGCCAGGCGGTCTCGAAATAGTCGGCCTCCATCTCGATGATTTTTCCCGGCGTGTTGTTGCCGGCGTTGTAGACGGCGAGATCGAGGGTTTCGCCCGCGGCGTCGAACAGAGCAGCGATGTCGCTCTCCTTTGTCGCGTCGGCGACGAAGGGAACAGCAACACCACCCGCTTTCTTGATGTCATCCACAACCGTCTTTAGGGCGGACAGCGTCCGGCCCGCGACGATCACCTTGAGCCTCTCGCCCGCAAAGCGTTTGCAGAGCTGGGCCCCGAGCCCGCGCTCCGGGCCGACGCCGATCACGATTGCCGTCTTCATTGCACGTCTCCGAAGATTGAAAGCTGACGATCTGATGGATGGCTCAGGCCGAGGCAGGCTCGGGGCAATTGGTCAGTCGCGCGGGATTGCCGACTGCGGTGCAGCCGCCGGGCACGTCTGATGTCACGACCGTGCCTGCGCCGATCTTGGCAAAGTCACCGACCGTAATATCACCGAGAATGGTCGCACCGGCGCCGATGTAGACGCCGCGGCCGATGCGCGGCGAGCGCGTCGGCAGCTCACCGTTCCGGCCGATGCTGACATTCTGGAGGATGGTGACCTCGTCGCCGATCACCACATTGGCGCCGATCACGATGCCGGTGGCGTGATCGAGATAGACCGACGATCCGATGTGTGCGGCGGGATGAATGCTGACTTGCAACGCATTCGACGATTCGTTCTGAAACAGCAGCGCCGCATCGCGATGATCGCTATGCCAGAGCCAGTTCGAGACGCGCCAGGCTTGCAGCGCGACATAGCCCTTGTAATGCAGCAGCGGCGGCAACAAGGCGGTGATGGCGGGATCGCGCAGCCCTATAGACCGCAAATCGCTGCCAGCCGCTTCGATCAAATCCGGCTGGCTGCGAAAGGCATCGCGAGAAAAGGCTGCGAAGCGCTCTTGCCCGACCGCGCTGCCGCCGAGCCGTCGCCCGATCAGGTCGGCCAGTGCAGCGGCAAAACCGTCATGGGCCAGAATGGCGCCGGCAACGGCCTTGCCGAACACGGGATCTGCGTCCGCCGCGCGCTGCGCCTCGTCGCGGATCGCCTGCCAGAGGCCATCGCTCGCCATGATCGCAGCTTCCGCCATCGCCGCCCCCGATCCGTTCGCGTCTGCACCAGGAGATATAGGCGGTCCCCATCAAGGCGCCAGTCGGCCACCGGCACAGGTCCAAGCCCGGGCATGACGATCTGTCGTTTGCGTGGAGCGAATAAGAAAGACGAGCTCCAAAAACCGAACCGCCCGCTTGCGGGGTGCGCAAGCGGGCGGCTCGGGGCCATCAGGGCTTTGGGGGCATGTACCTGAAGGCTTTGAGAGGTGTCCAGATCAGCTTTGCGGCTGGTCGGTCGGCGGCGGGGTCGGACGCGTCTTGTGCTGTGCCATGAACTGGTCGAACTCTTCCTTGTCCTTGGCGTGACGCAGACGGTCGAGGAAGTTCTTGAACTCGACCTGCTCCTCCTCGAGCCGCTGCAACGTCTCAGTGCGGTACTCGTCGAAGGCGCGGTTGCCGGAGGTCGGCGGGCCGAAGCCAAAGCCGAAGCCGCGGCGCTCCATGCGGCCGCGCATGCGGTCCATCTTGTACTGCATCCGCTCCATCTTGTTCTGCCAGCGATCCTGGTGACTCCAGCAACCCATTTTTCTGCTCCCGAGTGTGAAAAAGAGAAGGGCAAGTCCGATCGGCCACCAGATGATGAAGCCGAGGATGGTCACGGCGATCCAGCCGGGATGCCACGGCGTATCGAGCATGTGGGGGCGCTCGTAGTTTTGGTCCGAAGGGCCGCGCCAGCGATTGACATCAGCGGTGTAGGCCATTTCCCTCTCCATGACGGCATCAGCGCCGTTGTGAATGTAAATAACATTTACATAGCTAGACCATCCCGCGATTTTGTCAAGCCGACCGCCTGACAGGGTCGCGGAATTATTTGCGCAATTTTATTTCGGTTTGCCCCAGGGGCCACCGGGAGGCACGCCGGAACCGGAGGGAGCCTCCGGCGGCACCGGCGGCGGCTCGGCACTTTTCGCCGGCGGCCGGCGATCGGTCGGGAAGCCGAGCCCGCGCAGATAGATCAGCACCTCGGCTTCGAGCAGCTCATCCGGTGACATCGGCAGCTTTCGCCGCGCAGCATCGCCGCGCGAGAACAGCGAGGCCACGCCATGTGCCATCGACCAGATGTGCAGCGCCATCATCATCGCCGGCGGCCGCGGCGCGCCGGGCGGAGCGAGCGCCGCAAGCCGCTCGGCGGCTGCGCGAATGATGTTGAAGGCGCGTTCGCTGGCGGCCTGGAGCGCGGGATTGGCATCGACCGGGAGGCCCGACTCGAACATCGCGTTATAGAAAGCGGGCTCCTCGCGGGCGAAGGCGAGATAGGCCCGGCCGACGCGCTCGAACGCCGTGACGGTGTCGGGGCGCCCATCGTCCCAGGCCGCGGTCAGCCGCGCCTCGAACTGCTCGAAACCGCGCTGCGCGATCGAGGACAGCAGCTCGTCGCGATCGCGAAAATGCCGATACGGCGCCGCCGCGCTGACGCCGGCCATGCGCGCGGCATCGGCAAAGGTAAAGCCGGCCGCGCCCTTCTCGGCGATCAGCCCGAGGGCGGCCTGCAACAGGGCTTCCTTCAGATTGCCGTGGTGATAGCCGCGCTCGGCGCGGCGCTCTTCCTTGCGCCAGCTCATGTGAACGGCTTTTACATGAGCCGGGCGTGAAGGTCACTAGCACGGGGCGGATTTGATGAATCCGTATTTCCCGCAGGCCGGAGCGGCGGCTGAAGCCCTAGCCGCCCGGGATCGGCAGCACCGGCATGATCTCGACGCGTTCGCCGGGGAAGATCGCGAAGTGCGGGTGGTTCTCGAACATCTTCGCGGCGGCCTCGTGGGACGCGGCGCGGACCACGGTGAAGGCGCCCATCTCATTGGCGATGTCGGTGACGCCGTTCCCGTCGACCTTCTTGGTCTTGCCGAGCGGGCCGCCCATGGCCTGGAGCGCGCTTTGGTGCTTCTCGACCCAGGCCTTCCAGGCGGCGATGCCCTCCAGTTCCTTGGCCTTGCGCTCGGCCTCGGACATCGCATTCCACGCGGCCATCTTCGGGCTCGTCTTGCTGCCGAGGAAAACGGCGAGATAGGTGTCGGTGCTCATCGGTTCTCTCCCTGTGTTGACGGATTGACGAAAGCCGCGAGGCCGCGGCCGCGTTTGCTATTTCTTCTTCAGGTCACCAAAGCCGGCGGCAGCCGCCTGCACCTCCGGCGAAAAGTCGGCCATTTCCTGCACCTGGCGGATCTCGATCAATTCATTGGGCGAACCCGGGCACTTCTTGGCCCAGGCGATCGCCTCCGCACGCGAGGCGACCTCGATCATCCAATAGCCGCCCAGGACTTCCTTGGATTCAGCGAAAGGGCCGTCGGTCACAACAGGCGCACCGGTCGCGAACGAAACGCGCGCGCCCGTTGACGGCGGATGCAGACCGTCCAGCGTGATCAGCACGCCGGCGTCCTTCAGCGCCTCGTTGTAGCGCATCATCGCGGCGACGCGTTCGGGGTCGAGTTGCACATCCGCCGGCGCGGTCTCGTAACCGAGCGGGATCATCAGCATCATGAATCGCATGGGAGTCTCTTGTTGCTATGAAGGTCTGGATCTTTGCTCGCCTATAAGACGAACGGCCTTTTACAGAACCGACATGGGCATGAAAATTATTCTGGAGGTTATTGCGCCGGCCGCTAGCGCGGCTGCGGCACGAACTGGCCGTCCTGGAAGGCGGCGCCGAAATAGACCTCGATGCGGCGAACCTTGCCGGCGGTGAAGGTGAATAACTCGGTGTTGCGAAAGCTCCTGCCATCTCTTGCCAGGCAACGATAGGTCACGAAGGCCTCGTCACCGGCGACAAAGATGCGCTCGATGTCGTGGCGCGCGATCCAGCCGGTGTCCCTCCAGCAGCGTTCGAAATAGGTCGCCTTGTCGAGGTCGTCGTCGAACGGGCTGGTGAAGCGGAACTCGTCGGCCAGCGCGTCGCTGACCTGCTGCCGGTCGTTGGCGAGATAGGCGGCGAAGAGGTTTCGAATAACGCACTCGTGGTCATCGGACATCGCGTGTTTCCCTGCACATCACTCCAGTGGAAGACGATGCATGCATGATCGCGCCGACAATTTGTCGCAGTGATCAGTCGTGGAACACGAAAATATTTCGAAACGCCGGCCGTAGAATTACGGAGCGCATCGGTGTCTCCCTGTGACTGCCGCCATGCTTATGGGGCCAGAAGGCTTTTGAATTGAACAACATCGGCCGCGGCACGTTGCGCCGCGGAAAATACGCGCCTTCGTGCAAGGGTTTACAGTTGCTCAACGAGCCTATGCAATTTTTTTCAGGAAGGCGCGAGACGGAACGATTCTCCGTTTCGCTCTCGATTCTCTCGGTCATACTGCGCGGGGCTCCACGTGTTCAATTTCAGCAGCAAGACAAAGATCCAACACGCGCTCGCGGAAGTCGCGGCGATCGATCGCTCGCAGGCGGTGATCGAATTCAATCTCGACGGCACCATCGTCGATGCCAATGCGAACTTCCTCGCAGCGATCGGCTATTCGCTCGATGAGATCCGGGGCAAGCATCACAGCATGTTCGTCGCTGCCGAAGAGCGCCAGAGCGCCGGCTATCGCGACTTCTGGGCGCGCCTCAACCGCGGCGAATATCAGGCCGCGCAATACAAGCGCTACGGCAAGGGCGGCAAGGAGATCTGGATCCAGGCGTCCTACAATCCCCTGCGCGACGGGAGCGGCAAGGTCGCCGGTGTCATCAAGTTCGCCACCGACATCACCGCGCAGAAGATCAGCAACATGGAGGATTCCGGCAAGATCGCTGCGATCAGCCGCGCGCAGGCCGTGATCGAATTCAACATGGACGGCACCATCGTCACCGCCAACGAGAATTTCCTGAAGGCGATGGGCTATTCGCTCGACGAGATCAAGGGCAAGCACCACAGCATGTTCGTGACCCCGGAGGACCGCGCCAGCGCAGCCTATGCAGAATTCTGGGCGCGGCTCAACCGCGGCGAGTTCGAGGCCGCCGAATACAAGCGGCTCGGCAAGGGAGCCAGGGAAATCTGGATTCTGGCGACCTACAACCCGATCCTCGACGAGGTCGGCAAGCCGTTCAAGGTGGTGAAGTTCGCGACCGACGTCACCGCGCAGAAGCTGAAGGCGGCCGACAATGACGGCCAGCTCGCCGCGATCCAGAAGTCGCAGGCCGTGATCGAGTTCAACATGGACGGCACGATCCGCATCGCCAACCCAAATTTCCTGAACGCGATGGGCTATACGTTGGCCGAGATCAAGGGCCAGCACCACAGCACGTTCGTCGAGCCGAGCGAGAAGAATTCGCCCGCCTACCGGCAGTTCTGGGACACCCTCAATCGCGGCGAATACCAGGCCGCCGAATACAAGCGGATCGCCAAGGGCGGCCGCGAGATCTGGATCCAGGCCTCCTACAACCCGATCCTCGACCTCAACGGCAAGCCCTACAAGGTGGTGAAATATGCCACCGACATCACCGCGCAGGCGATCGGACGCAAGAAGGCCGAGAACGCGCGCGGGCTGATCGAGGCGGTCGCGGCCGGCAGTGAGGAGATGAGCGCGTCAATCCGCGAGATCTCCGAGACCATGGCGAAGTCGCGCGAGAACTCCAAGGTCGCGACCTCCAGGGTCGAGGCCGCCGACGGCCAGGCGCAGAAACTGAATGCGGCCGCACAGGCCATGAGCGGCATCGTCGAGATGATCGCGGGCATCACCGGACAGATCAACCTCCTGGCGCTGAACGCCACGATCGAATCGGCGCGCGCGGGCGAAGCCGGCCGCGGCTTTGCGGTGGTCGCCTCCGAGGTGAAGAACCTCGCCAGTCAGGCCAAGCATGCGACCGACACGATCTCGTCGGAAATCAACGCGCTCAACACCGTCGCCGGTGACGTCGTCGGCTCACTCACCGCGATCAAGGCAGCAATCGCCGGCGTCAACGAGTTCATCGCCTCCACCGCCGCCGCGGTCGAGGAACAGAGCATCGTGACGGCGGACATGTCCGCCAACATGCAGCGGGCTTCGGCGGAGCTCTCCTAGACTCACGAACGACGACTATCCCCGTCATCCTGAGGCGCTCACACTGCAAAGCAGTGTGGGCCTCGAAGGATGAATCGGCCGAGATGCAGCCGGGCCGTCGCCCTTCGAGGCTCGCCCCGCGTCGCTTTGCGCCGCAGAACTCGCACCTCAGGGTGACGGTTCTCGATATTGCTGCCCGTCCCTACCGCTCCCATCGCCGCGTCGCCTCACTCGCTCCCTCCGGCAACGCCTCAAAGACCGGCGAGGCCAGCACGGCATGGACGTGCAGCGTGGTCGTGCCCGAATTACGAAAACCGTGCTTGCGGCCGGCGGGAACCAGCAGGGACTGGCCGGCCGTCACTGTGATGCGCTCGGCCTCGATCCACATCTCGGCCTCGCCCGCGCGCACGGTCAGCACCTCCTCGACCGGATGACTGTGCGTCGGCGCCCCGGCGCCGGGCGCGACCCATTGCTCGAAGATGCAGAGCGCGGTGGCGCCGTTGCGCGCGGATGTCAGCATCCGGGCCGTCACACCCGGCCGCCATTCCTCGAGCGGGATCGCACTGGGATCGATGGGCATGGCCAGAGGCCCTTTCTTGCCGGGACGAAAGCGAAGTAAAAGGGGCCGGCGCTCGCGCGCGACCGACCTTTCGCACACAGGACAGATTAGCAAATGCCGCAGGCCACGCAAAAAGTCGCCCTCGTCACCGGTGCCGCTCGCGGCATCGGGCTTGCGACCGCGAAAAAATTCCTGGCCGAAGGCTGGCGCGTGGCGCTGCTCGACATCGAGGGCGAGCTGCTCGGCCGCGCGCGCGCCGAGATCGGCCAGGATGATGCGACGCTGGCGCTGACCTGCGACGTCTCGGACAGCACCGCGGTCGGCGCGGCGATGGCGGCGATCGAGCGGCGGTTCGGCCGGCTCGATGCGCTGGTCAACAATGCCGGCATTGCCGTGTTCGCGCCGCTGATGGAGACATCGGAGGCCGACTGGCGCCGCGTGCTCGAGGTCAACCTCACGGGTCCGTTCCTCTGCACCAGGGCGGCGGTGCCGTTGATGCGCGATGGCAATGGCGGCGCCATCGTCAACATCACCTCGATCTCGGCCGTGCGGGCCTCGACGCTCCGCTCGGCCTACGGCACCAGCAAGGCGGGCTTAGCGCATCTCACCAAGCAGCTGGCGGTCGAGCTTGCCTCTCTCAACATCCGCGTCAACGCGGTGGCGCCGGGGCCGGTCGACACCGCCATGGCGAAGCAAGTGCACACGCCGGAGATCCGCGCCGATTATCACGACGCCATCCCGCTGAACCGCTACGGCCTCGAAGAGGAACTCGCCGAAGCGATCTACTTCCTGTGCTCAGGAAGCGCGAGCTACATCACCGGTCAAATTTTGGCCGTCGATGGCGGCTTCGATGCGGCGGGTATCGGTCTGCCGACGCTGCGCGGGCAACGGCGGAACGGGTAGGCACAGGATTTGTAGGGTGGGCAAAGGCGCGAAGCGCCGTGCCCACCACATTCTCCCGATTTGCGGTCCCATTGGTGGGCACGCTACGCTTTGCCCACCCTACGACGTCGAATGTGCGGAGAGTCCGATGCAACGCGTTGCTTTTGTCTGGGCCCTCGCAGCGGCCCTGCTCGCCTCCGCACCCGCTTCCGCCGAGATCCGCATCATCCAGAGCCCCGGTGGCCAGGTCGGACCGTTCCTCGATCTGTTCGAGAAGGTGCGCGAGAGCGGCGAGCGCGTGGTGATCGACGGTCCCTGCCTGTCCGCCTGCACGCTGGTGCTGAGCATCGTGCCGGGCGAGCGCATCTGCGTCACCAGGCGCGCCGTGCTCGGATTTCATGCCGCGCGTTCGGTCGATCGGCGCGGACGTTTCTATGCCGAACCCGAGGCATCCGAAGCCGTGCTGCAAGCCTATCCCGGCCCGGTGCGCGACTGGATCAGCCGCCGCGGCGGCCTGACCACGCGGTTGCTGCTGCTCAAAGGGCGGGAACTCGCAGCGATCTATCCCCGTTGCCGATGATGCAGCGATTCGCGGGACGCGCCACCGTCCGCCGCACGTCCAGACCTGAATGGACGCGGCCTTTGTCCGAAGATTGGGCAAAGTGCCGCTCGCAGTCGACAAATCCGCTTATCTGCTTCGCAAGCCCCGCCCAATTTACGCGGTTTCCAACTCTTCCCGACCATCTATGATGGTCCTGCTTTTTTGAGATCAATCATTATCAAAACGGGTCGCACGCCATGCAGCCCATCGATTTTCGCTACCGCCTGTCGGATCAGGGGCGCATCGTTCTCGGCTCGCTCAGTTCCGAAGAGACTCTCGAATTCGAAGTGCTGTCCCGGCGCGACCGCGAGGGCCTGATCGATCTGCCGTCCGAGCTTCGGCTGCTCGAGCTCTATGTGAAATATGGCAAATCCTGCACGGAGGTTCCGCTCGCGCCGTTAGAACCTGCTGACGATCCGTTAGAACCTGCGTACGAGCCCTGGGAACCTGTCTATGAGGAGAGTGAGCCGCTGCAATCGCAAAAGCTCCCGCTGCGGTCATCACGACAGCACGCCTATGTTGTTCCCATGGTCATCGTGATGAGCGTGAGCTTCATGCTGATTGCAATGCTGATCAGCTAACAAATAAGACGCTGCGCCGAAAAAATGCCACGGCATCTGTGAAGCGCGTCACACTAAAGCCAAGGTAGACTGGCATACCCTTGCATCAAGCGACACCGATGTCCGCGGAGGTATTCATGACCATCATCAGCACCGACGGACACGCTGATTCACAAGTCCAATCGTCGCTCTTCCGGAGAGCGAGCGAACAGGCCTTCACCCTGACGTTCCTGGTCGCGAGCGCAGTCGCAACTGTCGGCTGGCTCTACGTGCTCGGCCAGGGAGCCGTCACCGTCACGAGTTGGCTATTCTTCTAAGAGAAGAGGGTTTGGATCACCGGCGCGAGCTTCATGCTCGCGCAGATGAGCATTCCCCAAAGAGCAAAATTGATTTGTAGCGCCGCCGCCATCGGTCGCTCCCTTCCAAGTCACGTCCACCCTAGTTTGTAGCTTTTGTGAAATACAATTAGCGATTCTGTGGCAAATTTTACAGCCTAATATTTCGCCAATTGTTGTGCGACGCGATCTGCTCCACAAGGCATAGTTGCGCCGTTGTATACAGCAAGCCCGCATTCAATCACCGACGAAGCGGTTCCATCAACGCGTGCAGTGGCGACGTGATCACGGTGTTTCGCGACGCGCTCTCTCCGAAATGAGGCGAGAGGGCGTCGCGACTCAACACTTTAGACCCGCTGTTACATTCCTTCTGCCGGGCAGTTCACCATCCAGGGAATGCCGAACTTGTCGACGCACATGCCAAAGCCCTTGGCCCAGAAGGTCTTGCCGAAGGGCATGTTGACAGTGCCGCCGTCGGCGAGCGCGTTGAACTTGCGTTCGCCCTCCGCAGGGTCCGCAACCGTCAGCGAGATCGAGAAGCCCTGCGGCTTGTTGAAGTGATCGGGCGGCGCGTCAGAGGCCATCAGCACGCTGCCGCCGGGCAGCGACATCCGCGCATGCATGATCATCTTCTCGCGGCCTGGCGAGGGCTGCATGTCCGGCGGCCCCTCGGAGGCACGCAGCATCATCTCGATCTTGCCGCCGAGAACCTTGGCGTAGAAGTTGAACGCCGCTTCGCAAGTGTCCTGATAGAACAGATAGGGATTGAGCATCGTTTCTCTCCTTCTTGTTTCCTTGGGGCAGTGAGGCTCGTTACTTCTCGGTGAGCTTCTTCAGGCTGGTAAGGCCGGCCTCAAAATCCTTGCCGATCATGCTGTCCATGTTCATGAAGACCTGCATCAGCTTGGACATGAACGGAGCCGGACCATACATCGCCCATGTGACCAGTGTGGCATCGCCTTGCGGCACAAAGGTGAACTCGGCGGTGTTGTGACCTTCGAACGGCCGCTCGAAATCGAGCTTGATGCGCAGCTTCGACGGCGTGCTCGCCTCGAGGATCTCCATATGGCCGGCGCCGACATTGTTGTTGCCGTCCCAGGCATAGGTCGCGCCCTTGCCTTGCGCGGTTCCGCCAAAAGTTCGCTTCATGGCGGGGTCGCGGCCCTCATAGGGCGACCAACTGGTCCAGAAGTGGAAATCGGCAACCACAGGATAGATCGCATCGGCCGGCGCTTTCACCGCGAGCGAGCGCTCGACGCGGAAGGTGTCGGGCTTGGTGAGGGCGAAGGCCAGGATACCCGCGATCCCGACCGCGAGCACGATAGCGATGATGGCAATGGCTTTCAGCATGATGGCTCCCTGGATATGGGCCTAGGACGAAGCGGAAGGACGGGAGCCGACAATTCAGGATGAATAATTTCGTCGTCGGGCCATGCGGCGGGGATGGTGTGGAGCTCTATTTCGCCTTGGCGCCCTGCTTCGCGCCGCCATTCGTCGCCTTCGGCTGGCTGTCGCGGATCAGGCGATCAATGTGCATGCGGATGTGGGCCGCTTCCGCCGAGGTATTGGCGAGCGCGATGGCACGGTCGAAGGCGACCCGGGCTTCGTCGTTGCGGCCGAGCTGCATCAGGAAGGCGCCGCGCACGCCGTAGAAATGAAAGTAGTTGGCAAGTTTTGGCGCCAGCGGCTCGATCAGGTCGAGCGCGGCTTGCGGCCCGCGCACCTTGGACACCGCGACCGCGCGATTGAGCGTCACCACCGGCGAAGGCTGCACCAGTTCGAGTGCGCCATAGAGCAGATCGATCTGCGCCCAGTCGGTTTCTGCCGGCGTCGCCGCGCGCGCATGCAGCGCGGCGATCGCAGCCTGGATCTGGTAAGGCCCGCTGCGGTGATGACGCATCGCCTTGTCGATCAGCGCCAGACCCTCCGCGATCATGTTGCCGTTCCACAGCGAGCGGTTCTGGTCATCCAGCAGGATGAGCGAGCCGTCCTCGGCGAAGCGCGCCGCGCTGCGCGCATGCTGCAACAGCAGCAGCGCTGCCAGCCCCATGATCTCGGGCTCGCTCTGGAACAGCCGCAGCAACAGCCGCGCCAGCCGGATCGCCTCCTCGCACAACGGCTTGCGCAACTCGGCGGTGTCGCCGCTGGCCGAATAGCCCTCGTTGAAGATCAAATAGATCATCGCGGCGACGCCGGCGAGCCGCTCGGAACGCTCGACCGCGCCGGGCGTCTCGAACGGCACACCGGCGTCCGCGACCTTCGCCTTGGCGCGGGTGATGCGCTGCTCCATTGCCGCGTCCGAGACCAGGAAGGCACGCGCGATCTGCTTCACCGTCAGGCCGGAGACGATGCGCAGGGCGAGTGCGATCTGCTGTGTCGCCGGCAATTGCGGATGGCAGCAGATGAACATCAGCCGCAAAATGTCGTCGCGATAGTGCGAGCCGTCGAGCCGCTCGGCGAGCGCGCCCTCGGCATCGTCGAGATCGGAGATCGCCTGGTCGTCCTCCGGCAGCGGCTGCTGCTTGCGGGTGCGGCGCACCTCGTCGATGGCGACGTTGCGGCCGACCATGATCAGCCACGCCGCGGGATCGCGCGGCGGCCCGTTCTGCGGCCAGGTTTTGAGCGCACGCAAGGACGCGTTCTGGAACGCCTCCTCGGCGGTATCGAGATCGCGGAAATAGCGAAGCAGCGCGCCGACCGCCTGAGGTCGCGCCGAAGTCAGCGCGGTCTCGATCCAGCCGGTATCGGCTTCGCTCACGTCAGATTCCCTCCGGGCCTGAACACGCCCACCGGGCGCACCTCATAGGCACCGCCGGGATTGGCCGCGCCGAGGTCGCGCGCGACGTCGAGGGCTTCGTCGAGATTCTTGCAGTCCACGATGTAGAAGCCGAGCAACTGCTCCTTGGTCTCAGCATAGGGGCCGTCGAGCACCAGCGGCGGGTCTTCCTTGCGCAGCGTCGCCGCCGCCGTGGTCGGCAACAGCCGCGCCACCGGGCCGAGCCGGCCCTGCTGTGTGAGCTTCTCCTGCACCACGGCGAGCTTCTTCATCACGGCCTCGTCCTGGTCCTTGCTCCAGGAGCCGACGAAGTCCTCATCGTGATAGCAAAGGATCGCATAAAGCATGGGCAGCACCTTCCCTGACCTCTTGTTTTGAAGACGATCCAATATGCCCCGCCCCGACAGGACTGCGGAAAAAAATTGCAAGAAAAATCCGGCAGATCGTGCCAAGGAGGGCCTCCAATAGCGGAACCCGACGAGGCACTTCGAATGAGCAAAGGCACACTGGCCGTCCTGATCAACAGCACGCAGCAGAACTGGCTGCCGGAGCGCTGGAAGGCCCGGTTCGACGCGGTCTGCGGCGGCCGCCGCGTGGTACTGCTCCCCAATGCCGGGCTCGATCCGACGGAGGTGCACTATGCCGCGGTGTGGAAGCCGGTGCCCGGTGACCTCAAGGTATTCCCGAACCTGCGCGCGATCTTCAATCTCGGCGCTGGCGTCGATGCGCTGATGGCGGACAACAGCCTGCCCGACGTACCGCTGGTGCGCGTCGCCGTGCCCGATCTGACCAACCGCATGACCGAATATGTCGTGCTGCACGTCTTGATGCACCACCGCCAGGAATTCTATCTGCGGCAGTCGCAGCGCGAGAAGCGCTGGGAGCCGACATATCAGTGGCCGGCGAGTGCAGTCACGGTCGGCATGATGGGGCTTGGAACGCTCGGCGCGGATGCGGCCGATGTGCTGCGTCGCCTCGGCTTCCGCGTCGTTGGCTGGAGCCGCAGCCCGCGCACGATCGACGGCGTCGAATGCTTCCATGGCGCCGCCGGGATGGACGCCTTCCTCCGCGCGACCGACATCCTCGTCAGCCTGTTGCCGCTGACGCCGGACACGCACGGCATCCTCAACCGCGGCGTCTTCACAAAGCTCAACCGCAAGGGCCCGTTCGGCGCGCCCGTGCTGATCAATGCCGGCCGCGGCGGCCTCCAGAACGAGGCCGATATCCTGGCCTGCCTCGACGACGGCACGCTCGGCGCCGTCTCGCTCGACGTCTTCGTGCAGGAGCCGCAGCCAAAGGACAGCCGGTTCTGGACCCATCCCAAGGTGCTGCTGACCCCGCACAACGCCGCCGACACCGACGCGGATGCGATCTCGGCTTATGTGGCCGAGCAGATCGCCCGGTTCGAGGCGGGCGGCACGCTGGACAACGTGGTGGACCGGACGCGGGGGTATTAGACCTCGCTAGCTCTACACACTCCGTGTCGTCCCGGCGAAGGCCGGGACCCATAACCACAGGGTGTAGTTTGGCGGAGGATCGCAGTTCGGTACTGCGAGCGATCACCATCGATAAATTCCGCGGTATGGGTCCCGGCCTTCGCCGGGACGACACCTTTGTTTTGGCCAATAGTTCGAGCCGCACAACCGCCAATCACCCCCCAGATCCCGCCCCGTTCACCCTCTCTTAGCGAGAAGTTGATAGGCGTTGTTAACCAACGCTCAAAGAACGAGTCGGAGATGCGCGCGACGCTCGGCCTCAGGATGCGAATCACGGTTGCGCTGGCGGTGACGGCGGCCGCGACCGCGCTGATTGCCGTGCTGGGCGCGATGTGGATCATCGCGGGGATCATCGACCGCGCCGACCAGCGCGAGCTGCGCAGCCATTACGACGCCCTGCAATCACGCATCGCCGAGGAATCCCGCCGCGCCGCCGCAATGAGCGCCGTGGTCGCGGCCATGCCGGCGGCGCAGGAGGCGATGGCGAAGCAGGATCGCGAGGCGCTGATGCGCCTGTTCGGGCCCGTGTTTGCCGCCACCAAGTCGGAGTACGGTGTCGACCAGTTCCAGTTCCACATCCCGCCGGCGACGTCCTTCTTGCGCGTGCACCAGGCGGCGAAATTCGGCGACGACCTCTCGAGCTTTCGCAAGACCGTCGTGGTCGCCAACCAGGAGCGCAAGGTCGTGGTCGGCCTCGAAGGCGGGTTGGCCGGGCTCGGTATCCGCGGTGTGGCGCCGATCGCGCAAGGCGACAAGCATCTCGGCAGCGTCGAGTTCGGCCTGACCTTCGGCCAGCCCTTCCTCGACGACTTCAAGGCCAGCCGTCATGTCGACATTGCCTTCCAGCTTTTCGACGGCAGTGGCTTCAAGCTGTTCGGCGGCACGCTGAAGGGCAAGAGCTTCTTCGATGAGGCCGATTACGGCCGCGCCGCCGAGGGCAGCTTCACGGTGAAGCAGGCCAGGCTCGACGGCGCGCCGGTCGCCGCGCTGCTCGGGCCGATCAAGGACTTTTCCGGCAAGCCGCTCGGCGCGGTCGAGCTGGTGATGGACAATGCCGACTATGAGGCGTCCGCCGACCGCGCCTGGTGGCTTTCGATCGGGATCGCCGCGCTCGGGCTGATCATGGCGGCAATCGTCGGCTATCTCATCGCTCGCAGCATCTCGCGCCCGATCTTGTCCCTTACATCCGTCATGCGCGAACTCGCGGACGGCAACCTCGACGTCGCCGTTCCCGTGAGCCAAGCGAATGACGAGGTCGGCGCGATGGTGAAGGCGGTCGCGGTGTTCCGCGACAATGCGCAAAACTTCAGCAAGCTCCAGGCCGAGCAGCTGGAGGCCAAGGCGCAGTCCGAAGCGGAGAAGCGGCGCGCCTTTGCGGCACTCGCCGACAATTTCGAAGCGAGCATCCGCGACGTCGTCACCACGGTGTCGTCCGCCGCAGTCGAGATGGAGCACACCGCGCGCTCGATGTCAGCCATCGTCGAGCAGTCGCGGCAGCAGACGCGCACAGTGTCATCGGCCTCGGCGCTGGCTTCGGAAAACGTGCAGACGGTGGCAGCCGCGGCCGAGGAGCTGTCGTCCTCGATGACCGAGATCAGCCGAAGGCTCGCGCATGCGACCGAGGTGGTGGGCAAGGCCGCGAGCGACGGGCGGCAGTCGAATGCACGCGTGCAGAGCCTGGCCGACGCAGCGCAAAAAATCGGCGACGTCGTCTCCTTCATCAACGGCATCGCGGGGCAGACCAATCTGCTGGCGCTGAATGCGACGATCGAGGCGGCCCGCGCCGGCGAGGCCGGCCGCGGCTTTGCTGTGGTGGCCTCAGAGGTGAAGGCGCTGGCGACGCAGACCGCGAAGGCGACGGAGGAAATCGGCGCGCAGGTGACGGCGGTGCAAGGCGAGACGACCGGCGCAGTCGAAGGCATCCAGTCGATCTGCGCAACGATCCAGCAAGTCGACGAAATCTCGGCCGCGATCGCGGCGGCCGTCGGCCAGCAGGGCACGGCCACGCAGGAGATCGCGCAGAACGTCCAGCAGGCGGCCGCGCGTACGGGCGAAGTCTCGCAAAACATCTCCGGCGTCACCGCGGGCATTGCGGCTACGGGCACGGCGGCGGAAGAAGTGCTGGGTTCTGCGGTCGAGCTGTCCAAGCAGTCGCAGCGGCTGCGCGATGAGGTGGACCGTTTCCTCGCGCATATTCGCGCGGCATAGGTAGCGAGGCTAGCGCCTCATTCTCGGTGTCGTCCCGGCGCAGGCCCATACCGCGTGATCCATCGATGGCGCGCGGTGCAAGTCAAGCCGAACGCTTAACTGAGAATCTTCGCCAAACTACTCCCTGTGGTTATGGATCCCGGCCTTCGCCGGGACGACAGCGGGGTTACCCTTCGCCCCCACCATCACATCGATCGCCCCCTTCACGATCGCCTCCAGCTCCTTGCGCGGCACACGCGCGCGGGAGCGGATCGCGATGGTGTGGATGGTGGCGGAGGCGAGTTGCGCCAGCACTGCGGGATCGGCGCTCTCCGGCAGCTCGCCCTTCTCCTTGGCGCGGCGGAAGCAGCTGGCAAAAGCCTTGTCGAGCTCTGAGAGACCTTCGAGCACCATCGCACGAATGTCGGGATCGCCGACCGCTTCGGACGCCGCGGTGACGACCGTGAAGCAGCCGCGCGGGCCGGTTTCGCCGGAGAGGTAGATGTTCAGCGCGCAAGCATAGATGCGCGCGAGCCGCTCGCGCACCGGCATCTCCTCGCGGAAGATTGCAACCATCGAGGCGCGCGCATCTTCGCGGTAGCGCTGATAGCTCTTGATGTAGAGCTCGCGCTTGTCGCCGAAGGCGCCATAGAGGCTCGGCCGGTTCATGCCGGTGGCTTCGCTGAGATCGTCGAGCGAGGTCGCGGCAAAACCCTGCTTGCGAAACAGATCGAGCGCCTTGCCGAGTGCGACGTCGGGCTCATAGGCGCGCGGACGGCCGCGGCGCTTCGGCTGGTTGGCAGCAGCTGGCGGTTTCAATTTTTGTACCATTTCGCAAATTAATCCTTGACCACCCGCATACTATGCAAGATGGTACAAAAATCAATCTGGCCAGGTTGAGCGACACTCAGGACACCCAGAGGAATTGCCCAAGGAGGCCAAACATGGATCTTTATTTCTCACCGCTCGCCTGTTCGATGGCGACGCGCGTCGCGCTGTATGAAGCCGGTGCCGAGGCGAATTATCTCGAAGTCGATCCGCCGACCAAGAAAGTGCTCAACGACGGCTCTGACTTCCGCGCCGTCAACCCGATCGGCCTGGTGCCGACGCTGCGCACCGACGAGGGCGTGGTGCTGACCGAGAATGCGGCGATCCTGCAATATGTCGCCGACCGCTTTCCGCAATCCGGGCTCGGCGCGGCAGCGGGCATCGATCGCACGCGCTTACATCAATGGCTCTGCTTCATCGGCACCGAGCTGCACAAGGGCCTGTTCGTGCCCGTGCTCGACCGCAAGGCGCCGCAGGAGGTCAAGGCCTACGTGCTGGAGAAGAACCTGTCGCGGCTCGACTATCTCGACAACTATCTCAAGGGCCGCGACTTCCTGCTCGACCATTTCAGCGTTGCCGATGCCTATCTCGTCACGGTCATCAACTGGACCATGGCAACACCGCCGATCGAGCTCGCGAAATGGCCGAATCTGAAGGCCTATTACGAGCGGCTGCGCCAACGGCCCTCGGTGGCCAAGGCGATCGCAGAAGAGTTCGAGCTGTACAAGGCCGAGCAGGCGCGGAAGAAGGCGGCGGCGTAAGCCATTACACGGTCAAGATGTCGTCCCGGCTCACGAAGCCAGGGCGACATTCTGGCGGTTGGTCAGCGCGCACGTCCGTACATCGCGGCCGCATTGTCTGAAGACACCAGCCCACTCTCCACGTCGTCGTTGACAGCCGCGCGGTCACGTTCCCTGGGATCGCCGATACCGGCGCCGCCGGGCGTCATCACCACCAGACGGTCGTCCGGCGGCACCTGTTGAAAGCCTTTGCCGCGCAGCTTCTTTCCGGACTTCAGGCCGACATAGCCGGCCTCGCCGTTCCGGCCGCCGTCGCGTCCGCGCGGCGGATGATCGATGCGGTCGAACGCCGCCAAAATGTCGAACGGCGCATCGACGCCGCTGCCGACCTCGATGATCTGGCCGAGACCGCCGCGGGTGCGCCCTGCTCCGCCGGAATCCGGACGCAGCTCCTTACGCCAGAAGATCAGCGGCGTCTGCGTTTCCGCGATCTCGACCGGCGTGCCGCGCACGCCGCTGGGATAGGCGGTCGCCGACAGCCCATCCTTCGCAAAGCGCGCGCCGGTGCCGCCATTGGAGGTCACCGCCATCGAGAACCCGTAATTGCCACCGGCGCCCGAGCGCGTCTGGCCGCGCACGTTGAGATTCCACAGGCAGGACGTGCCTTCCGCCGGCACACGCTCCGGAATGATCTGGCGCAGGCAGCCGAACACGACGTCGGGCAGCATCTGGCCGACGATGTGACGCGACGCCACCGGCGCCGGCTTCGGCGCATTGAGGATCGCGCCCGAAGGGGCCGACACCGTCAGCGGCGACAGCGAGCCGGCATTGTTCGGGATCTGCGAAGCAACGACACAGCCGAGGCCGAACACGGTGTAGGCCGTGGTGTAGGACAAGGGCACGTTGATGCCGAACTTCGAGGCGGCCGAGGTGCCGTCGAAGTCGACGTGAATGCCCGTATCCGAAATCGTCAGCGTCGCGGCCAGCGTCACCGGCGCATCATAGCCATCGACGACCATGGAGTTGCGCCAGCTTCCCTTCGGCAGCTTTGCGATCTCGGCCAGCACCGCCTCGCGCGAGCGGTCACAGATGTAATCGCCGAGCGTATCGAGCGTGTCGATCTCGAACTCGGTCATCATCTCGACCAGGCGCTCGCAGCCGACGTCATTGCAGCCGGCGAGCGAATAGGTGTCGCCCTCGGTGTCGATCGGCAGCCGGGTGTTGGTGCGGATCATTGCCATCAGCGTCTCGTTGACGACGCCCTGGTCGATCAGCTTCAGCATGGGGATGTAGAGCCCCTCCATGAACACGTCGGTGGCATCAGGCCCGAAGCCGATGCCGCCGATGTCCATCAGATGGCTGGTGCAGGAGAACAGCGCGACCGGCTTGCCGTCCTTGAAGCAGGGCGTGGTGACGACGAAATCGTTGAGATGGCCGGTACCCATCCAGGGATCGTTGGTGATGTAGGCATCGCCCTCCTTCATCGTCTCGATCGGAAAATGCGCGATGAAGAGCTTGACCGATTCCGCCATCGAGTTGACGTGGCCGGGCGTGCCCGTCACCGCCTGCGCCAGCATCCGGCCCTTGAGGTCGAACACGCCGGCGGAGAGGTCGCCGCATTCGCGCACAATCGGGCTGAAGGCGGTGCGCAACAGCACCTGCGCCTGCTCCTCGACCACGGCGATCAGCCGGTGCCACATGATCTGGAGGTCGATCAGGCTCGCGCCGCTTGCCTTGCTCATGATCAGGCCGCCTTCCGTTCCATGACGATGCTGCCGGCACCGTCGATATGGGCATCAAAACTGTTGGAGACGAAAGTAGACGTCTCGTCCTCGGCGATCACGGCGGGGCCGGCGATGGTCGCGCCCGGCGCCATGTCCTCGCGGCGATAGAGCGGGATCTCGATCACCTCGCCCGCGCGGCCGTCGAAAAACTTTCGGCTGCCGGATGCCTTGGCCGCAGGCTTGCGCGTGACGGCCGCGACGACAGACGGATTGCGCGCGTCCGTCGTGGCGAGCACCGACCAACTCAGGACTTCGACTGCAGCGCCCGGAATGGCGCGCTCGAACATCGCGGAGTAGTCCGCCTCGAACTGCTGGCGCAGGCCGGCGAGATCAGCCGTCGTCAGCCGCCGGTTCGGCAGCTCGATTGAGATCTCATGGCCCTGGCCGACATAGCGCATGAAGGCGGCGCGACGCTCGCGCACCGGTGCACCGGCGGCACCGGGCTCGACCAGCGCACGGGCCTCGGTCGCCATCTCCTGAAGCAGGTCGGAGACGGCATCGGTATCGAAATCGTCGAGCCGGACGTGACGGCTGCGCACCAGCTCATAGGCGATGGGAGCCGCGAGGAATCCCACGGCCGAGCCGACACCGGCATTCGACGGCACGATCACCCGAGAGACGCCGATCTTCTCGGCAACACGCGCCGCATGCAGCGGTGCCGCGCCACCGAACGCGATCAGCGTATGCTGGCCGACCACGGCACCGCGCTCGACCGCATGCACGCGCGCGGCACTCGCCATGTTCTCGCAGACGACCTCATGCACGGCATAGGCCGCGGTTTCTGCCGACAGGCCCAGCGGCTCGCCGACGGCACGCAGCAGCGCTTGTTTTGAAAGCTCCGGGTCGAGCTTGATCGTACCACCCGCAAAGTCATCGGGATCGATCATGCCGAGGGCAACGTCAGCATCGGTCACGGCTGGCCGCAGGCCGCCGCGGCCATAGCAGGCAGGACCCGGCTCGGACGAAGCACTCTCGGGGCCGACGGTAACGCGCTTCATCGCATCGACATGCGCGATCGAACCGCCGCCGGCGCCGATCTCGACCATCTCGATCACGGGAATGCGGACCGGCAGGCCGGAGCCTTTCAGGAAGCGCGCCGCGCGATCGACCTCGAACACGCGCGAGGTCTCGGGCTGATATTTTTCGATCAGGCAGATCTTGGCCGTGGTGCCGCCCATGTCGAACGAAAGAACCTTGCTCTCGCCGAGACGCGCCGCGATCTGCGCTGCGAAAATGGCGCCGCCAGCCGGACCGGATTCGACGAGGCGCACCGGAAAGCGCCGCGCGGTCTCGATCGAGGTGACGCCGCCGCCGGAGGTGACGAGATAGATCGCGCCGCGATACTGCTCGACCTGCAAGGCATCGGCCATGCGGGCGAGATAGCCGTCGATCAGCGGCTGCACATAGGCGTTGGCGACTGCGGTCGACGTGCGCTCATATTCGCGGATCTCAGGACACACGGCCGAGGACACCGTCACGGAGATGCCGGGCATCTCCTCACTGATGATCGCGGCCGCGCGCCGCTCATGCTCGGGATTGGCGTAGGAATGCAGGAAGGCGATCGCGACGCTCTCGACCTTCAGCGCATGCAATTTCGGCGCGAGTGCGCGCACCGCGGCTTCGTCGAGCGCGAGGCGGACGGCGCCGTGCGCGTCGATGCGCTCGGGCACGGTGAAGCGCAGATTGCGCGGCGCCAGCGGCCTCGGCTTGTCGATGGTGAGGTCGTATTGGTCGTAGCGGCTCTCGGTACCGATATCGAGCACATCGCGGAATCCGTCGGTCGCAATCAGCGCCGTTTTCGCGCCGCGCCGCTCGATGATGGCGTTGGTCGCGAGCGTGGTGCCGTGAATGAAGACGTCGATGTCGCTGATATGGGCGCGCACATCGGCGAGGATGAGACGCATCCCATCCAGCACCGCTTCTTCGGGCCGCGCCGGCGTCGTCAGCAGCTTGCGCGTCTTGCGCACCTCACCCATGTCCAGCACGATATCCGTGAACGTGCCGCCGATATCGACGGCAAGCCGTACCTCGGCTCCCTCAAGCATTCCAAAACTCTCCGTGCTGATCGTCAAATTGCGCAAAAACCGCAGCAATTTTCATACCAGCGACAGCGCCGATGGTGAAGCGCGTGGCACCTATGCGGTAGAGGGAGTGCAGTTCGCCGCGCTCAGAGCAGGAATGCCAGCGCCGCTTCGCAGCGCTCTTCGACCTTGAGCGTCAGAAGATCGTCCGCACGGGTGCGCCCGAGATTGACCGCCGCGATCGGGATCTGCCGCTGCGCGGCAGCCTGCACGAAGCGGAATCCGGAATAGACCATCAGCGATGAGCCGACGATCAGCATGGCATCGGCCTGCGCCAGATGATCCTGCGCGGTGGCGACGATGTCGCGCGGCACGTTCTCGCCGAAGAACACGACGTCGGGCTTGAGGATGCCGCCGCAGGACTCGCAGGCCGGCACATTGAAGGACGAGAAATCCGCATGCTCCAGATCGGCGTCGCCATCCGGCGCATCCGCGGCATCGAGCGTCAGCCATTCGGCATTGGCGCTGCCAAGCGTCTCCTGAAATTCGTTGCGCGGCGTCTTGCGGCCGCATCCCATGCAGCGGACAAGATCGAGCCGGCCGTGCAGATCAATCACCTGCCGGTGGCCGGCGGATTGATGCAGCCGGTCGACGTTCTGGGTCAGCAGCATCTCGCAGCGACCGTTGGCCTCGAGACGAGCGAGCGCATGATGCGCATCGTTCGGCCGGGCCTGGCCGAACCGCCGCCAACCGATCAGGCTGCGCGCCCAATAGCGTTGCCTCGTATGTTCTTCCGACATGAAGGCCTGGAAGTTGACCGGCTGGGTTCGCTTCCAGTTGCCGTGGCTGTCGCGATAGTCGGGAATGCCCGAATTGGTGCTGCAACCGGCGCCTGTCAGCACGAACAGACGCTCGTGCCGGTCGACGAAATCCTGGAGCGGGTGGTTTGCCAGCGAAGCATCAGTCATGGCGCAGATGTAGTCTGTGCCGGCCACTTTTGCCAGATCAGGCGCGCTCAGGCGGTTCGAAGCCGGCGATCAGATTCGCGAAGTGGGGATCGGGATCGACCGTCTCTTTGAGACACCCGCATCACCCTTGCATTCCGATCATTGCGTTGGCTGTTTGGAAGGCACGCCCGGTTTCGGCGGCGCAGCCTGCTTCTGCGAGACCACCGCCTTCCCTTGAGGAGACTCGGGCGCGGCAGGTGCCACCGGGGCGGATTGGCCGACCGACAGCGACACGCCGAACACGCGCCATTGTCCTTCGACCGGCGCAAACAACAGTTCGAAATTCACCTGCGACGGCACCGATGGAAAAAATCCGGCCATATGCAACAGACCGTTCGGCTCGATCTGCGGCAGCAGTGACAATTGCGGATCGATGACGGTAACGCCGGAGAGGTCGAGCTTGTCGCCGCGCTGCTTGGCGAAAATTTCAGCAAGCCGCGCGGCGTTGTTGACCTGAAAGCCGGGGGCACCGAGATCGCGCAGCACGGTATAGTTGCCGGTCTTGTTGGCCTGGTCGAGCGCGAGCAGCGTCGACCGTATCAGCATCAGCACGCCGTTGCGGTCAATGTTGGCGGGCTTTGGTGCCGCCTGCTGCGGCGGCGTCTGCTGCGCCGAGGTCGTCACAGCTCCGAGAATCAGCAGGCCGAGGGCCGCACTCAACCAACGCAATGTCATGGCGAACGCGTTGTTCCTACCACTGGATGGAAACGGCACCGCGCCCGCCTGCTACGTTGCGTTCAAGCCCGATGCCGCCGCCGGCATTGGCGATGACCGCATAGCTCTTGCCGTCATAGAGCAGCGCGGTTGCACCAATCGCAAAGGCGTTGGCGCCCTCGAAATTGCCGTAGCCGGCCGAGAGCGCGAATTTGCGGCCCGCCTGCAGTGCCGGCATCGAACCGGCCGCAAGTGCGACGGCCGTGCCGCTGCGCGCTTCGAGCCGGTTGTCCATCACTTGCGACTGCAACGAGGTCACCTGCGACTGCAACGTGGTAATGCTCGCCGGGTTGAAGCTCGACGTCGCCAGATTGCCGGCCGCATCGGTGGTGACGAACGAGACAGGCCCGCTCTGCGCCGCCAGACTCGCCGCCGACGCGACGCCGGCCATGCGATAGGTGTTGCTCGCCGTGCCGATTGCGACTTGGTTGGCGGCGGTCGCCGTTGCGCCGGCGCCGACCGCGGTGGAGTTGGTAAAACCAGCCGAGGCTCCCACACCGATCGCGGTCGCATTGAGCGCGGACGCGGTCGCGCCGTTGCCGAAGGCAGAACTGCCGGCGGCCGCACTTGCCTTCGCGCCGTCGCCCACGGCTGTGTTGCCGAACGCCGCGGCCGAATCTGCGCCGACTGCGATCGATCCGGTCGAGACTGCACCAGTTCCGATGGCGATGGCGTTCGCACCGGTGCCCGCGGTCGCGTCATTGCCGATCGCGATTCCGCTCTCGCCTGTTGCCTTGGAGTTGGTCCCCGCAGCGAACGAATTGGCGCCACTTGCCGTCACAGCATTGCCCACCGCGGTTGAGCTAGCGTTGCTGGCGTTGGCGGCGTTCCCGATGGCTGTTGATGAAGAGCCCCCGAGGAACTGCTGAGGCCGATCGCAACCGACCCAAATCCGCCCGACGTTGCGCCCGTTCCGAGAAAACTACCGTCGCCGCCCCCGATCGCGACGCTGTAGTTTCCGAGCGAACTGGGACCGCTGCCGGTGCTACCCGAGCCAATTGCCGTACTCCACCTGCCGGCGCCGGCCGCCGTGCTATTGGAGTTGGTACCGATGCTGGTGATGCCCTGGTTAACCGTCGATAGACCGGCATTTGTGCCCACTGACACGCTGAGGTCGTTAGCCACCGCATCATGGCCCACCGCGGTCGCACTGTTGAAAAGCGCAATTGCGTGGTCGCCGAAGGCGGTGGAGGCCTGGTCGGCCCGGGTATTATCGCCGACTGCGATCCCGTTGGAGCCGGGAGTCCCTTGGGCCGAGCAGGTGCCCACGAAAAAGTTTCCATTGGAATAGCACTGGGCGGCGGCCGGAGACATTCCGAGGAACATAGCCATGGCCGCGAGAGCCGCCAGGTTGACCAGGGTCGCGATCGTGCCAGAAACGTGGCCGCCCATGCGGTCTGACGAGAAGCGCCCGCTGTCCCCATCAGCCGCTCCCGGTTCCGCACAACTGATTGGCATCTTGTCGCTCTCTTCACTGGTCCAAGCTGCCGCAACTCTGGGACACGACCACAGACGGGACATCAACCGTTCGGTTGAGTTCGCCTGTGCGTGCAACGGCGACGGCCCGGTTTTTTCCGACTGTTGCTGGATTGCATCGCGATGCTTCCATCAAACCTTGTGGGGACCGACGTCATGCTTGTGCTTGTGAAGAAACCGGGCGAGCTGCCCGCGGAGCGCCGCTGTCTCGAGCAACGTTCCCACCGACCCGGCGGTGTCGAAAATCTCCCGCTGAAGCGTCGTCGGCAAGGAATTCCATTGCATGATGATGGCCGCGCCGAGACACCGCAAGACATGCTCTTCTTCCGCGACCAGGGCTGCACCGCGCGAACGCTCCGCCTCCCCGGCGTTGACTGCATCCACGTAGTTCTCCGCGAGGACCTGCTCGTTGTCCGCGCGCGATACGAGGCTGTCCTGTAGTTTCTCAAATTTGCGGGTATCGTCCTTGCCGGACGAACTCCTGGCCAGTTCGCCGTACGCGGCCGCTTTTGCACGATACTGTAAGAACTTAAACATGCGGCCTCCTTCGTTGAAACTCTCCGCGTACCCAACCTGCCACTTGCAGACTATGCCGGCGTCGGGACGCTCAGAGAAACCTGTGGAACGTCGAACCTGTACGCGAAGCCCCGCTCCGCATAGGTCAATTGCACGTTGCCCTGGAGTTGACGGCCAAGCGTCTCGATCAATTTCGTTCCGAAGCTGCGCTTTGCGGGTGGCTGGATCAACGGACCATCCTTCTCGGTCCAGGTCAGGTGCAAACGCTGCGTCTGCTGATCGACCGTCCAGTGGAGATCGACACGCCCCTTTGGGACCGAAAAGGCGCCATATTTCGTGGCGTTGGTGCAAAGCTCGTTGAGCGTCATCGCGACGGCGATCACCGCACCCGAATTGATCCGGATATCGGGTCCTGAAATCGAGAACTTCGGCTCATTGCGATCATCGAAAGCTTCGATGGCGCTGCGGACGACCGCACCGAGATCCGCGTTGGCCCATCTTGTCTGCAAGAGGAGATCGTGTGCCCGGCCGAGTGCCAATAGCCGGCCCTCGATGGCCTGCTGCGCGTGGTCTGCGCCCTGCACGCTACGCAGGCTCTGCGAGACGATGGCGGAAACGGTCGCAAGTGTATTCTTGACGCGGTGGTGCAGCTCCTCAAGCACCAATTTCTGCAGCTTGTCGGACGTCTCTCGCTCTCTGGCGTCGATGCCCGCCCTGGCAAGCAGATCACTCGTATTGATTTCGGCCTGGGCGAGGAGAAGCCGCAAGCTTACATTCTCTGCCGCCAGAGCGTCCTCGTACGATTCTGTGCCGCCGGGGTGCTGGCCCGTACGGAGATCGATTTCGAGCATTGGCGACTATATCACCTGAGTTGCTGCCGGTCAGCGGCATCGTCATTTTGCTTGCGTTGCTTCGTCGCCGAGAAATACGCGAGAATTTCGGCGGCGTTTCCAAGGATCGCGGCGCTGCGCATGGCCGCCGCGCGCTTGTCTCCTGACGGCATCTCGCGAGCTCTACCGAGGGCGTCGATCGCCTTGGAATTGAGCTCGCAAGCCAAAGACGACTGGACTGGGTCCAATGAGGTGCTTGCCTGATCCGACGGCGACGGCGCGCCGAAACCGACTACCATTGGATCAGCAATGAAGCGACGACCAACAGCACAAAGAAGGCGGGCAGCAATACCGGAGGTACGAGCCACCCGCGAAGATTGAATCCAGGGGAATCCGACATAAAGGCCGCCTCTTGGTCGCGGCGGGAGCGCAATGCTCACAGTCACCGATAACAGCCGAGGGGCGCGCGGTGATGCCCTCGATATGGTCACCTTCCGCCGAATAGCGAGGCCCGGTAGAAACTATTTGTCACGATAAGCATCGAACCGGGTTATAACCCGGTTGCCAAATCATCATTTGAAGCAAGCGCAACCGCTTCATTCCACCGTCTCTTCCTTCGCCGAAGGGCTTTCCGGCGCCAGATTTTGTCGGCGTCTCGACGAAGCGTCTGTGGTCTTGACCTACGCAAGCCGAGTTTCGCCACCCAACGTGCCCTGGTTCAAACGGCGTAAAGCCGGCGCGTGGCACCTGCAAATTGATCGGTCTGAACCATGATTGATTTTCCAAATCACAGCCGCTCCTATGATCGAACACGACGCGCCGTGCGGTTTTGGGGACACGACAGCGCCATCGAGGCCTCATTTTTCATAGAGGAAGGTGCCTTGAAGCGACTCCAGCCGGATGGTGCTTCCAACGAATTGGGCTTTCTGAACGCGTTTGATTCCCATCGCGACCTGATATGTGCCGCCGCTGCCAAGGCGTATGTCCGCGGCAGCAGGGGCTCTTACAATTTGGTCGCGGGAGATTTTTGAGCGATCCGCTCGGGCGTAGCGTGAGCAATCCACCATTAAGTTCACGCCCTAGCTCGCCCAGTTCTCCCGGAACTCGGGAAACAGCGTCAGGCCGCCGCAGGCATAGATGGTCTGGCCGGTGATGTAGCTCGCATCGTCCGAGGCAAGAAAGGCGAACACGGCGGCGATCTCTTCCGGCGTTCCGACGCGACCGAGCGGAATGTGACTGGTGACGACGCCGCGCTTGTCGGCGTCGCCGGTCCAGGCCGCATTGATCGGCGTGTCGATTGCGCCGGGACCTACCGCGTTGACGCGGATGCCGCGGCCGGCGAATTCCAGCGCCAGCGTGCGCGTCAGATTGGCCATGCCGCCCTTGCTGATCGCATAGGCGAGATAGCCGGGCTTCGGAATGATCTGGTGGACGCTCGAGCAGTTGATGATGCTGCCGCCTCCGCCGCGCGCGACGAAATGCGCCAGCGCCTTCTGCGCGCAGATCACGGCGCCGTTGAGATTGACGTCGATGATGCGGCGATAGGTTTCGACGTCGAGCGCATCGCTCGGCGATTCCCGCTGGAAGCCGGCATTGTTGACCAGGCAGTCGAGGCGCTTCCAGCGCGCCAGGATCGTGTCGAACATCGCGGCGATCTCGGTTTCGACCCCGACATCGGCCTTGACGATGACATGATCGAGCTTGCCGTGGCCACGGTCGCTCGATGCGGTGCGAGCGAGCGCGAGCGTCTCCTCGGCCTTCTCGGGATGGCCGAAATAATTGATGGCAACGGTCGCGCCTTCCTGGGCGAGCCGGATGGCAACGGCGCGCCCGATGCCTTGCGAGGCGCCGGTCACCAGCGCGTATTGGCCAACCAGGCGCGAGGGAAACAGGGTCGAACGATCGGTCTGCGGCATGGGTTTTCTCCGGAGTGCCTCATCATCGGCGGAAGGCGCGTTTTGTTCCATCCCTTATCGCATCCCTGGGATTCCCTCGGCGCGACTCGCGAGCGGCGAGGTCAGGATCTGATACAGGATGATGGCGCCAAAGGTTGCGGTGCCGATGCCGCCGATCGTGAACGCGCCGAATTTGAGCGTGAGATCGCCGGCACCCGCGGTGAGCGCCACGGCGACGGTGATCAGGTTCGCCGGATTTGCGAAGTCGACCTTGTTCTCGACCCAGATCCGGCCGGCCATCGCCGCGATCAACCCGAACAGCACGATCGAGAGGCCTCCAATGACGGGACCGGGGATCGACAAGATCAGCGCGCCGAATTTCGGCGAGAAGCCGAGCAGGATCGACACAATGGCCGCGACGGCAAACAGCAAAGTCGAATAGACCTTGGTCGCCGCCATGACGCCGATGTTCTCGGCATAGGTAGTGACACCGGTGCCGCCGCCGCAGGCCGCCACGATCGTCGCAAGACTGTCGGCGAGCAGGGCGCGGCCGAGATAGCCATCAAGGCTCCGGCCCGTCATGGCACCAACGGCCTTGATATGACCGAGGTTCTCGGCGACGAGAATGATCGCGACCGGCGCGATCAGGACAATTGCATCGACATGGAAGCTCGGCGCAGTGAAGTTCGGCAGGCCGAGCCACGGCGCGGCCGAGAGTTGCGTAAAGTCAATCGGCGTGCCGAAGCCGAGGCCGTTCGCGAACAGCAAGACCAAAAGATATCCGCCGATCGCGCCGAGAATGATCGGCAGCCGGCGCCACAGACCGGGAGCGGCAACGGCAACCATGCCGATGATCAGAACCGTCGCAAGCCCGATCCAGGTGTCGAACGCACCGGCGCTCACCGCCTTGACCGCGACGGGTGCGAGGTTGAGACCGATCGCGGCGACCACAGCGCCGGTAACGGCCGGCGGCAGCAGCCTCTCGACCCAGCCCACGCCGGACCACATCACAATCAGCGCAATCACGCCGTACAGCACGCCGGCTCCGACGATGCCGCCGAGCGCAACTGACAGGTTCGGGTTCGGCCCATGCCCGGCATAGCCGGTGGCGGCGATGACGACCGCGATGAACGCGAAGCTCGAGCCGAGATAGCTCGGCACCCGCCCCGCGACGATGACGAAGAAGATCAGCGTGCCGACGCCGGAGAACAGGACCGCAACATTGGGATCGAACCCCATCAGCAGCGGCGCGATGATCGTCGAACCCGACATTGCGACGCAATGCTGGAGACCGGAGACGATGGTCTGGCCCCATGACAGCCGCTCCTCCGGCATGATCACGCCGGAGGTCTTCAGTTTCCAACGTGGAAAATAACCTTTTGAAGAACGGTCTTGCGCCCGCTCTTCGGAGCCGGTTGCTGTCGACATGTTCCCCCCGTTGCAGTGCAGCGATCAATCTTCGTGCAAACAGACAAAAATGTGATTGTCGCTTCTGCAGCGACCATCACATGATGCAAATCATGTGAGATCCAAATTCTGCAAAATCAATGCGTTCCGGGGCATACACTATGACACAAGTTGCGATCCAGCCAGCCGTCCACCGCCGGCACCAGCCCTGGTACAAGGTCCTCTATATCCAGGTCCTGATCGCGATCGCACTCGGTGTGCTCATCGGCTACCTCTATCCCGATCTCGGCAAGGAACTGAAGCCGCTCGGCGACGGCTTCATCGCGTTGATCAAGATGATGATCGCGCCGGTGATCTTCTGCACTGTCGTGCACGGCATCTCCTCGATGGGCGACCTCAAGCGCGTCGGCCGGGTCGGGCTGAAGTCGCTGATCTATTTCGAGATGGTCTCGACCGTCGCGCTCGCGATGGGCCTGTTGGTCGGCGAAATACTCCAGCCCGGCAACGGCTTCAACATCGATCCCGCCACGATCGATCCGAAGTCGGTGGCGACCTATGTCACCCAGGCCAAGGAGCAAGGCATTGTCGCTCACCTGATGGCGATCATCCCCGACAGCTATGTGGGCGCGATCGCGCGTGGCGACCTGCTCCAGGTGCTGCTGATCTCGATCCTTTCCGGTTTTGCCATTGCGCTGCTCGGCAAGACCGGCGAGCCGATCGCGGACGCCGTCGACAAGGCCGCAAAAATGTTCTTCGGCATTATCAAGCTCATCGTGCGCGTGGCCCCGATCGGCGCCTTCGGTGCGATGGCATTCACAGTCGGCGCCTATGGCCTCGGCTCGTTGCTCAACCTTGTCGCGCTGATCGGTACGTTCTACCTCACCAGCGTCCTGTTCGTGCTGATCGTGCTGGGTTCGATCGCACGGCTCGCCGGCTTCTCGATCCTGCGCTTCATCGCCTACATCAAGGACGAGCTCCTGATCGTGCTCGGCACCTCGTCGTCGGAAACGGTGCTGCCGCAGATGATCCAGAAGATGGAGCATCTCGGCGCCTCGCGCTCGGTGGTCGGGCTCGTCATCCCGACCGGCTATAGCTTCAACCTCGACGGCACCAACATCTACATGACGCTGGCGACGCTGTTCCTGGCGCAGGCGACCAACACCCATCTGACGATCTGGCAGGAGCTCGGCATTCTGGGCATCGCCATGATCACCTCGAAGGGCGCCTCGGGCGTGACCGGCGCCGGCTTCATCACCCTCGCCGCGACGCTCTCGATCGTGCCTGATATTCCGATCCAGTCGATCGCGATCCTGGTCGGCATCGACAAGTTCATGAGCGAGTGCCGCGCGCTGACCAATCTGATCGGCAACGGCGTCGCCTGCGTCGTCATCAGCATTTCCGAAGGCGAGCTCGACCGCGACGCGCTGCACGAGACCATGGCGCATCCGCTGGAGATCGGCGAGTCGCTCGAACCGGGCGGCAGTGCGTCTTAACCTCTCGCCGCCCTTGAGCGTGGAGAGGGAGCGAGACAGTGTGACCGGTTCCGTTGCGGTAGTTTCCCGGAATGGAAAAACCGTGCAGCCCGCGTCACAAAGACGGCGTTGGGATCACCGATTGATACTCATTCATTCCACCCGACGCGCTGGGGGCAGAGCGTCGGGTTTTTGAACTATCTCCGAGAGATGGGATCAGATGATCCCGCCATTGGGACGCAGCACCTGGCCGTTGATCCAGCCGCCGTCGGGACCGGCGAGGAACGCGACCGCGGCAGCGACGTCCGAAGGCTGGCCAAGCCGCTCCAGCGGCGCGAGCTTGGCAAGGCGATCGATCAACTCCTCCGACTTGCCATCGAGGAACAGCTTTGTTGCGGTCGGTCCCGGCGCCACAGCGTTCACGGTGATGTTGCGGCCACGCAGCTCCTTGGCGAGCACATGCGTCAAGGCTTCGACCGCCGCCTTGGTGGCGGCATAGACGCCGTAGGTCGGAGACAGAATCCCGGCCTGGCTCGACGACAAATTGACGATGCGACCACCATTGCGCAGCCGGCGCGCGGCCACGCGTAGCGTGTTGAAGGTGCCCTTCAGGTTGATCGCAATCTGGCTGTCGAAGACAGCATCGTCGGCGTCCACAAGCGCCGCCAGCCGCATGATTCCGGCATTGTTGACGAGCACATCGACCCCGCCAAACGCCAACTCCGCTGCGTCGAACATGCGCGCCACAGCGGCCGGATCGCTGACGTCGGCCTGCGCGGTGATGGCCCGGCCGCCGGCCTGCGCGATCTTGCCGGCCAACGCCTCCGCTTCAGCCGCACCGCCGGCATAGTTGATGACGACCGCAAAACCGTCGCCGGCGAGCCGTTCGGCGATCGCGGCGCCGATGCCGCGCGAGCCACCGGTAACAACAGCGACCTTTTTGCTTGCGTTGGACATTGCCTTCTCCGTGGTTCCGGGCCGCTGCCTGCGGCTGACACGGGAGGATTTGCCCCTTTTGGGGCGAGAGATAATCAGCCACCGGCCGGTATCATTGTTCCGTTGGGTCGAACAATCCGCCTGGAATAGCGAGATCGAGCCGGCGCGTGACCCCTATCGCCTGCAAGAACGGCTCATCATGGCTGACGACGAGCAGCGCGCCGTCATAAGCCCTCAAGCCGGCTTCGATGGTTTCAATGGATTCGAGGTCCAGATGATTGGTCGGCTCGTCCAGGATCAGAAGTGACGGCGGCATCGACCCACCCAGCACGCAAGCCAGGCCCGCGCGAAACAGCTGTCCGCCGCTCAGGCTTCCGACGATCTGCAAGGCCGCATCGGCACGAAACATGAAGCGAGCCAGGGCGGCGTGGCACTCATTCGCGCCCGCCTTTGGATTGAGACGCTCAAAATTGTCCAGGATGGAGATTGCGGGATCGAGCAGGCTGACCTTCTGGTCGAACATCGCGAAGTCGGGCCTCACCCGCACGGTGCCTGACAAAGGACGCATCTCGCCCGCGATGAGTTTCAGCAGGGTTGTCTTGCCGGAGCCGTTCGGCCCGACAAGTGCAACGCGCTCCGGCCCGACGATGGTGAGCGATAGGTCGCGCAAGACCGGCCGCTCCGGCTGATAGCCGGCACTGACCCGATCGAGCCAAACCAGCTCCCGCCCCGCCGGCAGATGCGTCGAGGGCAGTTTCACGGACAGCGGTTGAAGGATCTCGATGCGCCGGCACGCCGTGTTGACCGCATCGAGTGCCTCCGCGCGCCGCCGTTCGGTAATCTGCGCGTTCTTTCCGCCGCTGTCTTCGCTGCGATCCTTGCGCGCACCCGCCAGGATGCGCGGGATGTCGCCCTTGGCGCGTTTCTTCTTCCCGCCGCTGTCCTTGCGCGCCTTCCGTTCGGCGACCCCCTGGGCCCTGCCGTCGATCTCGAACAGATGTTTCTCGGCATGGGCGAGATCGTGTCTGACAGCAGCGAGCTCGATGGCTTTCTGGTCTCGGTAAGCGCTCCAGTTGCCGCCGTATCGCGTTGCTCCGAGCGAGGTCAGCTCGACGATGGCGTCCATGGTCTCGAGCAGGCCCCGATCATGGCTGACGACGATCGCGCCGCCGCGCCAGGCCGCCAGGAGATCGATCACCGCATTGCGCCCGTCCCGATCGAGATTGTTGGTGGGCTCGTCCAGAAGCAGGAAATCCGGCTCGGCGAAGAGCAGCGCGGCAAGACGAACGCGCGTGACCTGCCCGCCCGACAAACTGTCGAGCTCCGTGTCGGGAGCGACATCGAACCCGACACGGTCAAGGACGGCTGCGAGCCGCGTCTCGAGGGTCCAATCGACGTCGGCGACCTCCTCGGCCGAGGCATCGCCCCGCTCCGCCCGGCGAAGCAGCTTCAGGGCGCGGCGCGCGCCGAAGAGATCAACGACTGTCGCGCCTGCAAGGAGCTGGGCGTCCTGACGCAGGAGCCCGACGGTCCCGTTGACCACAACGCGGCCGGACGGAGGAATGTGTTCTCTCGAAATCGACGCGAGCAGCGTCGTTTTCCCGATGCCATTGCGGCCGACGAGGCCGGTCCGCTCGGCGCCGAATGTCAGGTCGATGTCGGAGAGGAGGGAGCGGCCGTCAGGCGTGGATAGCGACAGGCGCGACAGGATGATCGAAGCAGGCATGATATTCCCCGTGAGCAAGGCAGGTCGGCTTTGCGGTCGGGGTAAAATCCATGGCTTTCGAATTCCTGATTGATAACCCGCTCATAATCCTGCCGGGGCGCGAGATCAAGGCGCATCCTCAATGACTCGCTCGCGATGCCTCACGAACTCGTTGATGGACGCCTCGATGGGGGCGCGATAGAGGCCAACAAAACCCCGTGTCTCCATAAAGAGGCCAACGCGTGACCGGCCGGCCAAACAACGCCCTCGCCCAACTGCTGCAACAAGCCTTCATGGCGCTACGCGCCAAGCAGTTCGACGTTGCAAGGCAGCTTGCAACCGAAGCCCTCAAATCAAATCGCTCAGACCGGAACGCGGTGCTGATCCTGGCGCATGCGCTCATTGGACTGGGCCGTGCGGACGAGGCGGTCGTGCCGCTCGAAAAGGCTGCGCGGCGTAATAGCGATCCGGAAATCGAGACGCTGCTCGGCCACGCGCTCTGCAATTCGCGGCGCAGCGTGGATGGCATCGCGCAACTGCGCCGCACCGCGGGCCGGCGCCCGCCTTATCTGCCCGCCTTTCAGGAGCTGGCCGGCCAGCTCGCGAACGGCGGAGGGGTCGGCGATGCAATCGGGATCATCGCGGACGCTCTCGCACTCGCCCCCGCCAGCATCGACCTGCAACTCGACCTTGGCCGCATGCATGTGCGGAACAACAATCGCACAGAGGCCCGCCGCGTTCTGTCTGCTGTGCGCAACGCAGCGCCGGGGCGCACCGACATCCTGACCGAGCTCGCCTGGGCCCAGCTTCTGGACGGCGCCTATGCGGATGCCGCCGACACCTACCGTCACGCGCTCGGGCTTCGCCCGGACGACGCGCTGTCGCGCGCCAATCTCGCGATCTGTCTCATGGAGATGGGCGAGCGCGACGGCGGCGAGGCCGCGCTGCGTTCGGTGTTTCGCGGACGGCCTCACATGCTCGGCCGTGCCGCCTTTGCGCTCGCCGCCTCGTCGCACGGCCGCTTCTTCTTCCGGCCGAGCGCAGCCGCGAAATTTCTGGACCGCGAGCGCGCAGCTAAGCCCTGAATTTACGGCGGTACAAGCCCGGCTCGCGCTTCAGCGCGGCGCGCAATGCATGGACCTGCTGCGTGTCTTCCTCCGTGAAGGCGGAGGTCTGCCGGGTCCAGTCCTCGCGCTTGACCGGAATGCACTGCGCGATCGGCGTGCCCTTGGGTAGCACGCCGCGAAAGCTCGTGTTGTGCCAGTGCGCCGGAAAGTGGATCCAGGTGTCGCGATAGCGATCGCAATCGACCAGGCCACTCAGCGTGGTGAAGGGCAGATCAAAGCGGTTGACGGGATGCGTGAAGAACAGCGCGTAGCCTTCCGGCGCTTCGATGGTCCAGAGGTTGTGGAACTTGATGACGAAGCGGTCGGCCTCGAACAGCGGCGAGCCGGTGAGCTGGCCATGGTCGTGAAAACTGATCGGCGAGCGCGGAAAATCGATCTCGCCACCCGATGGAATGTCGTTGTCCCAGATGATCTCGCCATCCTCGACCCGGAGATCACAAATCAGCGGGATCAGAAAGCCGCATGTCATCGCATCGATGAAGGGCGGGCATCGCTTGATGGTCGCGTCGTCCTGCTGGTTGAGGGCGCTGAAGGCCGTCGTCGGCATCGCCTTGAGCCAGTCGGGAACGCCGAGGTTTGCCGGGACCGGCTGCGGCAGCAGTCCTTCCAGCTCTTTGGGGCAGCGAAATCTGATCGCGAGCTTGTTGTTATTGGTCTGCGAGGACATTAGGCATTCCGGCCAAGTCCTCTCCTGATAAACGGAAACTGCCGCGCGTCAAAGCGTCGCAGCAGCTCCGGACCATTACATCTTCGTCATGTTGGGAGCAGCACTGCGGCGCAGCGCAGCTACGCAGCCAGCCTGTCGAACTGGACTTTCCCCGCCTTCATCACCAGCGGAATGTGTTCGCCCTGCCCGAGCAGGCAACTCACGTCACGCAACGGGTTGCCGTCGACCACCAGCAAATCCGCAAGAGCCTCAGGCGCGATCCGGCCGAGCTTGCCCTTCATGCCGAGCACCTCGGCCCCGATCACCGTCGCACTGGCGATGACCTCGCGCGCTCCCTGAATTTCGGCGCGGATGCGGAATTCGTCGCTCTGGAGGCGCTGGGACGGCCCGAGCAGATCGCTGCCATACCCCATCTTCACCCCGGCCTTGCGATAGATCTCGAGCGAGCGCAGGCCGGCGTCGCGCACGTCGGCGATCTTGGCCACGCTCTCCGGCGGCAGGCCATATTGCGCACCCTCATTGGCGAGCGCCTCATAGGTGACGAGCGTCGGCACCACATAGGCGCCCTTCTCGGCCATTAGGCGCGCGGTCGGCTCGTCGACGAGGTTGCCGTGCTCGATGGTACGCACGCCGCAGCGGACCGCGCGCGCAATGGCTGCGGCAGTGTAGGCATGGGCGAGCACATAGGTCTGGCGCCCCTGCGCTTCCTCGACGATGGCGCGGATCTCGTCCTCGGAGTAGCCGAAGGCGCCGACCGGATCGGTCGGCGAGGCGACGCCGCCGGAGGCCATGATCTTGATCTGGTCGGCGCCCATCTGGAGCTCCTCGCGCACCGCCTTGCGCACGCCGTCGACACCGTCGGCAACCCGCGCCAGCGCACCGACGCGCACGCAGCACGGACAGACAGAATCGCTGGCCAGATAGTCCGAGCGAGCCCGACCGTCGCCATGCCCGCCGGTCTGGCTAAGGGCACGACCGGAGACGAACAGGCGCGGCCCCTCGGTCAGGCCGGTGTCGATCGCCTCCTTCAGAGCATGGCCGGCACCACCGGCATCGCGCACTGTCGTAAAGCCGCGCCGCAGCATGCCTTTCAGAAGCAGCGTCGAGCGCAACGTCACCAGCACGTTCGGCATGCGCGCCTGCTGCGCCAAATTGAGCTCGATGGCGATGGCATGCACGTGCAGGTCGATCAGGCCAGGCATCAGCGTCTTGCCCTTCAGATCGATCGTCCGGTCAGCGGACGCTTGCAATGGCCGGTCCGAGACCTCCTTGATCAGATTGTTCTCGACCAGCACGTCATGGCCCGCCAGCAATTCCGGCTGGAGCGGGTCGAGCAGAGCGGCATTCTTGAAGAGGATGCTGGGCATGGCGGTCTCCTGTCAGGACTGGGCCGGCGCAAGAAGCGCCGGCAATGCGAGCTGGGCGAAAGGCAGACATGCGGCAACATCGTCCTCGCCGTACCAGCACGCTTCGTGAAGCAGATTGAGCGAGCCGAGCGTCCGTCCGCACCAGCGCACGGGCATATTGAGCACGCTCGCGCAGCCGAGCGAGGCGATCAGCTCGTGATCGGAGAACACGTTGCGCAGATCATCCTGCGTCCGGCCGATATAGGCCTCGCCTCGGTCGAGCACGGCCTCAGTCCACGGGCCCGTCGCCAGGCGCTTGCGCCCACCCACGGGATAGGATGCGGGAAGATTGGAATAGACCCGCGCGGCTTCGCCGGTGCCATCGTCATAGGTCAGGACCGTGAACAGCTTGTGCCCGATCGCCGACTTCAAGGCATCGTCGAGCGCCGCGAACAGCGCATCCGGCTGATCCGCCCTCCCCTGCGCAGCCGCGACGGCGCAGAGCAAGGGATCAGTATGACGCTTGGTCCGAGTCACGCAACTTCACCCGCCGCAATCTCTTCCAGCGAGCGGCCGCGCGTCGGCACACCCATCAGCACGACGGTGAGCGCGCCAAGCAGCAGCACGCTGGTGGTGAGGCCGAACACACCGGCAAAGCCGAAATTGGGATAGAGGTAGCCGACCAGGATCGGTGAGACGATCGCGCCGATCCGCCCGATCGCGGAGGCGAGCCCGGCGCCGGTGGTTCTGACCGCCGTCGGAAACACCTCGGCGGTATAGGCGTAGACGCCGGCATAGGTTCCGTTCATGAAGAAGGACAGCAAGATTCCCGCCATCATGATGTGCTGGTCGTTCTGCGCGAACGCGAGCCCGAGCGCGCTGACGCCGCCGAGCACCATGTAGGTCGCAATCGTCGCTTGCCGGCCGATGCGCTCATTGAAATACGCGGCGCTGAAATAGCCGGGAATCTGCGCGCAATAGATCGCGATCGAGTAGGCGAAGCTCCTGGTGATGCTCATGCCGTTCTGGACCAGAAGGCCGGGAATCCAGACGAAGAACGAATAATAGCTGAACGTGATCGACAGCCACATGATCCAGGTCATGATGGTGATGCGCGCCTGCCGGCCGGCCAACAGCGCCGAGAAATTGGCCAGCAGGTTTCCGGTCTTTGCTGGCATGGCGGTCACTTCGGGGACCGGTTGCGGCAGGACATGGCCGCCGCGTACGAAGCCGGCCTCGATCCGGTCCAGAACGGCTTCCGCCTCCTTCTCCCGCCCGCGGCTTTCCAGCCAGCGCGGCGATTCCGGCAGCGCCCGGCGCCACCACAGCAGCATGACGACCGGCACCGCGGTGATGACCAGCACGATACGCCAGCCGTTATCGTAAGAGGGAACGATGAAATAGCCGAGCAAGGCGGCTGCGACGAAGCCGAAGGAGAAGAAGCCGGCGAGAGAGCCCGTGAAGCTGCCGCGGTAACGCCGCGCCACGAACTCCGCCAGATAGGGCGCGATGATCGCGCTCTCCGCGCCGGTGCCCATGCCGGCGATGATGCGGGCAACGAAGAAGGACGACCAGGTATCCACCATCGCGCTGACGATGGATGCCGCGCAATAGAGCGCCAGTGCCGACATCATCACCGCGCGGCGGCCGATCAAATCGCCCAGCGTGCCCGCAAGCAGCGCGCCGAACAGGAAGCCGATATAGGTGCTGCTGCCGAGCACGCCGATCTGGACACTCGACAGATTCCAGGCCGTGCGCAGCACCGGCAGGATGAAGGCGAGCACCGCCGCGTCCATCGCGTCGAACGTGTAGCCGAGCCCGCCCATCAGCAGCAGGTGCGTGTGGAAACGCGCGAACGGAAGGCGCTCGATGCGCGCCGATATCATAGACATGAAAGTCCCCCTCGATTCTCACGGCCCCGGCGCGCCGCGTGTCGTTCGGGAGGGAACCATAGACAAAGTGACATTATCGTCATAATTTATAATCATGATCTAATATATCACCATGGTGAATGTGGGTGTCGTTCCGCTCGCTCGACCTCAACCTCCTGAAAGTGTTCGAGGCGCTGATGACCGAGGGCAGCGTCACGCGCGCCGCAAGCGCGCTGACGATGACGCAGCCCGCCGTCAGCAATGCGCTGGCGCGGTTGCGTGACGCGCTCGGCGATCCCCTGTTCGTGCGATCGGGCACCGGGATTCGTCCCACCCAGCGCGCCGTGGTGCTGTGGGAGCCGATTGGTGAAGCCCTGGAAAGCGTGCGCGGCGCGCTCGACGAGCAGGTGTTCGATGCCGGCCGCGCCCAGACCGAATTCACCCTGTCGATGTCGGACTACGTGGCCTCGCTGGTCATGCCGAACCTCATGAACCATCTCGGCGAGATCGCACCCAAGGCGCGCGTCCAAACCGTCCCCAACACCATCCTGGAGATCGCCGATCAGCTTGAGGATAATCTGGTCGATTGCGTGCTGAGCGTCTACGTCAACGAGGCGCAGCAACCGACTGCCATTCGCTCACGCTCGCTCTGGACGGTCGACTATGCCTGCTTCATGCGGCGCGGCCACCCGCTCGCGACAAAGAAGCGGCTGAGCACGCGCACATTCCTCAACGCCAGGCATGTTGACGTGACTTTGGCCGGGAAGCGCATGCCGTCCTACGACCTGTTTCTCGCCTCGCGCGGGCTCGCGCGCAATCTGGTCGCGACCGTCAATCACTACAGCGCCGCCTACGAGATCGTGCGGCAGTCCGATCTCATCGCCGTGCTGCCGAGCGATCTCCGCTCGCAGTCGCGCCATGCGCCGTTCCTGCAAGCGATGCCGCTTCCGCTCCAGGCGCCGGCGCGTATCGTCAGCCTATTCTGGCACCAGCGCAACGACACCGTGCCCGCGCAGCGCTGGCTGCGCGAGACCCTGGTCGGGATGTTCGCCAGATCGGACTGAGCGGGTCAGCCCTTCAGCGCGGTGACGACCACTTCGATCAACGCGCTGCCGCCGAGATCGGCGACACCGACGGTGGCGCGGGTCGGCAGATCGTCGCCGAAGAACTCGGTCCAGGCCGCGTCCATCTCCTTCTTCTTGGAAAGATCCGTGACGAAGATCGACGCACTGACGATTCGGGTCTTGTCGGTCCCCGCTTCCTTCAGATAGCCGGCGATCTTGCCGAGAATGTTGCGGGTCTGGTCGCCCATGGACACGGACGTGTCGTCGGCGATGGTGCCGCCGACGAAGACGAAGCCGTTGGCTTCGACAGCGCGGTGCATGATGGGCGTGCGGATGCTGCGGGTGATGCTCATGATGTCCTCGTGTTGCTAAAGCGTGGAAGGGTGGAAGCGGTCGATGCCGAGATCGCTGACGCGGGTCTGGGTGCCGCCGTTGACGATCAGCTCCGCCATGACGGCGCCGGCGCCGGGGCCGAGCTGAAAGCCGTGCAGCGAGAAGCCGAACTGGTGATAGAGGCCCTTGTGGCGCGAACTCGGGCCAAACACGGGAATGTCGTCCTTCATCTTGGCCTCGATGCCGGCCCAGGCCCGCATGATCGTCGCATCGCGCATCACGGGAAACAACTCGAACACGGTGCGGGCGCTGATCGCGAGGCTCTTCCAGTCCAGCACCGTCTCGTTGCGGTCCTGGAAAGGCGTTGCCAGATGACCGCCGCCGATCAGCACGGTGCCGTTCTTGAACTGCTTGAAGGAGAGCTTTCGGCCGCGCAGGATCACGACGGGATCGATGAAGTGCGGCACACGCGAGGTGATCATCAGCATCGGCGCCACGGTCTCGACCGGCACCGGCTCACCCAGCGCCGCCGCGATCTTGCCGGCCCAGGCGCCGGCGGCATTGACCAGCACCGGCGCGGCAAAGGTCTCGATGCCGACATCGACATGCCAGAGGCCATCGCTGTAGCGGATGTTGCTGGCGGCCACGCCCTCGCGCACGGTGGCGCCGAGCTGCTCGGCCTTGCGGCGGAACGCGGTCGTCGCCTGCGCCGGATTGGCGGCGCCGTCGCGGCGCGAGACCACGCCGCCGGGACAGGTCTCGGAGACAGCAGGCACCAGCCGCTGCAGCTCGGTCCCGTCGATCAATTCCTCATGGGTGAAGCCGAGCGCGTTCAGCTCGGCGACGCGTGCGCGGCAGACGGCGAGTTCTTCTTCGTTTTCCGCGACCAGAACCTGGCCGTAGCTTTCAAAACTGCAATCGTCATCGACGAGCTCTGAAATCTTCTCCCATATCCCCATCGAGCGGATCGAGAGCGGGATCTCGGGAATGTGCCGTGCCAGTTGGCGCACGCCGCCGGCGTTGACGCCGGAGGCGTGCCGGCCGGCATAATCCTTCTCGATCAGCACCGGCTTCAGGCCGGCGAGGCACAGATGCAGCGCGGTCGAGCATCCGTGGATGCCGCCGCCGACGACGATCGCATCCACATTCCGGGTCATCCGCGCACCACGGCCTTGATGTCGTCCTCGCTCTTGGGCACGGCGGCGAGCTCGGCCAGCGTGATCGGCTTCACCGGCGCGCGCAGCCGGTAATAGCCGATCTCCTGCGGGGTCTTGCTACGCGCCTGCGCCATCAGCTCGGTGACGGTGAGGCCGCAGAGCCGGCCCTGGCACGGTCCCATGCCGGTGCGGCGATAGGCCTTGAGCTGGTTCGGCCCGGTCGCGCCGATCGCGACCGCGTCGAGAACGTCCTTTGCCGTCACCTCTTCGCAACGACAGACGATGGTATCGCCTGAGGGAATGCGGAACTGCGGCGACGGGCGGAACAGCGTATCGAGAAAGACGCGGCCGCGTTCGGCCTTGGTGAGATCGGCACGCAATGCCGCCATCGACGGAAGCTTCGCGCCGGCCGCAGGCGCCAGCGCCTCCACTGCCGCGCGCGCCGCGATGCGTCCGCGCACCACAGCCGCATTGGCGCCGCCAATGCCAGCGCCATCGCCGGCGATCGCAATGCCAGCGACCGACGAATTGCCGCTCGCGTCGAGCACCGGCGACCAGCACAGTTGCAGATCGTCCCAGCGATGCTCGATGCCAGCCGACATCGCCAGATTGACGTTGGGCACGACACCCTGATGCAGGAGCAGGAGATCGACGGGAATGGTCTCACGCTTGCCGCCGGCCACATAGCTCACGCTCGCGAGCTGGCCGTCGCCAGAAGCGGCGAGCTCGGTGACACCGGAGACGACCTGCACCTTCGCCTTCACCTCGCGCATCATCGACAGGCCCTTGGCGAAATAGGGCGAGGTCAGGAACGCAAAGGCGTGCGGCAGCGCGGCGAAATAATTGCCGCGCTCGGTGGTGTCGAGGATGCGGTCGATCCGGCCGCCGAGCCGCAAGATCTGCGCGGCGAGCAGCCAGAGCAGCGGCCCCTGCCCCGCGATCACCGTGCGCCCGTCCGGAACAAGAGCCGACGACTTCAACATCGTCTGCGCGGCGCCCGCGGTCATCACGCCCGGCAGCGTCCAGCCGGGAATCGGAAACGGCCGCTCCAGTGCGCCGGTCGCGAGGATCACGCGCTTCGCCTTGACGAAGGCCGAGGCGCCGCCGACGGAGACGGCAATGTCGAGGTTGCGGTCGAGGCTCCAGACCGTGGCACGCTGGACGATTTCGGCGTTGCTCGCGCGCAGCGCCTGCACGAGATCGGCACCGACCCAATAGTCGGCGCCGAGCTGGTTGCGCTCAGTCACCGGCGTCGACGAGATGGCACGAAACACCTGGCCACCCGGGCCGATATTCTCATCGAGCAGCAGCGTCGAGAGGCCGGCCTCGGCGGATGTCGCGGCGGCAGCAAGGCCTGCGGGTCCGGCCCCGATCACCACGACGTCGTAGGCTTCGCGCTTGGGAGCCATGGTCATTTTCCGATCTCCCGCTTGCCCTTCTGGATCTCGATCTGCATGCCCTCGACAACAGGCACGAGACAGCCCTGGCGATTGCCGACGCCGTCGATGGTGACGAGGCAGTCGAAGCACACGCCCATCATGCAATAGGGCAGCCGCGGCGCGCCGCTCACCGCAGTCGAGCGGCGCACGTCGCAGCTCGATGCGAGCAGCGCGGCGGAGACGGTGTCGCCCTGGCGCGCCGCCACGGCAACGCTGTCGACAAAGATTTGCACGTGTGGGCGCTTGTCCTGTTCGGATCGTCTAAACATGGGGATGCCTCTTGGCTCCTTCCTGAAAATCTCTAATAGCCGCTGTTGTTCGCTGTGCCCGCTCCGCCGAAGCGGCTGGCCGAGAACGCGCCGACCAGCTCCGGCTCGAGCGCGCCTTGCGCAACCATGCGCGCGATCTCGAAGGCATGGTTGGACGCGAGCGTCACGCCGGAATGGCAGCAGGCGACGAAGGCGCCGGGATGCGTCTCAGACTGGTCGTAGATCGGAAAGCCGTCCTGCGGCATGACGCGGATGCCGGCCCAGCTCCTGACCACGTTGAGCCGCGCCAGATGCGGAAACATCTTTTGCGCACGATCGGCCATCACGCCGCTGATCGAATGCTTCAGCGCGCGATCGTCGAGCTCTTCCTCCTTGCTATCGCCGATCATCACCGTGCCCTCGTCGGTCTGGCGGATCGTGGTCAGCGGATGCGGCAGGAATGGCATGGTGCGTTCGGTCACCACGACCTGGCCACGGGTCGGACCCATCGGGGCATACAGACCGACCATCGGCGCAAGCGTCTGGTTGGCGTTGCCGGCCGCGAGCACGATCTTGGTGGCGCGGAGCTCGCCCTTCGGCGTGGTCAGGCGGAATTCGCCGCCGCTCTTTGTGATTGCCGAGACCGGGCGCTCCGGAAAATAGTCGATGCCGAACGCCTTGAAGCCGGTGTGGAACGCACGGAACGTGCGCAGCGAATTGACGTGACCGTCAAGCGGACAAAAGCTGCCGCCGGAGACTTCCGGCCCGATCAGCGGCAGCGCCTTCTTCACTTCGGAGGCCGGCAGCATCTCCATCTTGTAGTCGGCAGCACCGGTCTGGTTGTGCATGCGCTTGACCAGCTCGGTGCGTTGGCCGAATTCGTCCTCGCCGAGCGTGAGATGGAAGCCGCCGTTCTGCTGAAGCGAGACGTCGAGGTCGGTCTGCTGCCTCAGCTCCGACGCGAGACGGCCCCACGCCTGCGACGCCTGCACGGTCCACACCGTGTAGGCCGGCATACCCAGCCCCTTGCTCTGGACCCAGACCAGCGCGAAATTCGCGCGCGAGGCGCGCTTGGTGATGTCGCCCTCGTCGAGCACGGCGACGCGCTTGCCGAGCCGGCCGAGCCCCCAGGCAATCGCAGAGCCGAGCAATCCGCCGCCGACCACGGCGACGTCGTATTCTCCTGACATAAGTTCTCCTATCGTCCCGTATCGCCCTTGCCGGCGAGCACGCGGTCGAGCCCGTAGAAGCGATCGAGCAGAATGAGGGCGGTCATGGTGATCGCTATCACGCAGGCCGAGACCGACGTCACCAGCGGATCGATGTTGTCCTGGATGTAGAGGAACATGCGCACCGGCAACGTCTCGGTGCCGGGTGCCGCGAGGAAGACGGTCATGGTCAGATCGTCGAAGGACTGGATGAAGGCGAGCGCCCAGCCGCTGATGACGCCCGGCAGGATCAGCGGCAAGGTCACGCGACGGAACAGCGTCCAGCCGCCGGCACCGAGCGAGACCGCCGCCATCTCGACCGAGAGGTCCATGCCTGTCGCCGCCGCAAGGGTCAGTCGCAGTGCGAACGGAAACACGATGATGACATGCGCGATGATCAGCGCCGCAAAGCTGCCGCTCAATCCAGCCGAGGTGAAGAAGCGCAGGAAGGCGATGCCGAGCACGACATGCGGAATCATCAGCGGCGACAGGAACAGCGCCGCAAGTGCATCGCGACCTCGGAAACGATAGCGCGCGATCGCCAGCGCCGCCGGCACCGCGAACAGCAGCGCGACGAAGGACGACAGCGCGCCGAGCCCGAGGCTGACCCAGAAGGCGTGGATGAATTCGGGATAGTTGGCGATCGCCCTGAACCAGCGCAGCGAGAAGCCATTGGTCGGCAGCGACAGGAAACCCTCGGGCGTGAAGGCGACAAGGCACACGACGAGGATCGGTGCCACCATCACGATGACGAAGATGGTGTGGAAGATCAGCGCGAGCGGGCCGTTCCGTCTCATCGGAACACCTCCGCATAGCGCCGCTCGATCAGCGCATTGCTGCCGACCACGATCAGCACCAGCGCGACCAGCAGCAGCGTCGCGACCGCCGCACCGAGCGGCCAGTTCAGCGTATTGAGGAATTCATCATAGGCGAGCGTTGCCGCGACCTTGAGCCGGCGGCCGCCGATGATCGCGGGCGTCGCAAACGCGCTGGCCGACAGCGAGAACACGATGATTGCGCCCGACAGCACGCCCGGCATGATCTGCGGCATGATGATGCGGCGGATAATCGTGATCGGGCCTGCGCCGAGCGACAGTGCCGCATTCTCGATCTGCGGATCGAGCCGTTGCAGCGCCGCCCACACCGACAGCACCATGAACGGCATCATCACATGCGCGAGCGCGACCACCATGCCTGTTTCGGTGAACATGAAGGGAATGGGCGATCGGATCAGCCCGGCCGACATCAAGAGCTTGTTGACGAGGCCGTTGTTGCCACCGAACAGCAGCGCCCAGCCCAGCGTGCGGGCCACCACGGAAATCAGCAGGGGCCCAAGGATCACCAGCAGGAAAATGCTCCTCCAGCGGCCGCTCATGCGATTGAGGATGTAGGCTTCAGGCGCGCCCAGCACGGCGGTGAGCACTGTGGTCAGGATCGCAATGCGAAACGTCCGCCAGAACATCTCTGCGTAATAGGGATCGGTCGCGATCTCCCGCCAGTTCTTGAGGATGAAGACCGGCTCGATGCCCTTGTACTGGCCCCAATCGTGGAACGACAGCATCACGGTCATCGCCAGCGGAATCAGCAGCACGCCGACGAACAGCATCAAGGCGGGCGCCGTCAGCGCCCACGGCGCACGCGCGTTGCGCTCTTCGGCGGCCGCGCTCATGCGACGCCCCTCACGCTCATGTCCTGCGGTCGCCACGTGAGGCGAACGGCCTCGCCTTCGGCCGGCTGCCTCTCGCCATTATTCTGGTGGATCACGATCGCCGGCCCGCATTCGCTGTCGCACTGGAACAGCCAATGATTGCCTTGGAAGATGCGCGTGACGATTTTGGCGTTGAGACCCGCATCGCCAAACCCGATCCGCTCGGGGCGAATGCTGACGGTGACGGTACCACCGCTGAGTCCCGCCGGCGCCGGTGCGCTCCAGGAGCCCGCCACAAGCCGCGCGGGCGTCGCGGTCCGATCGATCGTCCCGGCAAAATCGTTGGTCTTGCCGAGGAATTGCGAGACGAAGGCCGAGGCCGGCTTCTCATAGGTTTCCTGCGGCGTGCCGATCTGCTCGATCTTGCCCTGGCTCATCACCACGATGCGGTCGGACAGCGACATCGCCTCGTTCTGGTCGTGGGTGACGAGAATCGTGGTGGTGCCGATGGTGCGCTGGATCTGGCGCAACTCGATCTGCATCTCCTCGCGCAGCTTTGCGTCAAGGTTCGACAGCGGCTCATCGAGCAGCAGCACGCTCGGCTTGATCACCAGCGCCCGCGCCAGCGCCACGCGCTGCTGCTGGCCGCCGGACATGCGGCGTGGATGACGGTCCTCAAAGCCGGCAAGTCCGACCATCGCCAGCGCAGCGCGGACGCGCTCGGTCCGCTCGCTGCGCGTCACCTTGCGCATCTCCAGACCAAAGGCGACGTTCTCCGCCGCGGTCATGTGCGGAAACAGCGCGTAGCTCTGGAACACGATGCCGAGCCCGCGCTTGGCCGGATGGATCGCGGTCAGGTCCTTGTCCTCCAGCCGGATCGCGCCGCGCGTAGGATCGAGGAAGCCCGCGATCATCTGGAGGGTCGTGGTCTTGCCGCAGCCGGAGGGGCCGAGGAAGGAGATGAACTCTCCCTTCCCGACCGCCAGACTGAAGTCGTCGACGACAGTCTGCGCCCCGAATTGCTTGGCGACCCGATCGAGCTCGAGATAGGCCATGGCTCTGTCTCCGCTGCGAACGATCAGATCAACGCTCGACCTCGCGGTTCCAGCGCTTGGTCCACTCCTCGCGCTTGTCGTTGATGACGGTCCAGTCCGGATTATAGAGCTTGGCCGCGCGCTCGCCGATCGGGGCCATCTTGCCGAGCTCCGGCGGCACCACCATCGATTTCAGCACCGGGCCGTAGCCGTAATCCCTAAGCATCACGAGCTGGATTTTCGAATCGAGCAGCATCTTGATGAAGTTGCCCGCGAGCGGCGAGGCGTTCGGCTTGGTGATCGGACACGCCGTCGTCAGCAGCGTCGCGGCGCCTTCCTTCGGATAGACGAAGTCGACAGGGAAGCCGGTGTTGGCAAAGCTCTGCACGCGGCCGGTGCCCCACACCGCGATCACGGCCTGGCCGGACTGGAACAGCTCGGTCATCTTGCCCGGCGACGGCTCATAGGCCAGCACGTTCGGATTGATCTCTTCCTTGAAGATCTTGAAGCCGGAATCGACGTTGGCCTCGCCGCCGCCGTTCATCTTCGACAACATCACCAGCGCTTCGAGACCATAGGTGTTGTTGATCGGCGGGACGACGAGCTGCTTGGCGTATTTCGTGTCCTTCAGGTCGTTCCACGAGGTCGGCGGCGCCCAGCCTTTCTCCGCAAACACCTTGGTGTTGTACATCAACCCGGTGGCGACGATGCCGATTGCGACCGCGCGATCATCCTTGAAGCGGGCGGTGTCGTAGAGATCGGCCGGCAGGCTGTCGAGCTTGCCGCAGAAGCCGAGCTGGATCGCCTGGTACATCGGACCGTCGTCGACGATGGCGACGTCGATCTGCTGGTTGCCCTTCTGCGCCTGGAGTTTTGCCAGCGTGTCGGTGGAGTTGCCGGCGACGTACTCGACCTTGACGCCGTTTTCCTTCTCGAAGGTCGGGATCACCTCGTCGCGGATGGTCTTCTCGAAAGAGCCGCCATAGCCGGCGACATAGAGCGTCTTTTGCTGGGCCGAGGCGGCCGAAATGCCGGCGACGAGCGCCGCGAGGCTGACCGCTGTCAGAAGGCGAAAAGTCTTCATGTGGTCCGATCTCCAATACCGGAATGAGGTGACGTGCCGACAAATCTCCGGCCGAAGCGACTTCCGCATTTTCTTCCGCGCAAATCCCTCTCCGACCGGGGCTCCGGCCCCTGCTCGGGAGGTTTGGCGCGATCCGGAGGTTTGAACCCCTCCAATCTGCCGAAAAAGCGGGCTGTCTCCAGCTCTGATGAAAAAGATCGCAAACCTGAGCTTCCATCGTCCAATGAATAATGGCACCCTCTGCATGCTTAAATGTTATGAATGGAATTCGGGATGGCGCGGATCAATTCGCGGCAGGTGGAGGCCTTCCGCGCGACAATGCTCACGGGCAGCGTGACCGAGGCGGCAGCGCTGATGACCGTGACGCAGCCGGCCGTGAGCCGGTTGCTGCGTGATCTCCAGGCTCTGTTGAAGATGGAGCTGTTCGAGCGGCGCGGCACCGGTCTGGTGCCAACCGCTGCGGCGATGGCGCTCTATACGGAAGTGGAGCGTTCCTTCGTCGGCCTCGAACGCATCACCGCGGCGGCCGAAGAAATCCGTGGCCGCCGCACTGGCTCGCTGCGGATCGCAGCACTGCCGGCGCTGTCGAACGGCTATTTGCCACGGCTCACCGGTCACTTCCTGAAGGAGCGGCCCAATCTCAACCTCGCCTTCTTCGGCGTGATCTCGCCGATCGTGGTCGATTGGGTGCTGAACAATCAGTGCGACGTCGGCTTTGCAGAGGTGCCGATCGCGCATTCCGGCCTGCCGAGCCAGAAGCTGCCGGCGCCGGCGCGCGTCGCCGTGCTGCCGACCGGTCATCGCCTCGCAGAAAAGGAAGTCTTGGAGCCGCGCGACTTCGAGGGCGAGACCTTCATCTCGCTGTCGGCGGCATCGGCGAGCCGGCACCTCGTCGATCAGGTCTTCCACCGCCACGATGTCCGCCGCGTGCTGCGGGTCGAGACCACGCTGTCGGAGATCATGTGCGGCATGGTTTCGTCGGGGCTTGGCGTCGCAATCTGCGACCCCTTCACCGCGCAGGAATTTTCCACCCGCGGCGTCGTGGTGCGCCGCTTCCTGCCGCGCATCGACTTCGAATTCTCTGCGGTCTTTCCGGCCCAGCGCAGCCCCTCACCGGTGGCGCTGGATCTGGTCGAGACCATGCGCAAGTCGCTTGCGGAGTTCGACGATCAACCGGCCCTCATCCGTTGAACGCCGCCTGCGACTCCCGCATCCCGAACGTAAGTAACACTGAAAAATTTGCGGGGCTTCGGCGGTCAATCCGTGGTCGCAGTCGAGATGGCTCATGAAATATGCCGCCAATGCGTCAGACGCCGCTCAAGCAGCCCGACAGTCGAAAAGAGCAGCATACCCATCGCCGCCAGAAGAAATAGAGCCGCGAAAACGCGCGGGGTGTCGAACGAGCCCTGCGCGGAAAGTATGATATATCCGAGGCCCCGCTGCGAAGCCACGAACTCTCCTACGATTGCGCCCACCAGGGCGAGCGATATGGACACTTTCATGCCGGACAGAATTGATGGCAAGGCGCCGGGCAATCTCACCTTGAAGAAAAAGTCCGCGCGCGAACCCTTGAGAACTCGGCCCAAATCCATCACATCCGCCGGCACTGATCGGAGCCCGTGCACCGCATCGACAATAATGGCGAAAACGGCGATCAGGAAGGCAATGGCAATCTGAGGTTCGGCGCCAGTGCCGAGCCAAACCACGAAAAGCGGCGCGATCGCGACTTTCGGCACGCTGTTGAATGAAATGATCAACGGATAGATCGTGCTTTCGAACCATGGAACGCTCACAAGCAGCACGGCAATCAGAACTCCGATCACCACCGATAGAACGAAGCCGACCAAGGTGGTCAAAAGCGTGTACCCGGCATTGGCCAGATACCACGGCAGATCTCCCCAGAGTTCCCGGAAAATGCTCGACGGGGCCGGCATGATGATCGGGCGTACGTTGAAGCCCTTTACGGCAGCCTCCCATAGCAGCAGCAGTACGCCGAACGAAATTAGGCCCATGACAAGGGAACGAAGGGCGTGGCTGTTCCTCGTCATTCCACTTCTGCGCTTTCGTCGATGAGACCCATGCCCTCGAACAATCGACGGATGTGCTGGGTATAGGCCCCGAACTCAGCCGATTCGCGAATCGCGAGCTTGCGAGGGCGCGGCAGATCGATATCGATGACTTCCAAAATGCGTCCCGGCCGGGGTGAGAATACCGCCACTTTATCTGCGAGAAACACCGACTCTGAAATGCCGTGGGTAACGAAAATCACGGTATTGCGGATCTCGAGCCATATCCTCTGCAACTCGACGTTCATCTGATCGCGCGTCAACGCGTCAAGTGCGCCAAATGGTTCGTCCATCAAGAGGAGAGCCGGCGAGTCGATCAACGCCCGGCAAATAGCCGCACGTTGGCGCATTCCTCCCGACAACTCCCTTGGATAGCGATCGCCGAAATCGGCAAGACCCGTCAGTTTCAACAATTTTGCCATCGAAGGCGCCGCAGCCTGCGTGGACTTCTTTGCGAACTCGATCGGCAGCATGATATTGCGCTCGATCGTCCTCCAATCGAGCAAGGCATCTCGTTGGAAGACCATGCCGATATTGTCCGGTGGCCCGTTTACCTCCTTGCCCCGAACGTGCAACGAGCCGTCGCTGATCTCCTCCAGCCCTGCAATGCACCTCAGGAACGTGCTCTTGCCGCACCCGCTCGGCCCCAGGATGCTGGTGAACTGTCCCTCGGGAATCTCCAGCGACACATTGTCCAGCGCCAGAACGCCGCGTTGTCCTTCGTAGATCTTGTGCAGAGCGCGGGCGCTGACTGCGGTCACAGACGCGCCGCCTGCAGTTCGATGGGTTTCACCAGGCCGAGTTCGACGTAATCCGAGCCTTTGCTTTCCGGTGCGACGAGGCCTGCGGCGGACAGGGTTCGCACCGCGATGTCCCAATCGACAACCGTTATGACGCCGAAGGGGAGGGTCTTCCCGGCCGCCGTATCCAGGAAGCCCTGAAGCGAGTCAATCTGCCCGCGGAGGACCTTCCGATCCAGCCGTGCTTGCGGGCGCTGAGAGATGATGGCCTCGACCGCCTCTTCCTGATGCCCGTCATAGATGTATTTCCAGGTCGCCGCGACAATGCTGCAATATTTGGAGACCGCATCGCGCTTGGGGCCCGTCAGTGTCGACTCCTGCGCCAAAAGGCCGTAGCCGGGCATTTCCAGCTTGTAGTCGGCGAACCGTATCGCATTGGACGGGCGGGCATCGGCCACCGCCGCCAGAAAGAACGGAATTGTGGACAGCGCCGCGTCGGCCTGACCGGACGCGTAGGTCGACGCCTTGCTGGCCGCGCTCACCGCGACAAGTTCGACGTCGCCCTTCTTGAGCCCACCCGCCGCCAGGAATGTATCGATGAACGGTGCCTCGAGCGCACCCGCTGTATAGATGATCTTCTTGCCTTTGAGGTCCGCCGGACCCGCGATGCCGCTGGTCTTCGGAACGAAGCAACCGATATCGCCCTGTCGGGCAAACACCGCAGCAGCCCTCACGGAAAGCCCCTTGCTTCGCGCCACCATCATGGTGGCAAGCGACGCATGCCCGAGGTCGAACTCGCTGCTGCCGCCGACGAATTGAACTGTTGCGGCAGAGCCATTGCCGTCCTGCACATCGACGTTCAGTCCGGCACCGGCCAACCAGCCCTTTGCCTGGGCGAGATGGATGGCTCCGTGAACGCCCCAGGGAGTCCAATCCAGCCTAACCTTGAGTGTCTCAGCTTGCGCGAAGGCGGGAACAGCCTGCAAAACTCCTGCAGAGAGCACGCCGGCGGAAAATGCCCGCCTTGAGATATCGATCCTGGCCATGCCGTACCCCCTGCCGATTGTTTCAGAACGATCACGATACGAATTGAACAACAAAGAGCCGTCAGTCTGACAGACGGATTTTCAAGTGTGTACGCTATTGTAGCAAGGTCAAGTTATGTGCGTCGACTGACCATATAATGATCACAACACAAAAATTCGGAGGTAGCGAATGTATGTCCGTTGATTTCTCTCCCACATCAAGATCATTTACAGCGTATGCACTGTATATCTAACTGTGAGGTGAGCGGCTAGAAGATGGCCGTGGCTCCGAAGCGGGAAATTCAGCGCGTGAACCTCCAGCATCCAGGTGAGCCTCCCGGTCGGCGCCCTATCCGATCGTAAGCGGGTGACCGAATCTTCTCGTGGGAACGTTCCCGCAGATGGAGCTGATCAGTTGCCGCCGTCCTCGCCCTCGATCAATTTTCTCAAGAGAAACATGAGAGCCTCGCGCTCGGCGGGATTTAGCGGAGCGACGGTTTCAACCGTAATCTCTCGAGCGCTCGGGATCATTTCCTGGAGGAGCTGCCTGCCGTGACCAGTCAGGGATGCGACGACCTTGCGCTTGTCTGAAGGGTCTGCGGAAAGCTTGATCAGCTTACGCTCGACCAATCTGCTGATGATGCCCCTGATCGTGGCCTGATCGATAGCAGTGGAGTTCACCAACTGGGCTTGGGAACTCGGCCCATAGTCCGAAATCGCGCAAAGTGTCACGAATTGTACCGACGTCAGTTGCCTATCGGCGGCGGCGGCCTGAAATATGGCGAGGTGCCTCTGGTAATTTCTTCGAAGCAGATGGCCCACCTGCTCCTTGAAGTTGTATGGCCGGTCATCTTCTACGGACGACCTACCCGACCTGACTCTTGCGCTCATTGGGGTGGATTTGGTCCGTTGCGTCATACTCACATCGATTTCAATGACCGGCCGACGAAGAGCCCGCTCCAATCGGCGGATGCCCTTGTTCGGTACGGTATACGGCACATCAGGACATGCTGTCACATCCAAACAATCGACGCGGAGCGTCGTTGTGCGCCGCTTCCTGCCGCGCATCGACTTCGAATTCTCCGCGGTCTTTCCGGCACAGCGTAGTCCCTCGCCGGTGGCGCTGGATCTGGTGGAGACCATGCGCAAGTCGCTCGCCGAGTTCGACGATCTGCCGTCTCTTAGCCGTTGAACGCCGCCTGCGCCTCCGGCAGATCCCAGATCTTGCCGATCGCGGCGGCGCCTGCTGCCGTGATCGCCGTCTCATCCGCGCCGAGATAGCGGCCGGCATCGACCAGCACGCGGCCGTCGACCATGACCTGATCGATATTGGCGCGATTGGCGAGCGCGATCAGCGCGCGGCGCGGGTCGAACAGCGGCTGGAGATGCGGATGGGTGAGGTCGACGACGGTGAGATCGGCGGTCGCGCCCGGCTCGATGCGGCCGAGGTCCGGCCGCTTGATGACGTCGGCGGCGACCGCCGTGTTCGCCTCGATCAGCTCTGGCGAGTTCGCAACATCGGCGCGCGCTGAGGTGACCTTGGAGATCAGCGAGGCCGCATTGAGCTCGCCGAGCAAATCCATGTTGTAGCCATCGGTGCCGACCACGGTGCGCACGCCGTGCTCCGCAAACCGGCTGAAGGCCGCGGTAACGCCGGCGCGCGCGAAGACGCGCGGGCAGTTCAGCACGGTCATGCCGCGCGCGGCCATCAGCTTGAGATCGTCGTCACTGCTGAACATGCAGTGCGCCGCCATCAGGTCCGGCGCAAGCAGGCCGAGCCAGTCCAGATATTGCGCCGGGGTACGGCCGCCATAGCGCTTGCCGATGGTCTCGACCTCGGCCCGGCTCTGCGCCATATGCGTCGTGATGGGCACGCCAAGCTCGCGCGCCCGCGTGGCGCAGGCCTTCAGCAGATCTGGGCCGCAGGTGTCGGTGGCGTGCGGGCTCATTGCGAGGCCGATGCGGCCGTCGCCGCGATTGTTCCAGCGCTGGTAAAGCGCGTCCCACGTCGCCATGTCGGCGGTACCATCATCGCCGGAATACTGCACAACGCCGTCGGCGCCGGCCTTGGCATCCGACGTCGAGAACAGATAGGGCGCGCCGTAGAACCGGATGCCCATCTCTTCCGCCGCGTCGAACATCTCCGGAATCGAATTGCGGAACGGTTCCATCACCGTGGTGGCGCCGCCCTTGAGTAGCTGGAGGACGCCGAGACGCGCGACCGCCATGCGCTCCTCCGCCGACAAGATGTCAGCGCCGCGCTTGGTCAGCGGCAGCAGCACCGTGTAGACGATGCTCTGGTTGTTCTTGCGGCCGTTGCCGTCCTCGCTGTGGCTGCGCGCGACCGCCTCAGAGAAGCAATGATTGTGCAGGTTCAGCAGGCCCGGGAGGACGAAGCGGCCGGGGCGATCGTACACCTGGTCCGCACTTGGCTTGCTGCGCGTGACCGCGGCGATCTTCTTGCCTTCGACCAGGACCCAATGGTCGCGCAACACATCCTGCGCGCCGTCCTTTCGTGACAGCACATAGCTGCCGAAAATTGCTGTGGTGCTCATGCGGGGCGTACGTTCCAGAAGACGGCGGTGCCGTCGAGAATGCCGGTGATGGCTTTGCGATAGGCGGTCGGCTGCTTGTACAGGCCGATCGGAATATAGGGGATTTCCTCGAACGCCAGGGCCTGGATCTCGCGGCAGATGCGCTGCTGCTCGGCAAGCTCGGAGGCAGCCAGCCACTGGCTGCGCAGGCCGCCCATCTTCTCGCTCGTATACCAGCCGGCGACCTTGCCTTCGCCGCGGATGTTGGTGTTGCCGGCGGGATTGAGCCAGTCGATGCCCTGCCAATTGCCGACGGCCGCGTTCCAGCCGCCCTGCCCGATCGGATCTTTCTTGAGCTGGCGCTGCAACACCACGGCGAAATCGAGCCCGGCATATTCGACGTTCATGCCGGCTTTGCGCAAGGAGTCGACCGCGATCTCGCCGAGCGGCTTTTGCGCCAGCGAGTTGGTCGGGACGAGCACCACGATCTTCTCGCCATTGTATCCGGCGGCCTTCAGGTCAGCCTTCACCTTGGCGTAGTCGCGCGGCCCACGGAACACGTCGAGGCCGACCTCGCTCGCCATCGGCGTTCCCGGTGCAAAGAATCCGATCGGCGACACCTGGAACGCCGGATCGGTGCCGGCAACCGCCGTCATGAACGAAGACTGGTCGATCGCACCCAACAGCGCGCGACGCATGGCGGGATTGTCGAACGGCGGCTGAAGGTGATTGAGGCGCAGCATGCAGGCGTAACCTCGGGGATCGAGGATGCGCGTCTCGATGTCGCCAGCGGCCTTGATGACGGGAAGCAGATCGTGCGGCGTGGTCTCCTGCCAGTCCTGTTCGCCGGTCTGGAGCGCGGCGACGCCGGTGCCGGCATCGGGCGTGGTGGTCCAGACCACGCGGTCGTAATGCACGATCTTCGGCCCGGCCGTCCAATCCGGCTTGCCGTCGCTGCGCGGCTGATAGCGCTCAAACTTGGCATAGGCGTTGCGCGCGCCCTGCACGCGCTCGTCGGCGAGATAGCGAAACGGGCCGCTGCCGATCACTTCGGTCAGCGGCTTGAACGGATCCTGGCTCGCCAGCCGCTCCGGCATCATGAAGCAGGCATTGATCGCCGCTTTGCCGAGCGCCTGCGGCAGCAGCGGGAACGGACGCTTGAGACGGAAACGGATGGTGCGGTCGTCGGCCGCCGAGAGCTCGTCGGTCGCCTCCATCAGCTCGCCGCCAAAGCCGTCGCGCGCCGCCCAGCGGCGGATGCTGGCAACGCAGTCCCGCGCGAGTACGCGCTCGCCGTCGTGCCAGAACAGGCCATCGCGCAGGCTGAGGTCCCATTGAAGGCCGTCACCGGAGATGACGTGGCCCGACAGCATCTGCGGCGAGACCTGGAGCGAGGAGCTCATGCCGTAGAGCGTGTCGTAGACCATGAAGCCATGGTTTCGCGACACCTGCGCGGTCGAATAGATCGGATCGACGAAGGCGAGATCGATGACGGGGATGAATCGCAGTGTGGATTGAGACTCAGCGCGTACGATGCCCGGCAGCGAAAGCGCCGGCACCGCGGCGGCAGCCTTGAGGAGCGAGCGGCGGGAGATAGGCATTACAAGAGGCTCCTGAAGGTATCTTACGTGTTCAACAAGACGGCACCGATCGCAGCCGCCACCGCCTGCTGCGCCGGCTCGACCACGGGGACGCCGATCGCCTCCGCGATCGCCGCGCGATGCGACGCCATACCGGCGCAGCCCATCACCACGACATCGGCGCGGCATTGTGTGACCAGCGCGCGGCCGGCTTCGATCAACCGGCCACGAATGTCGGCTCCTGCCGTCTCCGCCGCGCTCGCGCCAACCGACCAGCTTCCGGCGTAGCGGCTGTCGACGCCCATCACCCGCGCCATGCGCTGCTGGCGGCGGATGCTCGACGGCGACAGCGCGATGACACCGAACCGTTCGCCGAGCATCAGCGCGCGAAAGATGCCGCATTCGGCGATGCCCAGCACCGGACGCCCGCCAGCCGCCTCGCGCACCGCATGTAGACCAGGATCGCTGAAACAGGCCAGCACGAACGCATCCGCATTGTCGCGCGACACGCGGTTGACCAGCGGCATGACCACGCTGTCGGCATCACGCTGCGAGCTGATGCCGGGCGGGCCTTCGGCCAGACCGACCACCTCGATCTCCGGGCCGCCGGCGATCCGCAGTGGCGCGACCGCGTCGTCGATCGCCGCCGTCACAGAGGCCGAAGAGTTGGGATTGATGACGAGGATGCGGGTCATGGCGTTGCCTAGCGGTTACCGGCCTCGTGGCGCAGGAAGTTGGCCGCGATCTTCTCGCCGGTCGTGATCCACACATCCGGGCACGACTTTGCGTAGGTCAGGAACTCGCGCAGCAGACGCAGCCGCATCGGACGGCCGCTGCATTGCGGATGCAGCACCGTCGTCACCATCGCACCCCAGTCCCGGGTTTCGTCGAGCTCGTCCTTCCAGATCGACAGCACATGCTCCTTGGGGAAGATCGAGCGCGGGCTGAAGCGCGCCGAGAGCCCGTGCATCCAGTCGTCATAGCTCGCCGTCACCGGCAGCTCGATCGTACCGGGCTTGCCGTCGGCGAGGCGATGGCGATAGGGCCGCACATCGTCGCGGAACGAAGAGGTGTAAACGATGCCGTGACGCACGAGTGCTACACGCAGCTCCTCGGTGAACTCGCCGTAGGGCGCGCGGTAGCCTGTCGGCCTGACACCGAGCCGGCGCTTCAGCGCCTCGAAACCGCGCTCCAGCTCCTCCTCGATCCAGGGGTCGTCGGGATCGGGCAGGAGATGGTGATAGCCGTGATGGCCGATCTCGTGGCCGGCCTTGAGGATGGATTCGGCCATAGCCGGATGCGCGTCGACCGACCATCCCGTGACGAAGAACGTCGCCTTGAGATCGAGCTGGTCGAGCAGCTCCAAAAGCTTCGGCGTGCCGACGCGCGCCTCATAGCCGCCATAGCTCATGGTGATCAGCCGCTGCGCATGCACGGCGTCCTTACTGGTCCAGGCGCTCTCCGCGTCGACATCGAAGGAGAGGAACATCGCGGAATTGTACGGCTTCGGCCACGGGTATTCCGGCGCAGGATCCGCAGTGTTGGCCGGAACGAGCGGAATGCTCTGGAGTGCCTTACTGTCCAGCATTGATGGTTGCCTTCTCTATTGAGTTGTCGCTCAGTTTCCACTTGGCGAGCAGGGTCCGATAACTGCCGTCGGCAATCAGCGCGTCGACAGCTTCGAGCATGGCCTGCGCAAGCGCCTTTTCCTTGACCGGCAGCGCGATGCCGGTGAATTGCTGCGAGATCGGCGTGCCGACCGGCGCATAGGCGCCGGGTTCGAGATCCATGATGTAAGGCAGCGTCTCGTTGCCCTGCACGGCGGCGTCGATGCGGCCCTGCTTGAGCTGGGTGCGGGCATCGGCCGAGCCGTCGGTGCCGACGAAGACGATCGGAGCGCTGCCGCAGTTCTTCTCGCTCCAGGTCGCGATCTCGGCCGGAAACTTGGTGCGGCGGCTGGCGCCGACCTTCTTGCCGCAGAGCGCGGCCAGGTCCTTGAACTCGGCCGCGCGCGACTGCTGCACGAAGAAGTTCGGACCGCTTTTGAGATAGTCGACAAAGCTCGCCGTGTCATGCCGGCTCGCGTAGTCCGTAAAGCCCGACAGGATCGCATCGACACGGCCGGTCGAGATCGACGGCATGAACTGGTCGAAGCTGGTCTCCTGCCATTCGATCTTGACGCCGAGCTTGCGGCCGATCGCCTCGCCGAGATCGATGTCGAAGCCGGACAGCGCATTGGTGGCGGGGTCGCGGAACTCCATCGGCGGATAGTTCGGCACCAGCGCGATCTTGATGCTGCCGCGCTTGGCGATCTCCGGCGGCAGCTCGATCGCTACAGCCGAAACGGTCATAGCGCCGAACACCGCCGCCGCAACCAAAACTCTCTTCATCAACACGCCCCCATATCAGATCACAGCCGAAAGAAATGCCTTGGTGCGCTCCTCGCGCGGGGCGCCCAACACGTCCGTGGCGCGGCCCTGCTCGACGATCGCGCCCTGGTCCATGTAAACGACGCGGTCCGCGACCTCCCGCGCAAAGCCGAGCTCGTGCGTCACCACCATCATAGTCATACCGCTCTTTGCCAGCTCCTTCATCACGGCAAGCACCTCGCCGACGAGTTCCGGATCGAGCGCGCTGGTCGGCTCGTCGAACAGCATCAGCATCGGTTTCATTGCGAGCGCGCGGGCAATCGCCACGCGCTGCTGCTGGCCGCCAGACAGCTGCGCGGGATACGAGTCGGCCTTCGCCGACAGCCCGACGCGACGAAGCAGCTCAACGGCCTCGGCGCGTACTTCGTCGGACTTGCGGCCCTGCACCTGAAGCGGACCTTCGGTGATATTCTCCAGCGCGGTCTTGTGCGGAAACAGGTTGAAGCGCTGGAACACCATGCCCGTCTTCAGCCGCTGCCGCCCGATCTCCCGCTCGCTGAGGCGATAGAGCCGCCCACCCTGCTCGCGCACGCCCAGAAGCTCGCCGTCAAGCCAGATGCCGCCCGCATCGATCGCGGTGAGCTGGTTGATGCAGCGGAGCAGAGTGGTCTTGCCCGAACCGGAGGCGCCGATCAGACACATCACCTCGCCGGGCCAGACGTCGAGCGAGACACTTTTGAGAGCCTGGAACTCTCCAAAATTTTTGCTGACGGAGCGGATCGCGACGAGGGGTTTTGTCATCGGGCGAACTGCAATGTACCACGCGCGAAGCGGCGTTCGAGCAGCATCTGGAGTGGGGTCAGGATCGAGACGACGAGCAGGTACCAGAGCCCGGCAACAATCAGCAGCTCGATCACGCGGGAGTTAGCGTAATAGATGTTTTCGGCGTTGTGCAGCACTTCCGGATACTGGATGACGCTCGCGAGCGAAGTCGCCTTGACCATGCCGATGAACTCGTTGCCGAGCGGCGGGATCACTACGCGCATCGCCTGCGGCAGGATGATCCGGCGCAGCGCGCGCAGCCGTCCCATGCCGATCGCCTGCGCCGCCTCATATTGTCCCATGTCGACCGACAGCATGCCGGCGCGCACCACTTCCGACGTGTAGGCACCCTGGTTGATGCCGAGCCCGAGCAGCGCAGCCAGGAATGGCGTCATGACGTCAACGGCGCGCGCGCTCCACAGGCCGGGAATGCCAATGGTCGGAAACACCAGCGCGAGGTTGAACCACAACAGCAATTGCAGGATCAGCGGCGTGCCGCGAAACAGCCAAGTGTAGCCGGCGGCGACCGTCTTCAGCACCGGATTGGGCGACAGCCGCATGATCGCAACGACGACGCCGAGGAAGATGCCGAACGCCATCGCCAGCACCGCCATCACCATAGTGTTGACGATGCCCTCGATGATCACCTTTGCGGTCAGGAAGCGGCTGACATAGGACCATTCGATCTGACCGCCCGCAAATGCGCGACCGATCGCCGCCAGCACGAGCACGATCAGGGCCGCGCTGAGCCAACGAAACCAGTGCGGCTCGCGCGCGATCCGCATCCTCGACAGATCGGGAAAACCCTCAGCGAGCGCCGGCGCTGGCTTCATTGCGGCGCTGCGTTCAGCATGGGTTGCGCGACCGCATTCGCGCCGAGACCCCATTTGTCGAGAACGGCCTTGTAGGAGCCATCGGCGATCATGGCGGTGAGCTTCTCCGTGACGACCTCGCGGAGCGCCGCATCATCCTTGCGGAACATGATGCCCTGATAGCCTTTGGCGAAGGACTCGCCGACGACGCGGTATTTGCCGGGCTCCTGCGTTTGCGCATAGGGCAGGGTCTCGCTGCCTTGCACGGCGGCGTCGATGCGGCCCTGCTTGAGCTGGTTGCGAACGTCGATCGAGTTCTCCCCCGGCACGTACTGGATCGCCGGCTTGCCGGCCGCCTCGCAATTTTGCTTGCTCCACTTCTCGATCTCGACCGGGAAACTGGTGCTGCGCGTGGTGCCGACCTTTTTGCCGCAGATATCGGTGGCGGCTTTCGCCTCGCTCTCGGCCATCACGAAGAACTGCGGGCCCGTGGTCAGATAGTCGACGAAATCAGCGGTCTCACGCCGCGACGCGCGATCGGAAATGCCGGAGAGGATGAAATCGGCGCGCTTGGTCTGGAGCGAGGGGATCAGCTCGGCAAACGGCGTCTCGCTCCAGACGATCTTGAGGCCACCGAGCCGCTTGGCGAGCTCGTTTGCGAGGTCAATGTCGAGCCCGACCAGTTCGCTGGTCGCGGGATCGCGATATTCCATCGGCGCGTAGGTCGCATTGACCGTGAGCCGCAGCGTGCCGGCCTGTTTGATCTCGGCCGGGAGTTCGGCGGCTCGCGCGGAGGCGATCGCCGCCAGCGCGGCAAGACCGAGAGAAAGCGAGAGGCGTGTCATGTCAGCTCCTTTGCCTTTACCGATCCTTGCCAGCGCCGTGCCATTTACTCAGTCCGCGTCGAGAACGGCCGGCTCGATGACGCCGGCGCGCTCGGTGATCACCCTGTATTGCTCGGGCCGCCGATGGGCGGCGAAGTTGAACATCTTGTCCTTGCCCTGGCGGCAGAGGTCGAGATCGATGTCGGCGACGATCACCTCGTCGGTCAGCGTCGCAGCTTGCGCAACGATACAGCCATTCGGATCGACGATACAGGAGCCGCCGATCAGCCCGGAGCCATCCTCGTCGCCGGCCTTGGCCACCGAAATCGCCCAGGTCGCGTTCATGTAGGCGTTGGCCTGCGTCACCAGCGTCGAATGGAAGGTGCGCAAGGAGGCGTCTTCCGTGACGCCGCCGTTGGGATCGTAAGCCGCGGAATTGTAGCCGATGCAGACGAGCTCGACGCCTTGCAGGCCGAGCACGCGCCAGGATTCCGGCCAGCGGCGATCGTTGCAGATCATCATGCCCATGATCGCGTGGGCCCAGGCCGAGCCGGCGCGGAAGGCAGGGAAGCCGAGATCACCATATTCGAAGTAGCGCTTCTCGAGCTGCTGGTAGCGCGCACCGATGCGCGGCTCCACCGAGCCCGGCAGATGCACCTTGCGATAACGGCCGAGGATCTCGCCGTCGCGATCGACCAGGATCGCGCAATTGTAGCGGCGGCCATCCGCGGTTTGCTCGGCATAGCCGACATAGAAGCCGACGCGCAGCGCCCGCGCGCGATCGAACAACTTGGCCACCGCCGGATTGGGCATGCCGTGCTCGAAATACTCGTCCAGCGCGTCGCCTTCGAGCAGCCAGCGCGGAAAGAAAGTGGTGAAGGCGAGCTCGGGAAACACCACGAGGCTGGCGCCGCGGCCGGCCGCTTCCTCAAGCATGTCGAGCATCCGTTTCAGCGTATGCGCGCGCGTATCGGCTTTTTGCGTCGGCCCCATCTGGGCTGCGGCGGCGCGAAGGACACGAACCAAGATTGCCTCCAATATGTGCGCGCTGCCGCCTCAATGGGCGATCGAACCCTTTGATCCAGCGTGCAAATCCGAAAGCATTAGGCGCAAGCAGGGCTGCAAAAGCAATTCATCGTGCTATGATGTTTTGGCCTAGAGTATAATCGGCAGTGATATGAACCTGCGCCAGCTCGAGATCCTGCGTGCCGTCATCCGCCATCGCACCACGGTGGCGGCGGCGGACGAACTGGCGCTGTCGCAGCCCGCGGTCAGCAACGCCCTGAAGACGATGGAGGCTCAGGCGGGTTTTGCGCTGTTCGAGCGCGTCAACAACCGGCTGTTTCCGACTGCGGAAGCCATGGCGCTCTACAAGGAGAGCGAGGCGATCTTCGCGCTGCACGCCAAACTCGAGAACCGTGTGCGCGATCTGCGCGAGAACCGCTCCGGGCATCTCGCGATCGTGGCGACGCCGCCGCTCGCCTACAGCATCATTCCTGCCGCGCTGTCCAGCTTCCTGCGCCGCCGGCCGGAGACGCGGGTGTTCTTCGACGTGCGGCGCTATGAGGGCATCATCGAGGGCGTGCTCAGCCACGTTGCCGAGCTTGGCTTCGCGCTCGGGCTGACGCATCATCCCGGCATCGCGCATGAGGTGGTGCACACTGGCGAGATGGTCTGCGTGCTGCCGCCGCAGCATCCGCTCGCCGACAGACCGGTGATCTCGGCCGCGGACTTGTCCGGCATGCCCTTCATCGGGCTCGAGCGCGGTACGCGGCTCGGCGAGGCCGTGCGCGACAGTTTTGCCCGCGCCGGCGCGCCGTTCCAGCCGACCGTCGAGGTGCGCTACTGCAACACGGCCTGCGTGCTCGCGTCGGCAGGCGTCGGCGCGGCGGTCGTCGATCCCTACTCGCCGCGCCAGAACGGCGGCCACGGCCTTGTCGTCCGGCCATTCGCGCCGACGACGCGCGCAGTCGCCTACATGCTATGGTCGGAAGCCGAACCGTTGTCGCGCCTGGCAAAGGCCTTTCTCAGCGAGGTGCGCAAGGAGAGCGCGCTGCTGGAGCGCGCAGCACCACACGAACACAGGGCAGGCAGCGACTGAGCTGGCGCACATGGCACGCATCACCATCATCGAGACGGGAAAAGTCCCGCAAAAATATCGCGAGCGACACGGCTCGTTCCCGGACATGTTTGAACGCATGGTCCACGCCGAGGATCCGTCAGCCGAAGTCGAGATCGTCAGCATCCCGAATGGCGATGCACTTCCCGATCCGGACAAGGTCGAAGCCATCCTGATCACCGGCGCGGCCGCCGGCGTCTATGACGGGCTCGACTGGATCGCGCCGCTGGAAGATTTCGTCCGCACGGCACACGCGAACAGCACGCCGATGGTCGGCGTCTGCTTCGGCCATCAACTAATCGCACAGGCGCTGGGCGGCACCGTGCGCAAGTCGGAGAAGGGCTGGGGCATCGGCCGCCACGTCTATCGCGTGGCGGAGGAGAACGGAGTCCTCGACGGCGAAGCGGTCGCCATCGCCTGCTCGCATCAGGACCAGGTGATCGAAGCCCCGCGCGACGCGCAGACGATCCTCTCGTCCGACTTCACCCCGCATGCCGGCCTGCTCTACGCCAACGGCACCACGCTGTCGGTGCAGCCGCATCCGGAGTTCGATGTGGAGTTTGCGCAGGTATGCTGCGAGCTGCGCGACGGCAAGGCGCCGGATGATGTCGTGGCAACGGCAAGGGATTCGCTGGCGCAGCCGCTGGACAACGCGAAGCTGGGTGGAGCGATTACAAGATTTCTCGCAAGGCGCAGGGTACTTTAGTCGCGCACTACTTTGTCTTCTATCCTAGAGGGAGAAGACAAAGGGCATAAATACCCCTCTGGGCGCTTTAGGCTGGATGGAGAATGAGCCCAATTCGTCGCGCGATAAGCCTGATGTTTGCACTCGCCCTAACTATCGTAGGGCTGGGAGCTCTAGTCTATCTTCTATTCTTCGCACTTCGATGGAAGGGCTGGATGCTAATGGCTGCAGGCTTCGTGACGGCGTTAGGCGGCATGTGGTTTTGGGAGGACTTCCCAAAAGAAAAAGGCAAGAGCAATGGGGGCGATTAGGTAATCAGAACGGCTCGCTTCCCAACCCCACCACATCCGCCGGACGCGGTCCCGGTGCCGGCCAGTGAAACCGGCGATCCTTCTCCGCGATCGCAATATCGTTGATCGACGCCTCTCTCCGCTTCATCAAGCCGTGCTCGTCGAACTCCCACTGCTCGTTGCCGTAGGAGCGATACCACTGGCCAGACGCATCGTGCCACTCGTACTGGAAGCGCACCGCGATGCGGTTGCCGTCGAAGCCCCAGAGGTCCTTGATCAGCCGGTACTCCTGCTCCTTCGCCCATTTGCGGGTGAGGAATGCGACGATGGCTTCGCGGCCCTGAAAAACTTCCGAGCGGTTGCGCCAGCGGCTGTCCTCGGTATAGGCGAGCGAGACGCGCACCGGATCGCGCGAGTTCCAGGCATCCTCGGCCATGCGGGCCTTTTGCGCGGCGGTCTCTCGGGTGAAGGGCGGAAGCGGCGGGCGCGACATGGTGGCCTCATCGGTTGGCGGGGCCGCAAATCTATCGCCGCGAGCGGCGGAGTCGATAGGCTACCGCCTATCGGGCGATCACGAAATCAGATCAGCCTTCATCAGCGTACGGATCGACTTCGGGATCGGCTGGGCGCGACCGCCGCTGATGAAGGCGACACGCACCTCGGCCTTCACCAGCACGTCCTCGCTACGCCGCACCTCCTGCGCCAGCATGATGGAAGCGCCCTTCACCGCGATCGGCCAGGTCACGACATCGAGCACGTCGTCCATCCGCGCAGGCTTGAGGAAGTCCAGGTGCATCGAGCGCACCACGAAGGCGAACCCAGTGTCTTCCGTCGCCGGCTGCTCGAACAACGCCTGCTGCTCGGCGCCCATCAGCCGCAAATGATTGGTCCGCCCGCGCTCCATGAAGCGCAGATAATTGGCGTGATAGACGATACCGGAAAAATCCGTGTCCTCGTAGTAGACGCGGACCTGCATGTGATGGCGGCCGTCGCGGATCTCGCCGTCGAGATGGGACATCAAGCTACTACCCACAGAACATCAGGGACGGCGTCGTGGCGACGCATGAGCATCAGACTGGGTCCCTCCTGCACGAGCAAGACGACGTGCGACCTCCATCTGAACGAACGCCCTCAATGCCTGCTCGACAACGGCAGATGTCTCTACACCGCCGACAAACTGTCGTGCCTTTGCGAAAAGCTCATCGTCAATTGAAATCGTAGCTATCATGAGCGCTCCTCTACATCAGATGTAGCATCATCTGATGTAGTTTTCACGCCCCGTCATCAGGACACCACCGGCCTCCGCCCCAACGTCACCTCGACGATCTCGGGCGGCACGCCGACGCGGACCGGGACGATGCTGCAACCGAGGCCGCCGGAGATGATGACGTCGCATTTCAGCCGGACATGACCATAAGCGAGCCGGATCCCGTGCTGCGGTGGGACGGCCGGGGACCAGCCGAGCAGACGGACCTGACCGCCATGGGTATGGCCGGACAATTGCAGCGCGACGCGCGCGGGGACGCGCGGCGCGATGTTGGGTTCATGCGCGAGCAGGATGATCGGCGCATCGTCGGTGATTTTTGCGAGCGTCGCGTTGAGATCGTCGGCACCGAAGCGCAACGCGCGACCGTAGCGTTGCGCCGGCATATAGGCGAGCTGATCGCCGAGGCCGGCGAGCCAGAAGGAGCGGCCATCTTTGGTGAGGCGCACGGCGTCGTTCTCGTAGACGGGAATCCCGGCCGCCTCCAGCGCGCGATGCGCAACCGTCGGCCCGTGCCCGGCGCGCTGCACGACTTTGTCGTCCCAATAATCATGATTGCCCATGACGGCGTGGACGCCGAGTGGCGCTTTGAGGCCAGCCAACACCCTTGCCCATTCATCGGCCGGGATGATGCGCGTGACATGGTGATGACCGGCGACATAGTCGCCGAGCAGCACGATGAGATCGGCGTTGAGCGCATTGGTGCGGTCGACGATGGCCTCGATCCGCTCCAGCGACATCCAGGGATCGCAGGCATGAATGTCGGCGACCACGGCGATCTTCAGCGGAAAATCCGCCGGCCATTGCCGCGGCGTCGGATGATAGCGGGTGACGCGAAGCCGCAGCACCGGCTCGACGCCGACGCCGTAAGCCGCGGTCGAGACGCCGAGGGCGGAGAGACCACCGATGGAACGGATGAGATGACGTCGATTGATCATGGAAGTCCGATCGTGATGCGCTTCCTTGATGCGGCCGGATTGGAGCGGAATTGGGGTGCGCTTGTGCAGACCGCCTGCATGGAGGTTACCGGAAGTTCATGACAATCGGCATGCTCTGCAGTCGCGCAGATCAGTCGTCGCTCTCGTCCGTCCCGAACAGGCCGAACTGTGACGCCGCATCGCGTGAGGGCTCCGCGATACCGAGATGGCGGAAGGCGTGCGAGGTGAGCAGGCGGCCGCGCGGGGTGCGCTGGAGATAACCGCACTGGATCAGATACGGCTCGATGATGTCCTCGATCGCATCGCGCGGCTCGGACAGCGCGGCGGCCATCGTCTCGACGCCGACCGGGCCACCGCCATAGTTCATCGCAATGGTCGTGAGATAGCGGCGATCCATGGCGTCGAGGCCGGCGGCGTCGACCTCAAGCGCACTCAGCGCATGATCGGCGATCTTGCGGTCGATCGATGTGGCGTCGGCGGCGGAGGCAAAATCGCGCACGCGGCGCAGAAGGCGGCCGGCGATGCGCGGCGTGCCGCGGGCGCGGCGCGCAATTTCGTTGGCGCCATCTGCGCTCATGCCGACATTGAGCACGCGCGCACCGCGGGTGACGATGCTCTCCAGCTCCTCAATTGTATAGAAGTTGAGCCGGATCGGAATGCCGAAGCGATCGCGCAAGGGATTGGTCAGCAGGCCGGCGCGCGTAGTCGCGCCAACGAGGGTGAATTTCGACAGCTCGATTTTCACCGAGCGCGCCGCCGGGCCCTCGCCGATGATAAGGTCGAGCTGAAAATCCTCCATCGCGGGATAGAGCACCTCTTCAACCGCCGGGCTGAGGCGATGGATCTCGTCGATGAAGAGCACGTCGCGCTCTTCGAGATTGGTCAACAGCGCGGCAAGATCGCCGGCCTTGGCGATCACCGGACCTGATGTCGCGCGAAAACCGACGCCGAGCTCCTTGGCCACGATCTGCGCCAGCGTGGTTTTGCCGAGGCCGGGCGGGCCGACGAACAGCACGTGATCCAGCGCCTCGCCGCGCTTACGCGCCGCCTCGATGAAGATCGAAAGGTTCTTGCGCGCCTGTTGCTGCCCGACGAAATCGGACAGCGATTGCGGCCGCAGCGCGGTGTCGCCGACATCGTCGCTGCGGCGCTCGGGCGTGACCATGCGATTGGCCTTGGGGTCACTCACTTCGCGAGCTCCTTCAGGCCGAGGCGAATGAGCTGCGCGGTTTCGGCGTTCTCACCGGCACTGCGCGATGCCGATGCGATGGCGGCGGCCGCTTGCGGCTGGCCGTAGCCGAGATTGACCAGCGCGGAGATCGCGTCCGCGACGGGGCGCGGCGCGCGCTGGTCGTCGACGGCGCCGGCGAGATGCACGGCGGCGGGGTCCACATTGGCAAAGGCCGGCGCCTTGTCCTTCAATTCGGTGACGATGCGCTCGGCAACCTTCGGGCCGACGCCGGGCGTGCGCGCCACCGCGTTCTTGTCGCGCAGCGCGATGGCATTGGCGAGATCGGTCGGCGCCAGCGTGCCGAGCACTGCCAGCGCGACCTTGGCGCCGACGCCCTGCACGGTCTGGAGCAGGCGAAACCATTCGCGCTCCTGGTCGGAGCGGAAGCCGAACAGTTTTATTTGATCCTCGCGGACGTAAGTCTCGATCGACAGCACAGCGGCCTCGCCGGGCGCCGGCAGATGCTGGAGCGTACGCGCCGAGCAATGCACCTGATAGCCGACCCCGCCGACGTCGAGCAGGACGTAATCCTCGCCGTAGGAATCGATCAGGCCCTTGAGCTTGCCGATCATATGCCGACCACCTTCAGCCGCAGCGCGGTGCTCTGGCGGTGATGGGCATGGGTAATGGCGATAGCGAGTGCGTCGGCGGCGTCGGCTGACGGGGGATCGGCCTTGGGCAGCAGGATTTTCAGCATCATGGCGATCTGTTGCTTGTCGGCGTGGCCGGCGCCGACCACCGTCTTCTTGACCTGGTTCGGCGCGTATTCAGCGACCGTGATGCCGAACATCGCAGGCGCCAACATGGCGACGCCGCGGGCCTGGCCGAGCTTCAGCGTCGCTACGCCATCCTTGTTGACGAAGGTCTGCTCGACCGCGGCTTCCATCGGCTTGTGGTCGGACAAGATGGCCGCGAGCCCTTCATGGATAGCGAGCAGCCGGCTTGCAAGCGGCAGGTCGTCCGGCGGTTCCACCGAACCGCAGGCGACGTAGATCAAACGGTTGCCGTCGGACTCGATCACGCCCCAGCCAGTGCGGCGCAAGCCGGGGTCGATGCCGATGATGCGAACGGGGCCACGAATCGGAAGCGCAGTCATGGGCCAGTGATAGCGGCTGACTGTGGCGGGGGAAACAGAAACAGAACGGAAGTAACAGGGGAAGTGGGCCCCTACCCGCCCATCTTCGCCATCAGCGCGTCCGACACCTCGAAATTGGCGTAGACGTGCTGGACGTCGTCGTGCTCGTTGAGCAGGTCCATCAGCTTGAGCAGCTTCTCGCCGGTCTCGTCGTCGACCGCGACCGTGTTCTGCGGCTTCCAGATCAGCGCGGCCTTGCGCGGCTCGCCGAATTTGGCCTCCAGCGCCCTGGCGACGTCGCGATAGCTCTCGGTCGAGGCGTAGATCTCGTGGCCGCCTTCGCCAGAGATGACGTCATCCGCGCCTGCTTCGATGCCGGCATCAAGCATCGCATCGTCGGAGGCGACGCTGCGGTCGTATTCGACGATGCCGGTGCGGTCGAACATGAAGGAGACCGAGCCGGTTTCGCCGAGATTGCCGCCCGACTTGGTGAAGAAGGAGCGGATGTCGGAGGCGGCGCGGTTTCGGTTGTCGGTCAGGGCCTCGACGATGACGGCGACGCCGCCCGGGCCATAGCCCTCGTAGCGGATCTCGTCATAGTTCTCACCATCACTGCCGAGCGCCTTCTTGACCGCGCGCTCGATATTGTCCTTCGGCATATTCTCCTGGCGCGCCGCGATGATGGCCGCGCGCAGGCGCGGGTTCATGTTGGGATCGGGCGTGCCGAGCTTGGCGGCGACAGTGATTTCCCGCGCCAGCTTGCCGAACAGCTTCGACTTCTGGGCATCCTGCCGCCCCTTGCGGTGCATGATGTTCTTGAATTGGGAATGTCCGGCCATGCGGGTCTCGTTAAGGAATCGTCAGCCAAGGTGAGAGTGGGAAGCGCGGCCTTATAGGCCGCCAAGCCACCGGAATGAAAGAGGCTCTACGACTTTAAGGTAATACCGTAGTGGCCCGTGCCCAGAAGTCAGGCATCGTTAACCCTGATTTCATTCCGGCCTGCGAAAATAGCGTCCACCCGTCTCCCGACAAGAGTGACCTGATGGCGTTCGCATTATTTCGGAAGCGTCAGCCGGATATGGCTGCACCTGCGCCGGCCCCGCTGGCTGCGCCGGCGGCCAATTCCGAGCCCGCCGCGGCCACTGATGGCGATTCGGCCCGGGAAATCCTGGAACTGCTGGAACTCGAGCTCGGCGCCATGATCCGCCAGCTCGAGCGCGCCGCCAATTCGGTGGCCGGTGGCGCCGAAGCGACCGCGGCGACGCTTGCGGACATTCGCAACCGCACCGACGCGCTGACCGGGCGGACCAATGCGGCACAGTCGAACGCTTCGACCTTTGCCTATGCCGCCGACAAGTTCACCCAATCGGCGCAAGGGATCGGCGCGCAGGTTCGCGAGGCCGGCAAGCTCGCCGATGAGGCCAGCGCCGCGGCGCAGGAAGCCCGCGCCAATGTCGACCGCCTCCGCGAGTCCTCGGCCGCGATCGGCAATGTCGTCAATCTGATCGCCCAGATCGCGCGGCAGACCACGCTGCTCGCGCTCAACTCCACCATCGAAGCCGCGCGCGCGGGTGCCGCCGGCAGGGGCTTTGCGGTGGTTGCCACGGAGGTCAAGGCGCTCGCGGTGCAGACCCAGGGCGCGACGGAAGAGATATCCAGAAAGATCGACGCGCTCCAGCGCGATGCCGCAGGCTCAGCCGATGCCGTGCACCGCATCTCGCAGGCGATCGAGGCGATCCGCCCGGTGTTCGACACGGTCAACGGCGCGGTGGCCGAACAGAACGCCACCACCAGCGAGGTCTCCGGCAACGCGGCGAGCGCATCGCAATTCATCATCTCGGTCGGCGAGAGCGCCGCCGAGATCGACGCCGCGACCAAGGCCGCCGAAACCCATGGCGAGGACGTCGCCAGCGCCGGCAAGGCGGTGACGACTTTCGCGCAGAAGCTGAAATCGCGCTGCGCGGTGCTGCTCAAGCAGAGCGAGCACGACGATCGCCGCAAGACTGAGCGGCTGCCCTGCCATCTCAAGCTCGAAACCACGCGCGGCGTGTTACCCGTCTACGAGATCGCGATGGACGGCGTGCTGATCGGCGGCGCGGACGCTGGCCGGCTCGCGCCGCAGACGATCATCGACGGCACCCTCGAAGGCGTCGGCGCCTGCCGCCTGCGCGTGATCGAGCAGTCCAAGACCGGCGCCCGCACGCAATTCGTCAGCCCCAACGCCGAGCTACGCGAGAAGGTCGAAGACAAGCTCTGGTCGATCCACGAAGAGAACACCGAGCTCGTCACCCGCGCCATGGAGGCGGGCAACGCACTCACCAAGCTCTTCGAGCAGGCGGTTGCGCGCGGCGAGGTCCGGATCGACGACCTCTTCGACACCGACTACGCGGAAATCGCCGGCACCAATCCGCAGCAATACCGCACCAAATATCTGGACTGGGCAGACCGCACATTGTCGCCCTTCCAGGAAGCCTTTCTCGTCAAGGAGCCGCGCCTGGCGTTCTGCGCCATGGTCGACCGCAACGGCTTCCTGCCGGTGCACAACAAGATCTATTCGCATCCGCAGCGGCCGGGCGACGCTGCCTGGAACACGGCGAACTGCCGCAATCGCCGCATCTTCAACGATCCGGCGGGGTTGGCCGCCGCGCGCAACCTGCGCTCGTATCTCATCCAGAGCTATGCGCGCGACATGGGCAACGGCAATACGGTGATGATGCGCGAGATCGACATCCCGATCCGCGTGCAGGGCCGGCACTGGGGCGGATTCCGCACGGCTTACAAGCTGTAGTGCACGCTCAGGCAAGACGCCGGGCGCGAATCACCTTCAACGTTGGAATTGGAATGGGAATGCCGCGGAGAGCCGGCGAACGGCTCTGACTGGAGAAAGCCCAAGCATGTCCCTCGCGCAGCTTGCAGTCATGGACACCGGATCGAACCGGACGCTGGCCGAACGCCTGATCGACCAGCTCGCCGACCGCATCGGCGGTCTCGGCGTCGAGCTTGCCGACATCGCCGGCAACGTCCAGGAGGTCGCAAACCGCGTCGTGAGCCAGTCGGAGCGGTTCCATCACCTTCAGGAGACGGCGGAGACCATGGTCTCCGCCAACCACGACATCGCCAATGCCTCGCAGGCAGTGCAGTCGACCACGTCGGCCGCCGTCGGCGAGATCGCCCAGTCACGCAACGCAGTCGACGCGGCGGTCAACCACATCGCCGAGCTCGTCGCAGCGGTGGAGCGGATCGAAGCGCGACTCAGCGCGGTCGGCTCAGCGCTGGCCCAGGTCGCAAAGGTGTCCGGCTCGATCGAGGCGATCGCCAAGCAAACCAACCTGCTCGCGCTCAACGCCACCATCGAAGCGGCCCGCGCCGGCAATGCCGGCCGCGGTTTTGCGGTGGTCGCAAGCGAGGTCAAAAACCTCGCGGAAGCCACCCGCCAGGCCACACACCAGATCTCCGACACGGTGCGCGATCTCGACGGCCAGATCGAAGGCCTGATCGGCGAGAGCAGCGACGCCTCACAGCGCGCGAAGACCGCCGGCGAAGGCGCCCAGCAGATCTCCGGCATCATCTCGCGCGTGCAGCAGGGCTTTGCCTCGGTGGAAGCCGAGATCGACAGCGTCACGCGCGCCGCGACCTCCAATCTCGGCCATTGCGACACGGTCATCTCTGAGCTCAACGAGCTCGCCAAGGGCGTCGACCTCTCCTCGCGCGATCTCAAGAACGCCGATCAGCGGGTGACAAAACTGCTCGACACCTCCGAAGGCCTGATCGCGCTGATCGCCGACAGCGGCGTGGAGACCTCGGACGCACCGCTGATCCGCGTAGTCGTCGATACCGCAAAGCGGATCTCTGCCGAGTTCGAGGCTGCGGTCGACCGCGGCGAGATCACACTCAATCAGCTCATGGACGAGACCTATCGGGAGATCGCGGGCACCGATCCCAAGCAATACCTCACTAGCTACGTCGAATTCACTGACCGCGTGCTGCCCGCGATCCAGGACCCGATTCAGAAATCCGATCCCCGTATCGTGTTCTGCGTCGCCTGGGCCAAGGGCGGCTATCTGCCGACGCACAATCCGAACTATCGCCTGCCGCAGGGCAAGGACCCGGTCTGGAATAACGCCAACTGCCGCAACCGCCGCCTGTTCACCGATCGCACGGTGCAGAAGGTCGCGGCGAACACAAAGCCCTTCCTGCTGCAAACCTATCGCCGCGACATGGGCGGCGGGCAATTCGTGCTGATGAAGGATTTGTCGTCGCCGATCCTGGTCCGCGGCAAGCACTGGGGCGCCTTCCGGATGGGGTTCCGGCAGGGCTGACGACCGCAGCGACGCGGATCAGGCGACGGGGCTCTGGCCTCCCTGAATCAAAAAACGTAGAAACAACCCCATGCACAGTAGCCGGCGCGTGCGGAATCAATAGCTTAGCACCTGATGGGATGAGACTCGCTTAGCGCCCCCACGGAGGCGTTATGACTCAGCCCGCGTGGATTCTCATGGACGGGCCCGGGCAAGCAGCACCTCTGACAGTAGGCAGTAAATCCATTACTGCTCCTTCTTGAACAGGTCCTGGAAGATCAGCTGGCCCCAAGTGCGGCCGCGTGCGTGCACCAGCGCGCCACCCTCGTTGAGCTTTCCGAGCTTGACGGGTGCGAACCCGAGTTGCTTGGCCAAGGCCGCCACGGGAGCGGTCGCGTCGTCGTCGTCGCTCGACAGGAAGACGACGCGGTGGCCGCCCTCGACGATCGGATCGGCAGCCAGTTTGGCCGCACCCAGGTGATTGAAACCCTTCACGAGCTTGGCACCGGTGAACGCCTTCGCGACGACGGCGGAGGACAGAAGACCGTCCAGCTCTTCTCCGAACCCGTTGGTCGCGTCGATGATCGTCTTGCCTCTCCAACTCGACAGGGACTTCGCAACCTCGCGATGTTCCCCGAACGGGACCGCGAGGATGATCGTGTCGGCCTCAAGTGCATCCCGCAGCGACCTGGCGACGACCGTGGGTCCAATCGCCCGAGCCTGTGGCGCCAATACCTCGGGCGGCCGGCGGCTCGCGACGGTCACGCCGATGTTCTTACGGGCGAAGGCGTGGGCGAGGGCCTGGCCTATCTTGCCGAATCCTACAATTGCGTAGCTCATGATATTTCTCCGATCCGTGTTGATATTGATTTTCCGGCCGTTCAGATGGCCGAGAAGCCGCCGTCGACAGACAACTCCACCCCATTCACGAAGCTGGAATCGTCTGACGCAAGAAACAGCGCGACCGCCGCAATTTCCTCAGGACGACCCATCGTTCCCCGCGGGATCAGGGATTCGAACATCCGCTTCGCCTCCTCGGTGAGAACCTGGTCCTGCATCGGCGTGGCGATCGGCCCCGGGCTCAGCACGTTCACCCGGATATTCCGGCCCTTCAGTTCGTTGAGCCACGTGCGTGCGAATGAGCGCAACGCCGCCTTGCTCGCCGCGTACACGCCGTAACCAGGAAAACCCTTCACCGAAGCGACCGACCCGGTCATGAAGATCGATCCGCCATCGCCAAACAGCGGCAACGCCTTCTGAACCGTGAACAGCGTGCCGCGCGTATTCAGGCCGAAGGTCGCATCGAAATGCTGCTCGGTAATCTCGCCCAGTGGGACGGCTTCGCCCATGCCGGCGCTCGCGTACAGGACGTCGATCCTGCCCTTTACCCGCTTGACCGTATCGAACAGGCGGTCGAGGTCGTCGAGATTGGCCGCGTCACCGCGCACGCCGGTCACGTTCCGGCCAATCAGCTTGACGGCCTCGTCGAGCGCCTCCTGCCTCCGGCCCGTGATGAAGACATAGGCGCCTTTTTCTACGAACCGCTTGGCGCTCGCCAGCGCCATGCCGCTCGATCCACCCGTGACGACAGCAACCTTACCTTCAAGCTTTCCCATGACTTCTCCTTTCGTGGTGTCGGGACAGCATCTGCCCCCGAGAGCCTCGAGATGGGTCTGCCGGCGTCAGGCGTTGAGTGCGGAAGCGCGCACATCGGTGGTGCGAAATCGAACCGGATGGGTGACTGACGCCAGCCGCGATGATCGGTGTCCGCCGTTCGGAATTGGGCCGCGCTTGTCGGCATAGGCTATGATGACCGCCGGTACTGCTGTTCGATGTGCTAGATGCGGGCTTTGGAAGGCGCACCGCACGGTGCAGGATTGCACCATGATCGACTGGGATGACGTTCGCTATTTTCTTGCCGTCGCGCGCGGGGGCTCGGTGCGGGCTGCCGCCGAGCGCCTCGGTGTGAACCACGCGACCGTGCTGCGACGCATCGCCCAGCTTGAGGAACGCCTCGGGGTCCACATGTTCGAAAAGCTGCCGTCGGGCTATCGCCTGACGGCTGCGGGCGAGGAGGTCCTCGAGTTCGCGGACCAGATGGAAGCGTCGTCGCACCTGCTGGAGACACGCGTCTTCGGGCGTGATCAGAGCGTGCGCGGGCGTCTGCGGGTGACGCTAGCACCGCCGCTTGCGACACACCTGCTCATGCCGGACTTCGCCGATTTCGCGCGTCTGCATCCGGACATCGAGATGGACATCCTGTCGTTCGGCGAGCTGGCAAATCTGACCAACCGGGAGGCCGACGTCGCGATCCGCGTCGTCTACGACCGCAAGACCCTGCCGCTCAATCTTCACGGCCTGAAGGGGCCGGAGCTGTTCGGCGGCGTCTACATGTCCAGGGATCGACTAGCCGCGTGGCGTGCAGGCGCGCCTGATCCCATCCGGTGGATCGTCATCAGCATTCATGGGATTCCGGATTGGGCGAGCGAGGGTGAGGTTCGCATCACGGGGGTTCCATTCAGGACCACGGACGCCGGGGCACAGATCGTCGCTGTACGGCAAGGGCTCGGGATCACGACACTGCCGTGCTTCGTCGGCGATGCCGACCCCCTGCTGGTGAGGGTGCCGGGCACCGACCTGCACATGTACGGAACGCTCTGGCTTCTCACACAGGGCGAGACACGCAAGACAAAGCGCGTGCGGCTCTTCACGGAGTTCGTATCCCGCAGGCTCGCCGCGTACGCGCCGCTTCTCGCGGGGCTGTCCGTATCGCGCGACTAGAGCGTTTCACATTTTGATTGAAGCGTATCCTGCATTAGCGAAGTAGTTGCTGCATTCGCGGGGATTGAAGGTGCCGACGAGATGGCCGATATGACGCCATGTCTCTTCGACGGTGCGTTTTTGTGCGACACGCATGCAGTGCTTGATCTTGGCGAACGCCTGCTCGATCGGGTTGAGGTCGGGCGAGTATGGCGGCAGATACCAGAGCCTTGCGCCGGCGTCGGCAATGAGGCGGCGCACCGCTGCGGATTTGTGGCTTCCCAGATTGTCCATGACGACGATGTCGCCTCGCTTCAGCACCGGGACGAGCTGATGCTCGACATAGGCGCGGAAGCTGTCGCCGTTGATCGGACCGTCGAACACGCAAGGGGCGGCGAGCCGATCGCAGCGTAACGCACCCAGGAAGGTCATGGTGCGCCAATGGCCGTGCGGCGCGAAGCCCCGCAACCGCTCGCCTTTTGGCCCCCAGCCACGCAGCGGAGCCATGTTGGTCTTGATCCAGGTCTCGTCGATGAACACCAGCCGCTGCGGGTCAAGGCGAGCCTGGAAGCCATGCCAGCGCTGCCGCCGGCGCGCCACGTCAGTTCGGCCCTGCTCAAGGGCGAACAGTGTTTTTTTTAAACCGCAGGCCTTCGCGCCGCAGAAACATCCACACCGCGTTGTGCGAGACCTTGATGCCTTGCGCGACGAGTTCGTCCTTCAACTGGTGCAGCGTCAGATGCGGCGTCTGCTTGAGCCGCTCGACGATGAATGCCCGATGCGGCTCCAAAACCGGCTTGCGATGACCGCCCATCTTGCCCGGTGCCACTGAGCCGGTCGCGCGCTGGCGCTGGCACCACTTCACGACCGACGACACCGCAACCCCAAAACGGCTCGCCACCGCCCGGCAGCTATCTCCGGCCTCGACTGCCGCCACCGCCCTGACCCGAAGATCATTCGAAAGAGGTCGGACCATCTGATGCTGGCCTCCAATCCAGCCAGCATCTTGAATCATAAACCGACCTCTGAAGGAATCCCTCTCGATTCAATTAATCAAGGAAACGCTCTAA